>NZ_SRLD01000014.1 GCF_004745955.1 Hymenobacter elongatus | reverse complement strand
TGTGTGGCGGAACGCAACGCCCGGGGAGCAACAGTCAACTGGCAATTCGCGCTCGATAAGGCGCGGGAGAAACTCACCCGCCACTACCAAAAGGTTTGTTCGAAAAACTCTCCTGACTAAGCACTAGCAGTTCAGGCAGAGCCAAGGCAGCTGTTTATATATCACTCAGAACAAAAGCCAACTTCTGTCACTTACTTAAGTCGTTCAGTAGCATAAGTGCCTTGTGCCGCTCTTGGGCACAAGCCGACCTGGGTCGACTTGCGCCCAAGAGCGGCACACATATTACACTTAATATCAAATACATACGCGCTAACACAACGGCAAATTTTCTCCTTTTAGGGATATAAGCAACGTTTACGGAAGTTTCATAACCCGGCAATTCTTCAGTGCGGGCAGAACCCACAGTTCCCGTTACGGTTTGCTATATTTGACCTATCCGCCTGCTCTCCGGAGCGTAGCGCTTCACTAATGGCACACCCATATGAGCCCCCTTCCCAGTAGTACCGCGTCGGTACAGATTCAGCAATTCTATGACAAGGGCCTGGCCCACGCCAGCTATGCCGTGCGCTGTGGCCGCCAAGTCGCCATCATCGACCCGGCCCGCGACCCGCAGCAATACTACGACTTCGCCGATGAGCACGAGGCCACAATCGTAGCCGTTATCGAAACGCATCCGCACGCTGATTTTGTGTCGTCGCACCTGGAAATAGCACAGGAAACCGACGCCTTTATTTATTGCAGCAAGCTGGTGCAGGCCAGCTACTCCCACCGCGCCTTCGACGACGGCGACCGTATCACGCTGGGCACCGTGGAGCTGCACGCCATCAACACACCCGGCCACTCCCCCGACAGCATCTCGATTCTGCTGATGGATGAGCTGGCTCAGACCCGCGCCGTTTTCACCGGCGACACGCTCTTCGTGGGCGACGTAGGTCGCCCCGATTTGCGGGAGGAGGAAATAGCCGGTGGCCACAAGCGCGAGGAGCTGGCCGCCCAGCTCTACGACAGTACCCGCCGCAAGCTGATGACGCTGCCCCCCACTACGAAGGTATATCCGGCCCACGGCCCCGGCTCGCTATGCGGTAAAACTACCAGCCCCGACCTAGATAGCACCATCGGGAAAGAGCTAAAAACGAATTACGCGCTGCAGCCGATGAGCGAGCAGGAGTTTATTAAGGTGCTGCTGGAAGATCAACCTTTCGTGCCGAAGTATTTCGGCCACGGCGTGCAGCTCAACAAGCAAGGCGCGCTGCCCTTCGAAGACAGCATACGGGCCGTGCCGCGCCTACAGCCCACGGCGGCGCTCGAAAATGGTGTTCTCATCATCGATACCCGGCCCCAGGCCGAGTTCAAGCAAGCGCACCTGCCCGGCGCCATCAATCTGCAGGATGGTGGCAAGTTTGAAACCTGGCTGGGCTCGGTGGTAGGCCCCCAAGAGGCTTTCTACCTTATTGCCGACTCGCAAATTGCCTTGGACACCGTAATCCGCAAAACGGCCAAAATCGGCTACGAAACCGGCATTAAAGGGGCGCTGCTTACCCCACCTACCCTGCCGGCCAGCAGCCTGTCCACAGTGGTAGAGCACGTGCGGGAGCGGCCGCAAGACTTTACTATCGTGGACATCCGGAACCGTACCGAAGCCAAACAGCCCATTTTTGCCAATGCGCTGGTTATCCCGCTACCCGAGCTGCGGGAGCGGGCCCACGAAATACCGACTGAGAAGCCTATTTTGGTGCATTGCGCCGGCGGCTACCGCTCGGCGGCCGGCGGCAGCATTCTGGAAGCGGCGCTGCCGGGAGCCCAAATCTATGATTTGGGCGAGGCCATTACGGAGTTTCAGAAGCAGGAGGTTCACTAGATTCTCGCAGTTTCTTCAAACAGCTTTATAGTAGCGTAGGGCATTCGTTAGCGAAATGGCCTACGCTGCTTCTATTTTGCGAGCAGCACAAATACGAAAATCAAATGTAATTTGCTATGACATTTAGCATAGGCAGCAGCGTTATAAGCAGAAATTTAGTTGGCCTCTTCTTTATGGGTCTGATCTTATTATTTTTCGCTGTTCAGCAGCTCGCTACCATCTGGACACCACGGAGTTCTTTGGTTTCATTAAAAGAAGTTCTTCAAAACTGCACTACATATACAACAAGCGTTAGCAGCGAGAGTCGCTACGGATATGAAGCCAAAAGCTAAAAATCCGAACTAGTCTTCTACCTGTATGAACACAAAAATAAATTTGCTTTAACAGAAAATATTGGCAGCAATTACCTACACAAAGGGCATGAAAACATCAAAAACGAGCTTAATCGAGCAGACTCAGTAACGGTCTGGGTGAAAAAGTCAGAGCTGACTTACTGGGAGCCGCAAGTTTTTCAAATTGCAACAGAGGATGAGATAATACTGGACTTTCAGGCTGTTCGCGTGAAGAACCAAGCACTCACATCCTTTCTTGTAGTGATGGGAGTATGCTGCATTATATTTCCGGTTTATAAATTATACCCTACGTTTTCTGGCAAACAGTAACCTGACACAAAAGTCATCTTATGAACAGTTATTTTGCGAAATAACGGCCAATGCACACGGCTTTAACAAAGCTGCTTCGGTAAACAACAGAAAGTAAAATAGGTAACATAACATACATCTTCTTTCTGCCGGCAGCAATGTTTGCATAGCAACCCCTTCCGGCTGGCAATTTTACTTCCGCCGCCACTGAGGTATCTTTGAGGTTCACTCTGACCTCATGCGCGTACTACACACCGCCGACTGGCACCTGGGCCAACGCTTTATCAGTGGCCACGAACGAACCGACGAGCACCGCTACTTTCTGGAGTGGCTGGTCGAGGTCGTGCGCGAGCAGCGGGTAGAAGTGCTGGTGGTAGCGGGCGACGTGTTCGATACCGGCTCGCCTTCCAACCAGGCGCTGGAGCTGTACTACTCATTTCTGCTGAGCATGCGCGGCACCGGCTGCCGCGACATCGTGGTGGTGGGCGGCAACCACGACTCGCCAGCCACTCTAAACGCGCCGGCCCGCCTGCTGCGCCACCTGCGGGTGCACGTGGTCGGCTGCGTGCCCGACTGCTTCGACGACCAGGTGCTGGTGCTCGACGATGCCGCGGGCAAACCGGGCCTGGTGGTGTGCGCCGTGCCTTTTCTGCGCGACCGGGACGTGCGCTTATCGGTGCCCGGCGAGGCGGCCGAG
Organism: Hymenobacter elongatus; assembly: GCF_004745955.1. GTDB lineage: Bacteria > Bacteroidota > Bacteroidia > Cytophagales > Hymenobacteraceae > Hymenobacter > Hymenobacter elongatus. Next base: position 109,418 of record NZ_SRLD01000014.1, on the reverse strand, counting down.
GAGCGCGAAGCCCGCATCAAGCAGGGCATTGCCGACCACTACAGCCGCGTTTCGGAAATCGAGCAGGTGTGGCAGCTCAAAGATCTGGGCCTGCCCGTGTTGGCTACCGGCCACCTCTACGCCGCCGGCGCCGCCCCCTCCGATTCGGAGCGCACCATTCACGTGGGCAACCTGGGCCAGGTGACGGCCGACCACTTCCCGACCATCTTCGACTACGTGGCGCTGGGCCATTTGCACCGGCCGCAGCGCGTGGGCGGCCGGGAGCATATTCGCTACAGCGGCTCCCCTATTCCGCTGTCGTTTTCCGAAGTCGACCACCCCAAGGAAATCCTACTGCTGGAGTTTGCGGTGGGTAAGCTGCACAGCCTCGAAGCACTGCCCGTACCCGGCACGCGCCGCCTGGCCCGCTTTCATGGCTCTTTGGAAGAGGTAACGGCTAGCTTGGCAGCCTATGACAACGCTGGATTTGTGTTGCCGGCTTGGGTCGACGTGGAAGTACACTCGGAGCTGACCCAGCTGGAAGTGGCGGAGCAGCTGCTCAAAACCATTGAGCAGCTCGACCGGCAGCACATCGAGGTGCTGGCGCGCCGGCATTTGCGGCTGGTTGCGCTCCGGGCCTTGGGCTCTGATGCCGATGACGAGCCCCTCACGCCCAGCCTCGACGATTTTACGGAGCGGGAAGTGTTTGCGCGCCGCCTGGAGGACGAGCCCGAAGCCGGTCGGGCCGGGTTGCTGGGGGCTTTCGATGAGCTGCTGGAGTGGATGCGGGAGGCGCAGTCCTGACCGGCGCGCGCTGTATTCCACCGTATCTTTGTGTATCCGCATTTCTGGTACCTGTCCGAGCTTTTCCGGGCAGTATGAGGCTTTCTTCGAATGAAAATTCTCCGTGTCCGTTTCTACAACCTGAACTCGTTGCGCGGCGAGCACGAGGTCGATTTTGCTGCCTCGCCCCTTTCCGACGCAGGCTTGTTTGCCATTACGGGCCCTACCGGCGCGGGCAAAACAACTATTCTGGATGCTATTACGCTGGCGCTCTACGGCCAGGTGCCGCGCCACGACGGCAGCGGCCCCGAGCAGGTAATGAGCCACGGCACCGGGGAAAGCTGGGCGGAAGTGGAGTTCCAGGTGAACGACAAGCACTACCGCGCCAAATGGGGCCAGTACCGCGCCCGCAAGCGGCCGGAAGGCAACCTGCAACCCCCGCGCATGGAGCTGAGCGAGCGGCAGGTGGCCGACGATGGGCAGGAGTCGTGGCCGTTTCTGGAAACCTACAAGATGAAAGTGCCGGCCCGGGTGGCCGAGCTGAGCGGGCTTGAATACCGCCAGTTTTTGCGCTCCGTGCTGCTGGCGCAGGGCGACTTTACCAAGTTTTTGAAAGCCAGCCCCGGCGACCGGGCCCAGCTGCTGGAAAAGATAACCGACACGCGGAAGTACTCCGACATCTCCAAAGCCGCCTTCGACAAAGCCAAGCAGGAAACCCAGCAGACTGAGGTGCTGCGGGCGGGTCTGGCGGGCGTTGCGCTGCTTGGCGAGGAAGAAGTAGCCGTTTTAGAGGCCGAAGTAGAGACCTTCAAGCTTCAGCTTACCACCACTACCACCGAGCAGCACCGCCTGGGCGAGGCGCAGCTCTGGCTGCGGCGGCTGGCCGAGCTGACCACCCGCCAGCACCACGGACAGCAACGGCTGCTTTCGCTGGCCCAGGAAGCCGAAGCCCTGTCGCCGATTCGGCAGCGCGTGAGCCTGCACGAGCAGGCCCTGCCTTTCCGCACGCCTTGGGCCTTGCTCCAGCAGGCTGAAACCCAGATTCAGCGACTCGGCCGGGAAGCCGAGCAGCTGAAGGTGCGGCTGCCTCAGCTGCAAGCGCAATGCGACCAGGCGGGCCAGCAGGTCCGGCAGGCGCAGCAAACGCGTGACACGGCCACCGCAGCCCAGCAGCAGCAGGAACCCAAGCTGCGGGAAGCCGAAAAGCTGGATACCGTGATGCAGCTCAGCGAAACGGAGCTGCACAAAGCCCGCCAGGAATACGACCTTCGCAACGAGCAGTGTAAGCAGCTGAAAGCCAGCGCTGACCAGGCCACCGGACGCCTACGCGAGCTGCAGCAACAGCTGCGTGAGCTCGATAAATGGCTTACACTAAATGCCAACGTCAGCGAGCTAACCCAAATACTACCCGAACTTTCAGCCAACATTCAGGACTGGGAGCATCTGAACAGCGAGTTGGGCCAGCTGCGGCAGCGCCTGCTGGACACCACGCAACGGCAGCAGCAGGCCCAGGCCGCCGCTGCCCGGCACCAACAAGCCGCTACCGCAGCTCAGCAGCAGCTCACGGAGCTCCTCGTTCAGCAGCAAGCCGCCACCACCGACCACCACCGCTGGCTGCGCTGCCTGCGCCACCAGGTAGCCGCCCTGCACCAGGAACAGGAAGCACAGCAGCAGCACTGGGACGATTTGCGCCGCAGCCTGCAGCTGCAGCAGCTGGTGATGTCGCACACCGATGTGCGCCAGCGGCTGGTGGCTGGCGAGCCGTGCCCGGTATGCGGTGCCACCGAGCATCCATATCTGGCGGGCGTGCTGGGCATCAGTGAAGATTCAATGCAGCGCGACCAGCAGCGCGAAGAGGCGCTGGGCCAGCACGTACGCGCCTTGGGGGCCCGCTTCAACCGCCTGCATACCTACGTTACGATGTTGGAGCAGCTCCATGAGGGCGCGGAAGTCAGCTCGAACGAGCCGGTTCAGCTGTTACCGGAAACCGAGGAGAAAAGCGCGGGCGAACAGGTAAAAGCTTTGGTAAAACACATGCAGGAGCTGGCACGCCAGCACGGAGCAGTAGCGCTACAGGTGGCCCGGGCCAGCAGCCAGCAGGCCAGCGCCACCCAGCAGCAGCACGACTACACCCAGGACGCCGGCCAGCTCGCCCGGCAGCTAGGCGACGCCGAGGAGCGGGTTCCGGCCGTGCGCGGCGTTATTGGGAGCTTACTGAGCAATTTTGGCCTGGAGTTCACCGATCAGAACGGCCGGGCATTGATGGAGCTGGCCGGTAAGCGCGCCGCTGAGTTCAGCCAGAACCAGACGCTTCATCACGAGGCCAACCGCGAACTGAGTGGTATCAGTGCTACTGTTGAGAAAACGGAGGAGGAACGTGGGCGGCTGCAGCTCTGGCTGCGAACCAGCAAGCAGGAGCTGCTGGAAAAACACGCGGCCATTCAACAGCTTCGCCAGCAGCGCCACGAGCTATTCGCGGGCTCCGATGTAGCACTGGCCCGGCGCGGGCTAGCCGCAGCGGTGGAGCAGACGACGCAGCAAGTGGAGCAGCTAACCCAAACCCTGAAGCTGCGGGAAACAGCCCTTTCTGTAGCCTCGGAGAGCCTGCGCCAAAGCGAGCAGGAAGCCGCCCGCCAGCGCCATGAGCATGAGCAGCAGCACGCCGCGTTGGTAGCCGACCTGCAAACCGCTGGCCTGGCCCCCGACCCTACGGCGCTGCCAACGCTGCTGCTGCCTGACTCGGAAGTGCGCCGCCTCGCCGATCAGCTCCAGACCCACGAGCGGGCCGTAGCGACCACCCAGCAAAGCCTGACCGAAGCAGCGCAGCAGTTGCAGCAGGAACACGGCCGTAACCTTACCAACGAGCCGGCCGAAACCATCGGCCAGCAGCTGCAGGGCATCAATGAGCAGCTGGCGCAGCTTAATCAGCAGCTGGGCCAGCGCCAGCAGCGCCTGCTCGACCACCACCGGGGCCTGGCCCGCCATGCCGCGCTGGCGCAGCAGCTGGCCCGGCAACAGCAGGAAGCCCGGCGCTGGCGGCAGCTGGCCGACCTCATCGGCTCGGCCGACGGCAAGAAGTTCAGCGAGTTTGCCCAGGGCCTTACCCTGGCGCGCCTCGTGGAGCTGGCCAACCGCCACCTGCACCGCCTCACCGACCGTTACCGCATCAGCCGCAACCAGCAAGAGCACCTCGACTTGCTCATCATCGACGAATACCAGGGCGGCAATAGCCGTTCTATGAACTCTCTTTCGGGTGGGGAAAGCTTCTTGGTGAGTCTGGCTCTGGCGTTGGGCTTGTCGGAGCTGGCGGGCCGCAAAACTCAGATCGACACGCTCTTCATCGATGAGGGTTTTGGCACGCTCGACCCCGACACGCTCGAAATAGCCTTGTCGGCGCTGGAAACGCTGCAAGGCACGGGCAAAACCATCGGCATTATCTCGCACGTCGAGGCCCTGAAGGAACGCGTGAGTACCCAGATCAGCGTGCGAAAAGGAGCGGGCGGCGTCAGCTCCCTGCGCATCATCGGCTTTGGAGAAGAGCGCTAAGCCCCCTTTCAGCGAGTAAGCTCTACTCAGCCCCCGCCGCCCGGATTTCGGCCCACGTCCAGTAGCGGCGGGACTGAATCCGGGCGTAGCCTTGTTGCAAAAAAGCTACCACGGCTTGCTCCACCGCGTCTGGATCAATGGACGAAGCATAGATTGGACGGTGGTCGGGGTCGGCGTAGCGCTCGGTCTTGCGCAGCGTTTTACCCGCCAAGCGCAACAATGGGCCGGTGTCGGTGATACCGTCGAAGGTCCAGCGGTGCGAGCTTTTTTCCTGGGCGTTCAGCTGTGCCGCCAGCGCCGCCAGCGGCAAGCGTGGCAGCGTGGGCCGCGACTCCAGATCAATCCAGGTAGTGTATTTATACTCCAGCTCATACCGCTGCCCCGCATAGATACTCAGCACGATATCGTCCCCGGCAGTATGTCCGAACAAGGCGTAATACGGCAACGGCTCCGGCGTGCGAATTACCACTAGGCCAATGGCCGGATGCCGCCGGATTTGCGTGGCCGAGCTCTGCATGCCAGCTACTGCCTGGCGCACTCGCTCGTATTCCGGTTTCCAGGCGGCCCGGCCGCTCTCCGGGTCCAGGAGCAGCGCTTCGAAGCGGGGCAGAAACCAGGCGAATTTTTCAGCCGAGGCTTCGTCTTCGCGCCGCCGCAGCACCGGCGCGCCAAACGGCGGATAAAACAGCTCCTTCTCTTTGGCATTCAGCCAGCACACCAGTTGCAGCGCCTGATCGGCTCGGTCGTCTTGCCAATCCAACTCCCGAAAGTCGCCGAGCAGGGCCGTGCGGCGGAGCAGCGCTTCGTGGCGCAACGCAGCTTCCGGGTGCAGCAGGCTCCAGACGCCCACAAAGCCATCCACGTCGAAATGATTGGCGGTTACGGCCCGGGCCGCCAGTTCCGTAAAGGCCGGGTGGCGCAGGGCGCGCAGCACCGAGCCGGCACTGGTATCGTCGCGCAGGGCAACGGGCGTGGGCGCGGCCCGCCAGTGGGCCAGCACCAGAGCGGCTCCGGTGGCAGTGCTGTCGACTACGATAGTCGGCTGGCGGCGCAGGGCCTGAAACGGGACAAAATGGTAGGACATTGGGAAGCCAAACAATCAGGACAGAATCAGCAAAGGCGGAGCGGGCACAGCTCCGAGTGCCAAAGCTAGCACGCAAGCGCTACTCCTATCCTGCTTCACCGCCGTCTTCGATTGGAAATATGCTCAATCCGGCTGCGGCGCACCCATTCCAGGTACTTCTGCAACTCAGGTGCAAGGCGCAGGGTTTCCACGGTCGAATACTTTCGGGCCAGCTCCCGGTTATCGAGTAGCAAATGAACCGTGCTGTGACACGGCTGGCACAGCGCTACCGTGGGCCCGTGGCGGCCACCTTCCTGCCGGGGCACCAAATGATGCCGCGACACGGAACGCACAAACCGCTGACACAGCTCACAGCCGGGTTCCGCTCCCACTGGCAGCTCAACTGTAGGCAGGAAGCGTTGCTGCTTAGCCCGTCGACGCGTCATAAGCAAAAGAGAAGCAAGCGGTTGTGACGAAAATAACTGGCACGCTTTTTATAAACCACTAGCGACGAAAAATCTGAAAAGTTGTTGCATCAGCATCCGAATTAATTCTATATTTGGTTGCGGGAGTGGAGCAAATACACTTCTCACCTGCATTTTAGCTTCTTTAAGGACTCTTAACAGGGTCGGTTTACCGTTCTACTCTTCGAAAACATTTTTTCCTTGCTTTAGTACTGCATCTTCCAACTTCTCAAATACTTGCCATGCGTAACTCTACTCACAACTCTTCACTTCGCCTTTCGCACCTGCTCCGGGCAGCCGGCTTGGTGCTAGCCTTGTTGGTACTGACGCCAACAGCCGCCCGTGCCCAAACCTGGATGGTATCTACTGATGCCTACATCAAAATGGGGGTCATGGATAAATTCGGACAGTTGGGTACCTACACCGCTCGTTTCGTGGTCATCAGCCAGACCAGCGGCAAGGAGTTTATCCTGGTGAAGCAAATCGAAAAAGGCCAGAACGGAATCGACGTAATCTTTCCTTCCGAACCTGCTGACGCTGACTACTTCAAGACTGAATCGGGCGAGGCGGCCAAAGGAACTCCGGGTCGCTATACCTGGGAGTGTCAGGTAGCGGGCAAGAAGGTAGTAGGTGGTCGTTTCACCTTCCCCGAGGTCGGCAACGATGTAACCGTCGTGGACCGACGCTAGCGCCAATTCGTTTTTTCTACACGGGAAAGCCCGCCGTTGCAGAGTCAGCGGCGGGCTTTTCTGCGTATAGCCCCGAGGCAGCCACAGGCAGTGAGCTGCTTCTCTCCTACCGCTAATCGTGTTGTCGCCATGCCGAAGAAATCTTTCACTGAACTCATCAACAGCCCTGGAATGCCGGTACTGGTCGATTTTTACGCCGACTGGTGCGGCCCCTGCAAAGCAATGGCTCCGATTCTGGAACAAGTAGCGGCGCAGCACCAGGGCAAGCTTAAGATCATCAAGATTGACGTTGACCGTAATCCGGCCGTGGCCCAGCAGTTTCGGGTGCAGGGTGTTCCAACGCTGATTTTGTTTCACAAAGGCCAGCCGGTGTGGCGGCAGTCGGGCGTGGTGCCGGCCCAGCAGCTCAGCCAAACGGTACAATCCTATCTGTAGCACGCAACTTCTGGGGCCGCTTATGGCTCCCGGGAGAGGGACCGGGCTGCTACCGGATAGTATTCTCAGCAACAGGTAGCAGCCGTAAACTATCCGCTTCGCTACGGGGTTTGCCAGACGAGGCTAACTACCTTTGTGCCCGTTTATCTTATCTGCCCCAATGCGTCTATTTGGTTTTGCTCTCTCCTGTAGCTTTACACTCTTCCTCAGCTGTTTGCCCCTGGTGCTGCCTGCGCAGCAACGAGCTACCCTGAGCGGCTACGTGCGGTCGGGGGCCGACCGGAGCGTGCTGCCGGGGGCCTCGGTAGCCGTGCCGGCGCTGGGCACGGGCGTCACCGCCGACTCGACCGGGTTTTATTCTCTGCCCCTGCCTACGGGCCGCCACCAGTTGGTTATTTCCTTTATCGGCTACCAAAGCCAGACGCGGGAGCTGAACGTGGCCCGAACGCAGCGTATTTCCTTCAGCCTGCCGGAAGCGAGCAACGAGTTGGGCGAAGTGCTGGTAGAAGGCACGGGCACACTGGAGCAGAAGCTGCAAACCACCCAGATGAGCGTGGAACACCTCAACGCCCGGGACGCCAAGCTGCTGCCAGCCCTTTTTGGGGAAGTCGATTTGCTCAAGACCCTGCAGCTCAAGCCCGGCGTGCAGAACGGCGGCGAAGGCACCAGCGGCCTGTTCGTGCGCGGAGGCTCGGCCGACCAGAACCTGTTTCTGATCGACGATGCGGTAGTGTACAATCCCTCCCACCTTTTTGGCCTATTTTCGGTTTTCAACGCCGATGCCGTACAGAGTGTGGACTTGTATAAGGGCGGCTTTCCGGCCCAGTACGGCGGGCGGCTCTCGTCGGTGGTAGATGTGAAGATGCGGGAAGGCGACGCCCAGAAGATTGGCGTTAGTGGTGGCCTGGGCCTTATTTCCTCGCGCCTGACGCTAGAGGGCCCCATCGTGAAGGACAAGGGTTCGTTTCTGCTCTCGGGCCGGCGCACCTACTTCGATATTTTCACGCGCCAGATCAATAAGCTCAACAAGGATCAGGAGGATTTCAACCCCATTCCGGACTACTATTTCTACGATTTCAACGCCAAGGCCAACTACAAGCTCGGCGAGAAAGACCAGATATTCTTCACTGGCTACTACGGCCGCGACATCTTTGGCTTCAATAGTCCCAACGGCTTCAACTTCGACTTTATCTGGGGCAATACGGTGGGCGCGTTGCGCTGGAACCACGTTTTCTCCCCGAAGCTGTTTCTGAATACCACCGTTTCGACCACGCGCTACCAGTATCAGATTGCCAATCAGCTCGACCAGTTCGGCTTCAGTCTGTCGTCTGAAATTCAGGACTATGCCTTGCGCTCCGACCTGGATTATGCTTTCAACGACAAGCACACGCTGAAGCTCGGCCTGAGTGCCACCAACCACCGCTTCAACGTCGGGCGCTTGTCGGCCAGCAGCACCGATGGCAGCCTCAACATCGGCTCCGAAACCATTTACCGGGGCCAGGAAGCGTCGCTCTACGCCTCCGACAACTACAAAGTCAACGATAAGCTCCAGCTTGACTATGGGCTGCGCTTCACCGGCTTTCAGAGTGGCACCGACCGGTTTGGCGCCGTCGAGCCCCGGGGTGCGGTGCGCTATTCGCTCACGCCCAAAACCTCGTTGAAAGCCAGCTACGCGCTGATGTACCAATACGTGCATTTGGTGTCCAACTCGGGCGCGTCGCTGCCCACCGATATCTGGTATCCGTCGCGCCAGAATGTGAAGCCCCAACGCTCCCAGCAGGTAGCCACCGGCATCAGCTTTCTGCTGGGCCAGGGCAAATACCTGCTTACCAATGAAGTGTACTACAAATGGGCGCAAAACCAGGTTGATTTCCGGGATGGGGCCCAGCTGTTTGCCAATGAAGACCTGGACGCGGAGTTTCTCTTTGGCAAAGGCTGGGCGTATGGCAACGAGCTGTATCTGGAGAAAAAATCGGGGCGCACCACGGGCTGGATCGGCTACTCCCTGGCCTGGACCAACCGGCAGTTTCCGGCCCAGCGCGGCGGCACGGGCATCAACAACGGCAAGGTATTTTTCCCGACCTACGACCGGCGGCACAACCTGACGGTGGTGGCGCTGCACAAGCTCACGGAGCGCATCAACCTAACGGCCTCGTTCGTATTCACGTCCGGCGCGCCTACCACGCTGCCCCAGGGTCGATTTTTGCTACAGGATGTTTTTGGCGACAACGTCACGGCCGTACCGGTGTACCCCGACCGTAACTCCTACCGCATGGCTCCCTACAACCGCATGGACCTGGGCATGGTCTACAAGCTGCGCCCCAAGCGTGGCGAGTCAGATCTGACCTTCAGTATTTATAATGCCTACAACCGGCGCAACCCTTACTTTATTTACTTCGAGCAGGTGGAAGACGAAGCAACGGGCGACGTGACCAACTTCCGGGCCCGGCAGGTGTCGCTGTTTCCGGTGATACCTTCCGTGACGTATAATTTTAAGTTTTAACCGTTTCTCGTCGGCTTCGTGTTGCTCCTCTATATGACCTCTCTCTTTTCTCTGGCTTCTTCCTTTCTGACCCGCGGCGCGCGGCGCGGCACGGCGCGCGTAGCTCTAGCTGTGCTAACGCTGCTGGCGGCTACGGGCTGTAATCTGCAGAAGGATATCGACGTGGAGCTGCCCGCATTTCCGTCGCAGCTGGTGGTAGAGTGCTACCTCGAGCCCGGCCAGGTGCCGCGCCTAACGGTGAGCGAAACCGTACCCTACTTGAGCAGCCCCGAACCCCGGCTGCTGACGAACGTGGCAGTGGTGCTTACGCTGCCTTCGGGCCAGAAAGAAGCCTTTCGCTTTTCACCCGGCCTTGACACACTCACCCAAAAAGTCTACACGCACATCGGCCGCAATGCCCTCGTAGCCAAGCCCGGCGACACGTTTACGCTCGATGTGCAGGACACCAACGGCCGCCACGTCACGGGTAGGGCCACGATGCCCACGGTAGTGCCTATCGAGAAGGTGGAGTGGAAATTCAACGACAAGACGGCGGAGGAGCGCAAGGCTTACCTGCTGGTACGGTTTCAAGACAACGCTGCTACGGCCGACTTCTACCGCCTGCAGATTCACGCCGACAGCATCTCCGAGAATCCCAACCGCGACTTCGAACTAGACGACCGGCTCACTAACGGCCAGCTCGTCACGCTTGGCACCAGCTACCGCTACTCGGCCAACGATACGCTGCTCGTCACGCTCTACCACATCGACCAGCCCTACTACCGGTTCTTGCAGTCGGTAGATGGTGCCCGCGGCGCCAACGGCAACCCCTTCGCCCAGCCCGCCGCCATTCAGTCGTCGGTAGAAGGCGGATTGGGCATCTTCACCGTCCTCAGCTATCAACGCCGCACCGTTATCATTCAGTAATGTGGCGGCAGCCGCACAAAAAAGGCCCGCAGCATAATGCTGCGGGCCTTTTTTGTGTAGCAGCAACTGCTAAGCAGAATAAACTATTGCCGCTCCAGCACGGCCCGGAGCAGGGCTGTCAGGCGAGGCTCGGCTTCGGCTGCCACGCGCAGAATATCGGCTATAGCGACTTTTTTTAGCTTACCCGGCGAGCATAGGTCGGTGATAACCGAAATGGCCAGCACCGGCACGCCCGCATGCACGGCCGCAATAACTTCCGGCACCGTGCTCATGCCCACCGCGTCGGCCCCGATGGTGCGCAGGTAGCGGTATTCGGCGGGTGTTTCGAGCATTGGCCCCGGCAGGCTAGCATACACGCCGCGCCGCACTTTGTGGGCAAAGCCCAGTGCCTGCGCCGCCTCCTGGGCCTGGGTCAGCAGCGCCAGGTCGTAGGGCTCCAGCATATCGGGGAAGCGCGGGCCCAGCTCGTCGAGGTTGCGGCCCACCAGCGGGTTAGTGGGCTGCAGATTGATGTGGTCCTCAATCAGCATCAGGTCGCCGTAATCAAAGTCGGGGTGCAGGCCGCCGCTGGCATTGCTAACAAAAAGCTTCCGGATGCCGAGCAGCTTCATGACGCGCACCGGAAAGACTACCTGCGGCATCGAGTAGCCTTCGTAGTAGTGAAAGCGGCCCTGCATCACCAGCACCCGCCGCCCGGCCAGCGTGCCGGCCAGCAAATTGCCCGAGTGGCTTTCCACCGTCGAGGTCGGAAAGTGCGGAATCTGGGCGTAGGGCAGTGTGAAGTCAATAGCAATGTCGTGCACCAAAGCGCCCAGGCCGGTGCCGAGAATGATGCCGAATTCGGGCTGGAAGTCGCCAATCTGCTGGCGAATGTGGGCAGTGGCTTCGTGAAGGTGTTGCATAAGAGAAGAAAGTGCCCACAATAGTACGCACTGCGCCTGTGCCGCCGAAATAGCCAGTGGTTAACACCGGAAATTTCACTGGAGTTGAGTAGGGTCTGAAAATCATAAAACGGTCATGCCTGCGCGTTATGCTTGATCTGGCGTCCGCTTGTCGAAGCATGACGCGCAGGTATTGCTTTCAGACTTTTCCGACACAGCCTAACTGCCCGTGGGGGCAGTAGTTTTACAGCGCTGCACAATGATTGCCGCTGGTTTGAAACGACTTGGGCCGCACCACTGGAAAGTGGTGCGGCCCAAGTCGTTTCAGAGTCAAATGGCCGGCGGGCCTACTGAATATTCAACTCGAACGGCAAACGGGCCTGCACGCCGCTCATGGTCGAGAGCTTTTTGTACTGCTCGTACATGGGGTACATAGGGCCCATTTCCTGCTTCACCAAGTGGAGGCGGGCTTCTTCGCTAGCCGTGTTGAACATGTTTTCTACCATGTTTTTCTGGCGCGGCAGGCGCTGAATCTTGTAGTCGTTCTCCTTCAGATTGGCGCGGCGGGCCGCGATGCGCATGGCATCCTCAAACGAGCCCAACACGTCGACCAAGCCCCGGGCTTTGGCTTCTGAGCCCGACCAAACGCGGCCCGAGGCCAGGCGGCGCAGGCGCTCCACGGGCATGTTGCGGCCCTTGGCAGCTTTGGTAGTGAAGTCGGCGTAGATGCGGTTTACTTCCTGCTGCAGCTGTTGCTGCTCGAAGGCCGTGAGCGGGCGCGTGATGGTTGGTAAATCGGAAAACTTGCCCGTCGTGACCCGGTCGGTGGTGATGCCGAGCTTGTCGCGCAGCAGGGGCTGAATGTTGGGCAATACTCCGAATACGCCGATGCTGCCCGTGATGGTGTTGGGGTGAGCCACGATGGTGTCGCAGGCCATGGCAATGAAGTAGCCGCCCGAAGCCGCCACGTCGGACATCGAGCAGATGATGGGCTTCACCTTCTTGGTCAGAATCACTTCGCGGTAGATGATGTCGGAAGCCAGTGACGAGCCGCCGGGCGAGTTCACGCGCAGCACCACAGCCTTCACGTTGTCGTCGAGGCGCGCCTTGCGGATGGCCTCGGCAAAGCGGGTGCTGCCGATGTTGTCGTTGCCGCCCTTGCCGGTCACGATGTCGCCATCGGCGTAGATAACGGCAATGCGGTTGCCGCTGGTGCTGCCTTCGTCCTCAGTGTCGTCGGCGTCCTGGTAGTCGCTGAGGCTGACCAGGCTAAGCTTTTTCTTCTGGTCGAGCCCTACTTTGCCTTTCATGAAATCGAGGGCCTGGTCGTAGTAGCCCAGGTTGGTGACCAAGCCCAGGCGCTTGGCGTCGTCGGCGTTGTGCACCAGCATCGAGTCGGAAATGGCCTTGAGGCGGGGCAGCGGAATGCGGCGGGCAGTAGCCACATTCTGCAGCATGAAGTCGTTGAGCGAATTCAGGAAAGAGGACGTCTGCAGGCGGGCCGAGTCCGACATACTGTCGCGGAAGAATGGCTCCACGGCACTTTTGAACGAGCCCACGCGGAAGATGTACGGCTCAATACCGGCCTTCTCGAAGAGGTTTTTGTAATAGTAGGTCTCGGAGCTCAGCCCGTTGAATTCCAGCGTGCCCTGGGGGTTGAGGTAGAGCTTATTGGCCACCGAAGTCAGGTAGTAGCTCTTTTCGGAGGCAATATCGTTGTAGGCCACAATGAATTTGCCCGCCTTTTTGAAGTCGAGCAGCTCGTTGCGGATTTCCTCCAGCGTGGCCATCCCGGCCTGCACCAGCTCCACATTCAGGAAGATTCCCTTGATATCATCATCGGCTTTAGCCCGCCGGATAGCCAGCTTCAGCTGCTCCAGCCCGATGTTGTCGGCCTGGCTGCTGAACAGCGCGCCAAATGAGTCGCGGCTTTCGCGCTCGGCAATGGGCCGGTCGAGCTTCAGCTCCAGCACCGAGTCGTTGGCCACCGTAACGGAGCGGCCCCCGCTGACGGCAGCTACGATGAACCCCAGCCCGATGACCACGGCCACGACTGCGAAAAGCACGAGCCCGGTGAGGGTGGCCAGTACATATTTAAAAAATTGTCTCATGGGGAAAGAAAGGAATAGCGAAGTGGGTAGTCAGCGAAGCTGTGTAGGAAGTCAAAAGAACGTCATGCTGAGCGCAGCCGAAGCATCTCTACCGCGCAGGTAATCCGATTTACTACTGCGGTAGAGATGCTTCGACTGCGCTCAGCAGGACGTGCTGATTAGGGTTGGTGACTTCCTAAACAGCTGCAACAAATGTAGAAGGCTTTCGGCACTCCCAGCATAGAGGCGCAAAAGTAGCCCGGCGTTGCTTCTGTTTCGACTGACGCGGAGCGCGGTCGAATACTTTACGGTCCACCTCTATTCGATCCTCATGGCGTCCTGCTTGCTCGGGCGTCCGCTTATCGAAGCATCTCGCGTGCAGAATCACGGGAGTACCCTGGCACGCGAGATGCCTGCCGCTGTTCGACAGGACGTAGTTATTAACAAGATACATGCGCGCTAATACCCGTATTTCTCGCCCCACCACTGGCGCAGGCGCTCCTGGATCTTGGCCTCGGCCGCATTGTGGCCGGGGTCATAGAATCGTTTGCCACTGAGGGCGTCGGGCATGAACTCCTGGTAGGCAAAGTTGCCGGGGTAGTCGTGCGAATACTGGTAGGCGGTGCCGTAGCCCAGGTCTTTCATGAGCTTGGTGGGCGCGTTGCGCAACGGAATGGGCACCGCCTGCACGCCCTGCTGCCGCACCAGCGCCCGCGCTTCCCGAATGGCTTTGTAGCTGGCATTGCTCTTGGGCGAAGTAGCCAGGTACACCACCGTCTGGCCCAGAATGATATCCGATTCGGGCATCCCAATCACCGTCACGGCCTGAAAGCAGCTTTGCGCCAGCATCAGGGCATTGGGGTTGGCATTGCCCACGTCTTCCGAAGCCAGAATCAGCAGGCGGCGGGCAATGAACTTGGCATCTTCGCCGCCTTCCAGCATCACGGCCAGCCAGTAGAGCGCCGCGTTGGGGTCGGAGCCCCGAATGCTTTTGATGAAGGCCGAAATAACGTCGTAGTGCATCTCGCCACCTTTGTCGTAGCGCGCCAGATTTTGCTGGGCCAGCTGCTGCACCACGGCATCGGTAACGACGATTTCGCCGCTCGCGGGGTCGGGGCGGCTCGATTCGACCACGATTTCGAGCAGATTGAGCAGCTTGCGGGCGTCGCCGCCCGAAATCATGAGCAGCGCCCCGTATTCGGCGATGCGCACTTTTTTCTGCTTCAGCACTTCGTCTTCCAGCAGCGCCTTATCTACCAGCTCCGTCAGCACTTCCTTGCTCAACGGCTCCAGCACGTACACCTGGGCCCGGCTCAGCACGGCCGGAATCACCTCGAACGATGGATTCTCGGTAGTAGCCCCAATCAGCGTGACAATGCCCTGCTCCACGGCCCCCAGCAGCGCATCCTGCTGCGACTTGCTGAAGCGGTGAATCTCATCGATAAACAGCACCGTGCCCCGCTGTTTTCGGGCCCGCTCTATCACCTCGCGCACGTCTTTTACGCCGGCATTTACGGCGCTCAGGGCGGCAAAGGGCTGGCCTAGCGCATTGGCCAGCAGGTGGGCCAGCGTGGTTTTGCCCACGCCCGGTGGCCCCCACAGAATCAGGGACGGCAGGCGCTTGGCGTTCAGGTAGCGCCGCAGCACGCCGTCGGGGCCCACCAGATGCTGCTGGCCGGCATATTCGTCGAGGGTGCGGGGGCGGCGGCGCTCAGCCAGCGGGGCATTGGCGGCCACAGCCGGGCGCGCAGGAGCAGCAGAAGGTTCAGCGTCGAAAAGAGAGCCGGTAGCCATAAAAACGGAATAAAAGTCGGCCCGAAAAAAGCAGGCCCGCCGGGAAGGCAAGGATGAGGGAAAGGCGGGCGGAAAAAGAAATTCCCGCGGCCCGCCCGTTGATACGCGAACTACAAAGTTCGCGCTACTACCTTCGCCGACAATGAAAAATTCTCTCCGCGTACACGCAGCTTTGTTTCTGGTGTCGGTCATCTACGCGGCCAACTATAGCTTGTCGAAAGATGTGATGCCCGACTACATGGGCCCGTTTGGCATCGTGACGCTGCGTATCGTGGGTGCGGCGCTGTTCTTCGGCATCGTGAGCCGGCTGGTAGCGCCCCAGGACCGCATCCTGGGCCGCGCCGATACTATCCGGGCTGTTCTGTGCGGCATTATCGGCATTGGGGGCAATCAGCTGCTGTTTTTCTCGGGTTTGAACTACACCTCGCCCATCAACGCCTCGCTGCTGCAGACCATTGCCCCAATTGTGGTGGTCATTGCCTCGGCCATCTTATTGAGCGAGAAAATTACGCTGCTGCGGGTGTTGGGCATCATGCTGGGCGGCATCGGCGCGGCCACCGTGATTCTGAGCCGCGACGCGGGCGGCTTGGTATACCCCAATGCCACGCTGGGCAATATTTTTATTCTGCTCAATGCCACCGCGTTTGGGGTGTACTTGGTACTGGTCACGCCACTGATGCGCAAGTATCACGCTTTTACGGTGCTGGCCCGCATTTTTCTGGTGGGCGCTTTCGTAGCCGTGCCCTTTGGCTGGCAGGGTGTGCTGGCCGCCGACTACAGCCGCTTTCCGCTCTATATCTGGGCCGAAATCGTGTACATGGTCGTCTTCCTGACCATCATTGCCTACCTGCTCAACAACTGGGCGCTGAAATATGCCTCCCCCGCTCTGCTGGGCGTGTATATCTATTTGCAGCCGATTCTGGCCGTGCTTATCGCCGTGAGTCTGGGCAAAGACCACTTTACCTGGGCGCGGGCCTTGCAGGCCGCCCTGATTTTTGGCGGCGTGTTTCTGGTCAGCCGCAAGCCCAAGGACGTAGCCGTAGCGCCCGACGACGCTATTCCGCTGGAGCCGGTGCAGGATTGACGCGGGTGGAAGATTGAACGTCGTACAGCAGAACCTCCTTTAATAGAACGTCATTCCGAGCAGAGCGAGGAATCTCGCGTGCCATGGTATTGTTATGCTGAGCTTGTCGAAGCATCTCTACCGCGCCGTTTGCGCCGTTCAACGAAGCGGTAGAGATGCTTCGGCTGCGCTCAGCATGACGTTCTTTCCCCAACAACATCAGCACGTGAGATTCCTCGGCTGCGCTCGGAATGACGTTCTATTAAGGTACGTTCTGTTGAATGACGTTCTGTTTTAATCACTACCATTGCCCGACTATCTACCCTACCCCATGACCACGCCCTCGCCTACTCCGCACTACCCGGTGCCCGTGCTGGAAACTGCCCGCCTGCTGCTGCGCGGCTACAAGCCCGATGACCTGCCGGCTTTTCTGGCTATGTTTCAGCAGCCGGAGTTCTACCGCTACCTCACCGGCAAGCCCGTTTCGGAGGAGGAAGCCTGGTCGACGATTCTGCGTAGCGCGGGCCACTGGGTGCTGCAGGGCTTCGGCTTCTGGGCCGTGGAGGAAAAAGCCACCGGCCGCTTCCTGGGCTCCATCGGCTTCGTGGATCGGAAACGCGACATCGTGCCGGCCATCAACGGCGCGCCAGAAATCGGCTGGGTGCTGGACCCGGCCGTGCACGGCCGGGGCTACGCCTCCGAAGCCGTGGAAACCGTGCTGGCCTGGGGCGATGCGCATTTTCAGGGTGCCCGCACCGTCTGCATCATGGACCCCGACAACCTAGCCTCCCGACGCATCGCCGAGAAATTCGGCTACTCCGAATACGCCCGCACGACTTACCACGATGGGCCAACGATGATGCTGGAACGGCCGGCACGGCCGGTGAGCAATACGCTATAAAACAACATATCAAGCCACTCAAACACAAGGCTCTATGACTGATTACGAGTTGAAAGATATCGACCCTGAGGATATGGATGAGATACTCACGAAAGTAGAGTGGTCTTTCAACATCCGGTTTGTGAGCAATGAACTGGCGCACATAAGAACCTTCGGGGAGCTTTGCGACTACATTACCGCTAAAATACCGCTCGACCATAGCAGCAGTTGCACCAGCCAACAGGCATTCTACAAGTTGCGCAAGGCCTTTTCCGATACGTTACCGCTTGATAGCGGCCATATCGCGCCCGCTACCCTTCTCACTGACCTGCTGCCTCGTCAGAACCGCGAGCAAACAGTCCAGAAGATCGAGCACAGCCTGGGTTTCCGACTCAACTTGTTAAGTATTCCCGGTTGGTTATCGGCTATCTTGGGCTTGAGCTTCCTGATTTCAATAGCGGGCTTTTTCATTAGCTGGCAAGTGGGCGTGGCGGGAATGGCCTTATCCATTCTTGGCTTCCGGCTAGCCGATCGGTTTGCCAGCAATACGCTCCAATTAAAAACCGTAGGTCAGGTTGCCAAGAAGATGACCCGAGAGGATTACTTACGCTCCAGGCGCAACCCACACACATTCAACCGGGATGAAGTGAGCAAGGTATTGACCGAATTATTCAGCACCGGGCTAGACTTGGACAAAGCCGATCTGACCAGAGAAGCACGATTTGTTTAACGCCTGACAAACCCAAAAAGACCCGCTGCATTGCTGCAACGGGCCTTTTTCGTACACTAAAATCCGAAATCCTTACAGGTGAATCACCTCGCCATACGCGGCGGCGGCGGCTTCCATCACGGCCTCGCTCATGGTGGGGTGCGGGTGCACCGACTTGATGATTTCGTGGCCGGTGGTTTCGAGCTTGCGGGCTACGACTACCTCGGCAATCATTTCCGTCACGTTGGCCCCAATCATGTGGGCACCGAGCCACTCGCCGTACTTCTTATCGAAGATGACTTTCACGAAGCCGTCCTTGACGCCGGCGGCCGAGGCCTTGCCGGAAGCCGAGAAGGGGAACTTGCCCACCAGCACGTCGAAACCTTTGTCACGAGCCTCCTTTTCGGTGAGACCCACGCTGGCAATTTCGGGCTGGGCGTAGGTGCAGCCGGGAATGTTCTGGTAGTTGAGCGGCTCGGGGTGGTGGCCGGTAATCTGCTCGACGCAGATAATGCCTTCGGCGGAGGCTACGTGGGCCAGCGCGGGGCCGGGCACGATGTCGCCGATGGCGTAGATGCCGGGCACGTTGGTCTGGTAGTAGTCGTCCACGATCAGGCGGCCCTTCTCGACCTTGATGCCCAGCTCTTCCAGGCCCAGATTTTCGAGATTGGTGACCACGCCGGCGGCGCTCAGCACCACGTCGCAGGCAATCTGCTGGTCGCCTTTGGCTGTTTTCACCGTCACGACGCAGCCTTCGCCGCTGGTGTCCACGTGGGTCACTTCGGCCGAGGTCATGACCGTAATGCCGATTTTCTTGAAGGATTTCTCCATCTGGCGCGACACGTCCTCGTCCTCCACCGGCACGATGCGGGGCAGGTATTCCACCACCGTCACCTCGGTGCCCATGGTGCGGTAGAAGTAGGCAAACTCGACGCCAATGGCTCCCGAGCCCACCACGACCATGCGCTTGGGCAGGCTTTCGAGCGTCATGGCTTTGCGGTAGCCAATGATTTTTTTGTCGTCAATCGGCATGGAAGGCAGCTCGCGCGAGCGGGCTCCGGTGGCCAGAATAATGTGCTTGGCCTCCACGGTTTCCTTCGAGCCGTCTTCTTTCGTCACCTCTACTTTGCCGGGAGCCAGCAGCTTGCCGATGCCCGATACGGTTTCGATCTTATTCTTTTTGAACAGGAAGTTGATGCCCTTGCTCATGCCATCGGCTACGCCCCGGCTGCGCTTAATCACGGCTTCAAAGTCAAAGCCCGTTTCCCCCACCGTCAGGCCGTAGTCCTGGGCGTGCTGAAGGTACTCATACACCTGGGCCGTTTTGAGCAGGGCTTTGGTCGGGATGCAGCCCCAGTTGAGGCAGATTCCGCCGAGCGACTCACGCTCTATCACGCCTACTTTCAAGCCAAGCTGGGAAGCCCGGATAGCTGCTACGTAGCCGCCGGGGCCGCTGCCGATAACGACCAGGTCGTATTGCAATGCCATATTAGTTTGGGTTTTGTAAGGAAATTATTGTCCTTTGCTTGAAGACAGATCTATTCTTTCTTGATTTGACGAAAGAACCACTGCCAAGCACTTTTCTCCGGTGTTCGGCAGCGGGGTAAAGATAAGGACCGAATCCATCTTCCCGCATTTCCGCCCCTATTCCCCAACCCAGCCACCAGTCCCGTTTTTTGCCGACGCTTTTTCTTCCCGTATTCATCCCCTATCATTTTATGAAGCACTTCTCCTTCCTTCTGCTCTGTGGCGCGCTGACCATGCCCGCCGCGCATGCCCAGCTGGCTATCAGCGCCCCGGTTACGACGGTCAGCGCACCCGTGACTTCCGTGCCGACGCGGACGCTGTCGAAAAGCGAATACAAAGCGCAGCTAAAAGCGGCCGACGCAACGCTACAGACGACTCCCAAAGACGTGGAGGCTCTGCTGAGCCGCGCCCAGGCGCACGTCGAGCTGAAAGACTACCCCGAGGCCGTAGCCGACTACAACACGCTGCTACGGCTGCAGCCGGCTAACGTGGAATGGTATTACCTGCGCGGCACCGCCCGGCTGCGCGCCGAGGAGTTTCAGCCGGCCATGGCCGATTTTACCAAAGCCCTGAAGTATGATGCCAAGCACAAGCCCAGCATGCTGTACCGGGGCGTGGCCCGCATGAAAGCCACGAACTACAAAGGCGCTATTACGGATTTCAGCCAGATTATCGTGCAGGACCCCGAAAACGCCGATGCTTATGAGTATCGGGGCGTATGCTACTCACTCGCCGGCCAGGATGCGCTGGCCGTGAAGGATCTGGAAAAGGCAGCGGCTCTTAACCCCGCAGCTGCCAAAACTCTGAAGCGCTACCGGCCGGGCAAATAACTCGCCGCTCACCCCCTGCGCAGCGCCCAGCCGAAACCGGTTGGGCGCTTTTTTTGCGTTAAAAGGCAACCTCAACACCTGCTTCACGTCTACACGCTGGGCACGCCCAAAGTCCTGATTTCGCAGGGCTGCCCGCCGCTCCAAGACAGGCTATTTCTTCTGACTATCTGCTTTTTACGCAATGAAAAACTTTGTACTCCATCTCGTAGCGGGTACGGCTACGGTCCTGCTTACCACCCAATGTGCTACCACCGTCGAAAACGACACGCCCGGCTCCCGTCGGGCCGTTTCGACCGAGTCGTCGGCCCCGCGCCTGCCCGCCACGGCTACGGCGGTTACCAACGCGGCCAGTGCGCCGCCAGCGGCGGCCACCAGCCCTACGGCCAGCGTGGCTACTGCGCCCGTGGTAGAGCCGGCGGCCCGCAAGAATAACGCGGACTACAAGGCCGATATCCGGATGGCTGACGCCGCGCTGAAAGCCAAGCCGCGCGACGCGGACGCGCTGCTGGTACGGGCCAAGGCGAAAAGCCACCTGAAAGACTACCGGGAAGCCGTTACGGATTACAACTCGGTGCTACGCCTGAAGCCCACCAACGCCGAAGCCTACTACAATCGGGGCCTGACACGCCTGAAGCTCAAGGAATACACGCCCGCCATCAGCGACTTTTCCAAAGCCCTCAAGTACCGTCCCGACGATAAGGAAGCCTTTTTTGGGCGCGGCGCGGCAAAAATGCAGCTCTTCAACTTCAAAGGCGCTATTCCCGACTTCACCAAAGCCCTGACGCTGGACAGCACCTACGCCGACGCCTACGAGTACCGTGGCATCAGCTACTCGTCCATCAATAAGCCGAACGAGGCGAAAATGGACCTGGAAAAAGCTACCCGTCTCAACCCGGAAGCTGCCAAAAGCCTGCGCCGCTACGCCGGCAAAGACTGACCGATACGCCAGGCAGCTTCTTAGGAGATATTTAGATTTTTTCAAAAACGCCGATTCCTCCTGCGAGGAATCGGCGTTTTTGCTGCTGCTCCTCTCAGAGCCTATCCGAATAGGTGGTCATGCATGACACGTTCTATTTTGCCCAAATGAAGCAGTGGAGATGCTTCGACTACGTAGACGCCAGATCGAGCAGGACAACACGGCTAAACACGCATTTACTTTCCCCCGAACAGCAGCTTCACATAAAAGCTGGGCTGGCGCAGCCGCTCGCGCATATTCAGGTCCATGAACATGCTGGACAGCGTTTCGGCCAGCGTGGGGTTGTTGGCGGCGCGGTTGGCCACGAAGTTGAATAAGGTGGGGAAGTTCAGCAGGCGCTGCATGGCCCGACTCAGGCGCAGCTCCTGGCCCAGGCGGCGGTAGACGGCGGCATCATACTGCTTCAGAAACGCGGCGCTGGTATCGTGGGCGGCCAGGGCCCGCACGGCCCAGTCGGCAGCGTGCCGGCCACTGACCATGGCGTGGCTGATGCCTTCGCCGCTAAACGGGTCGATGAGAGAAGCCGCGTCGCCGAGCAGCAAGTAGGCGTCGCCGGAAATAGCGCGGCGCTTGGAGCCCAGCGGCAGGCCGAAGCCACGCACGGGGCCGAGGCGCCGGGCATCCCGGAACCGTTCGCGCAGGGCGGGGTGGTTTTCGAGCATATCGGCCAGCCGCTCGCGCAGGTTCACTTTTTTCGCCGCTACGGCCTTGCTCAGCATGCCCACTCCCACGTTGGCCTGCCCGTTGGGCAAGGGAAACACCCATAGGTAGCCGGGCAGAAAATCCTGGATGAAGTGCAGCTCGATGAAGTTGTCGGGGCTCAGGCCCGTAACGCCCTCATAGTAAGCCCGCAGGCCCGCGCAATGGTGGTCGGGCTCCAGCGCATGGCCTGCTATCTGGCGCGCAAAGGCCGACTGCGCTCCGTTGGCCACCAGCAGAATCTGCGCGGAAGCAATGATTTCCCCGGTGGCGGTGCGCAGCAGCCAGCGGCCGTCGGCGGTGCGCTCATACTGGGTAACGTCTACGCCTTCCAGCAGCTCGATTTCGGGCTTCTGCCGCACTTCTTCCACCAGAAAGTTGTCGAAGTCAATGCGCTTGGCAATGTGGCCGGCAGCGAGGTCGGTGGCTTTGTTAAAGTCGGGCCGGAATGGAATAGCGAGGCGGCGACCATTGGGGGCAAAAAAATCGATACCCCAGGAAGGCAGCTGCGTGGGCGCGGCGGCCAGCCGGCCCGGCACATCGTCGCCGATGCGGCGTAGCTCGCTGATAACCTTGCCGCTAAGCGCATCGCCACAGACTTTGTCGCGCGGAAAATCGGCTTTATCCAACAGCAGTACGCGCTGGCCGGCCCGCGCCAGATGCAGCGCCGCCGTGGCCCCGCCCGGCCCGGCTCCCAGAATACAAATCGAAACTTCGCGCATAGAGTACGTGGGGCGCTGCCCCCGGTCAAATTTGCTGCAACCTACGGCAAAGCTCCTCCATTCGGCGCACAGCACCAAAGGTGGCAGGTCAAAAGGCCACCTCGCCGGGGCAAACACTACATAGCTTGTTTTACTACCTTCGCCACCATGACAAAACTGCTCGACGGAAAAGTGGCCCTGATTACGGGGGCTTCCAAAGGAATTGGCCGCGCCATTGCGGTGCATTTTGCCCAGCTTGGGGCCAATGTGGCATTCACCTACCTCTCCAGCGTGGAGAAAGGCCAGCAGCTCGAACAGGAGCTGGCCGCGCACGGCACCAAAGTTAAAGGCTTCCGCTCCGACGCCTCCGACTACAGCCAAGCCGAAAAGCTGATTGACGACGTGCTGACCGAGTTTGGCAAGCTCGATATCCTCGTCAACAATGCCGGCATTACGCAGGACGGCTTGCTGATGCGCATGAGCGAGCAGCAGTGGGACCAGGTGCTGGGCGTGAATCTGAAGTCGGTATTCAACCTGACCAAAGCCGCCATTAAGCCCATGATGCGTGCCAAAGCCGGCAGCATCGTGAATATGACCTCGGTGGTGGGCATCAAAGGCAACGCCGGCCAGGCCAACTATGCCGCTTCCAAAGCCGGTATCATTGGCTTCACCAAATCGGTGGCCCTGGAGCTGGGCTCGCGCAATATCCGCTGCAACGCCATTGCGCCCGGCTTCATCGAAACTGAAATGACTGATGCCCTCGACCCCAAGCAGGTGGACGAGTGGCGCAAAGCCATTCCGCTGCGCCGCGGCGGCACCCCCGAAGACGTGGCCAAGGCCACCGCTTTCCTCGCCTCCGACGACAGCAGCTACATCAGCGGCCAGGTGCTGCAGGTAGATGGCGGCATGCTGACCTAAGCGGCCAGTCACCGGCTTTTTGCAACGACTAATTAAGTAGAACGTCATGCTGCGCGAAGCCGAAGCATCTTGCGTGCACTGGTAAATAATTTTACTGCTGCGGGAGAGATGCTTCGGCTTCGCGCAGCATGACGTTCTGTTTCAAGCGCACCACCCCATTTCCACTTCTCATGAAACCCCGGCTCCTGCTGCTTCTGCTGCCACTGTTGCTGGTAGCCCTGCTGGCCCACGGCTGCAGCGCCGCTATGCGCGCCTGCAGGCCAGCCGCTACGCCTCAACCGCCGTGACTCAGGCCGCGCCGCAGCTCCACGACGGCGACCTTATTTTCCAGACCTCGCAGTCGGCGCAGAGCCGGGCCATTCAGCTGGCCACGAAGTCGGAGTACAGCCACTGCGGCATCCTGTTTCGGCGCGGCCGGGAGTGGCGGGTGTTCGAAGCCGTGCAGCCGGTGAGCGAAACATCGTTGGCCAACTGGATAGCGCGGGGCCAGGACGGCCGTTTCGTGGTGAAGCGCCTGCGCGACGCCACAACCGTGCTGACGCCCGCCGTATTGCAGCGCCTGCAGGCCGCCGGCCGCCAGTACCAGGGCAAAAGCTACGACCTCTATTTCGGCTGGAGTGATGAGCGGATTTACTGCTCGGAGCTGCTCTGGAAGATGTACAAAACCGCCACCGGCCGCGAAATCGGCCAGCTCCAGACCCTGCGCGAATTCGACCTGAGCCACCCGGCGGTGCAGGCCAAGCTGCGGGAGCGGTACGGCAAGAATATTCCGCTGGAGGAGAAGGTAATTTCCCCGGTCCGGATGCTGGAAAGTAAGGAGCTGGTGACCGTACCAGCACGCTGAGACCAGCTAGCAACGAGCCGACCAGATCAGAACGCCGCCGGTCTAACCGGTTCAACGGGTGGCCCAAAGATATTGCGCCAGGAATGGCCGAGGGCAGTAAAACCTTGTTTCAAGCTAGTGCGGGCCGTCATGCCAGTTTCTTTCCAATATTATCATTTGCGCATACATGCACCCTGACAACTTTGTTTTCCTATTTTTGACCCACTAACCGCTCTGCCCTATCCGGCGCTTATCCACGCCACCTATTGCATGTGATTACCTTTCCTACTTAGCGGGAAAGGTTTGTATTGTCCACCAATATCCCTTTTCACATGTTTACCAGTTCTTTACGCGTAGGAGCTTTTATAGCTCTGGGAACCCTTGGGCTGCTATCTGGCTGCTCGAAAGATGCTGAAACGGTACAACCGGATCCGGCAGAAGTGCTAACCCCCCAGCAAAAAACCGAACTGCGGGTGTCCTTTGCCAAAACCATGGCCAAGGCGCTTACCAAGAAGGAAGTGCGGGAAGCCATCAAGGCGCAGTCCATCCAGTACTTCGACAAGGACTACGATGTGCTGTTCAGCCAGCTCAAGCAAGCCAAAGTAGGCCGGCAGAAGACGCTGTATTCGTACCTTGATTCGCTCTCCCAATCTGGCATTGCCCTGGGGCGCATCGCGACGAATCTGCCGCTGCTGAACATTTATGTTCCCCAATTTCCAAATCAGGAGTGGGACGCTGCTACGCAGGTTCCGTTAGTAGCCGTTCGCGACGCGCAAGACCGCCTTATCGCCTTCAACCAGGATGGGGAACAAGCGGAGCTGGACCCCAAGGAGCAGCCCAATATTCCGGTTCTCGTGATAAAGGATAACGAACGGGTACTTGCCGGGCGCGGAGCACCGTCCACCAAAAACCATGGTGACTTCCTGTTTAAGGATGGCGAGGTGAGCTACTATTTCCTGGATAATGAATACAATGGCGTGCAATCCTCAATTGCGACCCGGAAGGTGGGCCTGTATGATCCGAGTGCGCCAGACTACAAGGTTCGCGAGGCATTTGGCATAGGAAATACCTGCCAGAACTGTGCGCAGCGGGACTGGATTTATTATAACATCAACGTCTCTGGTGGGCAGTCGGAAGGGACCCTGAATTCCAATTTCGAGGAAGCCATAACCGCTATGCGTTTCGAAAATCTGGCGGGCTTCACAACAATTGGCGGCTGGGATGAGGGCAACTATGAATTCTGGATCAACGGATTTTTTGGTGGCTCTTCGCCTACTACGCTCACGCCCAACTTCAAGAACCTATCCGTTAGCGCCGACAATTTATTTACCTACCACATGGAGCGCCGCACGAAAGGAATATTCGGGTGGAACTCGTACTATGTGAAAGTGGTGGATGCTCCTAAAGAATACACCTTCACGGTTCCCGTGAAGTTCGTTCCGTGGGATATGAAAAAGTACGGCGACACGTGGGGTATGATGCTGGAGGAATACGATCCGACCGTTACGGAAAAGAAGACCTATAAGCACACTACTACCGTTGGGACCAACTGGAAGCTGGATGCTAGCACTGGCACCGATATAAAGGTGGGCGGTTCGCTTGGCGGCAGCACCACCAACCAAAAGGAGTATACCGTTGAATACGAGTCCCAAACTGGCAATGACCGGCTCGGTGGCGTAGTGGTTTCCTTTAACTCCCCCGTTATAACCCGCTTACAGGGCGGAGAGCTGGTGTGGCTTGAGCCGAACACAGTCTGGACCAACGAACTGACCTCGGGAACGGTGATTATGTCATTCGAAACGGTGCGCGTGCGGTAGTTTTTTTCATGGGCAGCTCATCCTACCGCAGAGGCTAGTATGGGCTGCCCCAGTATTTGTTTAAGCTGATGAGATTTACAAGCTCCTTTCATGCCCTGGTACTATTCCTTGTCGTCGCGTTGCTGGCCTCATGCCAAAAAGACGCAATAGATACGACGGGCAGCGTAGCTATTTCCTTCACTCCGGTTATAAATGCCGATGTGCCGGACAGCTATTACTGCTCGGTACATGTGGCGGAAACCTATCCGAATACCCCACCGCTTGCCAGGAAGTATGTTGCCGACTTCGCAACGCAAATAGATGGCACGGTGCGGGTTACATTCGACCACTTGAACCCTGGCGACTATATCTTCACGTATTATAAGAACCGCCAGCTAGTGCCCCATAGCGTTCAGGTAGCCTCTCAGAAAACCACCACTTTCACGTTTTAGCAGCGCAGGAAAGCCGCAACCCAGCGCGGTTACTTTTGATTCACAACAGTGGGGGCTAAACAGCAGGTGACCACCTGGTGCTTAGCCCCCACTGCGTTGGGTGGAAGTACCAACTATTCTGTACGCTGCTGCCCTATTCTTCCAGTCCGTAACTTCGCCACTTCACCAGTTGGTCCGTTTACCGGGCTAACTCCCTACAAGCAACTTCCCGGCTATCTTCGGGGTTCTTAGTGCTCCATTCTTCGCTCTGCCTTTGCTCTCCACCGCTGCTTCTCCCTGGTTAATTCTGCTGTGCCTGGCCGTGGGCGCGGGTTACGCGGCCCTGCTGTACTCGGCCGAAGCACCCTGGAGCAAGTCGGTAAATTACGCGCTGGCGGCCCTGCGCTTCACGGTAGTGAGCTTTTTGTGCTTTCTGCTGCTCTCACCCTTCATCAAAACCACCACCACTACCACCGAGCAGCCCACCATTGTGCTGGCCGTCGATAATTCACAGTCGGTGGGCCTGTTTACGCCCCAGCCGGTGCTGGCACAGGCCACGGCTGGCCTCACGCAACTGGCCGCCACCTTGCGCGGCAAAGGATTTGAGGTGGAGACCCGCACCTTCAGCGCCGGCCTCCGCCCGGCCCGGCCCGATTCGCTGCGCTTCGAAGCCCCCACTTCCGATATCGACGGCCTGCTCACCGGCATCGGGGAAAGCTACGACGGGCGTAATCTGGCCGGCGTGGTGCTACTCTCCGACGGCATCGTCAACCAGGGCCGCTCCCCGGTATTTTCGGAGTTCAACTTCCCGATTTACAGCGTAGCCGTGGGCGACACACTGGCCAAGAGAGACGTGCGGCTGGCCGTGCTGACCTACAACCGCGTGGCTTTCAGCGGCAACCGTTTTCCCATCGAAGCCGAAATAGACTACGACGGCTTCAGTAGCGGCACGGCCACAGTGGAGCTGCGCGAAAATGGCCGGGTGCTGCAAACCCGCCGCGTGCCGCTCACGGGCAGTCGGCGGAGCCAAAAAGCGACTTTTCTGGTAACCACCAACGCCCCCGGCAAGCACCGCTACGAAGTAGTGGTGCGGCCGCTGCCCGGCGAGTTTACGCCGCTCAATAACAGAAAAAGCGCCTACCTCGACGTGGTGAAGGGCAAGCTGCGCGTATTGCTGGCCGGCGCGGCTCCGCATCCCGATCTGAAAGCCCTGCGCGCCGCCATCCAGCAGAACGACAACTTCGCGCTGACGACTTACCTGCCCGGCATCACGCCACTGCCGGCCCAAGACTATGATGTGGCCATTCTGCACCAGCTGCCGGCCCGGGGCGGCATGGGCGCGGAGGTGCTGGCGGCCGTCCGGAGCCGGAAGGTTCCGACGCTCTACATCGTGGGGGCGCAGTCCGATTTCACTGCCTACAACGCCTTCGGCACCGGGCTTACCATTACGCCGCGCGGCTCCCAGACCGATGAGGTGACGCCGGTGCCGAACCCGATTTTTTCGCGCTTCACGTTTGAGGAAGATGCGCTGCGGCGCTACGCGGCTTATCCGCCGGCGGCGGTGCCCTTCGGGGAGCTGCGGGTGAGTGGCGGCGCGGAGGTAGCCTTGTTTCAGCAGGTAGGCCGACTCAAAACGAAGAAGCCGCTGCTGGTGGTAGGTGGGGTACCTGCCCAGCGCCAGGCCACTCTGCTCACCGATGGCAGCTGGCAGTGGCGCCTGCAGGAAGCGGCCGACCACGACGACCGCCCCGAAGCCTACGACCGCCTCATCATCCGGACGCTGCAGCTGCTGACGGCCAACGCCAACAAGAAGCGCCTCGACGTGTATCCCACCCAGGATGCCTTCAGCACCACCGACGACGTGACCTTCGGGGCCGAAACCTACAACGCTATTTTCGAGCGCATCTACGGCCAGCAAATCAAGCTGGCGCTGACGGATGAGCACGACCGTACCCGCACCTTCAGCTTTACCAACAGCGAAGACGGTTCGCCGCTGCACCTGGGCACTTTGCCCGGCGGCCTCTACCGCTACGTGGCCAGTGCTACGCTCGGGGGCCAGGCCCAACAGGATCGGGGCGAGCTGCTGGTGCAGGAGCAGCAGCTCGAAATCCTCGAGGCCCGCGCCGACCACAATATGCTGTATCAACTCGCGCGGCGCGGTGGCTCCCGCCTCTATTTCCCCAGCCAGTTTGGCCAGCTCACGCAGGATATTCAACAGGCGAATGCCAAGCCCATTATATCCAGCCAGGAAGACCTGAAAGACCTGATTAACCTGAAATGGCTGTTCTTCGTGCTACTGGCCTTGGTCACGGCCGAGTGGGCCACGCGGAAGTACTCGGGCGGAATTTAGAGGTGGTTGCGCCAGGCAGCGTTGGGCGGGGCGTTGCTCTGCGTACTGATCCAACCCCACGGCTTGCCGCTACTGCCTCGCGAAGCATTGCGCTGCTATCTTTCTCCAAAGGCCGTTTTACCCTTGCTATGAAAACCCGTTTACTTTTTGCCGCCGTCGCGCTGCTTGCCAGCTGTACCTCCTCGCCCGAGAAGAAAGCAGAATCGGCCGTATCCGAATATGTCGGCAACCGCTTGGGCAACCCGCGTAACTACCGCGCCGGCCGGTTCACGACCAAGCC
The DNA here is from genome assembly GCF_004745955.1 of Hymenobacter elongatus. Lineage (GTDB taxonomy): Bacteria > Bacteroidota > Bacteroidia > Cytophagales > Hymenobacteraceae > Hymenobacter > Hymenobacter elongatus. Next base: position 80,302 of record NZ_SRLD01000014.1, on the reverse strand, counting down.
CTACACGCGGCACGATTCCGTGGCCTATGCTACCAGCGTAGCGCGGCTCACGACCGACACTTCTGCCGGGCCCCAACCACCTATTTCGCTGCCGGCGGCGGCGGGTGCGGTTCGTATTGGTACCTTTGTCAGCCACGCCTACCACGAAGAAACCCAGAATGGCAGCGTCAGCCGCGACAGTGGCGAGTTTGTGGTGTACCCCAGCGGCGACGTGGTGCAGCTGATGCCCGGCACCCGGCTGCGGCAGCGCTAGGTGTGGACCTGCTGGTTTTGATTTCTTTTTTACCCCGTTTTTCTTTCCGCTGATGCGCTACGTTCTCGTCAACAAACCCTTCGAAGTTCTCACCCAATTCACCGACGAGAACGGCCGCGCCACGCTCAAAGACTTCGTGCCCGTACCCGGCGTGTACCCCGTAGGTCGCCTCGACTACGACAGTGAGGGTCTGGTATTGCTCACCGACGACAAGGGGCTGCAGCACCGCCTCTCGGAGCCGCGCTACAAAGTACCCAAAACCTATCTGGCCCAGGTAGAAGGCGTTGTCACGGAGGAAGCGCTGGAAAAGCTACGCCGGGGCGTTGATATTAAGACGAGCTACACCGCGCCCGCCGAAGCCGAGCTGCTGCCCGAGCAGCCCGCCGACTTGTGGGAGCGCAGCAAGCCCATCCGCTTCCGCGCCGCTATTCCAACTTCGTGGCTGAAAATCACGATTTCGCAGGGCATGAACCGCCAGGTGCGCAAGATGACGGCCGCCGTGGGTTTCCCCACGTTGCGCCTCGTGCGCACCCAGATTGCCCATTTGCCCGTAACCGGCCTCGCCCCCGGCCAGTGGCGCGAGCTCACTGAGGCTGAGTCAGCGAAGCTGCGCTCGGCCTACTCGGCTACCAAAATGCCCGGTGAGCGGACGGTAGCGGCCAAAACCGATGCGCCCGCCAAGCCTGCGGCACCTGCCCGGGCCGCCGGGGCTAAACCAGCGGGTGCCAGGCCAGCCGGTCCGAAAGCGGTGGGTTTCTCCAAAACCGCTCCCGGCAAACCGGCCGCCGCTGGCAAAGCCGGCCGCTTCACCGACTCCGACAAGCCCAAGGGCAAATCCGGCTACAAACCTGCTTCGGGCGGCGCGGGCCGCAAGCCCAGCTCCGACCGGCCCGCAGGCGGAGGCCGCAACGGCGGGCGCTAGTGTAGTGAAACAGAAGCTGCTCTGGGTTCTGCTGGCGGGCTTTTTAGCCGTCAATGCCGTAGCTTTTCTGCACGCCTGGCGCTTCACTCACTTCACCGACGAGCCCGGCTCCCACACCAATAGCCCCGAGCAGCTTTCCACTTTGGGTAAAATTGAGATGCTGCTCACCGGCATCAAAAACCCGAAGCCGTGCAACGTGGGGGTACCGGCTTTTGCCTTCTGCACCGTCTCCATTCCGAGCCCCACGGGCAAGCTGGAGGCGTGGTATGGCTCGGTGCCCAAGGCCAAGGGCTGCGTGGCGCTGTTTCATGGCTACACCAGCAACAAGTCGAAGCTGCTGATGGAAGCGGGCGTGTTCCGTAAGCTTGGCTACTCGGTTTTGCTGGTCGACTTCGCCGGCAACGGCGGCTCCGACGGCTTCCAGACCACGGTCGGGTTTCGCGAATCCACGGACGTAGCGGCGGCTTTTGCGTTTCTGCGCCGGCAGCAACCAGTGGTGCCCATTATCCTGTATGGTGCTTCGATCGGGGCCGTAGCCATTCTGCGGGCCGAAAGTGAGTTGGGCGTCAAGCCCACCGCAGCCATCGTGGAATGCCCGTACGGCAGCATGCTCCAAACGGCCAAGAACCGCTTCAGCTCCATGCACGTGCCCACTTTTCCGCTGGCCAACCTGCTGGTATTTTGGGGCGGCGTGCAGAATGGCTTCTGGGCTTTTGACCTCGACGCCACCGCGTTTGCCCACCACGTTACTACGCCTACGCTGCTGCTGTGGGGAGCGGCCGACCCGCGCGTAACGCGCCAGGAAACCGACGTTATTTACGCTGCCCTCCGCGGCCCCAAGCAGCGCCGCGACTTTGCCGGCGTCGGCCACGAGCCATACGTACATAAGTATCCAGCGGAGTGGGAAGCAACTGTTGCAGGGTTTCTGCGGCGACAGTGAGAGCACCCCGCCTGTCAGCCTGAGTGTAGCAAAGCGAACCGAAGAACCTTCCTCGCCTACCCCAGCAAAGTCGATTACCTGCACACAGCCCTTTATCAGCCGCTGATACAGGGCTTTTCGGGCTGAAGAATGTTTGCGGCGCATCACCGGAAGAAGGCCTTCACTTTGCGCAGGAGAGCTACTTGCGATGCTTCCAGGTCGGCGTCTGCCCGGCTGGCAGAAAAGCGGGCGAGGTGGTTTCCCACCAAAGCCAGTCCGTCGCGAAACCCGCCACCGAGGTCATTTAAAATGACAATATGTCACAGAAAAACCCCGATTTCCGGGCTGGTACGCTGCTTGTACCTGCTGTGCCGCCAGCAACTTGCAGGTACAAGCAGATACATCCAACTCATAAAAGATAACCACTCAGATGGGAAAAATAATCGGTATTGACCTCGGCACCACCAACTCGTGCGTGTCCGTAATGGAAGGCAACGAGCCGGTGGTGATTCCAAATAGCGAAGGCCGCCGCACAACGCCCTCCATCGTCGCGTTTCTCGACAACGGTAAGGGCGAGCGGAAAGTGGGTGACCCGGCCAAGCGTCAGGCCATTACCAATCCCCAGAACACGATTCAGTCGATCAAGCGCTTCATGGGCCGCAGCTTTTCGGAAGTAACCGAAGAGTCGAAAATGGTGTCTTACCAGCTCGAAAAAGGATCGAACAACACCGTAGCCGTTAAAATCGGGGACCGGCAGTATACGCCTCAGGAAATTTCGGCTATGGTGCTTCAGAAAATGAAGCAGACGGCCGAGGAATACTTGGGCACCACGGTAACGGAAGCCGTTATTACGGTACCGGCTTACTTCAACGATGCCCAACGCCAGGCCACGAAAGAAGCCGGCGCCATTGCTGGTCTCGACGTGAAGCGCATCATCAACGAGCCAACGGCCGCCGCTTTGGCCTACGGCCTCGACAAAAAGCATAAGGACCAGAAGATTGCCGTGTATGACCTCGGTGGCGGCACCTTCGACATCTCGATTCTGGAGCTTGGCGACGGCGTGTTCGAAGTATTGAGCACCAACGGTGATACTCACCTCGGTGGCGACGACTTCGACCAGGTGATTATCAATTTCCTGGCTGACCAGTTCAGCAGCGAAAATGAGGGCCTTGACTTGCGCAAAGACCCCATGGCACTACAGCGCCTGAAAGAGGCGTCGGAGAAAGCTAAAGTGGAGCTTTCCAGCTCATCGGAAACCGAAATCAACTTGCCATATGTTACGGCCACCGCTTCGGGGCCCAAGCACTTGGTGGTGAAGCTGACGCGTGCTAAGTTCGAGCAGCTTGCCGATTCGCTGGTGCGCCGCTCGATGGAGCCGTGCAAAAAAGCGCTTCAAGATGCCGGTTTGAGCACTTCAGATATCGATGAGGTTATCCTGGTGGGTGGTTCGACCCGCATTCCCCGCATTCAGGAGGAAGTAGAGAAGTTCTTCGGCAAGAAGCCGTCGAAGGGTGTAAACCCTGACGAAGTAGTGGCTATCGGTGCTGCCATTCAAGGCGGTGTGCTCACGGGCGAAGTGAAAGACGTCTTGCTGCTCGACGTAACGCCTTTGAGCCTGGGCATCGAGACAATGGGCGGTGTGATGACCAAGCTCATCGAGAGCAACACCACCATCCCGACCAAGAAATCGGAAACCTTCTCCACGGCTTCGGATTCGCAGCCTTCGGTAGAAATCCACGTATTGCAGGGCGAGCGGCCTTTGGCTTCGCAGAACCGCACTATCGGCCGCTTCCACCTCGACTCGATTCCACCGGCACCACGCGGCGTACCCCAGATCGAAGTAACCTTCGACATCGACGCCAACGGTATCCTGCACGTTTCGGCCAAGGACAAAGGCACGGGTAAGGAGCAGAAAATCCGCATTGAGGCCTCTTCGGGTCTCACCGATGCCGACATTGAGCGGATGCGCAACGAAGCCAAAGCCAACGAAGAGTCGGACAAGGCGGAGACGGAGCGTATCGTGAAGGTGAACGCCGCCGATTCGATGATTTTCCAGACCGAAAAGCAGCTGAGCGAGTACGGCGATAAGCTGAGCGCCGGCAACAAGACGGCGGTGGAAGATGCCTTGGCAGATTTGAAAAAGGCCCACGAAAGCAAGGACCTCGCCCAGATTGACACCGCTATGACGGCTATTAATGCCGCTTGGCAGGCTGCTTCGCAGGAAATGTACAGCGCCACGCAGGGTGGCGAGGCGCAGCCCCAGGGCTACCCCGGCGGCGAAGGCCCGGCCCAGGGTGGCAATGGCCAAGCCGCCGGCCACGACAACGTGACGGATGTGGACTACGAAGAAGTAGACGGCAACACCAACAAGTAATTGCCGCAGTAAGTGAATAAAAAAGGCCGGAAGCACACTGCTTCCGGCCTTTTTTGCTTTGCAGCGCAGCCGACTTCAGTCCGCATCAGACTTGGCTTGAGACGCCGGTGCTTCGAGTTGGCCAGCCCACGCGCTCAGCAATATCGTTGATGTTGTATACCTGCGCCCACAACCGCACTTATTCAGCGGACAAATAACTGGCCGACTGTTTTCTCCTTTTTTATGGCGTCTTTCTTAATTATTGGAGCAGGTATTGGGGGCCTGACCACCGCTCATGCGCTGCTGAAACAAGGCCACACGGTACAGGTACACGAAGCCGCCCCGGAACTGCGTGAGGTGGGAGCCGGAGTAGTACTAGGCGCCAATGCCATGCGCGCCCTGGCCCAGCTGGGTTTGCACGAAGCCGTACAGGCGCAGGGCACGCACATTACCCGGATTTCTGTGTGCGACGGGCAGGGAAACACTCTGCAAACGGCCGACTCCACGTTTTTCACCCGGCAAGTAGGCTACGACAACCTGGGCATACACCGGGCAGCGTTGCAGAAGGTGTTGCTGGCTAGCCTACCCTCGGGTACTGTCAGGCTCGGGTCCCGCTTCGAGCGGTTCGAGGCAACCCCGGCCGGGGTCAGCGTCTACTTTGCCGATGGCACTCACGCCGAGGCCGACGCCCTCATTGCCGCCGACGGGCTTCATTCGCGGGTACGATGCCAGCTGCTGCCGAAGGCATTGCCCCGCTATGCGGGCTATACCTGCTGGCGGGCGGTGCTGGATGCCAACGCCCTGCGGCTTCCGGTCGGGGACTCGTTTGAGTTCTGGGGCAGTGGTGGGCGGCGCATCGGGTACGTGCCGGTGGGCCAGGGCCGCGTATATTGGTTTGCCTGCCTCAACAGCGCTGAGCCCCGTAATACCCGCTTCCAAAGCCTGCGGATGGCTGATTTGCAACGGATTTTCGCGAATTTCCCGGCTCCCATTGCCGAGCTGCTCCAGTTGACCCGTGATGAGCACCTGCTCTGGAACGATATTCTGGATGTGCCGCCCCTGTCGCAGCTGGCGTACGGCCGCGTGCTTTTACTCGGCGACGCGGGCCATGCTACCACGCCCAATATGGGCCAGGGTGCCGGTCAGGCGGTGGAAGATGCCGCTGTACTGGCCGAATGCCTGGCCGCCGGAACTGACCTAAACGCCGCATTCCAGGCGTTTGAGCAACGGCGTCTGCCCCGCACCACCCGCATCGTCACGACTTCCTGGCAGCTGGGTAAGCTGGCTCAACTGGAAAATCCGTTTCTTATTCTCCTGCGCAACACCAGTATGCGCCTGCTGCCCCAAGCAATAAGCCAGCGGCAGATGGCCTGGCTTTACGAGGTATAAGGCAGGCCATCTGCCGCAGGGCAAAAACGAGGTTTTGGCAAATCTCAAACTTACGCTTAGGTGGTCAGCTCCTTTTTCGGCTGGGGGTTGGCAGCTTCCTCCTGCTCCTCTTCTACTTCTTCCTCAAAGCCTTCGTGAATCTTCTCGTTGGCTTCCTCATGATCTTCGTGGTCGGCCTGTTCGCAGTTATCTTCCTGCTCCTCCTTATCGTGCGGCTCGTAGCTGAGCTTGATATAGATGGGAAAATGGTCGGAACCCACGTACGGTAGGCGCGCCATTTCGTCGACCTTAAAATCGGGGGAAACGAATACGTGGTCGAGGGGCCAGCGCAACGCTATATGGTCGGCGTGAAAGGTGGGGAGCAGGCCCCGGCCCACGCGCGGGTCGAGCAGGCCGCTAATGCGCCGGAACAGCTCGGAGGTGTGCGACCACGCCACGTCGTTCATATCGCCGAACACAATGGTGGGTTCCTCCTTACGGTCAATTTCCTTGCCTACGAGCAGCAGTTCCGCGTCGCGCTTGGTGCTGGTTTTTGACTCGGCCGGCGCTGGCGGCTTGGGGTGCAGGCCGTAGAGTCGCACCCAGGTCTGGCCGTCGGCGAGCTGCACCCGGCCGTGCAGCGAGGGCACGTCGTCGTCGAGCAGGTATTTGATTTCGCACTTATCGAGGGGCAGACGCGAAAAAAACAGCAAGCCGTAGGTATTGTCGAGTGGTTCGTGGCAGGTGTAAGGATGGGTTTTCTCCAGCGGCTTTAGCTGCTCATACCACCATTGGTCGGTTTCGACGGCCATAATAATGTCGGGGTCCGTTTCCTGGAGTACGGCCAGGGCCCGGCCGCCCTGCTTATTGTACTGCAGCACGTTCATCACGGCCAGACTCAAGTGGCGCGAGCCATCAGTGAGGGTACTATCCCCGACCTGCTTGCTGGCGACAGGCGTGTAGGGAACAATTCGAAACGACTGGTATCCTACTGCCACCACCAAAGCGGCCAGCAGGCTTAGCCCCCAATAGCCCGGCAGCTCGTGCCAGCCTAGCATAAAGCCGCCGCCCATGGTGATGAGTGTTACCGTTACAATCTGGAGCCGGGGAAAGTCAAAGATGCGAATCCACCAGGCCGTTTCGCGCAGCAGCGGCAACAGCGTTGCTACCAAGGAAGCAACAGCCAAAAACAGCGTGAATCCGTGAATGAGCAGAACCCACAGGGGAGCGTCGAGGTCGGGCACTTACAGGCGAGATGAGGTGGTGAAATGGGAGGCGTCGAAAGGGGAAAGCTGCATACAATGACGTTTGATACGCATTAAACGTCATTTCACGACAAAACAGCTACTGACTCCCTCTTATTCGTCGCTGAAACCGCCTTTACGGAGCTCTTCAATGGTACGCATCACTTTGTCCTTAAGGGAGGTACGATGCTTTTCCAACACATCGGCCAGCCGGGCATTACTAAGCGCCAGCATTTGGGTGGCCAGCACGGCGGCACTAGCGGCCCCATCGATAGCGACGGTAGCTACCGGCACGCCGGAGGGCATCTGCAGCATCGACAGCACCGAGTCGATGCCGTGAATGGAGGTGGAGGAGTTGATCGGCACCCCGATAACGGGCAGCGTGGTGAAGGCGGCCAGCATGCCCGGCAAGTGGGCCGCTCCGCCCCCACCCGCAATTATGACGCGCATACCGCGCTTACGGGCCGTTTCGCCGTACTCAATCAGCCGGTAGGGCGTGCGGTGGGGCGACACGAGCGTGATTTCGTGAGGTACGCCAAACTGCCGCAGCAACTCAGCGGCAGCCGACATTATTTTCAGATCGGACTGACTACCCATCACGATGCCCACCAGAGGCGTGTCGCGGTAGTCATCGGCGGCCGAAGTCGCGGGGGAAGCAGTAGTCATGCGGGGCGGGAAAGAAAAAGACGGCGAGGCCGTCCGTGCGCTTGTACGCGGCAATAGCGCCACGGTTGGCTCCCCAAACATACCATTTTAACCTGTTTGCTGGTACTCAATCCCTCGTACCTTTACCCGCCCCCTCACTTCCCTGCTTCGGTACATGGAAATTCTGCTCGCAACTTTCACCACCCTGTTTTCCGTTGTGAACCCCTTCGGGGCCATGCCCGTGTTCCTGACCATGACGGAGGACGACTCGCCCAGCCACCGGGCCCAGATCGGGCTGCGGGCGTGCCTCTACATGGTGGGCATTCTGTCGGTGTCGTTTTTCGCGGGGCAGTACGTGCTGAACTTCTTCGGCATCAATATTCACCACCTGCGCATTGCCGGGGGCATTCTGCTCATGCGCTCAGCCTTCGACCTGCTCACGCCGGGCGGCAACCGCGACAAAGTATCGCCGGCTACGCTGGAGGAGAGTATGCACAAGGAGGACATTTCGTTTACGCCCCTGGCCATGCCGATGCTGTCGGGGCCGGGCTCTATGGCCGTGTGCATCGGCTTATTTACCAAGAAGCTCACCGTGCTCGATATGGGCCTGATTGTGTTTGGCTTCGTGCTGGTGGCTCTGGCCAGCTACATCATCCTGATGTCGTCGTTGCGGCTGACGCGGTTTCTGGGCCGGCCCGGCATGGCCGCCCTGGCCCGCATTATGGGTTTTCTCACCCTGGCCATCGGCGTCAACTTCCTGGCAACGGCCATCAAGGCGTTGTTTCAGGAATAAGAGTGGGTTTGGGATTTTTCAAAAAGGTCGATTCCATGCTGCCTGATCTGGCAGGACACGAGAATCAAACTCCCAAACACGTTCTAAGGAAGTTACATCCTATGGCCTCCGACACCCGCTACCTCGGGGCGGTTCGGCTTCGGGCGGGCGTGGGCCGTAGTAGCAGTGGGCCGCTCGTCTTGCGGTAGTTCTACTTCCTTGATTCGCTTTGCTATGGCTGCTTTCGATACCACTGAGCACTCCCACCGCCGCTACAATCCGCTGACCGGAGAATGGATATTGGTGTCGCCGCACCGCTCGAAGCGGCCATGGCAAGGCCAGCAGGAAGCTCCGGAGGCCGAAACCCGCCCCGCATACGACCCTACGTGCTACCTCTGCCCCGGCAACACCCGCGCCAACGGGGCCACCAACCCGAGCTACGACAGCACGTTCGTATTCGACAACGATTTTGCCGCGCTCCAGGCCGATGTGCCATCGGGCAGCGTGAATGTAGGCGGGCTGCTGCGGGCCGAAGCGGAGTCGGGCGTGGCCCGGGTGTTGTGCTTTTCACCCCGCCACGACCTCACACTACCCGAAATGGACGTGGCGTCTATCCGCCAGGTGGTGGAGGTGTGGGTGGCGCAATACCAGGAACTGGGCGCGCGGCCGGACATCAACTACGTGCAGATCTTTGAGAACAAAGGCTTTATGATGGGATGCTCCAACCCGCATCCGCACGGCCAGATCTGGGCGCAGCGCACCGTGCCCGCCGACCCGGCCAAGGAAACCGTGCAGCAGGCCGCTTACTTTCAGGAGCACAGCCGTAGCCTACTGGTCGATTATCTGGAGCTGGAGCTTAAGGAGCAAACCCGGCTGGTGTACCAGAACGAGCATTTTGTGACGCTGGTGCCGTACTGGGCAATATGGCCTTTTGAAACCATGCTCCTCCCCCGCCGCCATGTCACGTCCATTGAGCAGCTGAGCGAGGCCGAGAAGTCCAGCTTCGCCGAGGCCCTGCGCGACATTACCATCCGCTACGACAACCTGTTTCAGATTTCCTTTCCCTACTCAGCCGGCCTGCACCAGCGCCCCACCGATGGGCAGCAGCACGAAAGCTGGCACCTGCACATGCACTTCTACCCGCCGCTGCTACGCTCGGCCACGGTGCGCAAGTTTATGGTGGGCTATGAGATGCTGGCCAATCCGCAGCGCGATATCACGCCGGAATGGGCCGCCGACCAACTGCGCAGCCAGCCCACAGTACACTACAAGCAGACGAATGGTTAGCAGAGATGTAGTCGTGTTCCGGCTGTCATCCTGAACATTCCGCGCATGAAGTGGCGGGGAAGGTCTTTTACTCCGCAGCGCATCGTTCAGGATGACAGCCGGAACAACGTTGCTCCAGCCATATACCACTCCATTAAACAGCTTACTTTCAACAAGTAAACCTTACGCCCGTACTTCCCCCAAGCATTGCTGCCCGGCAGACCGTAACTTGCGCCCGATTTACGGCTATTGCGCCCTTTTTTTATGCTGAAGAACGACCTCCTGCTCCGTGCCGCCCGTGGCGAAGAAACCGAACGTACTCCTGTCTGGCTCATGCGCCAGGCGGGCCGTATTCTGCCCGAATACCGGGCCCTTCGTGGCCGGTTGAGCGGGTTTAAGGAATTGGTGGAAACGCCCGAGCTGGCAGCGGAGGTCACTATTCAGCCCGTCGATGCCCTGGATGTAGACGCCGCTATTATCTTTTCCGATATTCTGGTGGTGCCCGAAGCAATGGGCCTGACCTACGAAATGATAGAGGCCCGCGGCCCGATGTTTCCCGAAACCATTAAGTCGGCGCAGGATGTGCAGCGGATGCGCGTGGCCGACCCCGAGGAGCATCTGGGCTACGTGCTGGAAGCCATCCGGGTGACCAAGCGGGCCCTGAACGGGCGCGTGCCTCTCATCGGGTTTGCTGGTGCTCCCTGGACTATTCTGGCGTATATGGTGGAAGGGCACGGCTCCAAAACCTTCTCCAAAGCCCGCCGCATGCTGTACACTAACCCCGAGCTGGCCCACGAGCTGCTGGACAAAATCACGCGCACGACCATCGCCTACCTCCGGGCGCAGGTAGAAGCTGGGGCCAATCTGGTGCAGGTGTTCGACTCCTGGGCCGGTATTCTGCCCCCCGACCACTACCACGAATTCTCGGCCCGCTACATTGCCGCCATCTGCGACGCTATGCCCGCCGGAGTGCCGGTCACGGTATTCGCCAAAGGAGCCTGGTTTGCCATTTCCGATTTTTCGCGCTTCAACTGCCGCACCATCGGGCTCGACTGGAACGAAGACCCCCGGTCGGTGCGGGCGGCTATTGGCAACGACAAAACCTTGCAGGGCAACCTGGACCCCTGCGCCTTGTACGGCACACGGGAGCAGGTACAAAAGTCTACCATTGAGATGCTGCGTCGCTTCGGCCCCCACCGCCACATTGCCAACCTCGGCCACGGCGTATATCCCGACACCAACCCGGATAACGTGCGCGTGTTCGTGAATACGGTGAAAGAGTTCAGCACGCTGGCCCGCGAGGGCAACCTATAACGCGCAGTTTCACTTCGTGGGGCATCCGCGCCGCCCGTGCGGTTGTTGTCGTCTGACGACTCATAAAGTGGAATTTCGCCTTACAACAAAAGCCCTTTTCTACTGGTGTAGGAAAGGGCTTTTTAGTTGTGAAAACCGGCACATCTCAGATAATATATGGCCCCAATTCGCTCACCACGCGAGTATTTTGTGCTACATGGTGGCTTAGTGCACTAGCAGTGCCGCGTCCTGGGCTTCGGCCAGTAGCAGCTGTTTCTCGATGGGCACCACACCCACCTGCTCACATACCAGCCCGCCACCCAGGTTGGCCAGCGCGGCCAATACCGGCGGCGCCAGACCCAAAGCCACGCACAGCGCAGCAATGCTGATAACCGTGTCGCCGGCACCCGACACGTCGGAAATCATGCGCAGGTGGGCCGGAATATAGCTGCGGCCACTGGCAGCCGATTCGGTAAAGACGCCCCGCTCCGAGAGCGTGACCAGCACAATTTCGGGCATCAGCAATTCGCGCAAACGCTCCACGGCGGCTTCAAAGTGCGGCCGGTCAGCATCGGTGTCACCAAATTCCAGCTTGAGGCCTTCGCGTAGCTCCTTCAAGTTGGGTTTGAACAGCGTGCAGTGCTGGTAGGCCAGAAAGTTCTTCTTCTTGGGGTCGACGACGGTAGGAATGCCACGCTGCCGGGCCAAAGCAATAAAGTGGGCAATGCTGTCGGCGTTGAGCACGCCTTTATCATAGTCTTCGAAGATAACGACGTCGGCCCGGCCGATGAGGGCTTCGTAGCGGGCCCGCAATAGCGCGGCTTCGTGAGTGTTGAGGTCGGTTTCAACCTCCGAGTCGATGCGCAGCAGGTGCTGCCCAGCGGCCAGAATGCGCTGCTTGACTGTGGTAGGACGGTGCGAGCTGCGCACGATGCCCTCCGCCGACAACACCTTGTCGCGGAGCAGCTCCAGCAGTTGGTCGCCGCCGGCATCTTCCCCGATTACGGCGCACAGCAGCGGCGTGGCTCCCAGGGCCTGCACATTCAGGGCCACGTTGGCGGCCCCGCCCAGGCGCTGTTCCGTGCGGCTCACATTCACGACCGGCACCGGGGCTTCGGGCGAAATACGGCCCACTTTGCCCCACACGTAAGCATCCATCATCACGTCGCCCACGATGAGCACAGTCAGATGGTTGAAGGCATTAAAGACGGCGGGAAGCGTAGTAAAGGAAGCGACAGTCGGCATCAGAGCGTTTCGAAGAGAAGCGGCAAAGGTAAACAGGCGCAGCGGGATGGGCAGCATGATGGCGCTCTGGTATGAGAGAGGCATTTTTCTATCTGTCATCCTTAGCCTGCGAACGGCCTTGCTGTCCTACCCATAAGTTGCTATCCGAATAGGCTCTTAATGAACGTCCTGCTGAGCGCAGTCGAAGCATCGCTACCGCAGTGCTACTCAATTGGCATTGCAACGAAGCAGTAGAGATGCTTCGACTGCGCTCAGCAGGACGGCCTATTCGAATGGGCTCTGAATACAAAACCCCCTTTACCGCGCAGACGGTAAAGGGGGTTTTCATGCTGCAGTAAGCTTGTCACTAAAGTGACGAGGATGCTTCGTTGCCGCTTCATGCGCGGAATGCTCAGGGTGAGAGTTCCGCACGAGCGAAATTATACCAGCTTAGCCAGACTCGCCTTGATGCGCACAAACGCTTCGTGCAGCCGCTCATCGGAGGCGGCAGTGCTGAAACGCATGCAGTTAGGCGCGCCAAACGCCTCGCCCGTGACAGCCGCTACATGAGCATCGTTGAGCAGGAACAGCGCCAGATCGGAAGCAGTAGTGATGACGACGCCGTTTGGCGCGGTCTGCCCGAAATAGGCGCTGACGTCAGGAAAAATGTAAAAAGCGCCGCTGGGCGTCGGCGTTTTGAAGCCCGGAATTTCCGCTACCTGTTCCAGCACCATATCCCGGCGGCGGCGGTAGGCGGCCACCATCGTATCGGCTGACGAACGGCCTCCCTGCAGCGCGGCCAGGGCGGCGCGCTGGGCCACCGAGCAGGTGCCGGAAGTAATCTGGCTCTGCATTTTCTCGCAGGCCGCCGCAATTTCGCGGGTTGCGGCCAGATAGCCCACGCGCCAGCCCGTCATGGCGTAGCCCTTCGAAAAGCCATTGATGGTAATGACGCGGTCCTTGATGGCGTCGAACTGCGCCAGGCTGACATGCTCACCCACGAAGTTGATGTACTCATAAATCTCATCGGCCAGCACGTGCACCTGGGGGTGGCGGGCTACCACTTCGGCCAGGGCACTTAGCTCGGGCCGCGTGAATACCGAGCCAGTTGGGTTGCAGGGCGAAGAGTACATAATAAGCTTGGTGCGCGGCGTAATGGCAGCTTCCAGCTGCGTGGCCGTCACTTTATAGTCGTTTTCCAGCGTGCCGAGCAGCGTCACGGAAACGCCTTCGGCCAAACGCACCATTTCTTCGTAACTCACCCAGTACGGCGCAAATACGATAACCTCGTCGCCGGGATTGACTAAGCTCATTACCGCGTTGGCCAACGCCTGCTTGGCCCCGGTGCTTACCACAATGTTCTCGGCTTTGTAGTCGAGTTGGTTTTCGCGCTGCAGCTTATCGGCTATAGCCTGGCGCAAATCGAGGTAGCCGGGCACGGGCGTGTACTTCGTGTAGCCCTCATCCAGTGCCTGCTTCGCCGCGTCGCGGATGTATTCCGGAGTTTGAAAATCCGGCTCGCCGAAACTCAGGTTAATCACGTCGATGCCCTGCGCCATTAGCTCGCGGGCTTTTTTGGCCATGGCAATCGTTTGGGATTCCTGCAGAGCGCTGATACGGTCGGACAAGACGGAAGAAGCAAGCGTGGCGGCAGACTCGGCCATAAAGAAGCGGGTTGGGATGGGTGGGGAGGAGCAAAAGTATGGATTTACCGTCTGACTTCCCGGCGCAACAGCCCGCCCCTCCCAGGTGCAGCCCTACGCCTGGCGGCCCAGCTCGCGCAGGCAGCGCAACACTACGCTCAAGTCCATCGAAGGCTCATAATCCTTGGCGTAGAGCAGCTCGAGGCGGCGGCGCGTGGCCTCCGACAGCGCGGTGGCGGCCGGTACGGCATCGGCGGGCGAGAGAATAGGCCGCGCCGTGCGGCGCGGCGGCGCGGCGTAGCGCAGGCCCACCCACGTGCAGGAGCCCATGAGCACGCGCAGACAGTTGCGCAGGAAGCCGACCTTTTCCTTTTCCACCCAGATAAGCAATGGCGCGCCCAGTAGCAGCAGCAGGCTCAGCAGCACGTCGAGCACCCGCTTGTTGCGGCTCTCCTGGGGCCGAAACAGGTTCAGGGCAATATCGAGGGCATAATAGTCGCCGGGAGCGTCTTTTGAGGAGCTGCCGATAATGTATTCACTGTCCTCGGGCAGGATTTTATAGGCTACCGGCGGCTGCTGAGGCAAGGCTACCATCAAGGCAATAATCTGACTGGCTGACAAGTCTTTACCGCAGAAAATCAGCTCATCCAGGGCATATATCCGGATGATATCTTCGAGCTGGCGCACCTCGCCCAGCAAATCGTCGTTGCCGGAGCTGCTTGTTGTTTCCGTGGGGCTCACGTAGCCGATAATGCGGGCCTGCACCGCCGCCGTTTCCAGCAGCCGGCGCACCCGGTGGCTTTCGGTAGCCGAGCCCACGATGGCCACGTTCTTCTGTCGCCGCTCGCTGAGGCGCAGGTCGCGGTAGCGCCAGAAATGAAACGCCAGCCGCCGCCCCACCATCGCCGCCATGCTCCAGGCCCCGCCCAGAATAATGAGCGCCTTGGAAAAGCGGTAGGCATCCAGAAAATTAGAAATAGCCGAAATCAGGACCGTGCCCAGGAAAATACCCCGCACGATACGCGCGGTTTTGGTGGGCCGGTCGTAGGCCCCGCTGAAGTAAGCCGACGTCAGCCAGACCACGATGTAGGCCGGCACAGCCACCAGCATAAAGGCGGCCGGGTAGTCGGTGCGCACGTACTTGTGGTTCTGCTCCCAGTAGGTTTTCAGAAAGTACATGCCGCCGTAGAGCAGGCCGGCATCGAGCAGCACGGGGGCCGCCTGCGCCACCAGCCGCTGCCCCACCGCCACGCCCGCCCGCAGCCAGATAGCCAAGTTGATGAGCAGGGAAAACGTGCCGGCGCGCTGCGGGGCAAAGTGCTTGCGGGCAAAAATCACCATGGCCCGGTAGAACACGAACACGTAGTTGACGCTGGTGCGCTTCGTGCTTTCGCCCTTATAATGAATGATGCGGGTGCCGGGGAAATAGTAATTCTTCCAGCCACCCTGCGTCAGGCGGTACGAGAGGTCGATATCCTCGCCGTACATAAAGTAGTCTTCGTCGAGCAGGCCCACCTGGTCGAGCGCCCGTTGGCGCATCAGCATAAAGGCGCCGCTTAGCACGGCTATTTCGTGGGGTTGGTCTTTGTCCAAAAACCCCAGGTGGTAGCGCCCAAAGGTGCGTGACTTCGGGAACAAGCTGGCCAGGCCAAAAATCTTATAAAAAGCCACGGTGGGCGTGGGCAGGCCGCGCTTACTCTCGGGCAGAAACTTGCCCTGGCCATCCAGCATTTTTACGCCCAGGCCGCCGCCATCGGGGTGCGCGTCCATAAAGTCGCAGCAGGCCCGAAAGGTATCTTCCTCCACCACGGTGTCGGGGTTGAGCAGCAGCACGTATTGGCCCTGTGCCCGGCGCATAGCCTGGTTGTTGGCCTTACTGAAACCCGGATTATCCTTGTTCTCAATGAGAATCACTTCCGGAAAGCGGGCCCGTACCATCGCCACCGAACCATCGACGGAGTTATTGTCGACGACAAATACTTCGGCCGGAGCCCCCAGCTTTTCCACTGCCCGCCGCACCGACAACAGAGCCTGCTCCAGAAAATAGCAGACGTTGTAATTGACAATAACGACGGAAAGCTTCACAGATAGGGCCACGCAGAAAGACGCCGAAAGATAGGCAATCAATGGTACATACCTACTTCCGTAGCGTTAGTAGCGGTATTCACCCTGTATGTACCAGCCCGGCCGTCGGCTGTTGCCAATGTGGTTTTTCCTCGGCTTCTTTACATCATAAATAATCCATTATCTATCTATTTAACCAGTAAACGTTATGCTTAAAAACATTATCAATTCGGCCTCTCCGGCCGTGCTGGGCCTGCTCTTGGGTGGCGCGGCCGTAGTGAGCAGCTGCTCCAAAGAAGAGCAAGTAGCGCCGGGCACTGCCACTGCCGCTACCAAAGCCGAAAACTACACCGGCGAAGCCCTCTACCGGGGTATTTTCTTCTTCGACGGGGAAGTAGCCACCAAAATCCCGGCGTTCGATTCGTACCGGCTTACCATTGGCAAAGGTCTGGCGCAAAACCCCACCCTGGCTACTGTGCGCCGCCGCAATATCGATGCGATGGTCAGCGCGGCGCGGCGCCTGGACCCCACCTATTTCGACCGGTTGAAGCAGGCAATTGCTTCCCAGGATTTCCAGCGCGTGAAAGATGCTATTAAGCAGGGCACAACTCTTAACGAGGCAGTGACACTGCATGCGCTGACGTCGCAGACGGAGAAGGATGCCTATCTGGAGCGCAAAAAGATTCTGCGGACGCTGGACATGACCCGCTATGATTTCCGGAACGAGCAGGACATTACGCGCTACGTACAGGATGCCCGTGCTGCGCTGGCAGCCGCTGGCCAGGAAGTATCGCCGACGGCGATACAGTCGGAAGTATCTATGATCATGGTGTACCAGAGCGGCGATTATGTAGCCTACCAGAGCGTATCAGTATTTATTGCGGAGCATGCGCACGCCTTCTTTGAAAAGCTCAACGATGAATCGTCGGACAGTCAGCTCAAAGTTGACTTGGTCATCAAACAGATTGCGCTGAACCTGTAAGAAAACGACTGGTCGACGGCATACCGGGGCGCTGATTTCCGCCCCACTAGTACTCTATATTCCACATATTCCACTTTATCCTTTCACGTTATGAACTCCTATTTTTCTCCGGTTACATCACTCAAAGCATTAGGTTTGCTGGCGGCGGGCATGTCGCTGATGGTAAGCTGCAGCAAAGACCAAGTTATGTCGTCTGCCGCGCCGACGCCGACGCCGACATCTGTCGCCGACACTAAGTACAGCGGCGAAGAGCTGTTCCAGGGCATCTTTATGGTGCAGGGCCCGGTCGCAGATCGTATTCCTTACCTGGCCCTACAACGCTCGGCTATGGCCAAGGAAAGCCGCCAGCACACGCAGGAGCGACAAGCCGCTATGCGCCAGATAACCACCTTTGTTAAAGAGCTGGACCCCGGCTATTTCGCCGATCTGGCCGACGCCGTGGCCTCACAGGATTTCAGCCGCATCGAAACGGCGCTGCGCAAGGGTGCGGCCCTGCACTACAGCGCCGTGCAAAAGATTGTGCCCCGCCAGCTAGCCACCAAGGCCGCCGGCCAGCCGCTGGACCTGGCCGCGTATGACTTCTCGAAGCAAGCCGACCTGGAGCGCTACATCAAAGATAGTCAGCTGGCCAACACTGGGGTGGCCCAGCAGGAGGAGTTGGAGCAGCCGCTGGTAATCGAAGGCTATGTGATGCAGTTGGATTGGGGCTTGTACCCAGGACCAATGATGCAATTTCAGTGCTTCGTGCCCAACGGCCTGAAAGGCAGCACCGAGCTGACCGAAGCCATGCAAAAGCGGGCCAGCCTGGAAACCGACAAGCTGGTGCGCGACATTGCCTTTGTAGGCAGCCGCAAAGGCTAAGCGCTGGTAGTTCCTGCCCCCGACTGCCGGCCGGGGGTAGTGCCTCGCAACTCGTTGGTCAGGCCTCGCTACCTGTTTTTTTCAAACGCCCTGTTTATCTCGATAAACAGGGCGTTTGTGTAATAGAATTTTCCGGCGGTGCTCCACCTCCTACCTTTCAATTGTCGCTGCGCTACACGCGGCCGGGCGGGCAGTGTGCCCGCTGTTGTTATTCTATCATCCCCCAAAACCCTCATTCTTTATGGAAGCTAAACGCTTTGTTTTTTACCTGTCGCTTCTGATAGCGGGCTTTGTATTGGTCGCTAAGGCCGGGCTGGCGTCGGTGGGCACCAATGCCACCGAAACCTCTTTTCAGGAGCGCTATATGTTTAGCGCGCTGCTGCCCGAGGGCTGGGGCTTTTTCACCCGAAATCCCCGGGAAGAGAAAATCGTGCTCTACCGCATCCGGCCCGACAAAACCCTGACGCTGGCCTCGTACCGCAATTCCGATGCCCGCAACCTGCACGGCCTGTCGCGCCGCAGCCGCCGCATCAACATGGAATTCAGCCGGATGATGGCCGAAGTGCAGGAAAAAGACTGGTCGCGCTACCAAACCTACTCTCTGGCCGAGCTGGTCGGCTCCGACGCCATTGCGCCCGTGCAAGTGGCGTATTCGCCCCTGAAATTTACGCAGCTCACCAAAGGGGCCTACCTCGTGAAGCGCTTCAACCTTGTGCCCTGGGCCTGGGCGCAATACCCCGGCCACTTCACCAACCCGGAGGAATACCTGAAAGTAACAATCGACTAAAAAATACCTATAGCTATGTACAAGAATCTGCTACACACCCTGGACAGCTACGCGGCCATCAACCCTTTTACGTGGGTCTATGGCCTGGGGCGCACCATCATTGCCTTGGGCACCCTCCTCACACTGGTATTCAGCGGGCCTGAGGTGTTGTTTGATCGGCAGCTGTTTGGCAAGCTGAGCCTAGACCCTTCGCTCGAGCACTTCAACATTTTCTTCCTCTTTGGCTTCGAGCACCTTGGGGCCGCCTACGCGGTGTGCCTGGTAGTGCTGGCGCTGGTGGTATCCGGCGTATTGCCGCGCTACACGGGTGTGCTGCACTGGCTGGTCACCTACAGCCTTCTGCAGGCGGCCAGCCTGGTAGAGGGCGGCGACCAAATCGGCTCCATCGTGACGATGCTGCTAGTGCCGGTGACGCTGCTGGACGGGCGCAAAAACCACTGGGTAAACGAGCCGCAGCTCCGGCCGAGCTATTACCGCAACTTCATTGCCCGCGGGGCTCTTACGCTCATTGCCCTCCAAATGGCGGTGCTTTATTTCCACGCCGGCATCGAGAAGATGTATAAGCTGGACGAGTGGAAAAACGGCACGGCGGTGTATTACTTCTTCAACGACCCGCTGTTTGGCTACCCCGACTGGATGCAAAGCTTTCTGGCCCCCGCTCTGACCAATGCCCACGTAGTAACCGCCCTGACCTGGGGCACCGTGATTTTTGAGATCCTGCTGTTTGGCGCCTTCTTTATGGCTGCTGCCCAGCGGCGCAAGCTGCTGGGGCTGGCCATCGGCTTCCATTTCGGTATTGCGCTGGTATTTGGGCTGGTCAGCTTCTTCTTGGCCATGGCGGGCAGCCTGATCCTGTATATGCTGCCGGTACAAACGCCCTTTCCGCGCATAAAAAAGAGGAAAGCCCACCCGGAGCCTTCCTCTGCTTATCTGCCGCAGCCTACCATGGCCGTGGCCTGAGCTTACTGCTTCACTTGCCGGGTGCGCTCCACGATGGAGCGGCCCAGCGTGATTTCATCGGCATATTCCAGCTCGCCGCCCATCGGAATGCCCCGGGCAATAGTGCTGATATTTACGTCCGGAAACTCGCGCAGCTTGCGCGACAGGAAAAACGCGGTAGTGTCGCCTTCCATCGTCGGGCTTATGGCCAGGATAATTTCCTTGACTTCCGAATCGGGAATACGGGTCAGCAAGGTATCGATGTGCAGGTCGCTGGGGCCAATGCCCTCAATGGGCGAAATAACGCCGCCCAGCACGTGGTACACGCCTTGGTATTGACCGGTATTTTCGATGGCAATAACATCCCGAATATCCGATACCACGCACACCGTAGAATGGTCGCGCAGTGTATTGGCGCAGATACCGCACTCCTCGGTGTCCGAAATATTGTGGCAGATCTGGCAGTACGTTATTTCAAACCGCATCTTCGCCAACGCCTCCGCCAGCGCGCTGGTAGCTTCGGTTTCCGCCTTGAGCAGGTGCAGCGTGAGACGAAGCGCGGTTTTGCGCCCGATGCCAGGCAGCTTCGCCAGCTCACCAACTGCGTTTTCTATGAGTTTGGAAGGAAATTCCATTCAGCGTTGAGAAGTAACAATAGAACTGTCATCCTGCACGGGACGAGAACCTTATCTACGCAAATACCAATTTCTGCGTAACCAAGGTCCTTCGCCCGCGCAGGATGACAGACGTTTTTTAGCGGAGGCTACAAGACGTCGGCAGAGATGCCCCGGTCGTGAATGGCAGTACACATATCGGCCAGCTCCTCGTAGGCGCCATGCTTCACGGTGCACCGGCCCTTATGATGAATCAGCAGGGTGCATTGCTCGGCCTGTTCCGGCTCGTGGCCGCACACGTCGATTAGGGTCCGGATAACGTGCTCAAAGGTGTTTACGTCATCGTTGTACACAATCAGGTCGCGCACCTCAATGGTTTCTTCCAGCAGCAGTACATCCTCGTCGTAGTCGATTTGCGGTTTGGTGGTCATGGCACAAAAGTACGGAAAATCGGGTAAAAAAGCGTCTTTACCGGGCACCCGGCCTGGTATAACCCATTCGTAGCCAGAATCGTTTCCGGACTTTTCGGCATTCGCCGGCCGGCCGGCTGATGACCGGTTGGCGGGCCCGCTGGCGGCGAAAAGCACGGAAGCCGGCCGTGCGGAGTTCTTCGCAAATCCACCGTAATTTCCGGCCCTGAACCTCCCACCTTTCCCCTGTTTATGCTCCCCTCACTCATGTATGACTTCTCACACGACGTAGTGGGGTAGCAGCACCGCCTCGGTTCCCGCAAAAAACCGTGAATCCGGACTCCAGCTCCATTCCTGCGTGTACCACGGCCAGCCGCACAACGTAGGAGGCAAAAGCCGGGGGAAACGCTCCCGAAAATCACCTGCTACTTCAACCACACCCTTTGATTCAGCTAACGGGTGACGGGCGTCATGTTACAGGTATTGCGGCGGGCTGATGATGCTCGCTGTTGCCCGCCGCAATGACGCTTGCCACCCGTTACTGGTATAGACTTCCATGCCCGTTCCATCTTCCGAATTTAAGAAAGCCCTCAAGCGCCTGCCCGACGCCGACAAGGAAAAGCTGCTACTCCGGGCCGTGCGCCGCGACGCGGAGCTGTACGAAACGCTGACCTTCGAACTGCTGCCCGACGTGACGCTGGAGCAGGTGTACGAGGCCACCTCGGACCGCGTGCACGAGCTGTTTAATGTGGCCGTAACGGGCCGCTTGCTGAATCGGAGCCTGAATAAAGCCTTGGGTAAAGCCGTGAAGGAAAGCGCCCGGGCCCGCCGCATCACCAAAGACAAGCGCCTGGAAATCGACCTGAACCTGTACGCGCTGCGGCTGATTTTCGACAACTACACCGGGCAGTTCGACTCGCCCTACAACGGCTTTTATGTAAGCACTGCCCGCCTCACGGCCCGCACCGCCCAGCTGATTCTGACCAACCTGCACGAAGACCTGTGGCTGGAATACAAGCCCGAGCTGGATGATTTTCTGACCCAACTCCACAACCGCAGCAAGAGCCGTAACCTTCGGTTTGAGCTACCCCGCGAGCTGGTGCTGCCAGTCTAAATAAAGACAAAGTGGCGGCGAATTAGATAATAGCAAGTACGTGCTGGATAAATCGTTTTTTGTGCTTCGACAGGCATACAGGGTGAAGAACAAACAGATAATTTTGATGGATGGCTCGAACTGTCTGAGCCGCTAGCTCTATCTTTTTCCCCCTCTTCTTCCTCTTTATGCCCAACACATTTACGCGTATTCTGGCCGGTTTTGCTATTCTGTTTACGACCGGCTGCGCGGGTAGCTACACGCCCATTCGCCCCAGCACGCTCACGAGCTACTCTTCTGTTTCGTCGCCCGACAGCCCCGTGGAGTTCAGCTACCAATACAGCGCCTTGTCCATCCATGGCCACAACAAGAAGTACATCAAGAAGGAGCGCAAGCGCGGCTACCAAACCGTAGCAGTGCGCATCAAAAACAACACCGGCAACGAGCTGAACTTCTCCCGCGACCTGGAGCTGTTCTTCGGCGACCGGCCTACCGTATCGGTGCCCGCCTTGCAGGCCGCCACGGATATGAAGCAGGGCGTCTGGATCTATCTGCTCTACACGCCATTGGCCGCAACGCTGGGTGGCACCACCAATCCGAGCACCGGCGTGACGACCGGCGGCACTATTTTTCCGTGGGGCTTGGGAGTAGCAGCTGGTAATATGCTAGGAGCCAGCGCTGCCAACAAGAATATGCGCATGGAGTTCGTTACCAACGATTTGACGAATAAAACCATTAGGCCGGGCGAAACCGTGCACGGCATCATTAGCCTGCGCGAAATGAACGTGGCCCCGCTGCACCTCGTATTGCGCAACAGCACGGCCGTGACGCGCCCCACCAATACGATGCCGGCCCAAACAACGTCGCCGGCACAAGCCTTGCCCGCCAGCGGCGGCCAGAAATAATCCTTCTATCTGACACGCAAAAGCCCCCGTCGTTTCATACAACGGGGGCTTTTGCGTGGGATACTTTCGTGCTTATTGCTTGGCAATAACGTTGAAGCTCATCGTGAATTCGTTGTCAATGGCTTTGTCGCCAATGCTTTCGAAGAACGACTTCGAGCCATATTTAATATCAAACTGCGTGCGGTCGATAACGGCGGTGCCGGAAGCGGCAGCCGCACCGTTTTTCACGCCCATCTTGGCGGGAAAGGTAACGGGCTTCGTGATGCCTTTGATGGTCAGGTTGCCGGTTATCGTGGCGTTGTTAGCATCAGCCGCCGCGCCTTTGATGGACGTAACCTTCGTGATTTTGAACGTTGCGGTCGGGTTCTTCTCAATGCTGAAGAAGTCGTCGGAGCGCAGGTGGCCCATGAGTTTGCCGTTCGTGTCGGCATCGGTGATGTCAACTACTTTCAGCGAGTTCATATCCACCAGGAAAGTGCCGCCCGTAATTTGGTTGCCCTTCACTTCCACGTCGCCACTCTTGAACTGAATGGTGCCGCTGTGCTGGCCCGTTACTTTTTTGCCCACCCAACCCAAGGTGCTGAGCTGCGGCTGTACTTTATAGGTAGATCCGGCTTTGACGCTGGTGGCGGCTTTGGGGGCCGTTGGATCTTTGGCTACTGCGGGAGCGGCCAATACGGAAGCAACGAATAAGGCGGAGAGAGCGAATTTTTTCATGACGAAAGTGTGGTAAGGAAGAAACAAGGGAATGACTGAAAAACGTCAGTCGCGGATTTTGTCAAGTAGGGCATTCAGCTGCGTTACTTCGTCCGGCGTCAGCGCGTGTATGCTCTGCTGGCGGCTGAGCACGGTGGCATCCATAGTCTGCAGCAGCCCCAGGCCGGCTTCGGTGATGCGAATATCCACGGCCCGGCGGTTGCTGGGGCACACAGTGCGGGTTACCAGTGCCTTGGCCTCCAGCTTATCCACGATGCGGGAAGCATTGCTGGTTTTGTCGAGCATGCGCTCAATAAGCAGGTTCACGGTGGCGGGCTTGGGGTGCTGGCCCCGCAGAATGCGCAGCACATTGAACTGCGGCAACGTAATATCAAACTCGCGAAAGGCCGCAGCTTGCCGCTGCTGCAACCACCCAGCCGTGTAGATCAGGTTGATGTACCCTTTCTGGTATTCATCCTTAAATACGGGCTGCTTGATTTCGTCTTCTATTCTCATAAGGTGCACGCAGCCGGGCTGAATTACGCTGCAAATATATGTACATACATTTAATGTGGCAACACAGTTTAGCAAATTCTTTTTCGGGTTTCAGCCATCGGGCCAAAAACTGATTTTAGCCAAACCCGTAAGCTGCGGAGTGTACCCAAACTCCGCGCCATGAATCGCCACTTGCTTTCCGCCCTGCTGTTAGCTGCCTTATCTACCCCGCTGCTTAGCGCAGCCCAAACCAAACCGGCTGCCCGGCCAATCGGAGCCAACAGCGGCGACCAGTTTCTGATGCGCGACGGCGAAGTACTGCTGCGGCAAGGCGCGACGACGAAGCCCCTGACCAAAAATGTGGTGTTGGCCGATGGCACGAAAGTAAACTATAAAAGCGGCATCGTGGAGCTGCCCGGCGGCAAGAAAACCACCCTCCGGGACGGCGATTATGTAACCATGAAGGGCGAAATAGTGTTTGCCACGCCTGGTAGTGCTGCTGCCTCCCGGGGCGACGCCGCCGCACCCGCCGCGGCGCAGTATGAGCAGTACGTGGACCGCAACTCGCCACCGACTACCGCCGACATGGAAACCCGCCTGGGCAGCCTGAACAGTCGCATCACGCTCATGGCACAGAAAATTCAGCTGCTC
The DNA here is from genome assembly GCF_004745955.1 of Hymenobacter elongatus. Classification (GTDB taxonomy): domain Bacteria; phylum Bacteroidota; class Bacteroidia; order Cytophagales; family Hymenobacteraceae; genus Hymenobacter; species Hymenobacter elongatus. The sequence continues at coordinate 55,903 of NZ_SRLD01000014.1, read as the reverse complement.
AACGACAAGATCAACCTACTGAGCGGCAGCACCCAGCGCCCCGCCGATACCAGCCAGCTCGACCAGCAGATAAAAGCCCTGGACGACCAGCTGCGGCAGGTGAAGTAGCGAAAGTGCTAACCAAGAACCACGATACTCAGCGGTCTTTCCTGCGCCACTAGGGGTGCAAACCGAAACAACATTTCAAAAAGCTCCGGTATCTGGGATTCAGATACCGGAGCTTTTGCTTTTCGGTACGGCAGGTCAGCCAGCTACCGGCCGCGTGACAGTCCAGGCCACTGGCAGCGCCGTCAGCAGTCCATTTTCCTCCTGCACCAGCCCGAATGGTTCGTCGCGCACGATCAGGAAGCCGTCGAGGTCACACACATCAGCCAGACTACTGAGTTGCAGCGCCGACCAGATACCCAGCGACGTTTCGACCATGCAGCCCAGCATTGTTTGCAGGCCGTGGGCGCGGGTTTGGGCCAGCAGCCGAATGCCATTCCGGTAGCCGCCGGCTTTCATCAGCTTCATATTTACACCATGAAACTGCTGCGCAATGGCCGTGAAGTCGGCGGTATCGGTTACCGATTCGTCGGCGAAAACCGGGTACGGGGAGCGGCCACGCAGGTAGCGGTAGTCAGCGGGGCAGGCGGCGGGCAGCGGCTGCTCCAGCAGCCGTACCCGCAGCGCAGGCAGCGTCTGTATTCTCTCCAAAAACTGCAATAAGGAGTCAGCGTCGGCCCAGGCTTCGTTGCCATCAACGAGCAGCTCCCGGCCGGGCAGCACTTGCGTAATAGCCCGCAGCAGATCGTAGCCGCTCTCCTGGTTCACCTTGATTTTCAGTAGCGGGAAGCGGCTCATCTGCTGCGAGGCCACGAAGCCGGCTACCGCTCCGGGCTCCATAATGGGCAGCGAAAACGCGGTGGGCACTCTGCGGGCCGGGGCCGGCACGCCCAGCCACGCCGCCACCGACTGCCCGGTGCGGCTGGCTTCATAGTGTACCAAAGCAGATTCCAGGGCAAAGCGCAACGCATGGGCCGGGGCCTGCGCATCCAGAAACTCTTCCAAGGCGGGCAGCGTGCTGAACGTTGCCAACCCGGCTTTTAGCAAAGCGTCAAACTCGGCCGTTAGCTTTTCCGGGGTTTCGCCGTAGCGCACATTGGGTGCAGCCTCTCCCCAGCCCGTGGGGCCGGCGGCACCTTCCCCGACGCTTACGAGCAGGTTAGTTTTGGTGGTGGAAGCGTTGCGGGCAATCTTCCAGGTGTAGCGCAGCGGAAGCTCGTGGGCGGTCAGGGTCCAGGTGAGAGGCACGGCAAAATCGGGTAAGGCAAAACAAGTCCGCAGAGGTACGAAAAACAAGATTGTGAACGGGGAATCCACGACGAAAGTCAAAAACCTATCTTTGCTGACTTTCCCGCCTTGTTTCCCCTTTCGATTTTCTCCTGCATGAAGCTTTCCCGCCTCGTTTCTCTGATTCTGCTGCTCTTTGTCATTGCCCTGACCCTGACCGTGCTGCAGGCCAACAACATCGGCGGCCTGCCGGAGGCCCTGCCCAAGATAGCCCGCTGGCTGGCCCTGGCGGCCCTGGCAGTATATGCCGCCCAGCGCCGCTCCCTCACTTTCTGGATTGTAGTGAGCATGTTCATCGGGGCCGAGTTTGGGCACGACTACCCCACGGCGGCCCAGAACATGAAGGTGCTCAGCGACGTCTTCCTGCGCTTGGTCAAAACGATTATCGCCCCGCTGGTATTCGCGACGCTGGTCGTCGGTATTGCCGGCCACGCCGATCTGAAGCAGGTGGGCAAAATGGGCCTGAAGGCGCTGATTTACTTTGAGGTAGTCACCACGTTTGCCCTGTTCATCGGGCTGGCAGCCATCAACCTGACCAAAGCCGGAGTGGGCATCAGCCAGGCCGGCGCGGAGGGCGAGCCGGAAAAGCTGCAAGCCGTAGAGCAGACCACCTCCGATATTATCCTGCATATTTTCCCCGAAAACATTGCCAAATCGGTGTCCGAGGGCCAGGTGCTACAGGTGGTGGTATTTGCCATCATCTTCGCCATTGGCCTGGCCATGGTGCACGGCAAGCACCGCCGCCCGATGCTGGAGTTTGCCGAGAGCTTGTCGGAAGTGATGTTCAAATTCACCAACGTGGTCATGTTCTTCGCTCCTATCGGTGTGGGTGGGGCGCTGGCCTACACGGTCGGCAAAATGGGCTTCTCGCCGTTGGTAAATGCCTTTAAGCTACTCCTGACGCTGTATGGCGCACTGGCGGCTTTCCTGTTGCTGGTGCTGGTGCCCGTGGCCCTCATTGCCCGCATTCCGCTCAAGCGCTTCATCCAGGCCATTGCGGAGCCCGTTAGTATTGCCTTCGCTACTACCAGCTCCGAGGCCGCCCTGCCCCGCGCCATGGAAGCCATGGAAAGCATCGGGGTACCGCGCCGCGTGGTGGCCTTCGTGATGCCTACCGGCTACTCGTTCAACCTGGATGGCACTACGCTCTACCTGTCGCTGGCCGCCGTGTTTGTGGCGCAGGCCGCTGGCATCGAGCTTTCGCTGGGCCAGCAGCTGGTGATGGTATTTACCCTGATGCTCACCAGCAAAGGCGTAGCGGGCGTACCCCGTGCCTCGCTGGTTATTCTGCTAGCCACGGTGGCATCGTTCAATCTGCCTTCATGGCCGGTGTTCATCATTCTGGGTATCGACGCGCTGATGGATATGGCCCGCACCGCCGTGAACGTAATTGGTAACTGTCTGGCTACGGCCGTAGTAGCCCGCTGGGAAGGGGAGTTTGTGGATAATTACGTGGCTCCTCCTATTGATGACTTGGCCGAGGCCGATAGCAGCATTGCCCAGCACGCGCACTAAAAAGCGGCTTGATTCATTGTTTTCTGAGCACGAGGCAGGGCCGCAAGCCCTGCCTCGTGTGTTTTAGCATCTATAAAACAGAAAGTAGTAACTATTCAATATTTGCATTAAAAAGCAAACGACTTCACGTAATTAGCGTTAGCAGCAGCAGCCTGAGCGGCACCTATACTTCTAACCACATCTGCATGAAGCGTTTAGTACGAATTTCTTTGCTTAGTTTGTTTTTGTTGACAATAGGGTGCCGCTCGATGAACCGGGCACTGTTTACGATGCCTACGGCGGCGCTGCCCGCCCGCCTGCCCGCCCTGGATACTACCTTGGACGCCAGCGCATTGCTGGCCTCGGATGGGGCTACGCCCTCTGATGCCGAGCGCTTGTTTCAGTTGGAGCTGAAGCGCAACCTGATGGAACCGGAGGATAGCGCCAAGTTTGGCTACATCAAATTGCAGATTATCAATGCCAGCATGAAGCGCACCGGCCGCGGCTTTCAGGTGTTTCAGATGGTGACGCTGATGACGCCGAGCTTTCTGGGCGTACCGCTGGAGTATTTCCGCACCACCCTGCAGGCGGAGCTGCACATCATCGACGTGCACGGAAACACGCTGGCAACCTACACCGGCAAAGGCGCTTCCAAGATTCGGGTGGCCATGTACCACGGCTACTCCCAAAAAGGTGCCCCTCGCCTGGCCGACATCGAAGCCCTGCGCCAGGCCCTGAACGAAATCCGGCCCCAACTGGCCAACGACGCCAGCGCCCTGCGCGAGCAGCTGCTCGCCGCCGCCGCTCCGGACCCCGTCGTCATCACCGCAACGCCGGATATGATAACGCTAGGCGATACGCCTGACTCCCCGGCTCCTACCGATTCGACGGAGACGAGGGTGAGCAACAAGTAGGTCTTCTTTCCCCTCGTATATCAAGCGGCGGCACCTTGTGTCGCCGCTGCTGTTTGTGGGCCTCCGTGGCCGTCGGTGGCGCTGCACTATACGCCCGCCGCTGGAATTTAGGGCGGGATGTGCAATCTTTAGCCACGCAGACAGTCTCTGAGCGCGCAACGCGTCGGTGGGACGCGGTATTTACTTACTTCTCTTTTTCGTCATGAAACACTCTGTGCAGACCTGGCTTTTGGCCGCTGGTCTTCTGGCTGCGCCCTTGGCGCAGGCGCAAAAAAAGTCGGCACCTGCCTCTACGCCCGCTTCAGTGGCTACGCCGGGTCCGGCGTTTCCGTACCCGGTGCAGCAGAAGCTGCTGGCCAATGGCCTAAACGTGGTGACCGTGCCCTTCGACTCGCCCGGCCTGGCCTCGTTCTTTCTGGTGGTGCGGGCCGGCTCGCGCGACGAGGTGGAGCCGGGACACACCGGATTTGCCCACTTCTTCGAGCACGTCATGTTCCGGGGCACCGACAAGTATTCGACGGCCCAGTACAACGACGTACTCAAAACGCTGGGTGCGTCGGCCAACGCCAATACCTCCCTCGACCGGACGGTGTACCACATGACGGGCAACGCGACGATGCTGGAGAAAATGTTTGAGGTGGAAGCCGACCGGTTTCAGCACCTCAAGTATGCCGAGCACGACTTCAAGGCCGAAGCCGGAGCCGTGAAAGGCGAATACACCAAGAATTCGGCCTCGCTCTACACCCAGCTCAACGAGAAAGTAGCCGACGCGGCTTTCGACAAGCACACCTACGAGCACACCACCATGGGCTTTTTCAAGGATGTGGTGGACATGCCCAATCAGTACCAATACTCTCTCTCGTTCTTCGACCGGTTTTATCGGCCCGAGTATACCACCTTATTAGTGGTGGGCGACGTGAAGGCGGAGCAGGTCAATCAGTTGGCCGACAAGTATTTCAGCATGTGGAAGCGCGGCAGCTACCAGCCCGCCATTACGGCGGAGCCCGAGCAAACTACGCCCCGCTACGTGCATATCCAGAATGCCAACTTTCCGCCCCTGATGAGCCTGAGCTACCGGGGCCCGGCATTCACCGACCAGAACAAGGATTTGCCGGCGCTGGATATTCTCTTTACGATGCTGTTCTCCGACAACTCCCCACTCTATGAGAAGCTGGTGGTGAAGGAGCAGAAAGTGCGCTTCGTGGGTGGCTCGCCCAACTACACCCGCGACCCCTACCTGATGTCGGTGCGGGCCTCGGTGGTGAAGGCGGATGATATGCCCTACGTGAAGGAAGAAATCATTAAGGCCCTGGAAGAGCTGAAAACCAAGCCGCTGGACGCCAAGCGACTGGCCGACACCAAATCGGCGCTGAAATACGGCTTCCTGATGGGCCTCGACTCGCCCGACCAGATTGCCAACAGCTTAGCGGAATTTATCTGGCTGACCGGCGACGCGCAGTCGTTGAACCGCTTCTACTCGCTCTACGACCAGGTAACGCCGGCCGATATTCAGGCCGTGGCCAAGAAGTATTTCGTGCCCGAGCATGTTACCGTGGGCACTATCGGGCCCAACTCTACCGGCGGCATTCAGTAGCTCCGGCCTTTCTTTCGCGACGACGACTTCATTCTCTGATTCACCGGGCCTCGGCCGGGTAGCATATCTTCTCCAATGAAACATATTTTTTCCCGCCTCCTGTTCGCCGGCGCGCTGAGCGTGGCCGCTGCCGCCCCAACACGGGCCGCCGACGTAGTGGAGCTGCGCCAGCCCAACGCCTCGAAAGTGGTGGTGAAGCTGCAATTCCGTAACGGCTCCTCTGCCGACCCCGTGGGCAAGGAAGGCCTTACCTACCTCACCGGCCAGCTACTGACCGAAGGCGGCACCAAAGCCATGACCCCGGCCCAGCTCAAGGACTTTCTCTACCCGATGGCCACGCAGTACTATGCCACCATCGACAAGGAAGTGACCACCTTTACCTTCGAGTTTCACCGCGACTTTATCGACAAGTTTTACCCGGTACTCCAGGGGCTGATGCTCACGCCCAGCTTCACCCAGGAGGATTTTGACCGGCTCAAGTCCAACCAGCTCAACTACGTGGAGCAGGTCATCCGGGCTTCGTCGGATGAGGACTACAGCAAGTTTGCTCTTGAAGACCAGCTGTTTCGGGGCACGCGCTTTCAGCACATGACGCGCGGCACCGCCGCCGGCGTGAAAAGCCTCACGCTGGCCGATGTGAAAGCCTATTACGCCGCTGCTTTCGGCAAAGACAACCTCACTATCGGCATTGCCGGCAACTACCCCGCGTCGTTTGCTAAAAAGCTGAAGGATGATTTGGAGAAGCTGCCCAAAAGCACGGCCAAGGCTGTAGTGCCTACGGTGGCGGCTCCCAAAGGCATTCGGGTCGAAATCATCAGCAAAACCGACGCCCTGGGCTCGGCCGTATACGCGGGCTTCCCCATCCAGACCACCCGCGCCAGCGACGACTTCGCAGCCCTGATGGTGGCCAACTCCTTTCTCGGGGAGCACCGCAAAAGCTACGGCAAGCTCTACGACAAGATCCGCTCGACCCGCTCGATGAACTACGGCGACTACAGCTACATCGAGTGGTATGAAAATGGCGGCTCTAACATGCTGCCCGTGCCCGGCGTGCCCCGCCACGCCAACTATACCAGCCTGTGGCTGCGCCCCGTGCAGATTGCCGAAGGCCTGCGCAAGCAATACCCCGCCGAGCTGGGCACGCTGAAAGTAGGCCATGCGCCCTTCGCCCTGCGCCTGGCCGTGCGCGAAATGGACAACCTGGTACAGAGTGGCCTGACCAAGGAAGACTTCGAAATAACGCGCACTTTCCTGCGCTCCTACGTGAAGCTCTACGGCACCACACCCGCCAAGCAGCTGGGATTTTTGCTCGATTCCAAGTTCTATGGCCGCAAAGACTACCTGCGGGAGCTGGACGGCCAGTTGGCCAAGCTCACGCTCGACGATGTGAATAAGGCCATCAAAAAGCACTGGCAAACCCAGAACATGTACGTCACCATCGTGACGGACGACAGCGAGGTTCAGGCGCTGGCCGAGGTGCTGAAGCAAAACACACCTTCGCCCATGAGCTATGCCAAGGTAGTAAGCGAAGGGCTGCCCAAGGCCGTAGTAGCCGAAGACGCGCAGATAGCGGCCTACAAGCTGAACGTGACCGAGGTGAAAATCGTGGATACCAAAGACACATTTAAGTAAGTCGTATTCAGCTGTTATGAAACTGTGCAGGAAGTAGATATAATCAATTCAGAACGACAGGCTTCCTAAACGGCCTCTGTACATAAAAACCGCTCCGGCATACGCCGGAGTGGTTTTTTTTCGTTTCTGATTAAACGTTGCCGTGCCTCACGCATCTATGAGCTGAAGATTGGCACCCACGAATTTATCTATCAGACGTATGAAACTTCCTCTGTTTACAGCCACCCTACTGCTGCTGGCCGTGCTGCTGGCCGGCCCCGGCACCTTCGCCAAAGGCCGCGACGACAAGCCTGGCCGCCAGGAAGTAAAAGCCTATTACCAGGCCAATGTGCTGCCTGTAGTGCGGCAGCAGCGTCAGAAGCTGGAAACCCAGCTCTCGGCCGATGACAAAGCCCAGCTGGCTACCTACCGCACCCAGCTTCGGGAGCTACGCCTGCGAGGCAAAGCCCTGCAGGAAAGTATGCGGCCGAGCGGCACTACCGAAACGCGCCTCGCCCTCACCGATGCTCAGCAGCAGGAACTGCGCTCCGCCAGCCGGGAAATTATGGTAAAAGTGGGCTTACTGGCCAAAAAATACGAGGCTCCGCTAACGCAATTGGCGCAGGAAATCCAGCCCCAGAAAGACCAGTGGGCTACTGACCTTAAGGCTATTGCGGCCAGGTATGCTACACCCGAGCAGCTGGCCAAGCACCGCGAGCTGCGGCACCACCAGGGCCACTTAGGGCAGTTTCTCCGGCCCGCGAAGTTCCTGCTGCTCGACCCGAACGCCCCAGCTTCGGCAGCCGCAGACAATGCTACGGCTACGGCTACGGCCGTGTACCCGAACCCGGCTGCTGCAACCAACCAGCTGGAGTACTCAGTGAGGAAAGCCGGCCCCGTTACCATCGAAATCCTGGATGGCCGCGGCAACACGCTGCGCCCCGTGGTGCAAAACGAGCAGCAGGAAAAAGGCAGCCACACGCTGACCACCAACCTGAGCGACCTACCTAACGGGACATATTTCTATAAAATAACGACCCGCTCGGGCACCGAAACCAAGCGCTTCGTCAAGCAATAAGACCGCCGCTTTGTTCGTAGTAGAAGCCAGCCCCGTCCGGGGCTGGCTTCTTGTTTTTCGTTGATTTCTGACCGCACCGCCCGCCGTTATCGGGATGCTGCGTTTAGGGCCTTACCTTTGGCTGGCTATGCTACGCAAACTTCTTACCTGGTTTCTTCTGCTCGGCGCGACTTTGGCTGTTTCGGCCTGCTGCGTCAACAACACCTGCTTTTGCCGGGACAATAACGACGATGTCGTTTTCTTCCGCTTCACTCTGGGCCCGGGCCAATTTTCGGCGGCTGAAGTGGATACTGTTTATATCCAGCGCAAAGCCCTGGACCCGAAAAGTGCTTTTAAGGGCGACTCCATCCGTATCATCCGGACGCCGGCCAACGCGGGTGACTCGCTGGTGCTTGGCCCCACCGGCCCTTTCACGGCCCTGGGGGTGCGCTTTACGAACTACCAATACACCATTCGGCTGACGCACCCGGTCCGCAGATTCGTGATTGACTCCCTGCGTGTCGAAGGCCGCTTTGAGAGCGAGAGTGGCTGCTGCACCTGCTACCGCAACCTGCGCAAGTCCTTGCGCGTGAACGGCGTGCGCTATGACGCTTACGACCCGACTGGCGAGGATAAACCGGTGTATATTCCGCTGAGCAAACCCTGAGCTACCAGGGGCGGCGGCGCGGAAACGGCCATTTCCAGTGCCGTCGTCCGGGTCTGGGCGCGGTGCGTATACAGCTCCACCGACTGCCGCGCGCACTGTGAATCAATCCGCCAAGACGAGCTGTTATATCCGCACTTATGCTACGAGAACCTACCGCCCACCCGGCTGCAACTACCCTGGCTTTTCCGTTCGAAACGCACCTCAGCCTGGAGCCTATCATTGCCTACTGGCAGGCCCGCGAGAATGACCCCAACCCCGGCGTAGCGCTGCTGGCCCGCTCCATCGCCGAGCAGGTGGCGGCTGCGCCCTGGTGCCGGGGGCCCATCACCGACCTGAGTGTGCTGGATTGCAGCTGCGACTTGGTCGAGACGCTGCTGATGGCCGTGTTTCCGCCCGCCTCGTTTCAGACCGATATCAGCGGCGCGGTGCCGCCCTTTCAGCGCCTGAGCTTTTACCACACGCCCAAGTTTGCGGAAGTGCTGCTTAACAACAATAAAACCGTTAAGCAGCCCCTCAACTTCGACACGCGCACCATGGATATCTACATGGCGCGCATGGTATACCAATTGATTCTGGACAAGATATACGGCGTGCATCTGCCGCTGCAAGGCACCATCATCTTCACCGTACCCGACTACAACATCGGCTCCTACCGCCATTACGGTGTGGGCTACAACTCGTCGTTTGTGGATGTGCGGCTGATGGGCGAAAAGCCCGACCTGACGCCCGCCCAGATTGAGCACCTGGGCCACAACCTGCACCGCGCCGACTTGTGGCACGAGCTGCTCCCGCCCGAGCGCTTCGTGCTCGAGGGCTTCAACATTCTGCACTTGGTGGATGTAACGGAGCAGGAAATATTATCGGAGCTGAAATACGACCTGCTGGAGCGCGACGTGCTGCAGGCTTCCGACCGCCTGGAGCAAATTCAGGAGAAGCTGCGCGTGCTGTTTGGCCGGCCGTTTCTACAGTTGGGTATTGCCGCCTACGACGATAAAAAGCGGGCTTTTGTGGATTTTGGCCGCAAAATCAACCATAGCTTCCTGACCAAGCAGCTCAACAACCAGGATGCCGGGTCGGGCTTTCGGCGCATCTACAACCAGCTGCTGCTGGACCGGCAGCCGCTGGTGCTGCAAAACGTAGCCCAGGCCGACATTCCCGAAGACCTGCGCGAGCAGATTCTGAGCATTGGTATCAAAAGCGCCATTCTGGCCCTGCTGCCTTACGGCGACGACACGGTAGGCCTGCTGGAGCTAGGCTCGCCCAACGTAGGCGACCTGGATGAGTTCTGCATCGAGGAAGTTACCCAGTTCGTGCCACTATTTGCGGTGGCCGTGAAACGCAACTCGGAGGAAATCCAGACGCGGGTGCAGGCCATTATCAAGGAAAAGTTTACGGCCATTCATCCCACCATGGAATGGCGCTTCACCGATGCGGCCCTGAACCTGCTCAACAAGATCGAAGAGGGCAATAAGAGCGCCGAAATGGAGGATATTATCTTCCAGGACGTGTATCCGCTGCACGGCGCCAGCGACATTCGCGGCAGCAGCACGGCCCGGAACGAGGCCATTCAAGGCGACCTGATTGAGCACCTCACGCTGGCCAACAAAGTACTCAAGAAGGCCTCCGCATTTCAGCAGCTGCCCATTCTGGATGAGTTGAAGTTCTACGTCAATAAGAACCTGCGCCGCCTGCGCCAGGGCATCCTGACGGGCGACGAAGTCAGTATTTTTGAGTCACTGAAGGCGGAAGTAGAGCCCTTGTTTGAGTACCTGGGCACCAACACGCCGGAGCTGCGGCCGGTTATAGCGCACTACTGGAGCAACATCGACCCCGAGTTGGGCATCCTCTACAAGCGCCGTAAGGACTTTGAGCAGAGCGTGACCTTGCTCAACGACACAGTAAGCGACTATCTCGACGAAGAAGAGGCCAAGGCCCAGCTGATGTTCCCGCACTATTTCCAGCGCTTCAAAACCGATGGCGTGGAGCACAACATCTACGTGGGGGCGTCCCTGGTCGAAAACAAGCCCTTTGATCTGGTATTTCTGAAAAACCTGCGCCTGTGGCAACTGCTGGTGACGGTCGAAATAACACGCCGCACGGCCGCGCTACAGCCGCGCCTGGCCGTACCGCTCGAAACCACCCAGCTTATTCTGATCCACGGCCAGTCCCTGAGTATCCGCTTCCGGCAGGATGAGCGGCAGTTCGACGTCGATGGGGCCTACAATATCCGCTACGAAATCATCAAGAAACGCATTGATAAAGCCACCGTAGCGGGCACCGGAGAGCGGCTCACGCAGCCGGGCAAGATTGCCCTGGTCTATGCCCAGCCCCGCGAAGCGGCCGAGTACATGGAGTACATCGACTACCTGCAGGACCGTAGCATGCTGGAGCCGGAAGTGGAAGAGCTGGAACTGGAAGAGCTACAGGGCGTCAAAGGCCTGTTGGCATTGCGGGTGAAAGTGAAGCTGTAGGATGGCAAGGTTGATTCTAACTCAGATTCGTCTATCGTTCTGAATACGGCGAAGGGCCTTTTTCCATCTACCCAGCCAGGTCAATAAGCGAACAAAGCCCTTTGCCGCTGTGGTGGCAAAGGGCTTTGCTGGTTGAATAATGGGTAGCACACAACTAAGGAAGATGCTTTGCCATGCTCAGAATGACACAGACGATGCAACATTAGCCCACCACTTCACTGTCCTCCACTTTCGCCTGCTCGCGCCACCACAGATGCAGGCCCGAGCGCAGCAGCACCAGCCAGCTCAGTCCGGCAACGAAGCCGGCCAGCACGTCGGTGGCATAGTGCACATGCAGGTAAATCCGGGTGAGGCCGATGAGCACCGCCCACAGCAGCAGCGCTACGGCCAGCTGCGGATGGCGCCGGTGCCGCCACAGCTGCCAGGCCAGACAGCCGTAGAGGGCCATTCCAATCATGGCGTGGCCGCTGGGAAAGCTCAGGCCCAGCTGCGGAAACAGGGCCGTATCGGGGCGCAGACGGTGAAAGTGGGTTTTGAAGAGCTGGTTGAGGATGGCTGAGCCGGCTACGGCCCAGAACACCTCAACCGCTTCGCGCCGCCGCTTGGCCCAGACCAGCACGGCCGGAATACCCACGGCCGCCAGCACCAGAAAGGGAGCCGACGCGAAAAACGTGACCACGATAACCCACTGGGTAAGGCCCGGCAGCGCGGCCCGGAGCGCATCGAGCTGGGCAAAAGCAGCTTGGTCCAGCACCATGGACCGCTCCACGAACACGACCCGCGTGAGGTAGAAGAAGGCAACCATGTTGCTCAGAAACACCAGCAGCAACACGCCCACCTCCACAGCCAGGAAAGTAAGCAGCGTAAAGAGGCGCGTGACGAGCGGTTTCATACCAAGCAGGGGCTGGGAAATAATGGGCAAGGTAGGCGGAAGCGGGCGGGCCGGAAAACAAAAAAGCCGATCCTTTCGGATCGGCTTTCGTGGTGCGCTCGGAGAGACTCGAACTCTCACACCTTGCGGAACTGCCGCCTGAAGACAGCGCGTCTACCAATTTCGCCACAAGCGCAACGCATCGTTGAAAAGTGTACTTCCCTATCGGAGGTGCTTTTCAACGATGCAAAGATACGGGCCTTGGGCGTATTTTATCAACTATGCGGTAAAAAAAGTCGGCTGAAACCTTTTCAAAACCGCTATCCAGGCTGTTTTTCAGTCAATTGCGTGGTGGATTTAAATCTGGCTTTTACCGTTTTTTCGATCTGCTGGAGCAGCGGAATGGCGATTAGCAGCCAAACCAAGCCGGCCGTGAAGCCTGCCAGCACATCGGAAGCGTAGTGCACCCGCAGGTAAACGCGCGTGAGGCCGATGAGGAAAATCAGAGCGAGCAGAGCCACAATGAGCAGCCAGCGCAGAACTTTTTGCCGGCGCAGGTGTGTCAGTAGCAAGTAGATCAGGAGGCCGTAAAACGAAGCGCTGATCATGGCGTGGCCGCTGGGAAAGCTCAGCCCCGACGCCGATACCAGCGGCAGTAGGGGCCGGGGCCGTTGGTAGGTATTTTTCAGCACCAGGTTCAAGGTGATACTCCCCAAAGCCACCACCGGGACCAGCAGCGTGTACCAGCGGTGGCGGCGCAGAAACAGAAAGTAGCTAATGAGCAACAGCGCTACGGTGGTAATGAAATTGCGCGAGGCCAGGAAGGTAGTCTGCTCCACCCAACCACTCTTATTCTCGCCCAGCATGTGCCGCGCCCAGTGAAAAGCCCGCGCATCGAACACGGCTGCGTCCTGGTCGAGCACCTCGCGGCCCAGCGCCAGAAACCCAACTACCCCTAGCACACCAATACCCAGGGTGAGGGCAAATTCGGCGATGAATAGCATGCAGCCGGCCAGGATGCGGCGTAAATAATCAGTCATTGCTGCGCTGAAAATGGTAATGTTGCTGCATACGAATCCCGCCCTTCACTGGCCAGAAATACCTTGGGCAGCTTACCGCCTACCTGTATTCTCCCGCTCATTTTATTCCCGAAGATGTCACTTGCCGATGCCGGCTTCGACCGGGTAGCTGCTTTCTACGACCAACTGGCCCAACTGGTGTTTGGCGATGCGCTGCGGCGCACCCAGCAGGCGGCGTTGGCCGGGCTGCCGGGTGGGCGGCCCAGGGTGCTTATCATCGGGGGAGGCACGGGCTGGGTGCTGGCGGAAGTGTTGCGGCAGCAGCCCGACGCTCGGGTGCTCTACTTAGAGGCCTCAGCGGTGATGCTGGCCAAGTCGCGGGAAACATTGCTCCGGGAAGCACCCAGCCGGGCGGGCCAGGTGGAGTTCCGACTCGGCACGGAAGACGCGCTGCAGCCCACGGAATCGTTCGACGCCATCGTCACCTTCTTCTTCCTCGACTTGTTTGAGCCCCTGCGCCTGCGGAGCATTGTGGCCCGCCTCAACCAGGCCCGGCGGACCGGAGCCCCGTGGCTGGTAGCCGATTTTAGGCCGCCCCGCACCCTATGGCAGCGAGCCTTGCAGAGCACGATGTACCGCTTTTTCCGCCTCACTACCGGTATCAGTGGCCGCCGTATGCCCGATTTGCACCAGGAATTGGCGCACTTCCAGCTTCGGGCCCAGCAGCAGACGCTCTTTTTCCGGGGCATGGCCGAGGCGACGGTATTTGGCTGAGAACCCAGGCGGCAGCGGGAAAAACTATCGAGCCAACGCTTAAGTAGCACCGAAGCGCCCTATTTTTAGGCCTTCATCCTCGTCCCTTTCTTTGCTTATGCGGAAATCCGCCGTTACCCTCCTGCTGGCGCTGGCCCTACCCGTCGCGGCCCTGGCCCAGACTCCGGTGCAGTATACCCTTGCGTTTCCTAATGCGGTTCACCACGAAGCTCAGGTGTCGGTGGTGTTTTCGGAGCTGAAAGCCGGCCCGCTGCAGGTTCGGATGGCCCGCAGCTCGCCGGGCCGCTACGCCCTGCACGAATTCGCCAAAAACGTCTACGATGTGCAAGCTACCGACTCGAAGGGAAAATCGTTGGCCGTTAGCCGGCCCGATCCTTACGGCTGGGACGTGAGTGGCCACGACGGCACGGTGCGCTTTACCTACACCCTGTTTGGCGACCGAACCGACGGCACCTACGCCGGCATCGACCAGCAGCATGCCCATTTGAACATTCCGGCCACGCTGGCCTACGCCCGTGGGCAGGAGCAGCGACCGGCCGAGGTGAAGTTTGAGTTGCCCGCCGGCTGGCAGGTGGCCACGCAGCTGCGCCCCGATGCTGATAAAGGCTCGTACTACGCGCCAAACTTGCAGTACCTGATGGATAGCCCCACCTCGCTCGGGGCCCAGAAAACCCGCTCCTGGCAGGAACAGGGCCGCACCATCGAGCTCAGCGTACTGCACGAGGGCACCGACGCGGAGCTGGATGACTACACGGCGAAAACCAAGAAGATTGTACGAGAAGCCGCAGCCGTCTTTGGGGGGCTGCCGCAATACGATTTTGGGCGCTATACCTTCGTAGTCAATTACCTGCCTCAGACCAGCTCCGATGGCATGGAGCACCGCAACTCCACGTCGGTGACCAGCAACCGGCCCCTGCGCGGCGACGACGTGATGAACAATCTGGGCACGGTGTCGCACGAGTTCTTCCACAGCTGGAACGTGGAACGCATCCGTCCCCGCGACCTGGAGCCCTTCGATTTCGAGCGGGCCAATATGAGCAACTCGCTCTGGTTTGCGGAGGGCTTCACCCAATACTACGGCGACTTGCTCATGCGCCGGGCCGGCATCTTTACCGACGACCAGTATTGTAAGTATACCCTTAGCGGCCTGGTGGGCGCTATGCTGACCTCACCTGGCGCGGCCCGCTTTTCGCCGGTGCACATGAGCCAGCAGGCTCCTTTCGTGGATGCCGCCGCCGCCATCGACCCCAACAACCGCGGCAACACCTACCTCTCCTACTACTACATCGGCGGCGCCAACGCCTTGGCCCTGGACTTGCTGCTGCGCCAAAATCACAAAACCGACCTCGACACCTACATGCGCGCCGTGTGGCGGCAGCACGGCAAGGAGCAGCGCGACTACGCCCCCGCCAACCCGTACACCTTGGCTGACTTGCAGCGTGTGTTGGGCGAAGTAAGCCGCGACACGGCATTTGCAGGCCAGTTTTTCCGCCAGCATCTGCTGGGGCATCAGCTCCCAAAGTTCGATGAGCTGCTGGCTCCGGCCGGCTTGCTGGTGCGCCGCGCCAAAGCCGGACAGGCGAGCTTTGTGGGCCGCCTCAGCTACAACGCCGCCGACAGCACCGCCACCGTGGGCAGCACCCTCATCGGCAGCCCGCTCTACCAGGCCGGCCTCGACCGGGAAGACGTGGTGCGCAAGATTGACGGTCAGCGCCTGACCAGCGCCAAAGCAGTGCAGGACTTGTTGGCCACCCACAAGCCCGGCGACGCGGTAGCCGTGGAATACCGCACCCGCGGCGGCGTGCGCACCACGCAGGTTACGCTGGCCGAAGACCCGACGCTGGAAGTGGTAACCTACGAAACCGCAAAACGCCCCGTGACAAAGGCTATGAAGAAATTTCGGGCGGAGTGGCTGAACGGGAAAGCCAAGTAGCTGTAGCCCGGTAGCGCCCAAAAAAGGAAGGAACGCCAGCACCGGCGTTCCTTCCTTTTTTGGGGTACTTTTTCCCGTTTTTCGCTTCGGCCTTCACAAACAACCGCCTACGTACAGCCGTTTCCCTGTATTCCGCACCCAACAATCCTGTATGCCCAAAGACTTCCGCCTCGTGCTGATTTACGCCATTATTCTGCTGGACGTCATCGTGGGAGCGGCCATTGGGCCGATTATGCCGGAGTTCGTGCGTGGGCTGCGGCAGCCGCAGCTGTGGCTGTCGTTGGGCACAGCGCTGTTTCTGGGGGTGCAGCTGTTTTCGGCCCCGGTGCTAGGCAAGCTTTCCGATGGCTACGGCCGCCGCCCCATCCTGATTGTATCGGCCGTGGGCACCTTGCTGGCCAACTGCCTGCTGCTGCCGGTGCGGGCGGGCCTGTACTTCACCAACCGCGTCAGCGACGGGCTGACAAACGGCATGTATGCCACGGTGCGGTCGGCCATTACCGATATTTCGGCCAAGGAGGACCTGTTCAAGAATCTGGGTATTGAGGGCGCTATTATCTCCCTGGGCTTTGTGCTGGGGCCTATGGCGGCAGGTGTGCTGCTCACGGTGCTGGCCGTGCCGGTGGGCCAGCAGGCCACCTATGTAGTAGGCCTGGCCGTGGCGCTGGCGGCCGTGAACGTAGGGTTGAGTTTCTGGCTCCGCGAAACGCACCCACAACGCAACGGGGTGCGCGGGGCCGAGCTGCGGGCCGAGCTGAGCCGCTCCCTGAACGTTTTCACCATCTGGACCCGCCTGCAGGCCCGAGACACACCCGCTCGTGGCCTGCGGGCCATCGTGCTCATGCAAGTGGCCCTGACGATGAGCACGGGCTACTATTTCTACTTCGTGCCTTTTGCCAGCCTCGGGCCACTGCGCATGGATGCCCGCGCGCTGTCTTACTTTTTCATGTATTTCGGGGCGCTCAGCATTGCCATCAACTACGTTTTCTACACCTACTTCGCCGACCGCATCAATCAGCGCAAGGCCATTTTCTGGCTGGCATTGGTGAGCGTGCCCGTACTGGCCAGCTACGGCCTGGTGGGCCAGTCGCGCTGGGCGCTGTACGTCATCATTACGCTCGACTGCTTCACGCTCTCCCTGATTCAGGGGCTACTGGAGGGACTACTGGCGCAGCGCACGACCGATGAGGACCGAGGCGAGATTTTCGGGCTGAACCAGGCCGTGCAGGGTCTGGCCAGCTTTGCTACCATAGTGGTGTGTGGCGGTTTGTCGGTGGTACGGCTGGAGCTGCCCTTCGCTTGGTTTGGAGCCTGCATAGCGGCCGTGGCCTGGCAGGCGTGGCGCGGGCTGCGCCAGTCGGAGCAGGTGCTCACGCCACAGCCGCACCCTTAGAAGCTGTCTGAGTCATTCAGAACGGTCATGCTGAGCGAAGTCGAAGCATCTCTACCGCTTCGTCGGGCTGCTCAAACGAAGCGGTAGAGATGCTTCGACAAGCGGACGCCAGATAGAGCATGACCGTTTCAGATTTTTTTTGCTAACTCAAACAGCTTCTTAGGTAGCAGAGTAGATGCGGAAGCACACCAGTACTACAACCATTACCACGCCCAGCACCATGATGCGCAGGCCGTGCACCCGGTCAGAGGCGCTGTAGGCGAGAACCTGCCGGTCGGCGGTGCGCTGCTTGCGGAGTAGAAGCACTGCCTCGGAACTGATTAGCTTGCCCCGATCCTGTAGAATCTGGCGGGCCAGGGTCACGGCGAAGCCGTTCCACTCGTTGGGTTTGAGCAGCACATCTATCAGCTCCTCATCGGTAAACGTGAACAGGTAATGGTCGGGCGACACCTGGCCTATCAGCTGCTGATTTTGGGCTTCCTCCAACCCGCGGACTATTTCGAAATCCTGGGGATGCAACTTTACCACGAAGTGCGTGCTCGTTTCGTGGTTGGCACACGTGACGTCGAAGGCCGGCCGGCCGGAGTTGGTTTCGAAGGCTACGTCGTGCCGAGGCAGCAATGCGAGCAGCGGCGCTGCAACTTCGGAAGCAGGAAACTATTGAAGCTGTTTAGCAGGTCGCTGAAATCCATCAGACTGTCATGCTGATGGATTTCGGCGACCTGCTAAACAGCTTCAGCTTGAAAATGCCACGGATGATGGCGGCCCGAACTTAACTCACTTGCTTCAAAGCCGGCGCAACCAGCAAGAGTTCGGTGCAACGGAACGATGATTCACTAAACGGGTGCGTCCTCCCTTGCCCGGTGAAAAACCGGATGAATAAGAGCCCAACGCTCCGCGCCCCTTTCGGTACGCGGGGCGTTTTGATCGGCTGGATTTTTGGAGCATATTTTTCAAAAACTAAAAAATATGCTCCAAAAATACGTAGCGGTCTTTACCGGCCTGCTACCAGTGGCGCAGGTGGCGCACCCGCTCGGCGACATCGGGTAGGGCTGTGGCGGGCTGAAACGTGGTGAAGGGGGCAGGCAGCTTTTTGGCCGGAAACAACGGCACTAATTCGGGCATGTGAATAGCGGAAATAATAGGGGTGCGGAAGGTAGGCAGCACTGCAGGTTGTGAGCGACAAATAGGAGGGATAGGGAATAGTTGGTCTGAAAAAAATTCGGGGTTAATTCCAGTAGCGCACAAGGAATACATATTTATGAGGCTGTTTAGAAAGTAAAATAGAAGATCATGTCTCCCGTTGGTCGACATGACGTTTTAGGGTGTTTCGAGCGACGTTCTAAACAGCTTCGTTGACAGGAAACGAAATCAGCCATTGCTCTGCCTAAAAATACGCCGCTAGATAACGGATTCTTAACGACGAGTCTGATATGGCATTCTTTTTCCTGCGGCCACGTTTCGTATCTTGTTGAACCAAATTATTCGCTCCTTCTCCTTCCCTTTGGCTATGCTCCGTTCTACCCTTGCCCTGAGTGCACTGCTAGGTTGTTTGGCCGGAACCGCGGTGGCCCAAACCACGGCCCTGCCTACCACGCCCACCCCAGCCGATGCTGCCCCGAAGCTGGGATTCGGCGGTCCACGGGCGTCGTATAGTATGAGTGCGGGCTTTGTCACGGCGGGTCGGTTTGGCTCGGCGTCGTATCTCACGCCCCTGGCCTCTTACCAGCTGACAAAGCGGTTTTCGGTATTCGCGGGCCTGACGTACATGCATCTCGTGCCGGGCATTGGGGCTACTACGCCCGAAGGAACGCGTACTATCGGGCTGGCGGGCCAGAACCGCTACATCGTGCAGGGCGGTGGCGCCTATGCCCTGTCGCCGCGCGTTACGCTGGTAGGCTCGGCCTGGAAAGATCTGACGGCACCTGCTGTTGGCGCGGGCCTGAGCCCGTATTCTGGCTTCAGCAACCTGGGCTCGGGCGTCAACATGCGCGCCGACTTCAAGCTAACTGAGCACATGACAATTTCGGGCGGGGTGCGGGTTTCCAACGGAGTCGCGCCCGGCTACTCACCCTTTTCGGTGGGGCCGTTTGGGTATTAACCTTCCTATTCCCTAGCTGAAACGGCAAAGCCCCGGGAAATTTCCGGGGCTTTGCCGTTTCTTTGGCTTTCCGCTTCTCCTTCGACTTCCGCCCGCATGGCCGCCCGCATTACCTACGCCCGCAACGAACAGCTGCGCACCATTAAGCCCGGCTACCCTGGCAACAAGCTCTTCGGGGCGCAGTTTGCTAACGGCGAAACCCTCTACACGCCCGATTTCAGCAATGTGTTTCGCTGGAAATTTCTGACCGAAAACCCGCAGAAGGAGGAGAAAAAGGCCGACACCTGGACGCCGGAAGTAGTGAGCTGCTCGGAGTTTCTGCGCGGCCAGGATGACGGGCTGGTCTGGCTGGGCCACGCCAGCTTCGTGCTGCGCACGGGCGGCACCACGCTCCTTTTCGACCCGCTGCTCTTCGATTCCGCGTTTCTGAAGCGCCGCCACCCGCTGCCCTGCCGCCCCGAGGAGCTGGTTAACATCGACTTGCTGCTGCTCAGCCACGGCCACCGCGACCATCTCGACGAGGCTTCCATCAGGCTGCTGGCCCGCCAGAATCCGCAGCTGCGGGTGTTGTCGTCGCTGCGGATGGGGCCGCTGCTGCGCGGCATGGCCCCGGGCCTGCCGGTGCAGGAAGCCGGCTGGTGGCAGCAGTATGACCTGGGCCCAGCTGCGCCGCTGGAAATGTACTACCTGCCCGCCGCCCACTGGCACCGCCGCGGCCTTGCCGACGTGAACCGCGTGCTTTGGGGCAGCTTCCTGCTTCGGGCCCAGGGCAAGCTCATTTATTTCGCCGCCGATAGCGCCTACGCCGGCCATTTCGAGGAAATCGAGCGACAATTTGGGCCCATTGATATCTGCCTGGTGGGCATCGGGGCCTACAAGCCGACCTTTATGATGCAGCTCAGCCATACCAACCCGCACGAAGCAGCCAAGGCGGCCAACGTGCTGCGCGCCGGCCACGTGGTGCCCATGCACCACGGCACCTTCGACTTGTCGGACGAGCCGGCCTCGGAGCCGCTGCGCACCCTGCGGGACGTGGCGACGGGCAACATGCTGCGCGGCGAGCTGCACACGCCAGCCGTGGGCGAGGTGATGCGCTGGCCGGAGTGGGACTAACGGCGCACGGGCCGCAACCAGGAAGGCCCGCTCAAGTGCACTTAATCGGGCCTTCCTGGTTGCAGTTATACATGTGAGTTGCGACCTACTTTCGCACTACTTTCTTCACGACCAGCCCAGCGGCCGTCTGCAAGTGCACGATATACATACCGGCGGGCTGTGAGCTCAGGTCCAGTTCCATGTGGCCTTGGTGGGGCTGTAGCGTCAGGCGTTGCACTACCTGGCCCAGGCTATTCACTATTTCGGCCGGAATTGCCTGGTTGGAAAGGCCGCTCAGCACCAGCGTGGCTGCGCCTTCCGTTGGGTTGGGGTAGAGCTGGGTTTGGGCGGCAAGAGCGGCGGCGGGGTTCACACCCAGCGTGATGCTCTGAAAGCCGCTGTAGATGTGTTTGAGAGAGCTGTAGTAGCTTTTAGCCGTCGTATCGTAGTTCTGCCGAATCCGGGCCACCAGGTCCTGCGCCGCATTGTAGCGCAGAATATAGCGGTAGGCTTCCTGCACCGACCAGGCGTTATTGGCAAAGATTTCGGAGACGTTGCCCAACTCATTGCCGTGCTCGTCGAAGCTGTGCGTGTAGCGGCCCAGCCCCACCCAGGCGTTGTTTTGGCGCTGCTCATACAGGCCCTGCGTGCTGCCGTTGGCCTGGTAGGCAGTCGTAAACCGACTGCTGAGCACCCAGGCCCCATTAATCCAGTACTCACTTTCCGACGACGTTTCGCGGCCTTGGGCGTCGCGCCCTATATTGGCAATGCGCTGCTGGTTTTCGTAGGTATTGGAGGCAGGCCGCCACTGCTGGTCTATGCGCTCGGAATACTCCAGCGCCGTGGGGCTGGGGTAGGCATAGCGGCGGCGCGGACCGGGGCTATACAAGCCCGAAGTCGGGTCCAGATAGTCTTGCGTTTCTTCCAGCACCGCCCCGGCAGCGTTGTATGTGACCGTGGCCCGGGTACCGTAGGTGATAACCCAGGCATTGTTGCGCCAAGCCGCGTTGGTAGAGGCCACGATGTGGTGGCGGGCATCGTAGTCGAGCGTGAAGCGAAACAGATTCTGCCACGCCCCATTCACCCAACTCTGCTCGAGGTGCTCGGTCAGGGAGCCGAAGCTGTTGTAGGTATCCTGACTGCGCGACTGATTTTGCCAGACCGTGCCGTCCCATTTTTCTTGCAAGTCACTGGTTTGCAACCCGGCGGCGTTATACGTCCAGCTGATTCGCTCGGTGAGCCGTTGGGTGGCCGAATCTCGCTCCACTATCTGCGCGAGCCGGCCCTGGCTGTCATAGGTATAGGCTTCTACCGAAGCTGTCGTCTGCCATTGGTTGGCGGCAAAGTTCCAGCCGTATGTGGTAGCCTTACCGGGCTTGCGCCCCGTGCTGTTACTGTTGCGCTGGGCTGTGGCTGCGGTCAGCCCCGATTTCTCCAGCCGCAGTGCTTGTGGCAGCTCGAACGGCTGGCGCACCGGCATTTCCGAAATCGACTGGGCGTGTAGCGTACCAAGGCTCATGCCTGACGCTGACAAGAGAAGAAGTAGATATTTTTTCATGCGTAAGAATTAGTTGGGCAGGCAGTTAACCCCCAAAGCTACTACAGCAGCAGCCATTTAGCGCGATTCGGAGTCGTAAAAAATGCGTCTCGCCAGGAGTTGGGCGGTGCTTCAGCCAGCGTGTTTTTTGCCCGATTACCCGACTACCTTCCATCAACCGCCCGATTAGCCAGTCCCGTTGCCACCCGTATCTTTACCGGCCCATTCCCGCGCCTATGTCCCCCACTCTGATCTTAAGCCTGATTGCCGGCTACTTCGTCATCCTGATCATCATTGCCCTGCTCACTTCCCGCAAGGCTACCAGCGCCAGCTTCTTCGTGGCCAACCGCAATGTGCCCTGGTACATGGTGGCCTTCGCCATGATTGGCACTTCGCTGTCGGGCGTGTCCTTTATTTCGGTGCCGGGCATGGTGCACGACAAGGCTTGGAGCTATATGGCCGTGGTAATGGGCTATCTGGTAGGCTATCTGGTGATTGGCACGGTGCTGCTGCCGCTGTATTACCGGCTCAATCTGGTGTCGATTTATACCTATCTGGAGCAGCGCTTTGGCTTCTGGAGCTACAAGACCGGCGCGGCGCTGTTTCTGATTTCGCGGGCCATCGGGGCTGCCTTGCGCCTCTACGTGGTGGCGGGCGTGCTGCAGGTGGCCGTTTTCGATGATCTGGGCGTACCCTTTGCCGTCACGGTGGCCGTGAGCGTGCTGCTGATTTACCTATATACCTTTCGCGGCGGCCTCAAAACCATCCTCTGGACCGACACCTTCCAGACGCTGGCCATGCTGACGTCGGTGGGCATCTCGGTGTATCTGATTTCACAGGAGCTGAATCTGGGCTTCGGGCAGGTAGTGCAAACGGTGAGCGAATCGGATATGTCGCGCGTATTTTTCTGGGAGTGGACCGACAGCCGCAAGTTCTGGACGCAGTTCCTGTCGGGCATGTTCATCACCATCGTCATGACCGGCCTCGACCAGGACCTGATGCAGAAGAACCTGAGCTGCCGCTCGCTGAAGGACGCCCAGAAAAACATGTTCTGGTTTGCCCTGATTCTGGTGCCGGTCAACATCCTGTTCCTGTCCCTGGGCGTGTTGCTCTACCAATATGCGGCGGCCAAAGGCATTCAGTTGCCGCTGAACGCTGCCGGCAAAATCATTGGCGACGACGTGTTTCCGCTGCTGGCCACCGAGCATTTTTCCCTGTTCGCGGGCATCGTGTTCATTCTGGGCATCATTGCCGTCACCTATTCCTCCGCCGACTCCGCCCTGACGGCGCTGACCACCTCGTTCTGCGTCGACTTTCTGACCATCAGCAAGTACCCGGAGCAGCAACAGCGTGTGCTGCGCCAGCGGAGCCACCTGCTGTTCACGGTGGTGCTGGTCATCATCATCCTGATCTTCCGACTACTAAATGACCAGAGCCTGATTTCGGCCGTGTTCAAGGCGGCGGGCTACACCTACGGGCCGCTGCTGGGGCTGTTCAGCTTCGGCATTTTCACCAGCCGCCAGCTCCACGACCGGTACGTGCCCTGGATGTGCGCCTGGCCGCCGGTGTTTTGCTACGTGCTCAACGCCAACTCCAAGGCCTGGCTCGGTGGCTATGAATTCGGCTTCGAGATTCTGCTGGTCAATGGCCTGCTCACGTTCCTGGCGCTGCTGGCCGTTTCGCGGCCGACTACGCCCAAGCTCCAGACCGCGTAGCCAGCGGCAGCGGGAACAAGCTGGTGGCTGCTTGGTGTTTCCGGCGTACCTTTGCCGAGGTGCGGGGCATGCGCGGGCGTTTACCGCCAAGCCGCTCCCATTACCACCTTTAGTGCAGTAAAAACTCTGTGCTGCATTGCATTACGTGATTCTGCCCGTGAAATATCTTTTTTTCCTTCTGCTGGTTATAGGGGTACACTTCAACAGCCAGGCCCAGTCGCCAGCCAAGCCGCCGGTAGTGCTGAAGCCGGGCCGCATGCAGGCCCAGCGCAACCCGGCCCCCAACCGCCCCGATGTGCCGCCGCAGTTTCCGGGCGGCGCCAAAGCCCTGAGTGATTTTCTTCAGCAGAATATACAGTATCCGGAGGCCGCGCGCGTCAGTAAGACTATGGGCAACGTGCTGACCACTTTTACCATTGAAACCGACGGCCGCGTGCGCAACCCCAGCGTCAAAACCGGCCTCAGCCCCGAGTGCGACGCCGAAGCGCTCCGGGTGTTGGCCCTGCTGCCCGTCTGGAAGCCTGCCACGCGCAAAGGTCAGCCGGTAGCCATTCAGGTGCAGCTGCCGGTGCCGTTCGGCAACTCCAGCGGGTTGAAAATAGAGCAGGGCAAAACAAAATTCGAGTAAAGAAGTGATAAGAAAGCAGCGGTGAGAAGCCGCAACCGAACCCTGGTGTTCCCTGACGCGTCAGGCCGCCGCTGTTCGGTCGTTTTTCAAGCGGCGTTCTAATTGATGGAGTAGTAAGAATATATGGCCAGAAGTGGAGCAAATACCAGCGGTACGACCCTTGAACCGGAAGTAGCGAAGACGAAACTAACCAAGGAGAGCTTTCGGCAGGGCCTGCGGATTTTCCGCTACGTGCTGCCCTACCGGGCCAAGTTCAGCATCGGCTTGCTGATGCTGGCGTTATCCAGCAGCACCTTCATGGTGTTTCCCTGGGTGATTGGCAAGCTCGTGGACGCGGCCAACGGCAAGGCTATTGCGCTGCCCAATGGCACCGTCGTGAGCATCAGCCAGATTGCGCTGGGCCTGTTCGGCGTTATCCTGTTCCAGGGTATATTCTCCTTCGGCCGCATCTGGTTTTTTACGCAGGTCAGCGAGTTCACCGTGCGCGACATCCGCCAGTCGCTCTACGCCAAGTTCGTTTCGTTGCCTATTCCCTACTTCGAGAAAACCCGCGTGGGTGCCATCACCTCGCGCATCACTTCCGACGTGGCCCAGATTCAGGACACGTTTTCGCTCACCCTGGCCGAGCTGTTCCGGCAGGTTACGACCCTCATCGTGGGCGTGGTGGCCATCATGGTGGTGTCGGTGAAGCTCTCGTTGTTTATGCTGGCTACTTTTCCGCCCATCGTGCTGCTCGCCATGTTTTTTGGCCGCAAAATTCGGGTGCTGGCCAAAGCTACGCAGGACGAGCTGGCCAAAACCAACGTCATCGTGGAGGAAACGCTGCAGGGTATCAACACGGTGAAGGCGTTTACCAACGAGCAGTTTGAAACCCGGCGCTATACCGCTTCGCTTACCAATACGGTGCAGGCCGCGCTGAAAAGCAACATGTACCGCGGCGCCTTTGTCTCGTTCGTGATTATCGGCTTGTTCGGCGGCATTATCCTGGTGCTGTGGCGCGCCGCTTCCCTGGCCAGCCTCGGCCAGCTTTCCATCGGCGACCTGACCTCGTTTGCGCTTTACACCATCTTTATCGGGGCTTCTGTGGGGGGCCTGGGCGAGCTATATGGCAAGGTGCAAAGCACGCTGGGCGCTTCGGAGCGGATTCTGGAAATTCTGGACGAGCCGTCCGAGCCCACCCACCGGCCCCGCGTGGCCGGCACTGCGCCGCTACAGGTGCGCGGCGACATTGAGTACCGCAACGTGGCCTTCAGCTACCCCACGCGGCCCGATTTGCCGGTGCTGAAGAACATCGATTTCGACATTCAGTCGGGGGAGAAAATAGCCCTGGTGGGCCCTAGCGGCGCGGGTAAAAGCACCATCGTGCAGCTGCTGATGCAGTTTTATGAGCTGAGCGGCGGTAAAATCCTCATTGACGGCCGTGACATTCAGCTCTTCGACCTCACCGAGCTGCGCCGCCACATCGGTATTGTACCCCAGGAAACGCTACTATTTGGCGGCTCTATCCGAGAGAATATTGCCTACGGCAAGACCGACGCCACTGATGCCGAAATCACGCTGGCGGCGCGCAAGGCCAATGCCTGGCAGTTTATTTCCTCCTTCCCCGAAGGGCTCGATACGCTCGTCGGCGAGCGGGGCGTGAAGCTCTCGGGCGGACAGCGCCAGCGGGTAGCTATTGCCCGCGCCATCCTGAAAAACCCCGCCATCCTGATTCTCGACGAAGCTACCTCCGCCCTCGATTCGGAAAGCGAAAAGCTGGTGCAGGAAGCCATGGATGAGTTGATGCAGAATCGAACCAGCATCATCATTGCCCACCGGCTGAGCACGATTCGGAAGGTGGATAAAATCCTGGTTATCGACGGCGGCCAAATCGTGGAGCAAGGCACCCACGACGAGCTAAGCAACGCCGAGAATGGGCTCTACGCCAATCTGCTGAAGCTACAGTTCGAGCTACGCTAGGGAAGCCCACCCGGCAGCTAGGCAGCCGAGCTACACCTGCTGCAGCCAAGTGCGGGCGGCGGTCAGGTCGTCGAAGGTTTTCAGGACAATGCCGGCGGGGCTGCGCTCCACAATGAGCGCAGCCGAAAGCCGACTGTAGGCTTCGGGCGAATAGACCCAGGCAAGATGCCGACAGCCGGCAGTGTATAGCTTCGGCAACAACTCTTCGCCCCCCCAAATAGCCGCATCGGCCCAGACACCCGCGAGCTTACTATTGTTATTAAGCACCTTCGTACACCGCTCCCTACGCAATTCGTTTAGCACTTTGAGCGCCCCGGTCATCACATCCTCGCTATCTACCTGCCCGTGCCAGTCGGCGTAGAGCCAGCCGTGCACGGCATCGTATGAGATGCTGAGGTAGATGTCCGAATTTAAGATGCGCTGTACCATAGGCCAACAAAGATCGTTTGGGCGATAAGAATAGTTAAATAAAATATATAGTTTTTACAACGCATAACGCTACGAAAGCCTGACGATAAACCTGTGTAGAGCCCTTTTTGCTTGAGCGGCTTTTCGGCCTGTGGCTCGGCTCGGGAGTTGGAAAGACCCAGCGGACCTGCTTTGGCTGACCAGCCGGCGCTTCAGCCACGCAGCGGTGGCAAAGGCTCCAACTGCTGTAAGTCCCCAGAAGCAGCTACTGCCTTAACCTACCCTGTCTGGTAGCGATGTCTGTGCCTACCGTTGTGCCGGCGGTGCTACGGTGCCAAGAAATTTCGGTTCAACTAACCTTTGGCGGCTTACGCCAGCGGCTGGCCTGAAACTCGTACTTTTATTCCGTCAATCACCCTAATTCATCTCTTTTACCCATGTTGAACCGTACTACGCTGCTCGCCGGCACTGCCCTGGCCAGCGCCCTTTTCTTTGCCGCTCCCACCGCTGAGGCACAAATTGCGACGCCGGCGGCCAGCCCCAAAAGCACCGTAATGCAGCGCGTGGGCCTGACCGACGTAACCATTACTTATTCGCGCCCCAGCGCCAAAGACCGGGCTATTTTCGGCTCTATCGTGCCGTTCGGCAAACGCTGGCGCACGGGTGCCAACCAGACAACGACCATCAAATTCTCGGATGACGTAACGCTGGAAGGCAAAAAAGTACCAGCCGGCGAATATGGCCTCTACACCATTCCCAATAAGGCAGAGTGGCTGATCGTGCTGAACAAAAGCACGAAGCAGGGTGCCGATGTAGATGGCTTCAAGGACGACCAGGACGTGGTGCGCTTCTCGGCCAAAACCTACAAGCTGGGCAGCAAAGTGGAAACCTTCACCATCGGTTTCTCCGACCTCACGCCCGCTACGGCCAACGTGGATATGATGTGGGAACTGACCGGTGCCAAGTTCAAGCTCGGCACCGACGTAGACCCCAAAGTAATGGCCCAGATTGATGAGAAGGTCATCAAGAATGCCAGTGCTTCGGCCAACGACATGGCCGCCGCTGCCGTGTATTACTATGACAACGACAAGGATATGAAGCAGGCGCTGACCTGGATTCAGAAGGCCAACGAGAAGGACCCCAAGTTCTGGAACGTCCACACCGAGGCGAAAATCAAGATGAAAATGAAAGACTACAAGGGTGCCACCGCCTCGGCCGAACAGTCGCGCAAACTGGCGCTGGATGCCAAGAACGCCGACTACGTGAAAATGAACGAGGATCTGATTATGACAGCCAAAAAAGGCAAATAGTCCAGAGTCGGTACAAAGCAAAAGTCCCGCGCAACGCTGTTGCGCGGGACTTTTGCTTTGTACAGCTCCTGTCACTCCTTCGACTTACGCCCCGCCATTTCAGGCAGTAATCAGGCGGGCTGCGCTACGGTTTTGACGGGTTCCGGGCTGAGTTGCTGGCTGATGGCGGCCAGCAGCATTACCAGGGCACAGCCGATGATGTTGTACCAGAGATAGGCAATGTCGGTGGCGAAAAACAACAGGAAGATCAGCAGCTGCGTGACAATGGCGGCCCGAAAAACAGCTTTGGAGCCAATATTTTTCAGAAAAAAAGCCACGACGAAAATACCCAGAATAGTGCCGTAGAAAATAGAACCCAGAATATTGACGGCCTGAATCAGGTTTTCGAGGCGGGCGGCAAACAAGGCGAAGCCGATGCCTAGCACGCCCCAGCCAATGGTGGCCCAGCGGGAAGCCTGCACGCAGTGCATCTCATCGAGCTGGGGCCGCGACGGGCGGTAGAGGTCGATGATGGTGGTGCTGGCCAGGGCATTGAGGCCGGCGGCGGCCGAGCTCATAGCCGCGCTGAGCACCACGGCAATCAGCAGGCCGACGAGGCCATGGGGCATATAGCGCAGCACAAAGCTGAGGAAGATGTAGTCGGTGTCTTTGGCCTCGGCCGTGGGCACGGCTTGCTTGAAAAACACCTGAGCTTCGGCCCGCAGGCCACGCGTGGCGGCCTCGGTGGCTTGCAGATGGCTCCTGGCTGCCGCTACCTGGCCGTTATCCTTGGTATGCAGCGCCGCTATGAGCTGGCCGGTAGCCGCGCGCTTGGCCGTGAAAAGCGTAGCGTGGCGCTGCTCCAGCTCAACGAGCGTGGAGCGGTAGGCGGGGTTTTGAGCAATCTGCTCCCGCACGGGAATATTGAAGGTGAGCGGGGGCTGGTTGAACTGGTAGAACACGAACAGCAGCACCCCGATGAGCAGGATGCCGAACTGCATGGGCACTTTCACGAGGCCGTTGAAGAGCAGCCCCAGGCGGCTTTCCGTGATGCTCTGCCCGCTGAGGTAGCGCTGCACCTGGCTTTGGTCGGTACCGAAGTAGGATAAGGCCAGAAACAGGCCGCCGGTCATGCCGGTCCAGAAGTTGTAGCGGTCCTTGGGGTCGAAGTGAAAGTCAATCAGGTTCATCTTGCCGTGGAAGCCAGCTACCTGTACGGCTTCCGTGAACCCAACACCAGCGGGCAGATAATGTACCAGAAGGTAGCCGGCCACTACCATGCCGGTGAAAATAACGGCCACCTGCCACTGTTGCGTAACGGCCACGGCGCGGGTGCCACCCGCCACGGTGTAGCTTATCATCAGCCCGCCGATAAGCCACACGGTCAGGCTAACGTTCCAGCCCAGAATGGCCGACAGCACCAGCGCGGGCGCGTAGAGCGACAGGCCGTTGCTGAGGCCGCGCTGCACCAGAAACAGCACGGCGGCCAGGGTGCGGGTGCGGCGGTCGAAGCGGGTTTCGAGGTATTCGTAGGCCGTAAAAACGCGCAGCCGCTGGTAGATGGGCACGGCCACGGCAGCAATGAGAATCATGGCCAGCGGCAGGCCGAAATAGAACTGAATGAAGCGCATGCCGTCGTCATAGGCCTGCCCGGGCGTACTCAGAAAGGTGATGGCCGAGGCCTGCGTAGCAATAATACTCAGGCCGATGCCCCACCAGCTGGCCTGCCGCCCGCCCAGCAGATAGGCGTCGAGGGTGCGGCTGCCGCGCGTGCGCCAAGTGCCGTAGCCGACGATAAAGAACAAGGTGCTGCCCAGAACGAGCCAATCGAGCAGGCTCATGCGAAGGCGCGGGTCAGGAGCAGAAACAGAACCAGCTCGGCGGCCAGGGCTGCCAGTACCAGGGCGTACCAAGCGCGCCACGACGGCAGCAGCGGCGGTTTATCGGAGTCGGGAGCAGCGGTGGGCAAGGGGCAGCGGGGTTAGTGAGGGGATGATGGCGAAAAGTCGAGCAGGCGGAAGCAGACTGAACGGGCCGGATGAAAACAGACGCTATTTTTCGGCGAGTGCTGCGTGGCGTCCACTCACCAAAGGCAAATGGGCCAGCTGGCCGGCCAGAAAGGTAAACAGCACCACCAGCCACACCGAAAACAGCACGTCGCTGAGGTAGTGCATCTCCAGCACCAGCCGCCCTACGCCGATGAGTACCGGCACCACTAGCAAGGGCGCGCTCAGGCGCGGAAAAGCCAACGCCAGCGGTACGAACAAGCTGAAAAACGTGGCGGTGTGCGTGCTGGGAAATGAGCCGGCATGCGCGTGGTGCGGATAGTTGAAGCCCCAATCGGGGTAGCCAGTGCTGAACAAAACTTCGGGACGCAGGCGGCTTACCACGCCTTTGAGCACGTTGGAAGTACCAACGCTGGCTAGATGTGCCACCACCACCACCAGAAACACGCTGGCCTGCGGCAGCTTCAGCAGCCAGCGGCCCACGGCATACAGCAGCACCAAAGCAACGAACAGCGCCGGAATCCCGAAAAGACGGGTCTTCATAGTGGCCTCATGCACGACTTCGGCCGCGCCGGTGAAGCCCCCGAAAAAAGGCTTGAGCCCAGCGGAATGCGCGTGGCAGAAACGAGCCAGCGGCTGGTCGATAAATACGATGAGCAGGCCGCAGAGGGGTACCAGCAAGGCAGTGAGCCACAGAAAACGACGGGTAGTAAGCAGCACAGGATACAGCATAAAGGATGCTTACGGCAGCAGCAGCAGCGCAGAAACCTCCACGCGGCCTGGGGTCTACTTGCCGAGCGACACCATGTTGGTCAGTAGGCGGTAGGCACCGGGGACGCCGGCGGGCAGCTCCCGGAACAGCGAAAGGCCGGTGTAGATGTAGTGGCCCTTGCCATAGTCGGCCACCAGAATGGCACTTTCCTTGGCGGGTTCGCCGGGGTCGTGGCTGCTGATGACGGTTTGGTACTTGGGGTCCCAGGAGCTGGGATAATACAGGCCCTGCTCCTGCTGCCAGCCTTCGAAATCCTGGCTGGTGATTTTGTTGGGCGTGTTGAGCAGGGGCTGTTTGGGGTTGAGGAAAGTAATGGCGGCGTTTTCGACCGTTACCCGGTCGTTGCTCAGCTTCATCGGGTACGGGCCAATTTCGGGCAGCACCGTGCCCCGGCTCACCACGTACTGCACCACCACGTTGCCGCCGTTTTCGACGTACTTGAGCAGGTTGGGCTGCAGGCCCTTTAGCTGCCCGATGGTGTTGTAGGCCCGGATGCCGAGCACCACGGCATCGAAGCGGCGCAGGTAGTCGGGGCTGATATCCTCGGGCTTGAGCAGGGTCACGTTGTAGCCGATCTGGCGCAGGGCGTCGGGCACGTCGTCGCCGGCGCCCATGAGGTAGCCGATTTCCTGGCCCTTGCGCTTGAGGTCGAGCTTCACCAGCGGGGCCACGG
The DNA here is from genome assembly GCF_004745955.1 of Hymenobacter elongatus. GTDB lineage: Bacteria > Bacteroidota > Bacteroidia > Cytophagales > Hymenobacteraceae > Hymenobacter > Hymenobacter elongatus. Next base: position 24,593 of record NZ_SRLD01000014.1, on the reverse strand, counting down.
CTTCGGGAAACAGGATTTGGGTCGGAATGTGGTTGTACGCAATGACCTGGTAGCCGCGCGAATATGCTTGGCCGTCCACAGTGGCTACGGCGCGCAACTCGGTTTTGCCTTCGGCCGCGCCGGGGCCGGGCTGCACCCGGAACTGCACGGTTTGCTCGGCGTCTTTATTGGCCAGGTCGAAGGGGATGCTGGCGAGCTCGGCTTTCCAGCCGGCGGGCAGCGTGAGGGCCACGCTGCCTTTCACCCCGGCCTTACCAGCGCGCAGGGTCACGGGAATGGTTTTGGGCAGGTTGTCGGCGAAGACGTAGGCGTGGCCGCCGATGTTCACGGCCACGGGTGGCACCACAGTCAGCGGGCGGTACTTCTCCCCTTCTACCGGGTCGGTGCTTTTGTATTGCAGCGGCTTGGTATAGTAAAGAGTTGCCCCAGCAGCTTCTATTGTAAAGAGCACCTGATTGATCGGGAGGTTTTCAGGACTTCCAAGCACCGTCCACCGCTCTATTCGCTCACCTTTATGAGGATGTTCAGGCCAGCTAAAATTCTCCACAACTTCCGGTACTTTATACATACCTATTGTCCCAGTTTGCCGCAACCAATAGGGTTGTGATACAGACTGCTTAGCCGGTATTGTAATTGAGGCTTTCTTTAGAAACGGCTTACTACTTTCCAGTTGCACATCAATATTTTGTTTAGCCATATTACCCACCGTCTGGAAGTTATAATCAATAGCTGGGACTTCCAGCCACTTCAGCTTCACAGGTACGGATGAACGATTTAAGGCTTCGATAGCTATATCGAGTTTTCCGTCAGGAGTTGCAGTAGGTTCTTGAGCAACCGCCGCCAAGTTCAAGCCCAGGCAAGCATAGATTAATTCATTGATTCCTTCCTGCTTCTCACTATCCCAAAAAGCAGCCTCCTTCGGCAGTTTTTCTAGCATCTCCCGCACCTTCAGCAGCCCCGCTACACTCGCACTTGGGTTGCCCGCATCATATTTGCGAATGACCTCATCCACCAGCTTACCCACGGCCACGCCGCCAGGCACGCGGTTCCAGCTCATGTCCACGCCGTCAAACAAGTCGGTGGTGGCCTTCTCCCCTTTCACCAGCTGGAAATACTCCAGCGCCTCGCCGCGGGTGGCCGAGGAGCCGAAGCCCTGGCTTTTGTGCTGGGAGCGGCTGCGGGCCGCAATTTCGCCGTAGCTCTGGCCCAGCAGCGGGTTGTAGCCGCCGGCATCGAGATTGAGGTAGCCGTCCATGTTTTCGCCGGCCTTCACGAAGAAGGAGCCGGTATTCCAGAACAGGCGCTTGGGCTGCCAGGGCTGCACGTATTTGAGCTGCTCGGGAAACCGTTTCGGGTCGCCGGCGGCGTCGAAGGCTTCGGCGGCCAGCATGGCGGAGGCGGTGTGGTGGCCGTGGCCGGCGCGGGCATCGGGCGGGAAGCGGGTGATGAGCACGTCGGGCCGCCGCTGCCGGATAACCCAGACCATGTCGGCCAGCACCTGCTCCTTGTCCCAGATGGTGAAGGTTTCCTCGGCGGTTTTGGAGAAGCCGAAGTCGTTGGCGCGGGTAAAAAACTGCCGGCCGCCATCGATGCGGCGGGCCGCCAGTAGCTCCTGGGTGCGGATGACGCCGAGCTGCTCGCGCAATTCGGGGCCGATGAGGTTCTGGCCGCCGTCGCCGCGGGTGCAGCTCAGGTAGCCGGTTTCGAGCAGGCGGCCGTTGGCCAGGTAGGCAATCAGGCGGGTGTTTTCGTCGTCGGGGTGGGCGGCCACATACAGCACCGAGCCCAGCACGTTGAGCTTTTTCAGCCCCAGCAGGATTTCCGAGGCAGAGTAGGTTTTCGGGGCCTGGGCGTGGGCGTCACCAATTAGTAATGAGTAATTGGTAATTAAGAATGCTAGCAGCGCGGCGCGGAAACGGGTCAGACGCATGGAGAGGAGCAGGTGAAAGAAGGGACGGTAAAGGTAAGCGGGTTTTGATGTTGGGGAATTTTGGCGAAGCGTTGTTTATTCTGTCATCCTGCGTGCAGCGCAGCGGAACGAAGGACCTTCCTCGCCTACCCCACCGCCGCTTTTGCCAATGTGCCCAAGCTTTATCCATTGCTGCTGCAGAGGGCGTTGTCACGTTGAATTATGCTTGTCACTCAGGTGAGGAAGGTCCTTCGCTGCACTCAGGATGACAGACGAGAAAATGGAAGACGGGAAAACAACGACACCGCGTGAGAGGCTTCGGCTGCGCCTCCGCATGACGTTCTGGAGCAGGCAAACTTCTGGGCCGGGAACAACTAGCGGTACGATATTGGTTTGGCACTGAAACCTGCTGGCGCGGCAACGGTTTTCGCTCGTTGCCGTCAGTGTCCTATCTTGCTTCTCGTATCCTCTCCCCGATCTATTCCTGCATGAGCGTATTTCCCCGTCCCTTTCTGACTTCCCTCGGCTTGGTGCTGCTGCTGCCGGCCGTGACTTTCGCCCAAAGTGTTTCGGCCGTTATTCCGCCTCTCCCCGCCCCCACTCCGCAGTGGACCCACCTCGATCCGCAGAAGGACAAAATTATGGGCATCAGCACCCAACGCACTTACGATGAGCTGCTGAAAACCCGCACCGCCACGCCCGTCCTCGTGGCCGTTATCGATGCCGGCATCGACACCACGCACGAGGACTTGAAGCGTGTGCTGTGGAAAAATCCCCGGGAAATTGTCGGCAATGGCATCGACGACGACAAGAACGGCTACATCGACGACATCCACGGCTGGAACTTCCTGGGCGGCAAAGACGGCCGCAACGTGGACGTGGACCTGTATGAGGAAACCCGGATGGTGGCCAAGCTCAAGCCGCTGTATGAGGGCAAAGCCCGCACGGCAGTGCCCGCCGCCAAGCGCGCCGAGTACGACCTCTACCAAAAGGTGAAGAAGGACTACGCCACCAAAGTGAAGGAGGAAAAGGAGCAGTTGGCCGAATACAAGCCGCTGGCCGAAAACCTTTCCAACATCAACGAGCAGCTGAAAACCGTGCTGGGCGTGGAGCGCATCGACACGGCCGTGCTCCGTCGGCCGCCGGTACAGAACCCTGACGCGCGGCTGCTGGGCCTCACGTCGCAGCTCTACGAAAGCCTGAAAGCCTCGGGCCTGCCCGACATGGATGCCGTAGTGAAGCAGGTGCGCGAAGGCACCGTGGAAGCCCAAAAGCACCTCGACTACTCCCTCAACCTCGACTTCAAGCCCCGCACCGTAGTCGGCGACGACGAAGACAACACCCAGGACCGCACCTACGGCAACGCTGACATCACCGGCCCCAATGCCTTGCACGGCACCCACGTAGCGGGCATCATTGCCGCCGACCGCGACAATAGCCTGGGTATTCAGGGCGTGGCGGGCTCCTCGGTGCGCATCATGGGCGTGCGGGCCGTGCCCAACGGCGACGAGCACGACAAGGACGTGGCCAATGCCATTCGTTACGCGGTAGACAATGGGGCCCAGATCATCAATATGAGCTTCGGCAAGTACTACTCGCCCCACCGCGCCGCCGTCGACGAGGCTATTCGCTATGCCGGCTCCAAGGGTGTGCTGCTGGTGCACGCGGCCGGCAACGAGTCGAAGAACGTGGACCTGAACGTACATTACCCGGCCCCGGTGCCCCTGACCGGCACGGCGTATGCCAACTTCATTACGGTGGGCGCGTCGGGTAGCACCAACGATGCCCAGCTGACGGCCAACTTCTCGAATTATGGCAAGCGCGTAGATGTATTCGCGCCCGGCGTGGGTATCTATTCCACCATGCCCGGCAGCAAATACGGCAACGAAAGCGGCACCAGCATGGCGGCTCCTACCGTAGCGGGCGTAGCGGCGGTGCTCAAGGCCTACTTCCCCCAACTCACAGCCACCGAGCTGAAGCGCATCATTATGCAGTCCGCCGCGCCGGTGCACACCAAAGTAGCGCAGCCCGGCGACAAGAAAACCGTGGATTTCGCCCAGCTTTCGAGCACCGGCGGCGTTGTCAATCTGTATAAAGCAGTGCAGCTAGCCGCCCAGAAAGCCCAGCCGAGCAACGCGTCAGGACAATAGTAATACGCCAACCAGCCGGAACGCAAAAGGGCAACGACGCGCGTCGTTGCCCTTTTGCGTTCCGGCTGGTTGGCGTACAAACCGACGCGGCTTGTCAAGCGACTAACGTCTGGGACGGTGGGCCGTATGCGTAAGGGAGTGTTTGGACAGTGACATTTGTTGAGCGGGTTTCGTCATTCTAAAACGTCCTGTCTCGTTCTCTGCTTGATGTGCAGAATACTCGCCATGATGTTCTGAGAAAGGAGAATCTCACCAATGAGCTACTGCCCACACAGCTTAAGTGAAACCCCGGTGTATGCTTATTCCCCAACTCATTATGCTCGACAAGTTGCGCAAGCAACGGCCGCCGTCGGAGCCGATGCGCCACCGCGTACGGCCGCCGCAGGGCTTCGCTACGTTGCGCAACCGCCGTTGGTGGCGGCGGCAACTTGGTAGCGTTGCTTTCCTGGTGGCGGGTATATTTTCGGCGGCGCTGGGCCTCAAAGGCTTTTTATTGCCCAATGGCTTCATTGATGGTGGCGTTACGGGCATTTCCCTGCTGGTGGCGCGGGTATTTGGCGTGCCGCTGCCGCTGCTGATTGTCGTCATCAACATTCCGTTCGTAATTCTGGGCTACTTTCAGATCGACCGGCTATTTGCGCTCAAATCGTTATTGGCTATTCTGGGGCTGGCGCTGGTGCTGGTCGTCATCACCTTCCCCATGCTCACCCAGGACAAGCTTCTGATTTCCGTTTTCGGTGGCTTCTTCCTTGGGGCAGGTATCGGATTGGCCATGCGTGGCGGTGGCGTGCTCGATGGCACCGAAATTCTGGCCGTTTACCTGAGCAAGAAAACCAGCCTGACGATTGGCGACATTATCCTGCTGCTCAACATCCTGATTTTCGTGGTGGCAGCGGCCGTGCTTTCCGTCGAAACGGCGCTGTATTCCATCCTCACCTATTTATCGGCTTCCAAAACCATCGACTTCATCATCGACGGCATCGAGGAATACACGGGCGTCACCATCGTATCGGGCCGCAGCGACGCCATCCGCCGCATGATTACGGAGAAGCTGGGCCGGGGCGCTACCGTATACAGCGGCAAGCGGGGCTACGGCGTGCGCGGCGAATCCCCCCAAGAGGTCGATATCGTTTTCACCGTTATTACCCGCCTGGAGCTGGGCCGCCTCACCGACGAAGTCGAGAAAATTGACCGCTCCGCCTTTCTGGTTATGCACAGTGTCAAAGAGACCAAAGGCGGGGTTGTCAAGCGGCGGCCGCTGCACTGAGCAACACGCCGAGTTTACCCGCCGCTACGATTCAGCGCCGATGCAGTTGGTGGGGCATCATTTCATCGGCTGCGCTCTTACCTTTGGCCCATGGCCGCTCCTCTCCTTCTCTCCGACCTTTACATTTATCCCGTCAAATCGTTGGGCGGCATCCGCGTGACGGAAGCCGTAGTGGAGGCCCGGGGCTTGCGCCACGACCGGCGCTGGCTGCTCGTGGATGAGCGCAACCAGTTCATGACCCAGCGCCAGACGGCCGAAATGGCCCTGCTCAAAGTGCTGCCGGCCTACAATGGCTTCCTGCTCACCCACACTGGCCGCCCCGATCTGCTGCCCCTCTACGTGCCCTTCGAAGCCACTCCGGAGCAGACGCTTTTCGTGACCATCTGGGACGATATGGTATTTGCCTGGCGCGGCACGCCCGCCGCCGATGCCTGGCTGACGGCTGCCCTGGGCCGCATCTGCAAGCTGGTCTACATGTCGGATATGGTGATGCGCGCCACCGACGGAGGTGATGTGGCGGGCAATGTGAGCTTTGCCGATGCCTACCCTTTTCTGGTTATCGGGCAGTCGTCGCTGCAGGAGCTGAACTCCCGCCTGGCCCAGCCCGTACCTATGGACCGGTTTCGGCCCAACTTCGTTTTCACCGGCGGCCAGCCCTACGAGGAAGAAACCTGGCGCGATTTTCTGATCGGTTCGCTGCCTTTCCAAGGTACGCGCCCCTGCGGCCGGTGCGTCGTAACGACTATTGACCAGACGACCGCCCAAAAAGGCGTAGAGCCTCTCCGGACGATGGCTCCTTACCGCACGCAAGACGGCAAGGTGATGTTCGGGCAAAACGTAACCGGGCCCGGTGCGGGAACGGTGCGGGTAGGCGACACGCTGGCCGTGCGAAGCTATTTGCCGTAGCAGAGCCTCCTCATAGCCTAAGCCCCACTCAAACTGGAGCGCAAGCATACGCTAAGAACTATGTTATCAAAAAGTTAGCTCCCTATATTGCCGATTGAGCAAATTCATATTAGCTTTGAAGATCAAAGAAAACCAAAAATAATTCAACTCCCTGATTCTATGGCCCCAAAGAACCATAGAATCAGGGAGTTGCTCCGACCCTCGGGTGGCTTTGCACGTGCCCGTTCCCGCCCTCCCTCACTCTCACACCTGATTTTGCGCATGAAGAACTCCTCTGCTTTTACTAGGCTCCTGGTGCTTCTGACGTGGTTTGCTTGCTGTTTGCCCGTCACGACCCTCCATGCAGAGGATAAGAATGCCGCTCAAATCCTACACGCCCCCTGGACCGACCTGCTCCGCAAGTACGTCACCCACGACGGGCAAGTAGATTACGAAGGCTTTCTGGAAGATGAGGATCAGCTCGACGCTTATTTGCAGGCTATCCGCAAAACCCCGCCAAACGAAGCAACCTGGTCGAAAGCCGATATCGAGGCGTATTGGCTGAATGTATACAACGCGGCCACCATTTATAACGTGCTGCAATATTATCCGGTAGCCAGCATCAACGAAATCCGCATTAAGACCATTGGCGGCTACAAGCCCGTCTGGGAGGCTGGCTCAGTGAATGTGGGCGGCAAACTCTATTCGCTGAACGCCATCGAGAAGGAAATTCTACGGCCGCAGTTCAAGGATGCACGGGTGCATCTGGCCTTGGTAGCCGCCGCTGTTTCCTCCCCGCCCCTGTTGAACGAAGCCTACGACGGAGCCCGCCTGAACCAGCAGCTCGACGAGCAGGCCCGCCTGTTTCTGTCTCGCGTCTCCCTCAACCAGCTGGCTCCCGGCTACCTGCGCCTCTCCAGCATCTTCGATTGGTACGCGGCCGAGTTTGGCGAAGGCGAGAAGCTAGTTGCTTTTCTGAACCGCTATTCTTCCACCAAGATAGACGCTACGGCAACCATCGAGTTTCTCCCCTTCGACTGGGCCCTGAACAACCAAAAGCCCACCGCCGACACCCAGGCGCTACGGCAGCGCTAGGCCACGCCGCCCGTTGCCAGCAGCCATTCTAAGCTCCGAAGCCGTCAGTGGTTTCGGAGCTTTTATATGCAGCCTAACGTGCACTTTATATTCACCCAAGGCAGCTTTTTTTCGGTTTCTGGTGTTGAAGCTGTTTAGGAAGTCTGTCGACCGACGGGAGACATCTCGCGTGCAGTAGTACTCAAATTACCAGTGCACGCGATATGTCTCCCGTTGGTCGACATGACCGGTCTATTGGATTTTAGCGACTTCCTAAACAGCGGTGTTATTCCCACCTATGGATCGAGCTTTCTTACTGACATTTCTGCGGGACTTAGCCGCCAACAACCATAAAACCTGGATGGACGCCCACCGCAGCGACTATCACCAGGCCCGCAGCATCTATACCGATTTTGTGCAGGGTCTGCTGCACCGCACGCAGCGCTTCGAGCCCGAGCTGACGGGCCTCACGCCTTCCGATGTGATGTTTCGGATCAACAAGAACGACCGGTTTCAGCAGAGCAGCGAGCCGTACAAGCGCCATATGGGCGCGGGGCTGAAAGTGGGCGGACGGCATAGCGCGTGGGCAGGCTACTTCGTGGCCGTGGAGCCCGGCGGCGAAACCTACGTAGGCGCCGGCCGCTGGATGCCCGAGCCGGCCCAGCTGGTGCGTATCCGCCAAGAAATTCACTATTCTCCCGATACGTTTCATGCCCTGCGCCAGGATGCCGGGCTGCTACACGAGTTTCCGGCGGGCCTCGATACCAGCCAGAGCCTGCGCACAGCCCCCAAAGGCTACGACCGCAGCGACCCTGATATCGAGTGGCTGCGCCTGAAAAGCTTTTTCGTGTGGCGCGCTTTCTCCGACCAGGAAGTAGTACGCACCGACTTCCCCGACCGGATAGTCACAGCCTGGCAGGCCGCTCAGCCGTGGGTACACTTCCTAAATGAAGCCATGACGGAAAACTAACAACCGGCATTTCGGTACTCGGTACAAGCAAAAGTACCGGAATGCTAGAATAGCCCGAACAAGGTGCTGTTGATCTTATCGATAATCACGCCCATATCTTCGGGATTATTGACGTAGTCCAAATTGTTAACGTCTACAATCAGCAGCTTGCCATACTTGTAGTTGCTGATCCAACGCTCGTAGTGCTCATTGAGGTTTTTGAGGTACTCAATCTTGATGTTGTTCTCGTAGTCGCGGTTGCGCTTCTCAATCTGTTGGATGAGCTTGGGCAGGTCGGCCCTGAGGTAAAGCAGCAGGTCGGGCGCGTCGACCATGCTGATCATCGACTCGAACAACGCCAGATAGTTTTGGTGGTCCCGGTCGCTCATCAGGCCCGACTCGTGCAGGTTGGCCGCGAAGATGTGGGCATCCTCATAAATGGTGCGGTCCTGAATGACGCCCTTGCTGGCGCTTTGCAGCTTTTTGATGTGCTGGGTTTGGCGAAAGCGGCTATTGAGAAAATAGACCTGCAGATGAAATGCCCAGCGCGGCATGTCGTCGTAAAAATCCTTCAGATACGGGTTGTGGTCGACATCCTCCAGGAACACTTCCCAGTTGAAGTGATGCGCGAGTTTATTGGCCAGCGTGGTTTTGCCGGCGCCAATGTTGCCGACGATTGCAATATGCATGAGCGAGGTGCGGGAAACAGAACGAAAAAAGAGCCCACAAAAGTAGCGGAAACCAACCAACCGACCGCAACTACTCAACGGGCAAAAACATCCGGCATTTGTCAGGCCAATGCTGGCTTAGCCGGGCTAAAAAACGTATATTAATACCTGGATTCGTTCAACGCCCAGGGCAGCTATATGCTAGTTTCTCATCCGGCGGCTACTTTTTTCTTCTTGTGCTCAGATCCGGCATTTTCTCTTTTCTTTGCCCACAGTCTGTTTCCTCCTACCCGTTTCCGGTTGCCGCTCCGCCTGCGTTCCTCATGACGATTTTATCAACTCCTTACACTGATTTAGGCACGGTGCTCGATGCCCACCACCGCCCGATAGCCTCGTTCCGCTTCTACCCGGAGCAGCAACTGCTGTATATTCGCTGGACGGGCAATATCACGGAGGCAGAAGTAATCAAGGTAGCCACGGCAGCCGGCCCCATTCAGCAGCAGTACCACTGCGCCCTGCTGCTCAACGACAAGACCGACTCTACCGGCGAATGGGCCGATGCCCTGCCCTGGCTGGAATACGAATGGCTGCCGCTGGCATTGGAAGAAGGACTGCGGGCATTTGCCTACGTCTTTTCGCCCGATATGCAGAACCAGATTATCAGCGTGGAATTCGCTGAGCGGGTGGGCAAACATCTGCCCATTCAGCTTTTCTACGATGTGGAAACTGCCCTGGAATGGCTCCGACGCCAGTATGTGGCCGCCTAACAAGCAGAACGGGCACCCCAGCGGGTGCCCGTTCTGCTTGTTAAGTAAAATCGGCTACTCCTGCATCAGATCCTTCACATCACGGGCCTTTTCCAGGGTGCGAAACTCGGTCTGCAACGACCGGACCCGTACTCGCTCTTCCAGGGGCAGCTGCTCCCGCACTTGTTCGTAACGGGCATTCAGGCGCTCCAATACGGCACTGGCGGCGCTCCAGTCGGCCGGCGACCAGCTGCGGCGCTGCTCGCGGGTACTTTCCAGCAGATGCAGGTACAGCTCGGGCAGCTCGTTGGCCCGCGCCCGGCTAATAGTCACGGTTTCGTGCAGCAGGCGGCGCTGCGCCGCGCTAGCCGTTTCGGGCTGGCGGGCCATAGCATCCAGGCTATCCTGCTTGGTAGCCCAGCGCTGGTAGCGCACTTTTTGGGTGCTGTATTCGCGCTTCGACTGGCTGGAGAGGCTGTCGATGGCCGAGTCCAGGCGCTTGCTCTGGCGCTCAAAATCCTCTTTCACGCGGGGCAGCTCGCGGCGCACCCCGGTTTCGGCCCGGTCCAGCTTATCGTTCACCCAGTTGCTGAAGACATCCAGGTCACGCTCGATGGCCGAAGGCGTGGATGCGGTAGGCTGCTTGGCCGGGGTAGATTTTTGCTGGGCGGTAGCAGCCAGCGGGGCGCAGGCAAGCCCGGCAGCCACAAAGCTTATCGGAAGCAGGAATCGTTTCATAGGACAGGGGGTGCAGAGCGAAATAATACGAACGACTGACCAGCGGGCCGTCGTATGCCGGTAGGCAATTTCTGGCCCAAAACGTGGTTCGGTGCCGCTAGGGTTCGTTTTTTCGCCAAAAAATGCCGTTTTTGCACCTTATGTCCTCTTCCAGCCTTCCAGTTCTTACCATTCAGCCCGCCACGCTGGCCGATATTCCGACCATTATTCAACTGGCCGAAGCCACCTGGGAGCCCACTTACCGCTTCATCGTTTCGAAGGAGCAGATAGAGTATATGTACCGCGTGATTTACACGCCCACGTCGTTGCAGCGCCAAATGAGCGACGATGGCCACACGTTTCTGCTGCTCCACGCCGACGGCCACCCGGCGGGCTACGCGTCCTTCTCCCGTTTGCCCGCCGGCAACGGAATCTTTAAGCTGCACAAAATTTATATTCTGCCTTCGCACCAGGGCCAGGGTTTTGGGCAGAATCTGATTGAGGCCGTGGAAGAAACGACGCGCCAGATAGGCGGTAAAACCCTGGAGCTGAACGTAAACCGGCATAACCCCGCCATTTCGTTCTATGAGCGTCTGGGCTTCCAGCGTCACCGCGAAGAAGATATTGCCATTGGCCCTTATTGGATGAACGACTACGTAATGCGCAAAGAACTGGCGTAATTGCGCGGTCTTTAGACGTACTTCTTATCCTTCCCCTGATGGGCTTTTCTACTTTGTTGCCGCTGCGCCGCTTGTTGGGCGTAGTCATTCTCGTTCTGCTCAGCCACTTGAGCTTTGGCCAAATCCTGAAGCAGAAGCATCTGGAGCTGATCAAGGCCCGGAGCGAAACCTGGAACCGCGCTTTTAACAGCCGCGACACCACCGCCTTTTACGGCCTGTTTCATCCCAACACCACGATTTGCTCGGCCAGCGGCAGCCGCACCACGGCCCCCACGGTCCGCCAAAGCTTCCGGACCTTGTTTCGGCAGCGGCCCGACATCACCTGGATGAACCGCAGCATGGGCATGGAGCTGAGCGACCTGGGGCAGCTGGCCTACGAAACCGGCGAGTGGGCCGAAGCCTGGACCGACCCGCAGGACAAAACCAAAAGCCGCGTCATTGGCAAGTACTGGCTGATGTGGAAATTCGAAAACAACACCTGGGTTATCCTGTCGGCCATTTACACACCGCTTTCCTGCGCCGGCAAGAATTGCCTGGACTAACCAAGCCGACTCCTCACGAGCGGTCCGCATCCTATTTCATTTCTCGTTTTATTTCCTTCTCATGGCCACTACCAAACTTACCGTGCTTAGCAACGGCTCCCTCCGCGTAGAGGGCGACTTCGAACTCGTGGATGCCCAGGGTCAGCCCTACGGCCTCGCCGGCCGGGAGCGGATCAGCATCTGCCGCTGCGGCCTATCCAAGAATAAGCCTTTCTGCGACGGGTCGCACAAAGGCCACTTCGAGCACAACGCCGAAGCCTTCGACCTGCCCGCACCGAAAGTATAAGTGCCTTCTCCCAGCCGGCCGTGGCGAATGGCCGACTGGGGAAATTGCACCAAAAAGCCCCGCCGTTGACGAACGGCGGGGCTTTTTGGTGCATTACATCTGGCACAACCCAGGCAGCGAAATAGCGGCGCTGTTCTTCGCCTGCTTTGGTATGCTTGCCAGCCTGGGCTACTTACGCGCCCTGGAACAGGGAATTTACCAGATCAACGTACTCCTGCCGGGCGGCATCTTTACTTTTGCCGTTCAGGCCGGCCCAGGCATCATACTTGGCAATGCCTTTGAAGTCGAAGCCGCCGGGCCGGTCGCCGGTTACGTCGCCTTCGGAGGCTTGCTTGTAGAGGGAATACAGCTGGAGCAGCACCATGTTGTTGGGCTTGGAGGGCAGCTGCTGGGAGCGTTGGGCGGCGGCTTCGAATTCTTCGTGGGTGGCCATACAATCGGAAAAGTGTGACGAATAGAGATGATACGCCCGAAAATCAGGCGCGGCGTCAAGGTACATAATCCGGCGGATGTAGGCGGCATGCAGCGTTTATCTATGTTGTATCTTCCGGCCTCGCTCCACTTTCCACCCGTGTTTTCTATGCTTCACATCCGACGCGCTACTCTGGCGGCCTTCGTACTCTGCACCCTGACGCACGCGCCCGCCTGGGCCCAGAAAACCTACCTGCACTGCGGGCGGCTGCTGGACATGCGCTCTACCAAGGCCCAGACCGAAATGACCATCGTCGTCGAGCAGGGCCGCGTGGTGGCCGTGCAGGCGGGCTACGCCATGGGCAGCGGCACCGACAAGGTTATCGACCTGAAAAACAAGACGGTGCTACCCGGCCTCATCGACTGCCACGTGCATATGGAAGGCGAAACCAGCAAAGACAACTTCCTGAAGGAACTCACCGAAAACCCCGCCGACGTAGCCTTTGGCTCGCTCGACCACGCCCGCAAAACCCTACTCGCCGGCTTCACAACGGTGCGCGACCTGGGCGGCTCGGGGGTGAACGTGGCCCTGCGCAATGCCATCAACCGGGGCCAGGTAGTGGGGCCGCGCATTTTCACGGCGGGCCGGGCCATATCGGGCACCGGCGGCCACATGGACCCCACCAACGGCTACCGCCAGGACCTGATGGGCGTGCCCGGCCCCGCCGATGGCGTGGCCAACGGCCCCGAGCAGTGCCGCCAAGCCGTGCGCGAGCAGTACAAGCGTGGTTCCGACCTGATCAAGATTGCCTCTACCGGCGGCGTGCTCAGCGTGGCCAAAGACGGCAGCAGCGCCCAAATGACGGAAGAAGAGATAAAGGCCATCGTGGAAACCGCCCGCGACCTGGGCCTGACAGTGGCCTGCCACGCCCACGGCGCCGAAGGCATGAAGCGCGCCATCCGGGCGGGCGTTACCAGCATTGAGCACGGCACGCTGATGGACGAGGAAACGATGAAGCTGATGAAGAAATTCGGCACCTGGTACGTGCCCACCATTACGGCGGGCAAGTCGGTAGCCGACTCGGCCAAAATCCCCAACTACTACCCGCCGCTGGTAACGCCCAAGGCCCTGAGCATCGGGCCGAAGCTGCAAACTACCTTTGGCAAAGCCTACAAAGCGGGAGTGAAAATTGCGTTCGGCACCGATGCTTCCGTGTTTCGGCACGGCGTCAATGCCCTGGAGTTTCAGTACATGGTAGAGGCCGGAATGCCCGCTTACGAAGCCTTGCGGGCCGCTACCGTGTCGGCGGCTGAGCTGCTGGGCCAAACCGAAAGCCTCGGCACCCTGGAAGCCGGTAAGCTGGCCGACATAGTAGCCGTGGAAGGCGACCCGATTCAGGATATCAAGGCGATGCAGCGCGTGCGCTTCGTGATGAAACAAGGGGTAGTACATCGGCAGGAATAGCGCCTGGCTACGTGCCCCGCAACTACCAAAAAGCTCGGGGCCGACGTGTGCGTGGCCGTCACGGGTCTGTGCGCGGCTGGCGGTTCCGAAACTGAGGAAAACCGGCCGGCACACTGTTCTATGCCTTTCTGTACCAGAACCGCGCCGCAGGGCACCGGCAGGAATTTCAGGGCGACTGCCAGAGCGTGCGACACCAAGCCGTCGATTTCGTGTACCGCAAGCTGGGCGAATTGCTGGACCGCTTCCCGCCCGATCAGGAGAAGATGACGGCTTAGGCCTGGTCGGGGCGCGGACGGGCCAGGAGCATCATTTTCAGATTCTGGTGTACCACATCGCCCATGCTGCGGCAGCGGTCGAAGGCGGTGGTGGCATAGTGCTGGTTGAGCTGGGCTTTAAGCTGGGCGGTTTTTTCGGGCGTCGATACCTCGTCGTGCCGCATGATATCCATCAACCCTTTGAGGCGGTAGCGCTCCAGCCGCACGCGCCGGGCAATGAGGGTGCGTTCCTCGGCTTGGTACTGCCGGATGGTTTCGGTGGTCAGCAGCTGGCTACACATCTGGACCACCTTGCGGTTATCTTTAAAAAACTGGGGCAGATACATGGTTTTTTTGCCCTCGTAGCTCTGCTGGTCGAAGTCGATGGCTCGCACGCGGTACTGCTCGTCCTCGAAGTCGGGTGTGGCAATGATGACATAGTTGTAGGCGCGCATGTCGCCGAGCAGGCGGGCAAAGCACCGCTCATTGAATTTTACAAACTCTTTGGCGATGCGCACCTGATTGAGGTGGGGCCGCTTGAGATGGTCGCGGATGAAGTCGTCGCCGGGAATGCCGGCAATGTGCTCCTCAATGAGGGAGTCGCCGCACACCAGATAGTTGATGCGGTTAGGCGACAACAAATGTTCCAGTTCCAGGCCGTACACGCGGGAAGCATCGGCCCGCTTCACATAGAAATAGTCGTAGTTGTCGTTGAGCTGATTGACGATGCGGACCCGAAACGGGTTGCTGTTGCCGAACTGGCAGTAGTCGATGCGGTCGGCCAGCAGGTGGTCAGTGAAAGACAAGTCGCCGTCGGTGCGCAGCAGGGCATACACCTCGGCCAGGCCCGCCGACAGCTCGACCAGCGTACTGGGCTCATAATAAACGGTTTGCCAGAGCGTGTCACGGCCATTGCGGTCCATGAGTGGAAACGAGCCGCTGAAGCGCAGCAGGTCGCGGTAAGTAACGGGCAACGGGCTTTCCCGGTCGTAGTCCTGCAAATAGCCCCGCAGCTCGGTCCCAATGGTATAGTTGATTTTCTTTTTGGATATCAGCGTCATAAAAAAGTCTGAGCAGGCAGAAAAAAGATTGGGCAGCTTGGGGGCTTGCGCGGGCCTCTAAAGGTAGGAACCGGCGGGTTTCCGGTGGTACGAAATGCCTTGCTTGGCCATCGGTACAGAAAAGGCTAATACTTTATTAATCCAAAATTCCGAACTTCGCGAACCCCTTCTTCCGGGCCTGATTTACTTGTATGAAAAAGCATATTCTTACGCTGCTGCTGGTGCTGCTGTGTCCCTTCTTATCGTCGGGCTGGGGCTTTCTGGCCCACCGCACCATCAACCAGCTGGCCGTGTATGCTCTGCCTAAATCTATGCAGAGCTTTTATTACCGCCACCTGCCCGAAATAGTGCGGATGGCCACCGCGCCCGACGAGCGGCGCGACGACGACCCCAAGGAAGCCCCCAAGCACTACATCGATATGGACCATTACGGCGAAGACCCGTTTGGAGCCATGCCAAAGCTCTGGGAAAAAGCCACGGCCAAATATTCGGCCGATACGCTGCGCAAATACGGTACGGTGCCCTGGACGGTGCTCGAAACCAAGGAAGCCCTGACCGAAGCCTTCCGCCAGCGCGACTCCGTGGCCATCGTGCGCCTGTCGGCCGAGTTGGGCCACTACATAGCCGATGCCTACGTGCCCCTGCACACCACCATGAACTACGACGGGCAACTGACCAACCAGCAGGGCATGCACAGCCTCTGGGAATCGAAGCTACCCGAGCGCCACTTAGCTGAGTATAAGCTGGACTGCGAGAAAGCGGAGTACCTGAAAGACCCCCTCCGCGCCATCTGGACGTCGGTGCAGGAGTCGTATGGCTTCCTGGGTGACACCTTCGACAAAGAGGAAAAAGTGACGCGCACCTTCACGACTGAAACCAAGTACACGTTTTCCCACAAGTTTGGCAAAACCCGCCGGGCCTATTCCGACGCCTTTGCCGATGCTTACCACAAGGAAGTAGGCGGGCAGGTGGCCTACCGGCTCAAGCAGGCCCCGACGATGGTGGCCTCCATGTGGCTGTCGGCGTGGCAGGACGCGGGCAAGCCCGACCTGGATGCACTGCTCGGAAACAAGCCCGGCAAAGAAGAGAAAGAGAAACTGGCCATCGAGTTGAAAGCCTGGGACAAAAACGAGTTGATTACCCAGGATCTGCTACTGGCCCTGCACAAGGAAAAGGCCGTGGAAAAAGCTGACCAAATCAACTCGGCGCAGGATATGGTAGCACCACCCGCCGAGGAGCCCGCCCCGGCCGTGCCGGCCCCGGTCACACCAGCCCCGGCAACCCCACTGGCAGAGCCGGAAAAAGTGAAGGTGAAAACCAAAAACGAGGAAGGCAGCAGCAAGCGCAAAGAGAAACGCAAGAAGGAGGACAAGAAGGAAAACGACGGCTGGAATTAACCTATCACACTGCTGCTCACTATGGTTGAGCTGCCAGATGTTGTACAATCGAAGCCGTTGGAGGCGCGTACTCTATAGCGGGGCCGGTGGGTCTGGGCATGTTGCCCAACCTGCCGGCCCCGTTTTTTTATTCACCTCTAACCCCTTATCCGATGATTTTACGCATGGACCGGCTGCCGATTGAGCTGCCAACGCCCAAAAACGCTTCGCCCAACGACGCGGCGGCCATTCAGGAACTCCTCGGGGGCAAGTTTGGGGAAATGTCGACGCTGATGAACTACACGTTCCAGTCGTTCAACTTCCGGGGCCGCAAGCGTCTGCGGCCATTCTATGATGTTATTGCTAGTATTGCAGGGGAAGAATACGGGCATATTGAGGTGGTTTCCTACGCCATCAATCTGCTGCTGACCGGCCAGACCAAGCGTGGCACTAACCCGGTACCGGCGCCGCTGGCACCGGCCGTAGATGCCCGCCTCTCCTACCATTTCGCCGCCAGCGCTCAAACCGCCTTGCCCGTTGACTCGATGGGTAATTTCTGGAACGGCCAGAACGTGTTCAGTAGTGGCAACCTGAAGCTCGACCTGTTGCACAACTTTTTTCTGGAGTGTGGGGCCCGCGCCAACAAGATGCGGGCGTATGAAATGGTGAGTGACCCCTGCGCCCGCGAAATGGTAGGCTACCTGCTCGTGCGGGGCGGCATGCACGTGGTGGCCTATGCACGGGCCCTCGAACACCTGACGGGCGTGGAAGTAACCAAGCTGGTGCCCGTGCCAGAGCTCAGCAACAAGGCGTTCCCCGAAACCCGCAAATACGAGGAAAATGGCCTGCACCGGAAGCTGTACACGTTTAGCCAACATGACTACCAGAAGGCCGGCCTTATTTTCAACGGCCCCCACCCCGAAGACGGCAAGCCGCTGGAAGTTGTATTCGGCGCCTTGGACGGCTTTCCCGTCCCCGATTTGGAAGAAGAGCCCCAGCTGAACTCACCCGGGGCCGACCACATTGACATGCAGATGTTTATGGACATGGCTAAAAAGATGGGCATCAAGTATTAACTACTAGCTGGTGGCTTGTGCCGCTTACGCTCTACATTTGGGTTGCTGCCGTCGTAGAAGAAGGCAGCAACCCTTTTGCTGTTAGAGGCGCCCACCCTTGCGTGCTTTTCTTCCTCCCCGATTTTTAGCTCCCATGCTCTCTTCCCGCCGTGCCGCTCTTGTGTCGAAACTATGCTATGGCGCGCTGCTGCTAGCCGGCTACGGACTGCCGAGTTGCAACCAAAGCCCGCCCGCAGCAGAAACGCCCGCCCTGCCAGCTCCGCCACCCGTGCCCGGCCCCGACCTGGTAACCCTGGCCGACAGCAACGCCGTAGCCTTGCTCACGGCTTACGGCCGGCAGTATCCGGCCTCGGAAGTTATCATCCGGACGCGCCACGGCAATATGCGCGTGAAGCTCTACGCCGATACGCCCCTGCATACGGCCAATTTTCTGCTGCTGGCCCGCAAAGGAGTTTTCGACGAAACCGTGTTCAACCGCGTCGTCAATGGCTTCGCCATTCAGGGCGGCCGCTCCGACCACCGCACCATCCGGATTACGCCCTATCATCTGCCGCCCGAAATCAGCCGAGCCCATTTCCACAAGCGTGGAGCGCTGGGCATGGCCCGCTACGATGACGAAAAGAACCCCGGCAAGCTGTCGTCTAACTCCGATTTTTACTTTGTGCAGGGCGAAAAGCTCACCCCCGATCAGTCGCGGGCCATGGCCGGGCGGCCTCTCACGGCCGAGCAGCAGCGCGTATACGCTACCACGGGCGGCGTACCGTCGCTGGACGGTAAATACACCGTGTTCGGTGAAATCGTGGAAGGGCTGGAAGTGATAGACAAAATTGCCGCTGAGCCCGTGACGCCCGACAAATGGCCCGTGAAGGACGTAGCCATCAAGGTAGAAGTCGTGCGGTAGCTGGCAGTGCGTTATTTCTTGCGTCGTACCCCTACGAGCTGCGTTTTGAGTACGTCGCCGGGCTGTTGCTGCTGTAATTCGGCCAGCTCAGCGCGGGTATAGATGATGGTTTTATCCGAAGCCTGAAAATCGGGCTGACTCAGGTCGGCATCCGCCGTTGAAGCCTCTTTGCGGGCCGGGTGCAGGTAGGCGCTATCGGGCCCGACGCGGTAGAGGTGATAGAAGAAATAGTGCTCCTGCGGCGCATCCCGGGGCTGAAACCGCACCACGTACACGTCGCCCACTTGCGGGTCGGCCAGCTGCGCCTGCAGCTCACTGACCGGAGCCGCAGCGGCAGCCGGGGTGGTAGCGGCGGGCTCCTGCGCTGGTTGTTTGGAGTCGGGCGACGTGCAGGCTCCGCACAGCAACAGCGCCAGGCCAAGAGCAGAGGACAGGGATTTGGGCATGCCGCAAGATAAAGCACCCAGCAGAAAAGCGGCGCAGTTCTTCTCATTCAAACAAAAAAAGGCGGCTGGCCCACTGCCAACCGCCTTTTTAAAAGATCAAAACGCTACACTACCAGATTTTGGCGCGTTGCGCTTCGGCCCGCACCATCTTGGCGTCCTCCTTGCAGCCAAAGGCTTCGAAGAACTGGGGCATGTTCTGCAGCGGCCCGTTGGTACGGAACTGCGCGGGGGAGTGCGGGTCGGTGAGCACCTGCTGACGCAACGCTTCCGGACGCATGTTATTGCGCCAGATCTGGGCGTAGGCCAGGAAGAAGCGCTGCTCCGGCGTGAAGCCGTCGACTTTGGTCTTGGGCTTGCCCGCCAGTGACTTTTGCAGGGCCGTGTAGGCAATGGTCAACCCGCCGAGGTCGGCCAGGTTCTCACCCATGGTGAGCTTGCCGTTCACATGCACCGAATCGAGGGGCGTGAAGGCATCGAACTGGGTGCCGACCAGCGCGGCGCGCTGCGTAAACTTTTCGGCATCTTCCTTCGTCCACCAGTCGCGCAGATTGCCTTCCGAGTCGTACTGCCGGCCCTGGTCATCAAAGCCGTGGGTCATTTCGTGGCCGATTACAGCTCCGATGCCGCCGTAATTCACCGCGTCGTCGGCGTTGGGGTCGTAAAAGGGCGGCTGCAGAATACCGGCCGGAAACACGATTTCGTTCATCGGCGGGTTGTAATAGGCATTCACCGTGGGCGGCGTCATGCCCCATTCCGTCCGGTCGATGGGCTTACCGAGCTTGTTGTTGTCAAAATTGGCCGCCCACATCCGCGCGTTCAGCACGTTCTGCAAGTAGGAGTCGCGGGTGATGGTCAGCGCCGAATAGTCCTTCCACTTGTCGGGATACCCGATTTTGACGGTGAAGGCGTTGAGCTTTTTCAGGGCTTCAGCCTTGGTGGCGGCACTCATCCAGGCATTCCCCTGAATGTGCTCGGCAAAGGCAGCCTTCAGATTATTCACCAACTGCAGGGCTTTCTGCTTCGACTCCGGCGTGAAGGCCTTATCGACGTACACCTGCCCGAAGGCTTCGCCCAGCGCGCCGTCCGTCGAGCGCAGCATGCGCTTCCAGCGGGGCTGCATTTTCTTCGCTCCCGTCAGGGTCTGGCTGTATTTGAAGCTCTCGTCGACGTACGCCTTGGGCATGGCGCTGGCCAAAGAGCTTACCAGGTGCCACCGCAGATAGGTTTTCCAGTCGCTGAGCGGCTCGGCCTTCAGCATCGTGTTGGCTTCCTTGAAAAAGGCGGGCTGGCCCACAATAACCGACTTGGCCGACGACAGACTCTGCTGCGCCAGCAGCGTCGGCGCGCCCAGGTTCGGATACTGCTTCTGCAGCTCCACCACGGTCATTTTATTGTAGTTGGCGTAGGGGTCGCGCAAATCGACCCGGCTTTTGGAGGCCTTGGCCAACCGGGTTTCCAGCCGCATGATAGTCGCCGCGTTCTTGGCCGCTACTGCCGGGGTTTCGCCCATCAGCGCAAACGTATTGGTGATATACGTCACGTAGGCGTTGCGAATGGCTTTGGACCGCGCATCATCCTTGAGGTAATAATCCCGGTCGGGCAGGCGCAGGCCGCCCTGCTGCATCTGCACGGCGTACTGGGTGCTATTCTTTTCGTCCTGCCCCACGCCCATGTTGAACACGGAGCCCGCCCCGATCAGCTGGTGCCGACCCAGAATGGTCTGTAGCCCCTTCACGTCCTTGATGGCGTCGATGCGGGCTAGTTCGGGCTTCAGCGGGGCAATACCAGCCTTTTCGATGGCCATCGAGTCCATAGCCGACGCGTAGAAGTCGCCTACTTTCTGGGCGTTCGTGCCTTTGGCGGCGGTGCGGTCGGCAGCGGCCTCATCCAGAATCTGGCGCTGCACGGCGCTGTTCTTATCAAAGAGCTCATTGAAGCTGCCCCAGCTTACTTCCGAAGCCGGAATAGGGTTGTTTTTCAGCCAGTTGCCGGAAGCATACTGAAAGAAATTGTCGCAGGGCGCTACCGTCTGGTCGATGTTGGCCACGTTCAGCCCCACGCCTTTTACTACCGGCTCTGCGGCGGGCGTAGCGGCAGCAGTTGCGGTAGAAGTAGCTGGCGCGGTGGTGGTAGCGGCGGGTGGGTTGCTGGTGGCGCAGCCGGCCAGGGTGAGACCTGCCACGGCTACGGAAGCCAGCGTCAGGTGATTTCTGTTTTTCATGCTGAAAGGATTAAGAGAGGCGGATTTTGGCTAGAAAGGTAAAGAAAAAGCATAAGGCTGAAGGGTACGCTTCGCCTCACTCCCACCGGCACAGTGCTTTGGATTGCAAACAGCGAAGCCGCTTTTGAGCGGCCAGCACCAACATTGGCGCGCCGCTTGGGTTGCATAAGCAGCCAAAACGCCACGACAGCCGCCTCGCAGATACATTTTAGTCCCAAGCGGCGCTGCTTGCCGCCCCCCGAATTCGTACCTTGCCCAGCTATGCCACCCCTGTTCAACCGTCGCCCCGACCCTGGTCTTGCCCCGGCTCTGCCGCCCGTGCCACTGCCGCTGGCCGAGCTGCTGGTGCGGGTGCGCCAGGCGCTGGAGACCCGTTTTGCCGATTCGTACTGGGTGGTAGCCGAAATTGCCGACCTCACGCCGCCGCGCCACGATGGCGGCCATTGCTACCTCGTACTCACCGACCAGCACCTCACCGGCCGGGGAGCCCAGCTCAAAGCGCAGGCCCGCGCCACCATCTGGAGTCAGCGCTACCAACAGCTGGCCCCGGCCTTTCTGGAGCAAACCGGCCAGGAGCTGCGGCCGGGCCTGAAGGTGATGCTGCGCGTGCAGGTCAAGTTTCATGAGCAGTATGGGTTGAGCCTCGACGTGCTCATGCTCGACCCCAGCTATACGGTGGGCGACCTTGCCCGGCAGCGCCTCGCGACGGTGCGGAAGCTGGAGGCCAAAGGCTTGCTGGAGCGCCAGAAAAAACTACCGCTGCCGCTAGGTCCGCAGCGACTGGCAGTTATATCGTCGCCCACGGCGGCAGGCTTTCAGGATTTCGTGCAGCAGCTCGGCGAGTCACCCTATGATTTTGCCGTGGCCCTTTTTCCGGCTGTTATGCAGGGCACCGAGTCGCCGGCCAGCATTCTGGCGGCGCTGGATGCCATTCGACCCCGACGGGCCACGTTCGACGTGGTAGTGATAATTAGGGGCGGCGGGGCCAAAACCGACCTACTGGCCTTCGACGACTACGGGCTGGCAGCGGCCGTAGGCGCGTTTCCCTTGCCAGTGCTAACCGGCATTGGGCACGAGCGCGACGAGGCAGTACTGGATTTAGCCGCGCATCTGGCCCTGAAAACGCCAACCGCCGTAGCCGCTTTTCTGGCCGAGCGCCTGACTCGCCTCGACGCGGTGTTTCTGGGCTATGCCGAACGAATTCGGGCGCTGGCAGCCCAGCAAGTTGAAGATGCAGCTGACCTGCTGGCGCAAGCGAGCCGCTATGTGCACCAGGCTGCCCACACGCAGCTGCAGGCAAGCCGCACTACGTTATACCAGCGCATCCGGGAGGCTGGAGCCGCGCCGCGCCATCAGCTGCAGCTGCAGCACCGGCAGCTCAGCCGCCATCGGCAGGGGCTGCAGCGCGCTGCCCGCCACGCCCTAGCGCACCAGCAGCAGAGCTTGCGGAGCGTGGGCCGTGCGTTGGCGCAGCGGTTTCGCCGCCTGCACCGCCGCCGCCGCGAGCAGCTGCTACGGCAGCGCTACCACCTGCAGCTGGCGGCCGAGCGGCTTCTGCACCGAGCTACGCTGCAGCTGGCCCACCACCCCACCCCGCCGCTGCCCGACGCGGCGGCGCTGGCCCGCCACGGCTACGTGCAGCTTGTTACCAACCACCAGCAGCCGGAAACGGCCTTGCAGCCCGGCGACGCGGTACGATTCCTGTTGCCTCACCTCACACTCACCGCCCAGATTATGGATCGGGTGCCGCATCTGGCCCCGCTTTCCTTTCCCGCCGATAGCTCCGCCCCCTACTCATGACCAACGACACTACCTACCGCCAGGCTATTGAAGAGCTAGAAACCATTCTGCGCGCCCTCGAAACCGATACCGTGGACGTGGACGACCTCACGGCTCGGGTCCAACGCTCGGCCGACTTGATCCGGCTCTGCAAGCAGAAGCTTCGCAATGCCGAATCGGCCATTGAGCAGGTATTTGAGAACCTGGAAGACGAAGACGAACAGGAGAGTGAAGGCGGAGCGGATGCACCACACGCAGCCACTGCTGAAGCCCCTACGCGCCCGCCCGGCAAAGGCCGCAACACCGGCCAGCTACCCTTTTAACTTACCCCACGGCTTCGGGAAAAGCCACGGGGCTGCTTGCATCCGCTGGGGTTTGCCCTATATTTGAATGTTCTGTTACAAAACAGATTTATTCAACTCGTTCTTAAATACCTCCTAAACACACCGCAGTATGTCAGTATTTGACGGCAACGAAGGCACCATTGTAACTGTAACAGCGGCAGCTGCTGTGACGCATAACTACAACGAGTGCCCGGACGACTCCAAGCCAGTATTCAAAGGTCAGTTCTTCGGCAAAAACAAGCTCAAAGATTTGATAGATGACTGCGGATCGGAATTCATCGGCATCCGCATCTACAATGCCATGGATGCCAATGGCGAAGGCGGCTTCGTCTTGGTAGGCGTGAAAGCCGACCAGAATGACCTGTATGATAATATCATTCTGGCTGACGGTCCTTCCTGTCCGCCTTGCTGTGCTCCCAATAGTCCGTTAAATAATTAGGTCCAGAGAATATGGCAGTGCCAGATACCGAATGGTTAGTGACGCTAAGCAAGCAGCTGAATATTCTTTCGTTGTTTACTTATTTGTTGCCTTCAGCAATTGGCATCTGGCACTGGCACTATTTAAGTGCAGCGCAAAAAAAAGTAGTATGGTTTGTAGTTGTTGCAGGAACCCTGCTCAATGCCCTATCTGAGATATCAAGAGTGGTATATCACAACAATTTGATATTTGTCTATTTGATAACCTGGACTGAGACTTTTTTTTTAAGCTGGGCATTTTATACCTCTTTTCATTCCGCAGCTACCAAACGTCGGTTTATTTGGGCAATCATTGTATTTATAGGGGTAGCACTCGTACAAACTCTGTATTTCCGCGGCCCATACGCATCGAATATATACACCAGGATTGCTCAGAGCATCTTGCTTAGTGGTGGTGCTATGGTGTATTTTGAGCAGACCTTACAGGAATTGCGCAACATACATCTTAACCGCGACCCTATGTTTTTAATTAGCGCCGGTGTAATACTTTACTTTGCGGGCACTCTGATGGTTTATCTGTTAGAAGACTCCATGTATGCCCAAAAGCAGTTTCAGCAAGTCTGGATCATGTATAGTATACAGTTTATTCTGCTAATTATTTTCAACTGTTTTTTAACCTATGCGTTGTACCAAGCGCGACAAAGTAAAACAGAAAACAATCTACCAGGACAAATAATCTAATATCCAGAATAGGCTCTACTTTTTTGCTTGGGTCAGCAAAGAGCATAGAAATCAAGCCAGTGCTCGGGTGCAACCCAAATTGTCGCTGCGTATTCGTAACTTAGGTCATGACTACAGCCCCCTCCACCGCCATGAGTAAGGCCGAATACCTAGCGTTGGCCGAGCAAAAATACACCGAGTTGCAGGCCCTTGCCACCCAGCCGACGTTCTACGATTACGAGAAATCCT
>NZ_SRLD01000013.1 GCF_004745955.1 Hymenobacter elongatus | reverse complement strand
CCAACGGCGCACAGCGGGTCTTGACCTTGCGCGTCTGCGCGATGAGTAACCGATGGCAGCTGGTACGCCAACACATTGAACCCTTCAACACGGCCAGGGCGGCGTAGCGACAATTTGGGTTGCACCCTTCCAATGTCCTTTTTTCAATTGGATCTATATCAATTAAATATTAAATATACACAAAATTATATTGTTTCATTAGAAGAGAGACTCAATATCAATTCCATGCATGAAGATAGTTTGTATTCTAATAATAAAGATATAAAGTATATAATGTCTTACTCTTGTCCTTTCGACGGGTTCATGATATGCGAGGTTCGAGAAAATAAAAGAACAATGTTTTATCAAAGCACAATTTTCTTGCTAAAAAAGAAAAGAGGAAAATTTAGAATAATAAAGAAGTCGGTAATTAGTCACAATTGATTTCAAAATCTTTTTGCTTCAATAAGTGAAAAAACTGTTTTTTTGCTTCCGTTTTACTCCTTTGTAAAACAGATTACGCCCAGGCGCAATGGTCTAGTCAAAACTCCCCACATGGACAAGCCTTTGCGTCGATCAACTTCTACAATGCCAATGTGGGTTGGGTGTGCGGTTCGAACGGGGCGGTGTATCGTACCTTCACAGGTGGTTCCAACTGGATTACGACCGGGCTCTTTACCAGTTCCTCCCGACCGGGGCGGGTACGAGCAGTAGCACAGGAGAGCATCAAAAAGTGTGGGGCAGTACCTTTTTGGGTTAAAAAACTATTCGCTCCGTTTCTACTTGGCCAGTCAGAAAGTAGGATTGCCCCACACTTTTTGATGCTCTCGTCACTTCCTAAGCCCCTGTATTATTAGGCTGTGCACTCTTGCGTGGCCTGCATATTGTTACTGCTATTCTCGCGAATATAGTGACTGGCACAATAGATATATGCAGCAGCAGCGATAATCGTGCTGCTGCATATAACACCCATACTAATGTTTGCCGCCAGCAAATGCTCAATGTGATTTGGTGGGCTGCTAATCCTCTAAGGCCCAGCGATAATTTCTGTCATTTTATCAGGTGACAAATATTTCTGTGCTAATTTCTGTAGATCTTGAGAAGTAACTTGGTTTACTTGCGCTAAAAAATCTGAGTAATAGGAATTTGGAAGTTGGAAAAAGACTAGGCTTTTATATTTGTCACACTGCTCAAAAACGGTGCTTAGTTCATTAGCGAATTTGCCAGTCATATAATTTTTGACAGTCTGTAGTTCAGTATCTGGAATTAGCTCATCCTGCAATAATGAGAGTTCCTTGTATATTTCATAAACTGTGGCTTGCGTAGATGTTGCATTAACATCAGTACCAATTAGAAAGCTATTGGCGTGCTCCCTGGAGCTTATGCTAGCGTAAATTCCATAAGTAAACCCTTTGTCTTCCCGAATATTCTTCATCAAACGAGAGCCGAAATAGCCGCCGAGTACTTTAGTTAATACTTGAAGCTTGTGTGCATCGGGGTGGTTCAGCGAAGGCCATAAACGGCCAATACGCAAGGAAGACTGCATGGCATCAGTAACCTGAGTATATTTCTTGGACGAGGAGGCTATTGGCTGCGCAGACGGCGACAGAACATGAATACTGGATTGAGATACAGCTATTTGGCTAATAGCTTGACTAACAAGCCGCAACTGTTCCGTAGTAACATCGCCACAAAGAAAAACCTCAGCGGCGGC
The DNA here is from genome assembly GCF_004745955.1 of Hymenobacter elongatus. GTDB lineage: Bacteria > Bacteroidota > Bacteroidia > Cytophagales > Hymenobacteraceae > Hymenobacter > Hymenobacter elongatus. Next base: position 112,498 of record NZ_SRLD01000013.1, on the reverse strand, counting down.
TATACTATAAGCTGACTGATGGAAGTCTTGTAAAGCGTCACGACTTACTTTATTGAATTCTACTTCATCAAACATGCGCCCATAGGCGTACTCTGCCCCATAGAGAGTGTAAGCAAAGCACTCCGATGCTAAATAGCTAGTTTTCTGCCGTTCGATTTGAATGTTCTGGGTGGTCCGTGCTTTGAGTTGGGCCAGTTCTGTTTCAGGGAAAGAAGGCTCACAGACTACATCCAATACCAGCGGTAAAAGCTTTTCAAGGTGGCGGGCCAGGCAATATAGCGTGAGAGTAGCCTGATCGTAGCCTTGCTCGCACTCCAGCGAGGCCCCATAAAATGCGGTTTCGTCAGCAATCTGTCGGGCGGTGCGTGTGATAGTACCTTCCAGAAGCATACGGGCAGTCAGCAACGATACGCCAGATGTTGGCTCTGCCCATTTACCAGCTGGGAATACTAATTGAAGCCGGATAACGGGCTGAGCATTATTGCGGATGCTATGGAGACGGGCACCGTTGGGGAGCGAAAACACGTCAGCCGCTGGAAGCGTAACGCTGGCCAGCGGCTGAATGGGAGGAGCGACTTGACGGTCGAGCATAGAAACGAGTTAGTTGACGGGGCTGGAGTCGCTGCCGAAAGCCTCTTCAGACTTGTTGAAGTTGAAATGCAAGGATACGCGAATAGTTTGAGCCAATGGATTAGCACGTTGATTAGGCACCAAATAGGTGCCGTCTACTCCGAACACTTGGTAGCGTACGCCTATGCCAAAACTGAGGTATTGCCGGTCGCCTTTAACAGGGTTCTCATAGAAGTAGCCAACTCGGGCCGCCAGTAAATCATTGTACCAGTACTCGAGGCCAGCCGAAATGTTAATTTCCTTCAATTCCTCGCTAAAACCACCGGGCGCGTCGCTGAAAGAGCCGACAATGCCACTGATCGGTGATTTAGCCCGTATTTCCGCATTTTTCGCCTTAATGCTTTTGCCAAACCCTACTGTATCACCTTCCATGTAGAAGGGAGTAGGTACTAAGAGTTTACTAGCGTCAACGGTCAGCGTAATCTTATTGTACGCATCCAGTTCACGGGTAATAGCGGTTCCGAGCTTCAGCGTGGTGGGCAGGAAGTCGGCCTGTAGCGCGTTGGTATACGTCATTTTATTACCAACATTGGAGACCGTAGCACCAAGCGCCAGATTGTAGTCGCCGGGGCCAATGGAGAGGTCTTTGGTGTAGTAGGCACCCAAATCGACGGCAGCTGCATTGCCGGGCCGGCCGCTGGCCGATTCGCCCGTGAGGTTGGATCGAATGTAGCGAGCCGTAATACCGACGCCGAAATTTTCGCTTAGCTTTTGTCCGTACGAAACGCTGACCGCATACTCCTTCGGGTTGAAGTCGCCTAAAGAGCGGTTGTCTTTGTCGCGGAAGGAAATTGTGCCCAGATCAAAATACATCAGCGAAGCCGAGATGGCCGAGCGCTGATTGAGTTTGGCAAAGCCGGACAGATAGGCCAAGCCCATGTCGTCGGTCACGTTACGGAGCCACGGCGAGTAGGAGGGAGAAACACCGTATTTGCTCGTTACGAAGCCCAGCTTGCCCGCATTATGGTAGGACGCGTTGGCATCAGGGGAGATGGCTACGCCCGCTTCGCCGAGTGCCGCCGAGCGCGCATCAGGGCTCAGCGTCAGAATGGGTACGGCAGTCGTAATCGTGTTCGGTGAACTCTGAGCCTGAGCCGCGATAGAGAAGCCCAGCAGGCCGGGCAGTAACGCTAATCGCAAAGGCAGCTTCAACAATGTCATAAAAGAGAACAAGAAGAGCGGAAAGTAAACGAAAATGGCGGAATATATTCGAGACTTAATTAAGAATAACCAGTTTCTCGAACTTGGAAGCCGTAGCTCCGTCGTGCTGGGAGCGGACACTCACCCGGTAGACGTACACGCCCCGGGCGAGCTGGTCCTCGTATTCGTCGCGACCATTCCAGGTAAGGGCATCTAGGTCGCGACCCACGTGGGGGCCACTGCTGACGACGGTAGTGCGCAGCGTACGGACCAACCGCCCTGATACAGTAAAGATCTGCACTTGCACGTCCAGATCTTCGGTAGTGCGATTATGGTCAAATTGGAAGGTGGTTTTGGTGGAGAAGGGGTTTGGGTAGTTCAGGACATGTGCCAAGGCTAGCTTTTCGGTACTGGCTGCAATGAATTCTACTTCCTGCTGCGCAGAATTGTTGAACGTATCCCAGGCTTTGAGGCGAAGTACGTGTGGACCGGTAGTGAGGTCTTTGAATAAGTATTTCACTTTGCCCGACTGGAAACTGTCCACGTTGGCAGTGTAAAAGTCATTGAGCACCGTGAGCTTGGAGGGGTCGTTATCGAGAGTAGCCGTGATTTCGTGGCCAATGCCAGCACCGGCGGTGTTTATGCCGCTCAAATCGGACAGCAGGGCAATCAGCGTAGTGTTTGTGCCAGTGACGCCACCGAAGACAAATGACTCCTTATCCATGAACAAGCGCATCCGGGGTGGAATCGTGTCCAGCTGGGCATTCGGATCGGCACCACCAACGGCAGTTTCGCGGTAGCCGTTGGCATCGATGACATGAACGGAATCTTTGGCGTAGAGTTGGATCTTGCCCATACCAACACTATAGTTGATATCCTTGGGAACGACGAAGTTCACTTTGAACCGGCCATTGCGAACCGTGGCCTGACCATCGTAAATGATATTCTCCTGCACAATGATTGGCAGGACGACATCATCAAACTGATTCTTCAGCGTGTAGATAACAGCCGGCTTTTCGTAAACCGTGACGTGTGCCTGACCCGTGAAAGTGGTGTTGATGGCCTGCCCAGACTTGACTACGCCAGACAGCTTAACGGTGGACAGTGCTCTGAGCGTATCGCTGGCAGTTGTGCTGGTAAGCCTCCCGTTGATAGAATCGAGTGCTACCTCCTGCTGGGCGTAGGCTAAGCGGCTGGTTGGGTCGCCCAGCATGACAAAGTTGCGGTTGTTGCTGCCGCTGTTGCTGGCGTTCTTGGCAACCATAATGGCCTCTCCCAGCCGGGGCATTTGCCCGTCAATCGATTTAAAGGCGGTCGTATAAAACTTACTGGTCAGCGCGAAGCTCAAGTGGGAGAAAGCCAGACGAGTAGTCGTCAACAGTCCTACTGCTCCGCCTTCCACATTAGTCAGCGCCAACTCGCCACCGGAGTCTTCTTCCGGGTTATCAAAGGTGCCAAAATCACACGTGCCGGTTACCATGAAGGTGAGCTTATTCCGGTTCTTGAGCGCCAGCACGGATTGTTTGGTTACGATCTGCTCATCGGCCAAGTTTTTGGGGCCGCCATGGCCGCTATAGTGCACGATGAGCGAACCTTGCTCAATAGACTCATCAATGGCCCGATTACACTCCGGTGAGCGTTGACCACCGGAGGCGATAGTTTGCGGGTACAGATCGAGGTAGATTTTGTGAATGTTGTACTCGGGATGAAACCGAGTGATACTGTCGGCCTGAGGGTCGGCGGAAGTACTGATGTGGATGGATCCGTCGCCGTCGTCGGCTACGAACGTAATGCGGTTCCGCCACTTACCGAAGCTAGTGGGCGCATCATAGCGAATAAGCTTGTTGACGACCAAGGCCGCCTGAGCCGTGGAGCGGGGCTGGTCGCGGGGCGTGCGAATAGGCAGCCGACCAATGCCGATATCGATAAACTCGTTGCTGCTGCTCTCGTCCCATTCGCCTTCGTCATCGTCGAGCAGGCCAAAGTAGTCGTCGGAGCAAAAGGTAACGCCTTTGCCCTGCGGAAACGACAGCGGGCGGGCGTAGGTCAAGGAGAAAGACTCCCGCGACTCATATGTCGGTACGAAGTTTTGCGCAATCTTGTCCCCATTCAGGGGCGACCGATCAGCCCACCACGTCGGTACTGCTTTGGGGTCGTTGGTGAGGTCAGATTTGTAATCGTAGGAACCATCGCCGAACAACAGCAGATAGTTGCGCTTGCCAGTGGTGTTGCGGTCGTACACCATTTTCATCAGGTCCCGAATAGCCGTCACATCCTGCCCACCCGAGCTAAACTCATTATATACCTCCGTGGTCGTTACTACCTCCACGTTGAGATTATCATGGGAGCGGCGGTGAGCGGCCAGCCGGTCGGCTTCTGCTTTAAAGGGAGGATAGGTAACGATAACCAAGTCGAGTTTGCCATTCAGATTCAGGCGGGCGTGCAGGTCCTGGTTGCCCACCTTGCCGAAAAAGCGGGGAGGCGCGGGAAAGTCGGTGCCCGTGAAAGCCACAAATTCGCGCAAGCTGTCGGTGGGGGAGACGAAATTGCCCGTGCTGCCAAGTGCCAGCGGCCGGGGGTGACGCGGATTCGTGACGTCCCAAACCGAAGCCGCTGCCGAAGCACCCAACAGGAATTCGCTGAACGGAACCGTAGGCAGCGAATTGAACGCCAGCTGACTGCCTGTGAGGCGCAGGCGGCGGGGAGCGTTTACCTCCAGATAGTCGAGGTAGCCTTGCGCGGCCGGGTCAGATGGACTGCTAAAGGTGAGTCTGACGCGTAAATCGGCCGTTGGCGTACCGGGTATCGGGTAGGCGAAGGTTCGTAGGTCGGAGTTAGCTATTTCCGGAAAGTTTCCCGGAGAGCTACTGATGCCCTGCAAGGGTTGGGAGCCAAGTGAAGTGCCATTCAGGGAAAGTTGAAAAAGGGCGCTGTTGGTGTAGGCCACCGCCCCAATCAACTGCGAGGTGAGCTGTAGCGTGGAGCCGGGAACCAAGTCGGGGATGGTGAAGGCCACTTCCCGGGAGGTAGTATTCGTAGTAAATCCTTCACCGAGCCATTGCCGCCCAGACTTCCCCAGGTTTATCAACTCCTGTTCGTGAAACTGCCGCTCTGTAAACTGATTGACGGTAGCAGTAGGAGTCCCGGTGACAGTGCGCGCCGGGCCAACTCGCAGGCCGGGCGCAGTACCTACCGTGACGAAGTAGTAGGCGGTATCAGTGTATACATTCAGGTGGTGCCGAAACCGGGGAACCGGGCCTTTCTCCAAATCCCAGGTATGGGGGCCACGGGCGTAAAACAGCACATAGTCGCTGTCGTCGAAGCTGTTGTCGTTTTCACCAGCTACGTAGATGGCGTTTTCGACCAGGTCATCGGGTCGGTAAGCGCTATTGGCTTGCGGGAGGGTGCCGACTGCGTTGCCATAGATTTTGAGGCGGCGCGGGTCGCGGCCCTGCATGTCAATGCCGAGTGCCGTCAGGGCTTTTTTATCGAGCTTGTAGATTCCGCTGGTCGCTACGCCTACCTTAAACCAGTCTCCCTGCTTCAATACGGAGGAATTGGCATACTTCCGGCTTTGTACGCGGGTCGGGCGGCTTTGCTGGGCGTTCAAGGCATATACATACTCAAACGAAACTAGCTTTTCGGCCTGGCCCGTCTGGGGGCTGCGCCGCACGGCCTGCACCAGCGCAAACGTAATGGGCTGCCGCTGCTCGGTGCCGGTAGTCAGGCTCACATCGGCGGTTGCTGGCAGCGTAGCAGCATCAAAAAGCTTGGCATCAGCCGGCGAAAAAGCCTCATACACAGCATTGCGCACCTGACCCTGTACGATGCGGCCGGGAATGCGCAGCTGGTAGTTCGGGTGTTGCTCGCCGGGGCGGAAAGTGCCGCCCCCGAAAATAGGTACCCGCCGCAGCCGGCCGGCCTGATTAGCAGCCTGCGCGTAGCCCTTCCATACCAATTGGCCTCGTACTACCTGCTCGGTCTGGGCCTTCGCCGGCACGACCATACCAAGAGTCAAGCACCATAAAACAACCAGTAAAGTAGAGTAGCGCATAAGCGTAGGTCTGGGGCAACAGAAAAGCAGAAGAAGTGATGAGCTTGCAACACACTCACTATAGAAGCGGTTCATCACCGCAGTAGCTACTTAACTACCGGAAGGCGCAAATATTGTGAGTTTCCAAGCAAAATATTAGCTGTAAGCGGGACGAACCACGGAAAGCAGTACATACAACAGCACAACGAGCGGAATAGCGGCGGCCTGCAGCACGACCAGCAACGCAACGGCCAGCAGCAGAAAGATGAAGCGGAGCGAATTGTCCTGCCAGGTCAGGTTTTTGAATTTTAGAGCGAACAAAGGAATTTCGGCCACCAGCAACCCGGACAGCAGAATAGTAAGAGCCAGCAATACCCACGGATTCAGCAGAATGGAGCCGAGGGCAAAGGTATCATGCGCCAGAATAAGTGGCAGGGAGGCCACCACCAGCGTACAAGCCGGGGTTGGCAACCCGATAAAGGAAGTAGTCTGGCGAGTGTCGTTGTTAAACTTAGCCAGCCGCAGTGCCGAAAACACCGTCACGATAAAGCCTGCGTAGGGCAGCCACTCGGGCAAACCTGCCTCGGGCCGGGCCAGCAGCTGAAACAGAATAGCGCCCGGCACCACGCCAAATGAAACCATGTCGGCCAGCGAATCCAGGTCTTTGCCAATAGGGGAGGAGGCATGCAGGGCCCGCGCCAGCAGGCCATCAGCAAAATCGAAAGCGGCGGCCAAACCCACCAAGTACGCCGCCGTTTCGAGGTGGCTGGTAAAGATGTTGCACAAGGCTAAGCAACCCGCAAACAGATTGAGGCAGGTAACCGCGTTGGGAAGGTGATTCTTCATGCAGAGAAAAGACAAACGAGCTTAGCGCAGAAATGGATTGGACCGGCGCTCCGCCCCAATGGTAGTAGCCGGGCCGTGGCCAGAATACACGGTAACTTCATCGGGCAGCGTGAGCAGCTGCGTGCGGATGCTTTCCAGCAGGGTTCTATGGTCGCCGCCGGGCAAATCGGTGCGGCCAATACTGCCCTGAAACAGCACGTCGCCCCCGATGACTACCTGGGTGGGGGCATGGTAGAAAACGACGTGGCCAGGTGCGTGGCCGGGTGCGAACCGAACTTCCAACTCGGTGTCGCCAAACGTAACGGGCGTGCCCGGCGCGAGAAAACCCGTGGGCTCGGCCGGCTGGTACTGCGCGAAGCCGTAGGCGGGAGCATAGGTGGGAACGGCCCGCAGGGTGCCCAAATCGGCTTCGTGAATCAGAAACGGCACCCGATAGGTGTCGAGAACAAACTTATTGCCGAACACGTGGTCGATGTGGCAATGGGTGTTGAGTAACAATACTACCTGCAGGCCCTCGGCGTCGATAAACGACCGGAGCGCCTGCTGCTCAGCGGCATCGTAGCAGCCGGGGTCCACGACTACGCACTGGCCAGTGGAGTCGTGGAGCAGGTAAGTATTTTCGGAAAAAGCGTTGAAAGTAAAACCAGAAACGGTCATGCAGCTTACTGAATAAGGCCGGCGGTAGCCAAGCGGATTGGGCAGGTAAGGTACGAGTCTTCCCGTGAACATGCACGCCCTGGCCCGGCCCTGAAATACGCCGCACTGCCCGCATACGCCTTCCACTACGCTGGTTGCCCACGCTTCGGCTGGCGGCGGCCACTGTTGTTTTCATCTTACCTTGCTTGCCATGACGGCTTACGATTATCTGATTATTGGTCACGGGGTGGCTGGTGCTACCTTGGCTCATGAGCTGCGGCGGCGGGGCAAAAGCATTCTGGTGCTCGATACTTACCAACCCGATTCAGCTTCGAATGTGGCGGCGGGACTTATGAATCCGGTGGCGGGCCAGCGCTTCGCCCTAACGTGGCGGGCCACCGAGCTGATGCCGGCGGCAAAGGCTTTCTACCAGGCGCTAGAGGCGCATTTCGGGCAGCAATTCTTTGTGGAAGCCCCTATCCTAAAGCTGTTTTCGTCGGTGGCTGAGCAGAATACCGTGCTGGCCCGTAGCGCTGACTCGCCGTGGCAGGATTTCGTGGAGAAAATTGAGCCGCAGCCGGCGGCTTTGCCGGGCGTGCGGCAGGAATTTGGTGGTGCCACTATCCGGCACGGCGGCTACGTGGCGCTACGCGAGCTGCTGGCCGCGCTGGCGGCCGAAGGGCTGCAAAATGGCTGGCTGCGGCGCGAAACTTTTGACCCGCACCAGCTTGTTGTCGAGCCAACCGGAGTTTGCTACGCGGGAGCGGTGCGTGCGCCGCATATTATCTTCTGCGAGGGCAGCGCGGCCACCCAAAACCCGTACTTTACCTGGCTGCCACTTCGGCCCAACCAAGGAGAGGTGCTTGATATAGAATGCCCGGGCTTATCGGCGGCGCAAGTGCTCAACAAAGGGGCCTACGTAGTGCCGTTGGGCGAGGGGCGTTTTCGCGTGGGCGCTACCTATCGGCAACTGCCCTTTGCGGAGCACATTACGCAGCAGGCTCGCCACGACCTCAGCCACAAGCTGGGAACGATGACGGACCAGCCGTTTTCGGTAGTGGATCAGCGCATGGGCATTCGTCCGGCGGTGCAAGACCGGAAACCGTTGGTGGGCACGCATCCGGCGTGGCCGGTTATGAGTATATTCAATGGCTTCGGCTCCAAAGGAGTAATGATTGCTCCACGGCTGGCCGCCCATTTTGCCGATGTGCTGGCTGGCACTGCGGAACTGTGGCCCGAAGTCAATATTCAGCGGTATTCTGCGTTATATATGGCTCGCCAATCGTAAGGCGAGTCTCTTCTTCTGCTTTCTCTGCTTTCTCTGCTTTTCGCCTTCTCTATGAAGCACTTATCCTTACTCATGGCATTGTCGGTAGCCTTGCTGCTGCCGGCCGGAACAGCCCAGGCCCAGACGGCGCAGGAGCCTTTTGGACGGGTCCGCATTCAGTACAAGGACTTCGAATGGCAGCAGCTGAGCACGCAAAACTTCAGCATTTACTTTTATGCCGGGGGCGAAACTACCGCTCGCCGCGCCGCGGAGTACGCCGAAAAGGAATTGCAGCGTGTGACCTCGCTCATTGGCTACTACCCGTATTCCAAAACCACAATCATGCTCTATAACTCCGTGGGCGACCTGCGGCAGAGCAATGTGGGCCTCGATACCGACAAGTACCAGACCGGCGGCGAAACTGAGCTGCTGCGCATGAGCAAGGTGCAGCTGGCGTTTCAGGGGCAGCAAACCACGTTTAAGCGCGACCTGAGCTACCAGATTACGCGGGTGCTGCTCAACGATATGATGTATGGCGGCAGCCTGAAGGAAGTTATTCAGAGTAGCTACCTGCTGCAACTGCCCGACTGGTTCGTGTCGGGAGCCTCAGCCTACGCCTCGGAAGGCTGGAGCGTGGACATGGACGACTACATGCGCGACATGACGCAGAAAGTGGAGTCGAACCGGCCGGCGCAGTTTTTCGTGCGCAACCCCGAGCTGGCTGGCCAAAGCATCTGGAACTACATTGCGGAGCGCTACGGCTACACCACCATCCAGAATATCCTGAACCTGACGCGCATCACGCGCGACGTGGAAGTCGGCATCAGCAGCTCCCTCAATGTGCCTTACAAAGTGTTTCTGAAGGATTGGGTGGCGTACTACCGGCAGCTGAACGTGCAGCCTCAAACGCCATTTGTGGTGCCCGAAGAAAGCCGGCAGATGGCCCGCAGCAACCGCAAAGGTATTCTGTACTCGCAGCCAGTGTTGAGCCCCAACGGCCAGCAGCTGGCATACGTCTCGAACGAGCGGGGCCGCTACCGGGTGCTAGTTGCCAACCGGGATGGCTCGAGTCGCCGTGTGATTCACCGTAGCGGCTACAAAACTCCGGATCAGCAGGTCGAAACGCGGCTGCCCGCGCTGGCATGGCGCGGCAACGGGCAAGTAGCCGTGGCCGAAATGGCCAAAGGCAGCATGAGTCTGCGGTTGCGGCCCGCCGATGGCGGTGCCTCCGGCATCCTGGCTCGCTTGAAGGAAGCGCTGCCGTTTTCGGGTGGTGGCTCCACCATTTTCACTTCCTTCTCCCAGGTTCTGGACCTCAGCTATTCGCCCGAAGGCAAGTCGTTGGTATTTAGTGGGGTGCGCAACGGACAAAACGACCTGTACCTGCTGCGGGCCGGGAGCCGCACCCCCGAAAAGCTGACCAGCGACGTGTTCGACGACGTGCAGCCCGTCTTTCTGCCCGGTGGCGGCGGCATCGTTTTCAGTTCTAACCGCTGGCTCGATTCGGCTGGCACGGCCAAGGGCTCGTTTGGTAGCGTGGTCAACAACTACGACCTGTTTTTGTATCACCTCGACGGGCGGCCGCAGCCGGTGGAAACGCTGGTGAGCACTATTTCCAACGAAGGCCGGCCCCGGGCACTATCCGACGACGAGATTCTGTTTTTGGGCGAGGAAAGTGGCATCCGCAGCATCTATCGGTATTCGCTCAAAACCAGGCAGCACGTACCCGTCAGCAGCTTTGCGGCCAACCTGGAGAGCTTCGACTACAACCCAACGACTGGTGCGCTGGGCTTCGTGGCCGCCGATAAGTCGCGCGACTTCGTGTATCTGTATCCCAGCTATGTGCTGCCCGAAAATCTGACGTTGTATAAGACTGCCCGGCAGGAAACCCTGGAAGACCGCTCCCGTGCGCCGCAAAAAGCCGCCGTGCAACCTGCCAAAGCGGTAGCAACCGATACCCAGAACGGTGCTGCCCCCACCACGGCTCCCCGCAAAAGCGACGGGCAGATCAACACCAGTGACTATCAGTTCGAAGAAGACGTGCCGAGCCGGGCCAACGCGCCCCGCCGCAAGCGTACCGATGTAGTGGCACTGCCAACGGCTCCGCCGACTGATGCCTTTGCCGTGGTCGGCCCGTATAAGTACGACCGGCGCTTCAGCATCGACAACGTGGTTTCGTCCCTGTATGCTGATCCGCTGCTGGGCATGGGCCTGATCGGGCAGGCCAATATGTCGGATCTGTTCGAGGACCACCGCATCCGGGCCGGCATTTTCGCCCTCACCGATTTGCGCACCAGCAACATCTACGCCGAGTATACCAACCTGCGCAAGCGCTACGACTGGAGCATCGGCTACCAGAAACAGGCGTATTTCTTCGACAGCGAGATACAGAACCAGCGGCTGCGCTTTGGCCGCCACGAAGTATCACCAACCATTGCCTATCCACTCACGCATAACATTAGTGTGCGTGGCGGCCCGCGCTTCGTGAATGTCAACCGCACGATTGTTACCGAGTTCAAAACGGACGATGACGCTAACCGCAGCTACATCGGGTTCAGCGGCGAGCTGGTATTCGACAATGCCATTTCGACGGGCGTAAATATGATGGAAGGCACCCGCATGAAAATAGGGGTGCTGAAGCTCAATGGTATAGATGATGGTAACCAGGATTTCGGTAAAATCTACGTTGACCTGCGGCACTACCAGAAAATCCACCGCCAGATTATCTGGGCCAACCGGGCCAGTTTTGGCTCCTTCTTCGGGTCTGCGGCCCAGACCTTCCGCCTGGGTGGCATGGACAACTGGCTGAACGCCCGCTACGAGGACGGCCGGCTCACGCCGCTCACGCCCACTCTGAGCGACCCCACGCAGCTCTTTTACCAGCAGTTCGTGACCAACCTGCGGGGCTTCGACTACAGCAAACGCAACGGCCCCCGCTACGTACTCTTCAACTCGGAGCTGCGCGTGCCCATCATTCAGTACCTGTCGCGCAAGCCTATCTATTCCGGCTTCTTCCGGAACCTGCAGCTAACGGCCTTCGGCGACGCGGGCTCGGCTTACTCCGGCTCCAACCCGTTCAATGAGAACAACTCCTTCAACACGCAGATCAAAGGAGGCTCGGGCAACGGTTTCAAGGCAACGGTCGTCAACTTCCGCAACCCGCTGCTGGTCGGCTACGGTTTCGGGACGCGCACCACGCTGCTGGGCTTCTACGGTAAGGCCGATATTGCCTGGGGCCAGGAAGACTATGTGCAGAAAGGCCCTAAGTTCTACTTTACCCTGGGCTACGACTTCTAACAGAATACTTGTCGCACCTTGGATTTGTATTCCCTCGATAAGGCTCAGGCTATATCCTGACGGGCTGCCCCGAGAAAGTGCTACTACCACTGCTGAATCGGCGGTACATTGGTACTACTTGCTTTAGAACAGAAAAAGCCTTCTGCACGCAACAGAAGGCTTTTTTGCGTGGCCTGGTATTTCTCAGCAGGCGGCCGGCTCGCGAATATTGAACGTAGGTGAGGCCTATCCGGAGGTTGGGTTGTATCTTTGCGGCCTTGTTCACCAGCCTTGTGCCGTGTTGCTCCTCCGCGAGATTTGGTATTTGATTCAGAAGGACTTCCGCCTCGAATGGCGGCAGCGGGCGGCGCTAAGTGGCATGCTGCTCTACGTAGGTAGCACCATCTTCGTCTGCTACCTGAGCTTCGCGCTCCGCGGTGGCGAATTGCCGGTGCCTGCTTGGAATGCGCTGTTCTGGATTATTCTACTCTTCACGGCTGTGAATGCCGTGGCCAAAGGCTTTCTGCAGGAAAGCCGGGGCCGCTTGCTCTACTACTATACTTTAGTGCAGCCCCAGGCGGTTATTCTGGCCAAGATTGCCTACAACGCTTTGTTGCTGTTAGGGTTAGCCTTGGCAGGGTTTGGTCTGTATGCCGTCGTGCTCGGCAATCCGGTGCAGGATATGCCGCTGTTTCTGGCGAACGTACTGCTGGGGGCCGTAGGTTTTGCCTCCACTCTGACGCTGGTATCGGGCATTGCTGCCAAGGCGACCAACAGCAGCACGCTGATGGCCGTGCTGGGGTTCCCGCTCATGATACCTATGCTGCTGCTACTCATCAAAGTATCGAAAAACGCGCTGGACGGACTGGAGTTCGAAGCCAGCCGTAGTGCTTTGTTGACGCTGGTGGCCCTCAACCTGATTGTGAGTGCCGTGTCGTACCTGTTGTTTCCCTTTTTATGGCGCAGCTAACAAACAGCGCCAAGCGGGCCGGCTCTACCTCTTCGGCTGGAAATAGAGCCATGTTTGGCACAAAACAGCGGTCAGCTTGTTTCTTCAGCAACGCCGCCATACACCCACTGAGCACGGTTTACAGCTCTGCTCGTCTTCTCCCTTGCCGCAAATGAAAAACTGGTGGAAAGCCCTGACCGTTGGGTTGCTGCTCTACACGGCAGTGGCCGGCTTGCTGGTGCCCGTGCCTCAGCTGGCTATTCTCAACGAAACGATCCGCAACCTGTACTTCCACGTGCCGATGTGGTTCGGTATGACCTTCATTCTGATTGCTTCGGTGGCGTACTCCGTGCGCTACCTGCGGCAGCCCACGCCCGCCCTGGATATTCAGGCGCATGAGGCGGCCCGCATCGGTATTCTGATGGGCTGCGTAGGGCTTGCTACGGGAAGCATCTGGGCCAAGTACACCTGGGGCACCTGGTGGACCAACGACCCCAAGCTTAACGGAGCGGCCATTGCCATGCTGATTTATGGCGCATATCTGGTACTGCGCTCCTCGTTCACGGATGAGCAGCAGCGGGCCCGCGTGTCGGCCATCTACAACATTTTTGCCTTCGCCACGGCCATGCCACTGTTCTATATTTTGCCCCGCCTCACCGATTCGCTCCACCCCGGCGCGGGTGGCAACCCGGCTTTTGCCAAGTACGACCTTGACGACAACATGCGGCTGGTATTCTACCCGGCTGTTATCGGCTGGACGCTGTTGGCCTTCTGGCTGGCTCAGGTGGCCAGCCGCATTGCTTTGCTCAAACAAAAAGTATATGAAAAACAGTTTGCGTAACACCCGCGCGGTGCTGCTCTTGCTGGCGGCTCTGCTGCTGCCCGTGCTGCACGCCGCCGCCCAGTCAGAAGCTCCCGAAATGGCCGACGTCTTGCGCCAGAATGGTAAAATCTACGTGGTAGTGGCCGTCATTACGGTGGTGCTGGCGGGCTTGCTGGCCTTCCTCATTTCCCTCGACCGCAAAGTGAGCCGCCTCGAGCAGGAATTGAAAGACCAGTAGTCGTAGTTGATGACTGGTTCCCAGCCGGCAAGATCCAAAACTACCAGCAGCCTCCCGCTTGGTCGAAGGTGAACGGTGCTTGCCACATAATCGAGGAATGATTCCGGCCCGACGGATTTTTCGGGACAGTTTGGTTGTTCAGTAAAGCCGGCCCCTTATGCCTGGCACCGTTGAAGCATCATGAAAAAATCTCATATTCTTGCCATTGCTGTCATTGCCGTTGCTATCGGCATCATCATGAGCACCGTCGGCGACGCCAGCGTCTATGTTTCCTTCCGGGAAGCGCGCGAGCGGGCTGCCGATGGTAATCTGACCAAAGTACACGTAGTAGGCCGCTTGCCGCGCGACGGGCAGAAAAACATCATGGGCCTGGAGTATAATCCTACCCTCGACCCCAACTACTTCGCCTTCACGCTGGTCGATACCAACCGCATTGCCCAGCGCGTGATTTATTTCAACCCCAAGCCCCAGGATTTTGATAAGTCGGAGCAGGTTGTCATCACCGGCGCGATGCGCAACGAGGTGTTTGTGGCCGACAAGATTCTGCTGAAGTGCCCTTCAAAGTACGTGGAGAAGGACATCAAAGGCGCGACGGCCGCCCGCTAGCCGAGTACCGGGGAACGAACGGCCGGAGTGCTAAAACGCAAGAACGTTTGGCCTGCTCGCCGGTTTCCTCAGTACGCAGTACCATTTATCAAATACGAAGCACATGCTTAATACCTTCATCGGCGACCTGGGGCACATCAGTGTGATTGTGGCGTTTGTGGCCGCCACGGTAGCGGCGTACTCCTACTACATGGCGGCCCGCGAGAAGCCGCTGGGAGAAACCGATGCCAGCTGGCTGCGCCTGGCGCGCACGTCGTTCTTGGTGCACAGCGGAGCAGTGATGTCTATTATCATCTGCCTGTTCACCATTATCTACTCCCACCGGTACGAGTATTATTACGCCTGGAGCCACTCCAGCAACCACCTGCCGGTGCATTACATGATTTCCTGCTTCTGGGAAGGTCAGGAAGGCTCTTTCCTGCTCTGGATCTTCTGGCATGTCATCATCGGCTTGGCTATCATGCGTTTCAACCGCAAGTGGGAAGCACCGGTAATGGCCGTTTTTGCCTTCGTGCAGCTGTTTCTGACCTCCATGATTCTGGGCGTGGTGCTGTTCGACGTTAAGCTGGGCTCCTCACCCTTCATCCTGCTGCGCGACTTCCTGACCGATCTGCCGGTGTTCAAGACAAACCCCGATTTTGTACCCAAGGATGGCACCGGCCTGAACCCGCTGTTGCAGAATTACTGGATGGTAATTCACCCGCCCACGCTGTTTCTGGGTTTTGCCCTGACGCTGGTGCCGTTTGCCTTCGCTATTGCCGGGCTCTGGAAAGGCGAGTTGAGCAAGTGGATCAAGCCGGCGTTGCCTTGGGCCTTGTTTGGCGGCTTAGTACTAGGAGTTGGTGTGATGATGGGGGCCTACTGGGCCTACGAAACACTGAATTTCGGCGGGTATTGGAACTGGGACCCGGTCGAAAACGCCGTCTATATTCCCTGGCTTGTACTGGTGGCCTCCATCCACGGCATGGTGCTCTGGCAGCGGAGCCGCACAGCCCTGCGCACGTCCTTCGTGCTGGTTATTGCCAGCTTCCTGCTGATTCTCTACGCTACTTTCCTGACCCGCAGCGGGGTACTCGGCAATGCGTCCGTTCACTCCTTCACCGATTTGGGATTGTCGGGCCAGCTGCTGATCTACCTGCTGGCCTTCATGGCTCTGGCTATCGGGCTGCTGGTGTGGCGCTGGAAATCTATTCCGGTATCGGAGAAGGAGCTTACCACCTACAATCCCGAGCTATGGGTGTTTGTGGGTGCCACGGTGCTGTGCCTGGGAGCTTTTCAGGTATTGTTCACTACCAGCATTCCAGTGTATAATGCCTTTTTGGGCTTTCTGGGCATAAAATCTAACCTCGCGCTACCCGCCGACCAGATTGCGCACTACACCAAGATTCAGCTTTGGATGGGCGTACTGGTTGCTTTCCTCACGGGCCTGGCCCAGATCATGTGGTGGCAGAAGAACGACAAGAACACCCTGGCCAATTCCCTGGCCGTGCCGGGCATTATCACCCTGCTTAGCGCCGCCCTGGTGATTCTATTGGTGCGCTACAACAAACTGCAGATGAGCGGCACCTACATTGTGCTTCTGACCACGGGCCTGTTTGGTGTGTTAGCCAACTTGGGTGTCGTGCTGACGTTGATTAAGCGCCGGGTGGCCTTGTCGGGCGGTGGCGTAGCGCACATTGGCATTTCGCTGATGCTGCTCGGGATTCTGGCGTCGGCGGGCTACTCTAATATCATTTCCAAGAACGTGTCGGGTCTGGTTTACTCCAAGGAGTTTCCCGAAGATCTAAACCGCGACAACGTACTGCTGTGGCGCAACGACGCGGCCCCGATGGGTGGATACGACATCAGCTACACCGGCCAGTACTACGATGTGCCCGGCGTGCCCGGCTACGTGAATAAAGAGCTACTGTTCCGTACCGACGATGAGTATAAGGCACTGGCCCGGGCCGATATCAAGGCCGAAGGCAAGACGTACTACAAAGCGGGTGACACCCTCGAAATATCCCCCGAAAACACGTATTACCGCGTCGAATACAAGCAAAAGGAATCCGGCGAAGTCTTCACGCTCTACCCCCGGGCGCAGGTCAACGAGGAAATGGGAGGCTTGCTGGCTTCGCCCGATATCAAGCGCTTCGTCGACCACGACATCTACTCCCACATCAGCTCGGTACCCGATCCTAGCAAGGAAAAAGATTGGAGTGAGGTGAAGGAATACACGCTGGCTATCGGCGACACGATTTATCTCAACGACTACTTCGCCGTATTCCGTGGCGTGGAGCCCGCTCACGAAACCGCCGGCCTCGGCTTGGCGAAAGGCGACTTGGCTATTCAGGGCGACTTCCTGGTCTTTGGGGAGAAAAAGCAGTACCACGTACATCCGATGTTCGTGGTGCGAAACCGGCTTATCGGCCGCGTTTCAGACGAGGTAGAAGACCTCGGGCTACGCCTCACCTTCATCAACGTCGATCCTTCTGATAAGAAATTCACGTTTGGCGTCAGCACTACCCAAAAGGATTATATTATCCTGAAGGCCATGGAGAAGCCGTTCATTAATTTGCTCTGGAGTGGGACGCTACTCATGGCCGTAGGCTTCTGCATGGCCCTGGTGAAGCGCCGCCGCGAGGCCAGTATCGGTAACGGTGCCACGCCGGTTGTCGCCGGCCAGAAACAAACCCGTGAGCCTAAGCAACAGCTGGCCTAGGCATTATACAGCTCATTCATTCGCAAAAAGCCCCAACTGGTTACAGTTGGGGCTTTTTTATGGCTACTTCTCTCACCACACCAATGCTAGGTCAGCAATTTTTCCCAGCTACAGCAAGCATGTTGCTCGCTATAACGCGACCGACCTACTCTTTGCAGGAACGAAATTCCTACTCAGGATAGGTCGGTCGCAGATTACGAATGGTTTTGAAGAGTGTCTTTCTTTATCTGGCTCCTGCTGACCAAATCATGTCTACTGCTTTGTTAGAACCCTTTTCAACGAAGCGGTGGCGGTGTTACAACCATATCAACGAGGAAGAGAATAAAGTTTTTGCAACGCTCTGCATGCGCTCCAGCACCATAGCGGGTAGACAACAAAAAAAAGGCAGCCATAAGGCTGCCCTTTTCAATGCAGTGGGCGGAATTACTTCTGCACCACGATGTTCCGGATCATGTACTCGTCACCAGATTTTACTTTGATGGTGTACATGCCATTAGACAGGCTAGAGAGATTGATTTTGTTCTCGAAGTTGTCGCGAATAGTAGCCGTGTGCACACGCTGACCGAGCAGGTTGGTTACTTCTACCTGCATCGCGCCTTTGGCGTTAGCGCCCCGTACTTCTACCGTGAATTCGCCAGCCGAAGGGTTGGGATATACGTTGACTGCCTGCAGCAGAGCATCCGAAACGCCGGTTACTGCTGATGTAATGGCTACATCATCAACGAAGATTACGAATTCGTTCGGATTGCTGAACGCGTGGAAGCCAATGAACACGTTGCCGTTGGCAGTAGGCGAAATAGCCATTACCTGGTTGGCACCCGAGCCAGCAGTGGTCGTAACGTACGTCGTGTTCGTGATATTGGTATTTCTCCATAGCAGATTCGTCTGGCCGGCTGGGGTAGCAGCAGCACCAAACTTTACCTCCAGCTTCTCAGAAGTAGCGGCACTTGGATCAGCCAGGGTCTTGTATTTGAACGACAACTGATAGCTCGAACCAGCGCGCAGGAACAGCGAAGGAGTGTAGAACCAGTCATCGCCACCTTTGGTTATGTCAGCTTCGTTGTAGAGGTAAACCATGGAGTTCGGAGCGGAAGCCGAGTTGGTAGGAAGCGGCTCCCAGGTATAACCGTCACCATTAGCATCCGAAACCGTGATTCCGCAGGGCAGAGTCGTGTTCGGGGCGATGTTATCGAAGTTCTGGGTGTACGGGAAAGTCGTGATAATTGGGGGCGTGCACAACGTCGCGAAGGTGGCGGGGCCAACCAGGGCGCTTTGGTCCGTAGCGCCGCAGTTGGAGCGGATGTACACCTGATACGTCGTCGAAGGCGTGAGGCCCGTGATGGTAAAGGGCGACGTAGTAGCCGTTACAGTTGTGCCAGCACTGGCTGGATTGAAGCCGCTAGGACCGTAGATAATGGTGTAGCCAGTAGCGCTGGCCGGGCCAGTGAAAGAAACTGTACCCGAAGTAGAGCTGTTGCTCGTAACGCTCACAGCCGTAGGAATAGGGCATGTAGCAGCACCTATAGTATTGGCTTCGATCATGATACGGCCAAGGTTACCGGCAACCTGGTCGCCGGGAGCACCACCGCCAATAGCAATGCTATAGAAAGCACCGGGCCGGGTTGGGTTCTCATTCTGCGTACCGATGGGGAAGTGGGGAGTAGCCGAAATACCTTGGGCAATACCGGCGTAGAAGTCACCGGCCGGAATCGATACCGGCGTAGGCAGCGTAAACACTTTATCGGTGTTAATATCTGCTGTTGCTACCGTGTAGTCGGGCGTGCGGCCCAGAATGGCACCGGCGCTATTGGTTACGACGGCGTACACTATTTTGCCCACCGAGTTAGGGTCGGCCAAACGGGTCGTGACGGTGGTTACCTGACGCGGGGAGTTGGTCGTGTATTTAACCGCCAGAATGTTGCCGGTAGTGCTGGCACCAAAGCCGATGCTGCTGGTAGCTGCTACACCGGGCTCCGCTATGGCGAAGGCCCCTGTAGTTACCTGCTGGACATACGTCTTGGTGTTGTTTGCTGCCACATCATCAGCTGCCGCCGTCACCGTAATCGTTTCGTTGCCTACTACCGTAGGGGTGAAAGGATCGAACGATACCGTTGCTACGGCACCAACGGCCAGCGTGGCAATGGTTTTGGTGCTGGTAAACGTGTTGACGCCCGCCACCGTCGCCGTAACCGCGACGTTGGTCATGGCACTGCTACCTACGTTGCGAACTACTGCCTGAATAACATGAGGAGCCGCTGCCGGAATAGGAAGCTTGCCTAAAGAATATACTGCCAAAACTGCCGCGTCGATAGGCTGGGCAGATAGAAAGCGGTAGGTGCGGCCCGCATCGGGGCGTACGCTGCTGCGTATATTGTGCGCGTTGGTAGTGGCCGAATACACGGTGCCACCGAAAGTAGTAGCCGACCAAGCCGTTGCTGAGCCTTTGGTGCCTACTACGGTCTGGTTGACGGCGCTGCCGGAACCTTTAATGCCGACAATCTCAAATTTAGCTCCCTCAGGACCCGCACCAGCAATAGCGCTGCTGTACACGAAGTCAATAGTGTTACTGGTCTCGTAGAGCTTAACCTGGAACGAGAAATTATCCAGCTGGGTGCCTAAAATAGTCGTTGAGGTAGCCGTAGTTGTGCGGGGCTTATCCTTTACGTTTTTCCACTGGATGGTGCACACGCGCTGACCAGGAGTACCGTCCACGAATACCCGGTACTCCGATGGGCCTGCCGTAGCGTCGACCAAGTCATCGTTGAAGGGCAACAGCAGGTTCGTCTCGCCAGCAGCGTTCAACGGGCCACCGGTGTTTACCTGGCTGCCGGGTGAGAAGAAAGGCGCGGCCGGAGCCGTGGTACCCAGCTTGATGAAGCCGTTCGTATTTAGTACGAAATCGTTGAAAGCTACTCCGTTGTAATTGAAGGTGAAGCCAATAGGCGTAGCGGCCGAGTTGGCGTCGTCGGTGTTCGGCGTGGGAATGAGGGTACCCTTTGCGCCAAGATCATCGTAGGCAGTGACAATGTTTTGCACCCCGAACTGATTGTAGTTCAGGCTTTGGGCTTGGGCTGCTGTTGCTCCAACGCTCAACAGAGCAGCGAGAGCCAGCTGCCGCCAGCGTTGAGTGGTGAGACTCGTTTTGTACCAGTTGGTCATAAGGTAATGGGTTGGTAAGGAGGAAAGGGAGAATGAAAAGTGGAAAGAGCCGAGCTTTGGCAGCCAAAATATGCCGGCCAGAAAGCTTCGAGAGTACAAGATGCTAAAAATCCTTCAAAATAGATAGCCGGAAAAACAAACCCGTGACGTGCGTACTTTTCGGCCCAACTTCAGTTCCCCGCTTTTTGTATGCAGCAGAATCCCACTTGCCGGCAAATCATCCTCGTCGGGGCTGGGCGGGTAGCTCAGCACCTCGGGCCCGCACTTTGGCGGGCAGGCCATTCCGTAACGCACGTCTGGAGCCGCACACCCGAAGCCGCCGCCACCGTAGCGGCCCAGATACCCGGCGCGACCCCCATCACCAGCCTGGATTTCCGGTTCTTACCCGTTGCTGATCTATATATAGTGTGCGTCCCGGACGGAGTGGTGCCGGCGGTGCTGGCCACTGCTGCTTTTCCGCCGATGGCTCTGGTGGTACATACCGCCGGAGCCTTGCCTGTCGCAGTGTTCGAGCCCTACCCGGCACTGCGTGGTGGCGTATTCTATCCGCTCCAAACTTTCAGCGCGGGGCGTAGTATCGAGTGGGCTTCCGTACCTATATGTATAGAAGCCGCCACCGCCGTCGACCAGGAAATGTTAGTGCAAGTAGCCCGTAGTATAAGTCAAGTAGTAGAACTAGTGGCTACCCCGCAACGCCAAACCCTGCATGTAGCGGCAGTATTTGCCTGCAACTTCACCAATCATTTGCTCGGTATCGGGCATGTGCTGCTGCAAGAAGCAAACCTGTCATTTACTCTGCTTGAGCCACTCGTGCGGGAAACGGTGCAGAAAGCACTGGCTCACTCGCCTTTCACGGTGCAAACCGGCCCCGCTGTACGGCAGGATGTGGTTACACTGGAGCGACACCGGTCCTTGCTGCCCGCGCATCCGGCCTGGCTGGCAATTTATAACCAGTTAACTGCCAGCATTCAAGCCGAGTACGGTAAGGCTGCGCCAAACAACCCAGGGACACTGCCGCTTTAATTACGGGCCGGGGTGCGTACCTTTGCACCAAATTCTGCCCCGCTCAAGTTTCTACTCCGTGAAAGTCGTCAACATTACCTTCCAATTTCAAGATGGCCAGTCCGACCAGACGCACGTAGCAGCGGAAGGCGAATCGGTACTGGATGTCGCTTTGAACAATGGAATTCAGCTGCAGCACAATTGCGGCGGCGTCTGCGGCTGCAGCACCTGCCACGTGTATGTGCTGCGCGGCGAAAATGATTTGCCTGAAATCAGTGATAAAGAAGAAGATTTTATTGACCGGGCCGTAAACCCGCGCATCAACTCGCGCCTGGGCTGCCAGTGTGTGGTGCAAGGCAATGAGGACGTCGTGATTCTATTGCCCCGCCAGGAGTTCCTGGGCCACTAAACAAGCGGCTCGTTTTCACCCATCTACTTGCCATACCGCTGCCAGCTACTCGCTATCAGCTCTACGTTTGCTTTCCTATGACCCATTTTGAGCTCCCCATCCATTGGAACGACCACGAGGACATTGCTATGGCCTTGTATGAGAAGTTCGGCGCTGAGTTTGACGAAGCCAAAATCTACCGAATCAGGTTTACTGATTTGCTGGAGTGGGTGCTCAGCCTGCCCCACTTCGTCGGCACCCGCGAGCAGGCCACCGAAGGCCACCTGGAGCAGGTGCAGGCGAAGTGGGTATACGAATGGCGCGATAATCAAAACTAGGAGTTTCCTCAAAATCAGGCACTGAACAGGCAAGCACCGCTGTTGCCACCGCAGTCCGCCGCCAATTCGATTTTCACTCCCCTGTTTGCTATGAGTAAGAACGGTACCAGCCCGGATTTATCAGCTATCAAAGCCTTTATATTCGATGTCGACGGCGTACTGACCGACGGAACCCTGTTGGCGCTCAACTCCGGAGAGCAGGCCCGCGCTTTTCATATTCGCGACGGGTACGCCATTCGACACGCCCTGGCACGCGGCTACCGGGTCATCGTTATCTCGGGCCGGGAGGAAGAAGGTGTGCGCCGCCGCCTCGAGTCGCTGGACGTGCACGATATCTTCTTGGGCGTGGATGACAAGATGAA
Source organism: Hymenobacter elongatus (assembly GCF_004745955.1). GTDB lineage: Bacteria > Bacteroidota > Bacteroidia > Cytophagales > Hymenobacteraceae > Hymenobacter > Hymenobacter elongatus. The sequence continues at coordinate 90,104 of NZ_SRLD01000013.1, read as the reverse complement.
AATATTCAACACCTACATTAATACCTACCGCCTCGACCCCGACCATATTGCCTACATGGGCGACGACATGCCCGATATCGAGGTAATGCGCCGCTGCGCCGTGGCGGCTTGCCCCGCTGACGCCGCCGCCGACGTGCAGCAAATCAGCAACTACAAGGCGGCGCTGCCCGGCGGCCAAGGCGCCGTGCGCGAACTGGTGGAGGCGGTGATGAAGCTGCAGCAGACCTGGTATTAACGGGCCTCTTTTTCAGCCTATTGCTGATTCGTGATAGGCATTAGAACGCTCCAATCCTGGTTGCGGATTTCCAAAATCCCTTTATATTTACCCAAACATCCTTTCATCACTTTCTTTCTATTTCATGAAAACAGGAACCGTAAAATTCTATAATGAGTCGAAGGGCTACGGCTTCATTACAGATGATGAAACGAAGGAAGATTTCTTCGTTCACGTAACCGGCCTAAACGGGGGCCAGATTCAGCAGAATGACCGGGTGGAATTTGAAACGCAGGAAGGCCGCAAAGGCGTTAATGCCGTGAATGTGAAGCGCGTATAAGCACTGTATCTACTTAAGTTGTTGCTTTGTAGAAAGCCTCTTCCTCAGGAGAGGCTTTCTTTTTGGGGCTGCTCCGGCCCAGGCGGGGATACTCCCGATGCATCTTTGTCGCAGCACTATCTTTCGTTTTATGGCGCATTCTTCCTCCAATCCGGTTGCAGCGGCTCCGGCCGGGCCGGGTGGCTGGCAGGCGCTATTGCGCTTGATTCGCTTCCCAAACCTGCTCATTATGGCGCTCTGCCTGGTGCTGGTGCAGATTTGCCTGCTACATCCCGGGCAAGCCGGGGCGGCGGCGGTGCTGTCGGGGCGCTTCCTGCTGCTGGCGGTGGCCGCGCTGAGCATCGCGGCGGCTGGCTACATTATCAACGACTATTACGACGTCAAGATTGATGTCATCAACCGCCCCGATCGGCTGGTAGTGGGGCGCGTGGTGAACCGGCGGCATGCAATGTTGGCGCATCTGGTGCTGTCGGGGATAGGGGTGGTAGTGGCCGGAGCCCTGTCGCCGGTTTTGGGCGTGGTGAATCTGGGCTCGGCCTTGCTGCTCTGGGGCTATTCGGCCCGCTTCAAGCGTCTGGCGCTGGTCGGCAACGTCAGCATCGGCATGCTGACCAGTGCGCTGGTACTACTGCCCGAATTGCAGCTGCGCACAGGCAAATCTATTGTGTGGATCTACGCGCTGGCTGCTTTTCTGCTGATGGTGATACGTGAGATTTTGAAGGACGTGGAAGATATGCGCGGCGACGCGCAACACGACTGTCATACGCTGCCCATCGTGTGGGGTGTGGCCCGCACCAAGTGGGCCGTGGCCTTTTTCCTGCTGAATATGGTGCTGCTGGTAGCTGGGGCTACTGCCCAATGCTTTTATCAGCACCAGTGGGCGCTGGGCGGCTGGCTGCTCGTCACGGTACTGGGGCCATTGCTGCTATTAGGCCGCTATCTGGTCCGGGCCGACCGCCGCCGCGACTTCGCCCAACTGAGCGCGTGGTGTAAGTGGATTATGCTGGCCGGCGTGCTGTCGATGCTATTGGTGGCACTCGACTAAAACCGTAGGCGAGGCGCTTGCGTTAGGTAAGCTGATCCGTGCCTGCATAGCTTTGCGCCTTCTAGTTTCAAGCCTCCCTTATGCGTTTTCTGTATTCACTGCTAGCATTCAGTTTGCTGGCTATAGGGGCTCGTGCCCAAACTACGCCTGCCGCTTCTGCCGCCCCCGATTCTGCCGCCCCCGCTTCTGCCGCCCGGCCGCCTGCAACTGCCCCCAAGCCAGAGGGCAAGTTTGCAAAACTCTTTGCCGCTAGCGACAAGCCCAGCTTCGTGCCAATTCCAGTCTTGTTTTCGCAGCAGGAAACCGGCCTTGCCGGCGGCCTTTCGGTGCTGCCCGTGTGGCGCTTCGGCACCGATACGACTACCCGCAAGTCCAACGCCCGGTTTGTGGGTTGGGTCAGCCAGAAAAAGCAAACCAGCCTGCAAGTCACTCACAACGTCTTTACGCCCGGCGAAAAGCTGTATTTGCTGGGGGAGCTTAGTTACTACGATGTCAATTTCTTCTTTTACGGCATCGGCAACGACACTCGCAAGGCCGACGAATCGGAGGTAGCGTACAAGCTCTTTATTTTCAACCAACGGGTGATGCCCCGCATCGCGCCCAACTGGTTTGCCGGCCTGCAATACCGCTTCACGGGGCTGCGCGATGTGAAATACGACCAGTCGGGCGAAGGAGGAAAAGTGAATAAGTTTCAGACGGATCTGACCGCAGGCCGCATTTCGGCGCTCGAAGCCACGGGAGGCAACACCTCCGGCTTTGGCCCCGCCATACTCTACGACGGCCGCGACAACGTGCTGGCTACGTACCGCGGCCAATACCTGCACATGCACAGTTTGTTCACCGGCAAATATGTCGGCAGTGACTATACCTTCAGCCGGTTTCAGGTGGATGCGCGTCACTTTCAGCCGTTGTTTGGCACCACTAAAACCATTTTGGCGCTCCAGTACCTGGGGCAGTTTCACGCGGGCGGCAAAGTGCCTTTCCGGGAGCTTAGCGCATTTGGTGCCGACCTCGGCGGCTCCATCTACAACTACGCCACGCTGATGCGCGGTATCTACGAAGGCCGCTTCCGCGACCGGCAGATGATGACCGTGCAGGGCGAGATTCGCCGCAAGCTTTTCTGGCGCTTCGACGGAGCCGTGTTTGGGGCCGTAGGTGAGGTGGCCAATCAACTCGATGATTTCTCCTTCGCCGGTATGAAGTATGCTGCTGGCGTAGGGGGGCGTTTCCAATTCAACCGTCGCGACCGGCTCAATCTGCGCCTCGACTACGGGGTAGGCTCTGGGGGCAACTCTGGTGTCTACTTCTCGGTGGGCGAGGCGTTCTAAGCCACTATTTTGCTTTCTACAAAAAGGCTCTTTGATAGTGTTGAAGGAGCCTTTTTGCAGGATTTCGGCCAGCTATCAAATCGGGTGCCGACTTGCGTAGACCGGCCCAAAGCGCTGCCTCGGGGTACGGCCAAACTCGTATCTTCCGACTCGCTGGCGGCCTCGCAACGCGGAATTTGCGGCCCGTCAAGTAGTAAGCTCTTTTCTTTGATAGTACCATATGCGCATTCTTTATTCGCTTTTACTGTCGTCGGTGTTGCTGGTGCCCGCTGCTCGTGCCCAAACCGCGCCTACCAATTCCGACAGCGCAAAAGTGGTAGCGCAGCCAGCTCTGGCAAAGCGCGAGAAGCCTAGCTTCATTCCGTTTCCTATTATGTTTTCGCAGCCCGAAACCGGCCTGGGCTACGGCCTGGCCGTGCTGCCGGTGTGGCGCTTCGGGGCGGACACGCTGAGCCGCAAATCCAATGCCCGGCTAATAGCCTGGCGCACCCAGAAGAACCAGAGTCTGGTGCAGCTGGCGCACAATATTTTCACGCCCGGCGAGCAGTTCCTGATTACCGGCGAACTAAGCTACTACTACAATTTTCCCATCAACTACTACGGCTTTGGCCCCAATACCAGCCGCGACGACAAATCTGTTATTGAATATAAAGTGCTCATTTTCAATGAGCGGGTGCTGCGCCAAGTGCAGCGCAATGTGTTTGTAGGCCTGCAGTACCGCCGCACCGAGCTACGGGATGTAGCAGTCAACGCCAACATTGATCAGGGCAGCCCGGCAGAGCAGCCCAGCTTACTACTGCAGCGGCCTGCCCGCGAATACCAGCAGGGTACCACCGTCTCCGGCCTCGGCCCGTCGCTTCTCTACGATGGGCGCGACAATATTCTGAGTACCTACAAAGGCAATTACCTGGAAATGGCGGCCTTGTTCAACGGTAGCCCGCTGGGCAGCAACTACCGCTTTAGCCGCTATCTGCTCGATGCCCGCCACTTCCGGCCCCTGGACAAAGACAACAAGACTATTCTGGCAACCCAGCTGGTAGGGCAGTTTCACACGGGCACCGTTCCGTTTCGGGAGCTGGCTAACATCGGCGGCGAAAAAATACTGCGAGGCTACTACGAAGGCCGCTACCGCGACCGGCAAATGGTATCGGCACAAGCTGAAGTGCGCCGGGCTTTGTTCTGGCGCTTCAACGGGGTGCTCTTCGGCAGCGTGGGCCAGGTTGGGGACAACATAGGAGAGCTGGGTAACAATGATCTGAAAGTCACAGGCGGGGCCGGGTTGCGTTTCAAATTCAACCGGCAGGACCGCCTCAATATCCGCATCGACTACGGCTATGGCCGCGACGGTTCCTCGGGCCTCTATTTCAGTATTGGCGAGGCTTTTTAACCGTATTGGCTCCAGGGAGAGTCCGCTGAAGGTATTAGTAACAGCCTTTAGTAATCATAGGAGGAGCATTTGGTGGCAAGCATACGTGTGTCTTAGGTGCCACCGCGAATCATAGATTTCGACCTGGCCCGGCACTCTTACCATGCACACCCGCAGTAGGAACCTGATAAGGGCCTGTTTCTTGGAAATATCCCGCCGCAAGCCCTATCCTATGACGTAGGTAGCCCGTACAACTGGCTGATGACGCACGTTTCCCCCGCCCGCTTTCACGCGGCTCATGAAGCCACCGCCTCGGCAGTTGTTCCCGGCTTGCACATTATTATCCCACCGGCACCGGAAATGCGGGCCGTGGTAGTTATTCCGGTGAAGGATGAAGCCGATAATCTGCCCCAAACCCTCGCCGCCCTCGCCGCCCAGCTCGACTTGTGCGGCCAGCCGCTGAGTCCACGGTTTTTCGAGGTTATCGTGCTGGCTAATAACTGCCAGGACCATAGCGCGGCGGTAGCGCGGCGCTTTGCCCAGCTTCACCCAGCCCTTCCTATTCATGTGGTCGAAATCACCCTGCCGCCAACCGAGGCCCATATTGGCCGGGCGCGCCGGTTGCTGATGGATGAAGCCTGCCGCCGCTTGGAGCTGATTACTAGTGCTGACGGCTTCATTGCCAGCACCGACGGCGACACCCGCGTGGCCGCCGACTGGCTGGCTGCCACGCACGCCGAGCTGACAGCTCACCGGGCTGCTGCCGTGTGTGGCCGCATCCTGACGCCCGCCCGCGACAAACAGTGCGTTGTGCGGCGCTATCATCTGCGCGATGCTTCCTACCGCCTCCTGCGCGCCCGCCTCGAAGCTGAGCTGGACCCCAACTCGGCGGACCCGTGGCCGCGCCATCACCAGCATTTCGGGGCCAGCTTTGCCATCACGGCGGTTGCGTATCGGCGGGTAGGCGGCTTGCCCGTGGTGCCTTATCTGGAAGACGAAGCGCTGTACCGGGCCTTGCAGCGCCACGACCTGCGGGTGCGGCACAGCCCGGCAGTGCGCGTTTTTACCTCCGACCGCCACGAGGGCCGCGTGGCAGTGGGCTTGTCGTGGCAGCTGCGCGAATGGGCGGCCCTGGGCGCGAAGCAGCAGGAGCCTTTGGTGGCCAGTACGCCCAGCCTCGTGGCCACGCTCACGGCGCGCCGCCAGCTGCGCCGACTGTGGCAGCAGGCCCAACTGACCGGAGCAGCTGACGTGATTTCGGACGAGCAAAACAGAGCCCTCGGGCAGCTGGCTGACTTTCTGGGCGTGTCGGCCGTTCCTTTGTCCTTGCAGCTGCGGCAGGCTGCTTTCTTTGGCGAATTGTGGGAATGGGCAGAGCAGGAGCCCCTAGCCAACGCCGCCTGGACGCAGCGCTGGTGCCCGGTGCCCCTCAGCCAGGGGCTGCACGAGCTGCGGCAGGAGCTGGCCGCGTCGGCACGAATGGTTTTCTAATTCTTCTCCAGCACGTCGAGACGGTAGGTTTCGTGGCGGAAGCCGTGTAACTGGCGCATTGAAGCTAGTGGGCCCGCCTCCCGCAGGAAATAGTCGTGTACCTCGTCGCCGGTGAGTGGGTAGTCATGCACGGGCGGTGTCCAGTGCACCAGTAGCAGCTGCCCGCCCGGCACTAGCGACTGGAGCAGCCGCTCGGCCGTGCGGGCCAAATCCGGCCCCGACCAATAATAGCCCACTTCCGATAAAACTATCAGATCGAAAGCGGTAGTTGGGAACTCCTCCGGCAAGCTCATTTGCTGAAATTCTACCTGCGGCAAATACGCACAGCGCATCCGCGCTTTTTTCAATGGGGCCGCTGCTACATCGATTGCCAATAGGTGTGCGCACCGTACCGCCAACTGCTCGGTAAGCACCCCGAGCGAGCAGCCTACTTCGAAGGCCCGCGCATAGTGCGGGCGTGGCAGCGCCGCTAACGAGGTCGCATATTTCTCCCGCTCATACGGGCTGGTTTCGAAATGCCAGGGGTCTTCGTTGGCCCGATATACATCGTCGAAATAGCCGGCGGGCAGCGTGTGGGGCTGGTTGGTGTTCATAGAAGAGAAGACGCTAATCAATTTGAAAGTCAGCCTGGTCTACGCTGGCCAAGAGTCGAAATACACTTCGAAAGGCTGCGCAAAGTGAGCCAGCATGTGGTCGGATAGCTGAAAGCCGGTGGGGTCGTCATCAATCAAATTGGTGAGCTGGGAGCGGTGCGCGGCTATGGCCTGCTGTTTGCGCGCCAGCACTGACTCGATGTTGAGCCGCCAACCCTGTGCTTCTTCCGGCCGGGGCAAATCGTCGGGTGCGGCCCGCTCCCAGGCCCACACCACGTATTCCAGCACGCGCGGCGGCACGGCCAGGGTGCGCAGGGCCGCCGCTGCTATCTGGCTGGTGGCGCGGTGGTCGGGGTGAGGGTCGCGCCGCCAGGGCACCAGCAGGGTAGCGGGCTTTGTCTGTTCCAGATGAGCCCGTAGCCGGCCCACGGCTTCGGCGAAACCAGCCCTGGCAGTGGTCGGAACCGCCCCGTCGGGTAGACGCATGAGCAGTGTGTCGCTCGTGGCCACCCCCAGAATAGCCAATGCTTCCCGCAGCTCTGCTTCCCGCAACGCCTGCCGGGCCGCCGCCGGAAACTTTCGGGAATTAGGGTGCGACATCGTACCGTCGCTCACCAGCACTGTGTGCACCGGCTCGCCTGCCTGCCGCAGCAATGCCAGCAACCCGCCGCAGCCCAACGACTCATCATCGGGGTGGGGAATAATAATCAGTGTTGGGCCGAGCGTGGCGGCGTAGCTGGCCGGGCGCTCAGGTAAGCTCATGAAAGAAAATCCCGACTCAGTCATGCTGCCACAGAGAATAGGCCGGAGTGGTTTGTTCGAGCACGAAGCGGCCGGCATCGGCAACGGCGGCATCGGGGGCGGGCTGGCGCAGATAGTGGGTCAGGTCGCGGTGCAGGCGCTCGAAGGGCTCGGGGCGCAGCAGGCCACGAGCTCCCACACACCGCTCGGCCAACTGGAGGGTGCGCAAGCAAATATCCTCGATGGCCGTGCGCATGAGGTTGGCGTAGGCCACGGTAGCGTCAGCATTAGCGTCGGCATCGGGGCGGCTGGCGTGGTCGGCGGCTCCGCGCAGCCACAGGTTACCGCTTTCGATCAGCACCGCCAACTCGCCCAGGCGCATGCGCTGGTAGGGGTCGTCGGTGCGGCCGGTGTCGCGCAAAAAGCGGCGGGTTTCGTCGAATACTGCCTCTGCCCCGCCCAGCTGCACCGCCGCAAACCGAATAGCGCCCCCACTGAAGCCCGGCTGCTGGTAATAGTCGCCGGGCTGGCCCAGCAAATCCTCGGGCCCGACTTCTGCATTCGTCAAATCGACCCGGAAGCTGGCCGTGGCCTGCATGCCCAGCGGCTGCCAGAACGAGGGGTCTACAGTCGTTGGCTGCTCATCGGTGGGCAAAATGAACATCTGCCAGCTGCCATCGGGCAGCGCACCCGTGATGAGCGGCCGCGTCAGGTGCCCGGCTCCCGAGCCGAAGGTCTTGCTGCCGTGTAGGCGGAAGCGCCCGTTGGGCAGGGCCTCCAGCCGCACGCCATCCTGGGCCTGGGTGTTCCAGACGCCGAATAAATGGCCTTTTCGAGCATCCGCCGCCCATTTTTTGATTTGCTCCGCCCGCCCGTGTCGTTGCATGAGCATCAGCGCGTTGGCGTGGCCTTCATACACGCGCCCTACAGCCAGATTTCCTCGCCCCACGTGCCGGAGCGTTTGCAGCAGCTCGAGGGTGCGATTGGGTAGCATCAGATCAGCCCCACCCAAGTCGCCGGACAGCGGCGCGGTGAGCAGACTTGCCGTTCGCAACCACCGGAATTCTTCTTCAGGAAAGCCGCCAACCTGATCTGAGGCGGCAGCTTGCTGCGCCAGGCGGGGCGCCAGGGCCGCTGCCGCCATCGGCGGGGAGAAAACGGCTGCTTCTACTACTTCCGTATCCGATGATTCGCTAAGAGTAATTTCTGAAGCAGGCTGCTCCAGCAGGGGAGAAATGAGCTCAGCAGGCATGAAAACAACGTAAAAGGAATGAATGAGTAAGCAGAAAAGCGCCGAATGAAACCGGTAGCAGGCGCTGCGGGGTGGTTTGGCTTCTTGTACGGGTCCGCAACCGGAATGGATCAGCATAACAATTCAGTAACATGGTCAGTTGGCTCGACGGCGGTGGGCGGACTACCTTCGCGCCGTCAATCGTTCAGACCAAACCATTCTTGCTATGCTGCAGCCCATTCGCTCCGCCCTTGTTTCCGTCTATTACAAAGACCGTTTGGAGCCGCTGGTGGCGCTGCTGAAAGAACACGGAGTGAAGCTGTACTCTACGGGTGGCACGCAGCAATTTCTGGAGCAGCAGGGCGCTGAAGTAACCGCCGTTGAGAGCCTGACGGGCTTTCCGGCCGTGTTTGGAGGCCGCGTCAAAACGCTGCACCCGAAGGTGTTTGGCGGCATTCTGCACCGCCGGCACGAGGCCAGCGACCTGCAAGAAGCCGAGCAGCACGAGATTCCGCCCATCGACCTGGTTATCGTCGACTTGTATCCGTTCGAGGAAACCGTATCGTCTGGAGCCGACGAAGCCGAGGTGATTGAGAAAATAGACATCGGGGGCATTTCTCTGCTGCGGGCCGCCGCCAAAAACTACCGCGACGTGCTCGTCGTGAGTAGCCGCGAGCAGTACGAGGCCGTGACAGAGCTGCTACGGGCTAAAAATGGTGCTACCGACCTGGCAGACCGCCGTCACTACGCCGCCGCTGCCTTCGAAGCCACCTCGCACTACGACACGCATATTTTCAACTACCTCAGCCAGGGGACTGCCGTAGCAGGCACGGCGCTGAAAGTCAGCCAGAAACCCGCTACCAGCTTGCGCTACGGCGAAAACCCGCACCAGGCCGGCACTTTCTACGGCGACCTGTCGGCGCTCTTCGATCAGCTGCACGGCAAGCAGCTGAGCTACAATAACCTGGTGGATGTAGACGCGGCCGTGCTGCTGATGCAGGAATTCCAGGACGGCCAGCCGACCTGCGCCATCCTCAAGCACACCAACGCCTGCGGCATTGCCCAGGCCGCCACCGTGGCCGAAGCCTACGCCCACGCCCTGGCCTGCGACCCGGTGTCGGCTTTTGGAGGCGTTATCATTCTGAACAAGCCGGTGGATGAAGCTACGGCTCAGGAGCTTAATAAGCTGTTTTTCGAAGTACTGATTGCCCCTGAGTTTACCGCCGAAGCCCTGCCAGTTCTGCAGAGCAAGAAAAACCGCATTCTGCTGCGCCAAAAGCCCGTTGCGTTTCCTGACAAGCAGGTGAAAACGCTGCTCAACGGCGTGATTGAGCAGGACTTTGACCGCCAGACCGAAACTGCCGCCGACTTCAACGTGGTAACGCAGTCGGCCCCGACGGCGGCTGAAACCGAGGCGCTGGTTTTCGCGGCCAAAGTCTGCAAACACACCAAGAGCAATACCATCGTGCTGGCCCGGGCCGGGCAGTTGCTGGCTTCCGGGGTGGGCCAAACCTCGCGCGTGGATGCCCTGAAGCAGGCCATCGAAAAAGCCCGCGCTTTCGGCTTCGATCTGCAGGGCGCCGTTATGGCCTCCGATGCCTTCTTCCCCTTTCCCGACTGCGTGGAAATTGCCGGCGCGGCCGGCATCCGGGCCGTGGTACAGCCCGGTGGCTCCATCAAAGATGCCGATAGCATTGCCGCCTGCGACCAGTTGGGCATGGCCATGGTCATGACCGGCGTGCGCCACTTTAAACATTAGTTTTTTCCTGTCATTGCGAGGACGAAGGACGAAGCAATCCGTCCGCTGAAATGTAAAAAGCCTTACTAGCCCACGAAGCCCTGATGTATGCGTACGTCAGGGCTTTGCGGTAAAAAGGAGCTTCGTGCATTTCAGCGGACGGATTCCTTCGCTTTGCTCGCAATGACAGGTTGTGGCCGCCAGCAATGCCAGGAGTGTGCCGGCTGTGCTTCGGCTAAACTTATGTACTTTTGCGCCCACTTTGCACGGAGCTAATCCGCGCATTCTCTCCTAATTGCCGCTACTCAATGGGTTTCTTCAACTTCCTTACCAGCGACATCGCCATTGACCTGGGGACGGCCAATACGCTCATTATTCACAACGATATTATCGTGGTGGACGAGCCGAGCATCATCGCCAAAGACCGCACGACCAACAAAGTAATTGCCGTGGGCCGGCAAGCGCAGCAGATGCACGAGAAGACCCACGATAACATCAAAACCATCCGGCCCCTGAAGGACGGCGTAATTGCCGACTTCCACGCCGCCGAGGAAATGATTAAGGGCATGATTAAGATGATTGACACCCGTCGTCGCTTGTTTCAGCCCTCGCACCGCATGGTTATCTGCATTCCCTCGGGTATCACGGAAGTGGAGAAGCGCGCTGTGCGTGACTCCGCCGAGCACGCCGGGGCCAAGGAGGTGTGGATGATTCAGGAGCCCATGGCCGCCGCCATCGGCATCGGCATCGACGTGGAGCAGCCCATCGGCTCCATGATTATCGACATCGGGGGCGGCACCACCGAAATTGCGGTTATTGCTCTGTCGGGCATTGTCTGCGACCAGTCTATCAAAACGGCCGGCGACGTCTTCAACCAGGATATTCTGGACTACATGCGCCGCCAGCACAACCTGCTGATCGGGGAGCGGAGTGCCGAGCGCATCAAGATTGAAGTAGGCGCGGCCCTGACCGAGCTGGACGTGACCCCGCCCGACTTCGAGGTGCGTGGCCGCGACCTGATGACTGGCATTCCGAAGGTAATCAAGGTCACGTCGTCCGAAATTGCTATTGCCCTGGATAAGTCGGTGGCCAAAATTGAGGAAGCCGTGCTGAAGGCGTTGGAGATTTCGCCGCCCGAGTTGTCGGCCGACATCTACGAAAATGGTATTCACCTGACCGGCGGCGGCGCCCTGTTGCGCGGCCTCGACAAGCGCCTGGCCGTGAAAACCAAGCTACCGATTCACATTGCCGAAGACCCATTGCGCGCCGTCGTGCGTGGTACGGGCAAGGCTATCAAGGATATTCAGGCTTTCAAAGGCGTACTACTGACCTAAACAAAGCAGAAGTGCAGGAGGAGGAATGAAGGCGGCGGTGTCCGAACTCTTCATTCCTGCTTCTGCATTCTTTCTTTCTGACCGCGACGCATGAGCAATCTTTTTACCTTCCTTTTCCGCTACCGGGGCATCCTGGTATTCGGGCTGTTGGAGGTGCTGAGCTTGTTTTTGTACGTGCGCAACAGTTCCTATCAGCGGGCTGCTTTTTTTAACTCAGCTAATGCCTATACCGGCCAGGTGTTGGCTACCCGCACCCGGGTGTACGACTATTTCCGGTTGATTGAAGTAAACCAAGGCTTGGTGGCGGAAAACGCTGTGTTGCGCCAGCAACTCTACCGCCCCGACGGGGCTGGTCGGGTGGCCGATTCGCTGCCCGTCGCCAAGGATAGCCTCACGCAGGTACGTCTGCAGCAGCTGGGCCGCCCCGACTCGCTGTTGCTGGGGTTGCGCCAACTACCGGCCCGCGACCCGGATTATCCACTGATTCCGGCCCGAGTTATCAACAATTCCTTGCGAAAAGTGGATAACTACCTCACTCTGAACGTCGGCAGCCAGGATGGCGTGCGGCCGGGGATGGGGGTGCTGGCAGCGGGCGGCGTAGTGGGGCGCGTGAAAGTAGCCAGTGAGCATTATGCCACCGTCACGTCGGTGCTGCATTCCAAAACGTCGATTTCGGCCAAGCTCCTGCGCGACGGTACGTTTGGCAGCATCAAATGGCCCGGCGATGATCCAACACACGTGCTGCTCGACTACATTCCGAGGCAGAATAAGCTGGTGCGCGGCGACACGGTGATGACGTCGGGCTACAATGCCATTTTCCCCGAAGGCGTCATGATCGGGCAGGTGGAGTCGTTCGTGAAGGAGCCCGATAAGAATTTCTGGACGGTGCGGGTGCGCCTGGCCGTCAATTTCACCAAGCTCACCTACGTGTACGTGGTCAGCAGCCGGCCCAAAGCCGAGCGCGACACCGTAGAAGTGCGCTCCGGTATCAAACCCGAAGAGGAGGAAAAGCCGTGAGGGGAGTAGGCGACATCATTATTCAGCTGCTGCGCTTCGTGCTCTACGTGGGCCTGTACGTATTTCTGATCAGCGGCACCGACTTCGTCCTGTTCGATCTGGGGTGGTGTATTCTTTACATCGGCTTTCTGCTCTTCCTGCCCATCAGCACGCCCATCGTGGTGCAGCTGCTGATTGGGTTCGGGCTGGGCTTCGTCATCGACTTGTTTTTTGACACCGGGGGGCTGCACGCCGCTGCTGCCGTGGTGCTGGCCTACCTCCGGCCCTGGGTACTGCGCCTGCTCACCCCGCGCGACGGCTACGACTCCGCCGATTCCGCGAGCATCCATCAAATGGGCTGGCAGTGGTTCGTGGTCTATCTGGGCGTGCTGGTACTATTGCACCACACCGTCTTTTTTCTGCTTGAGCTGGGTAGCTTTCACTCCTTCGGCTTCACGCTGGCCAAAATTCTGCTCAGCACCCTCTATACCAGCCTGACGCTGCTTATTACCCAGCTGGTGTTTTTCCCCTCGCGCCGCCGCAGCCGGTAGCCACACTACCCACGCATAGCGTAGATGACGGTACGACTTAGCCGGGCCCAAAAACAGCGGCGGCTTGCCTGATTCCCGCACTTGGAATCAGGCAAGCCGCCGCTGGCATGAGTAGCTGGCTGCCCAGCGTTGCTGCCTTAGTGACCTACTACGTCGTCATGCATTTTGTCGATGATGATGTAGAGCGCAGCCTTGTCGTTTTCTGATGCCTTGTTGGTGTTCAGCGAAGCTTCAAGCTGCTGGCGTCACACGCTGAATTCGTTGTTCGTGATGTTCATGCCCTTGTGGGCCGACACCATATTCATGCCTTTATAGGCAAGCGGGCCGCCGGTAGCTTCGCCCAACTGGTCGACGAAGTTATTCCGCAGACGCTGCAGGCGCAGAGGGTCCGTTGGGGCAGCACCGTTTACACCTCCTACGGCATCCAGCATCGGCTTGTGCGAGCGTAGCATCAACGAGTTAAGCGTTTTGGTTTCAGCCCCCACGTTGGCAACCAGGCCATCCACGATTGTGGCAATACCTTCCGTTTTGCCCAAACGGTCATACAGCGTCGGCGCGGGGGCCTCTTCCGCTTCGCTTTTGCCGAAGGAGCTGGTAAACATACTGCCGGCCAATAGGGCCACCATAAGTAAGGAGTGCTTCATAGAGTAGAAGCTGTTTAGAAAGTTCATTTCGGGTCATGCTGAGCTGTTCGAAGCATCTCTACCGCTTCGTTGCACGACTTGGCCGAAGCGGTAGAGATGCTTCGACTAGCTCAGCATAACGTTCTACTACAGATTTTCTACTGTCTAAACAGCTCTGTAACAGGTAAGTGAAAAAGCAACAGAGGAAAGTGGAAAACGATAAAGCCTATACGGCTACGAAAATGCGTCGCAGATTCAGGGCGAAGCGCAGACGCTCCAGCGCCAGCCCGTAGCCCGCCGGCACCGGGTACTGCCGCGCCGTTGGGTCGGGAGCAGCCACGGGCACCGGTTGCAGGGCCAGCTGTTGGCAGAGCGGTTCGGCCGTAAGTTTTTCGGGATTGTAGGCCAGGGTCAGGAGCTGCTTGTCGGGCCGGATAGCGGCGGCCGTGACGCCTGGCAGCGCGGCAGCCCGGGCTTGCAGGCGCTCGGCCTCAGCACCAGCCTGCAAGCGGGGCGTGTTCAGCATAATGAACTCCACGGGCGGGGCATACTCGTGTAGGCTGGGGTCTTCCCAGCTACTCCAAACGAACACGCACCCCAGTAGAATAGCAAGGCCTACTTGCCACGAGCGAAAACGGAAAAAAGACGGATTGCGCACGAGGCGAAAAATTAGATCTGCGGCTTAATGGTGAAGTTACGGGCCACGGTAAAGCCGAAATACAAGTCGCCTTTGAAGAAATTGCCAGTGGTTTCAGACACGAAGAACTTCTCCGTCATCCCCAGCGAGTTGGTCACGTGCAGCTGGAAAATGTGTCCGCCGGTTTCGATATCAACACCCAATCCCAAGGCGTTGCGCACGCCAGTGGGCTTATTGCCTGGTAGCAGGTAGTAGTAATCGGCCGTCAGCACGGTGCGCTTCGTGATTTTCTGGCGCAAAGCTCCTCCCAAGGCGTACACATCGTTTTGCTCCGACGGAGTGGCCACGAAATTGCGGTGAATGAGCGTAGGCATCAGCTGCACTGAAAGCGCCGGGCTGAACTTGCGGGCAATGAGCGCCTGGTACGCGTACGTCACGCGGGAAGTCGTGCTACGTTCCGTGGGCGGGTTGAATTTCAGAGTAGTAATGGCAGACGAGGCAAAGAGCGTAACCGATACCGGCATGGCCCGGGCGCCGGTCGTTTGCCGCAGGGCCCGGTACTTCAAGAAGCCGTCGTAGGTTTTGTCTTGCGAGCTGCGGCCCACACCCACCGTTAGCCGGTTGGTAATGCCATACTCGAAGCTGAGGCGCAATACGGCTTGGTCGAGGCCAAACAGGTTATACGCGCCACTGTTTAGCGTGCCGAAGCGGTGCTGAATCAGGAAAGCCATGGTGCCTTCCCCCGGCGTTTCCACCGACTGCGAGTTGATGATGTGGGTGCCTTTGAAGGTAGCCGTCACCACTTCCCGCTTCTGCGGATCGGTGGTTTCTTTCTCCAGCTGGCCCAGCAGGTCATCTTGCGCGTGGGCCGCTGGTGCTACCGCCAGTAACGCTGCCCCCAGGCTAATCAAAAAGGAAAAAGAAAAAGCGTGTCGAATTGATTTCATGTAAGAAAGTACTTGGTAGGTAACTAGTTAGGGGAGGTAGAGCGAGTAACCGGGGCCGCACTGCCACCTACCGGGTCGCAGGTGAGACCCACCCGAATGCTCACGATTTTGGCAATGTTCTCGCGTACCAGCAGCGGTACCTCGATGTTGTAGTCGGCGGGCGCTACGCTGAATAAGGCGAAGGCCATTAGTTGGCCGTTTTTCAGTTCCAGCGTGCCCGGCACTGTCATGTGGTGCGTCACGCCATGCAGGGTCAGGTCGCCCTCTACCTTGACGATGTGCGAGCCCGGCGTTGCCAGAGCCGCTGCATCCAAGCCGACAAAATGCCCGGTAAAAGTGGCGCGCGGAAACTTGGTCGACTCCATGTAGTTCTCGTTGAAGTGCTCCTGCATCAGGGTGCGCTTAAACAGGAACTCCTTGACCGGCACGGAGAATGCCAGCTGGCTGGTGCTCAGGTCAAGCACTGCCGCCGCTGAGGTGTTGCGAGCCTCAATGTCCTCGATAATACTGGTGGAAAAAAAGGTGACTCTGCCCACCTTAGTCATGAACTTACCCTGCGCGCTGACGGACTGGGATGCCGTCATTAACAGCGGGATGAGCACTAAGGACAGGAGCCTCTTCATGAAAGGGGGCTTAAGAGGGAAAAAGGAACGGAACGCAACGGCATCGATAGCCGGTAGCAGGGGGGCTACTGGTGGCTAATTGTTCGGTTGGCCGGCTTCAATCCACGTCTTGATTCGCTCGATGTCGCAAGCCGGTATTTTGGCGCCGCCTTTCGGCATTGGGTCGTAGCCGGGAGCGTGCTGAATGCACCCCAGGATGAGACTGGCCGACTGGCTTTTAATGGCCTGGTACGTACTGTAATCATTGCCGCCCCCCAGCGTCTGATACACCGTCGCGCCATGGCACGAACGGCATTGGGCATCGAAAATGGGGGAGATGACTGCTGTGTAGGTGGCCGGCGTAGGATCATTGCAGGGGCTTGGCTCACTGCCCTGAGAATAGCTGCAGGCTGTGGCAAAGGCCAGGAGAGAAATGGCGACGCCGGTAAAAGCCCGCGCCGTAAGTGAAGGTAAAATTTTGCGCATTAGGCTGGTAAGAAAACGGAGAGAAAAGTCGTCGCTGAAATACTTGTACAGGACGCATAATCTCTTTGAGGGTCAAAAGTTAAAGTGTAAAGGTGACTTGGTTTAGTAATATTCGTTGAAAGTCCGAAAGCACTCGGTCAAGGCAACAAAGTCTTCCGTAGGAAAAAAGCCATTTGGTTGAGTATTTGCGTCAGTGGTAGTTGCAGAAAGTTGGATCAACGTGGATCTGGATTCATTCAGCCAGGAATAATAATATAGCACTGCTGCCCAAATACGCTCGTCTTAAATAGAGTGGTGCGTGATAGGAGCAAGGAAAACAATAGAATATTAATATGTATAACTATATAAAATAGTCGCCGCTAGTTACCCGCGTTATGCCATCCAAGGCAGAATGTAACCGCAGAATGCAGAGTGTAACTGACGAGGAAGTTGTCCTTATTCCAGGTAGGCATTGTTAGAGCGTGTGACTTGGCCGGCTCGCTTACCGCTGCGCCGGATGCGCATGGACGGGTCGCGCTCCAGTGTCAGGACGGGTAGTGTGCAGTCGGTCATAGGTACTACGCGGGCAAGGTAGCCTGCTGCTTCTACCACCAGCACCTGCTCGCGGTATACGGGGGCGGTGAGCTCAAAACGACCCTCAGTGTCGCTGAGGTACACGTTGCGGGTGCCTTTTATCATCACGGTGACACTGGATATCGGCTGGCCATCGGCATCTGTTACCTGCCCCGTGAGTGGGGCGCAGGCCAAGCGGATAAGGTGCGCAGCACCGGCAGCAGTTTTTTCACCTGCATCATCTGCCAAGGCCAGGCGCCGGCTAGGATCAGATTGTGCAAGGACAGCTTGGGAGGCTGTTAAGAAAAGGAAGGTGAGCAAAGAGGAGAAGTGCCGCATAGGAAAATACCCGTAAAGTGTAACAAAATCTGTTGTCGTGGGAACTATTACGACCACGTAACAATGGTAGTTGTAAGCCAAAAAGAATATCGGCCAGGAATTAGATGTGAATGGTAAAACGCCGGTTCAGTGTCCGAATAGAGCCGGTAAAACGAATCGCATAGGCAGGAGTGAGTGAGCAAAAAGGCTGTTGGGTTATGAAATGGCCACTCACTTACGTGCAGGACACCCACAACTCCTCTCAGTGCAGCATTGTTATGAGAAAATCAGAAAAAGCAGAGCAGTATGGAAGAACGAGACTGAGTATGAGTTTTCGCCATAATTGCTTAACAGTTCTAAAAAATAAACGAATACCATAGTTGTAAATAATTGTTAAGCGAGTATTTTATTTGCGTTAATGCGTTGTTAGTAATGGATATGCGGTAACAATTCGGCGAATTAGGTGCTGTGGGGTACTTGCTAAGGTTATGTCTGCATTTCCAGTATTCAGACCCGGCTTGTACTACTGTATTGGGCTGAAAAGCACGAACATATCGTTCCGGGCAGCGGCGTAGCCGGGCGAGAATACGGACTCAGGAACAGGCGGCAGCGGAACTAAGCCCGCCGCATCATTTCCCCGGCCCGCTGTCGTACCTTTGCAAATCCGGTTATCGGACCGGAAGGCATTTACCTTCAGTTTCTTCCGCTTTGCAATACCTTGAAGGCCGCAAATATGTAGTTCAGGCCTTATTTCTGGTCGTGGCGCTGGTATTTGGGACCCGACTCTTCTACATTCAGGTGCTCGACGGCAGCTACAAGCTGGCGGCCGACCGCAACACGCTGCAGCGCATCGTGCAGGTGCCCTATCGGGGCCTCATCTACGACCGCAACGGCCAGCTGCTGGTCCAAAACACGCCCGTATACGACCTGATGGTGGTGCCGCGCGAGGTGAAGCAGCTCGATACGCTGCGGTTTAGCCAGCTGTTGCAGTTGCCCATCGAGGAAATTAGGGTTTCGCTACGGGCAGCTCGTGCCTACTCGCGTGTGAAAGCCTCCCCGTTGGTCCAGAACCTGAGTACGCCCGAGTTGGCAGCTATTCAAGATAATCTGATTGATTTCCCCGGCTTCAGCATCAAGGCCCGTATGGCGCGCTCCTACAAGACGGAGAACATGGCCCACGCTCTGGGCTACGTGGGCGCTATTACCCCGGCCTTTCTGGAGAAACCCAAATACGCCAAATACTTTCCCGGTGACAACCTGGGCATCACGGGGCTGGAGTCTTTTTACGAGTCGACGCTGATGGGACGGCGTGGCGTGCAGTACCGCATGGTGAACGTGCGGGGTATTGAAAAAGGCGCTTTTCGGGGCGGTGAGTTCGACACGCTGTCTATTGCCGGCCAGGACTTGCATACCAGCATCGACATTGAGCTGCAGAAGTACGGCGAGCTGCTCATGCAGGGCAAGCGTGGCTCCATTGTGGCGCTGGACCCCAAAACCGGCGAAATCCTGGCGCTGGTGTCCGCGCCTATGTACGAGCCGTCCATTCTGACCGGCAAAGGCATGGGCAACCGCTACATGGAGCTGCTCAATAACCCCGAACGGCCCTTGTTCAACCGCCCGCTGATGGCTACGTACCCGCCCGGCTCGGTATTTAAGATGGTGAATGAGCTGGTAGCCCTACAAATGGGCGTGGTGACGCCCGAAACCGGCTTCGACTGTAACTGGAAGCTGGTGCGCTGCACCCACCGGCACGAAGCGCCCCGCAACCTGACTATTGCCATCAAACAAAGCTGCAACCCCTATTTCTACCAGGTAATGCGGGCCAGCGTGCTGCGCGGCCGCTCTACCAACCGGTTCGAGGATGCCCGCCTGGGCCTGGGCGAGTGGCGGCGGCAGGTGATGTCGTTCGGGCTCGGCGACAAGCTGGGCGTGGATATGGCCAGTGAGAAGAAAGGCCTGATTCCGTCCCCGGACTTCTACGACAAGCGCTACGGCTACCACCGCTGGGGCTACAAAACTGTGTATTCCTTGAGCATCGGGCAGGGCGAAATTGGTATTACGGGCCTGCAAATGGCCAACGTCATGGCCACAATTGCCAACCGGGGCTATTATTACACGCCTCATTTCGTGCGCGGCATCGGGCAGGGAGGGCCGCTGCCCGAGTACGCCCAGCGCCACGTCACGACCGTAGACCCGCGCTATTTTGCAACGGTGATACCAGGCATGCAAGCCGTGGTAGACGGCCGCGGCGGGACGGGCAACTTCGCCAGCCTGGCGCAGTTCGGCATTTCGGTGGCAGGCAAAACCGGCACCGTGCAAAACCCGCACGGCGAGGACCACGCCACCTTCGCCGCTTTCGCGCCCGCCGAAGACCCCAAGATTGCCATTGCCGTGTTCATCGAAAACGCGGGCTTCGGCGGCACCTCGGCGGCCCCCCTGGCCTCGCTCATGATTGAGAAATACCTGCGGGGGAAAGTGGTGCGCAAAAACTGGGAGTACTGGGTGCAAGGCAGCGCCGACAAATTTATTAAACGTCGCTAACGATGGCCTTACCTGCGCGCTATAGCCGTAGTCTCGATTGGGTAACGGTGGCCATCTATGTGCTGATGGTGGGCCTGGGCTGGATCAGTGTGTACGCGGCCAGCTACTCGCCCGAAGCGCCGGCCGGTGGGTTGTTCAGCGGCCTGGGCTTTCAAGAGCTGATGGCTTTTAACTGGTTCAAGCAGATTCTCTGGATCGGCACGGCCGTGGTGCTCATCGTGGTCCTAGTCGTTATCGACTACAAAGCCTACGACACGTTTGCCTTCGTGCTCTACGGCATTATGATCGTGCTGCTGATTGTCACCCCTTTCATTGCTCGGCCCATTGCGGGCTCCCGCTCGTGGCTGGAGCTGGGCCCTATTCGGTTGCAGCCCGCCGAGTTTGCCAAGTTTATTACGGCGCTGGCCGTGTCGCGCTTCATGGCGGGTATCAACCTGCGTCAGCAGAACTTTCGCGACCAGATGGTGCTGGCCGGCCTCACGCTGTTGCCGCCGCTGCTCATCATCGCGGCCAACGAAACTGGGCAGGCGCTGGTATTTGCCGCGTTTCTGCTGGCCTACTTCCGCGAGGGCATGTCGCCGCTGATTCTGATTATTCTGGCCGCCGCCGGGGCCATTCTGATTTTAGCGCTGCTGGTGCCCAAACTTTGGCTGATTGGGGCTTTTACCGTTATTCTGGTGCTGGTTTTTGCCATCAATACCAAAGTGCTGCGCCACCACCTGCCGCTGGCGTTGTCGGTGTGGGCAGTAGTCATCGGGATGGTGTTCGGGGTCGATTTTTTCTTCAATAATGTCTTGCAGCCCCACCAGCGCAAGCGTATCGAGGTACTGATTAACCCGTCGGCCGACCCGTTGGGCGTGGGCTGGAACGTGACGCAGTCCAAGATTGCCATTGGCTCGGGCGGGCTGGTCGGCAAAGGCTTTTTGCAGGGTACTCAAACCAAGTTCGACTTCGTGCCCGAGCAAAGCACCGACTTTATTTTCTGCACGGTGGGCGAGGAGTGGGGCTGGGCCGGCACCACGGTCGTCATTCTCCTGTTTATGGCCTTGCTGGCGCGGGTGCTCTACGTGGCGGAGCGCCAGAAATCCGTTTTTGGCCGCACCTACGGCTACTGCGTGGCCAGCATCCTCTTCTTTCACTTCGCCATCAACGTCGGCATGACCATCGGGCTGGCTCCGGTGGTCGGCATTCCGCTGCCGTTGTTCAGCTATGGAGGCTCGTCGCTGTGGTCCTTCACCACGCTGCTCTTTATCTTGCTGGCCATTGATGCCTACCGCAAGCAGGATCTGGTGCGCTAGCTCTGCTGATCTGACTCTCCCCGCATGGCCCGGAATACCCGTTGGGCGGAATACGCCACTATTGCCGCGCTGACCCTGTTGTACCTGCTGCTGCCCACCCGCAACTCCACCCTGGACGCGTGGTATTACGCCGCTTGCGTGCGCCACGGCCACGAGCTGCTGTTGGCGCATCATCTGCTGTATAACGCCGCCGGCTGGCTGTGGTACAGCGCCCTGCAAACGGCCGGGCCGGTAGATGCTTTAGCCGCCTTGAAAGTGCTGAATGCCCTGGCAGCCGGCGCGAGCCTGCTGGTGGTGCTGCGGCTGTTGCGGCTGCTTACGCCGCCCGGTAGCACCCACTGGCCGTGGCTGTTGCTGGTGGGCTCCAGTTTTGGGGTCTTGCGCTTTGCCACCGAAAACGAAGCTTACGTGCAGCCCCTGCTGCTATCCTTGCTGGCCAGCCTGGCCTGGGTTCGGTACCAGCTCAGTGCTCAACAAAGCCGGCACTTGGTAGGGGCCGGGTTGTGGGCGGCGCTGGCTTGTCTGTTTCACCAGATTCACTTCTTCTGGTGGCTGGGCCTGCTGCTGGGCACCGTATGGTATGCGCCCGCCCGAGTCCGAAGCTTGTTGGCCTACGCCTTGCCGGCGCTACTGGTACCAGCAGCGTACCTCGCGGCGCTAGCCTACTGGCAGGAGCCCCTGACTGGTAGGGCTTTGTGGCGCTTCGTGTTTCACGACTATTACGCGGGCACGGCCGGGGGTAGTGTATCCGGCTACGGCCTGCTGCTTACCGGCGTCAATCTGGGCCGTACTTTCCTGCAGGTACATGGCTCCACACTGGCGCTACTGCGGCTGTATCCGGCGCTGCTAGCTGTGGTAGGGGTATTTATGGGTCTGCTGGGCTACGCCGGGCTGCTGCTCGGGCGTAGCTTCCAAGTCCGCATCCGCCAGCCCGGCACACCGATGATGGTAGTGCCGATGGCGGCCATTATTCGGACGCACGGGCTCGTTTTGGGCTTACACCTGCTGTTTGCCACGTATTCGGAGGGCAATGCGGAGTTTATGGTAATGGTGCCCGCTTTAGCCGTACTCATAGCTTGCCCCAGTTTGCCGTGGCTCTCCTCCCGGGCGGTGGCCGCTACGGCGCTGGGAGTGCTGAGCTGGAATCTGGCTTTCGGGGTTGTACCAGCGCATCGGCTGCGCATCACCAATACCGAAAGCCTGCTCGTCCGTATCCGGCGCGAGCCGGCCAGCTGGTTTTTGCTCGACAATCATAATCTGGTGCTCAACCAGCTGCATTATTACTCCGGGCAAGCCGTAGCGCCGCCCAATGTGCTACCCATGCCAACGCTACTGGTACGCCGGCCGGGGCAGTCGCCTGCCCGGCTGCGCCGCTGGCTGCGGGCCCAGCACCACGCCGGCTGCCGCGTCTTCACCGATGGCCTCGGCGGCCCCCAGCTGCTCGACCGTGCCCAAGTGGTAGTTGGCAACCAGAACGCGCGCCTGCTCCAAGGCTTCCACACCACGAAAGTAGATTCCTTCCCCACAGCTTTCGGCCCGTATTACCTCACCGAAATCCAGTGAAACAGGAGTGCCAGCACGGGTGGCGGCGGATCAGGCAAATTTGCGGTCCAGGAGCTTGAGCAGCTTATTGATGTGCTCTTCCTTCCGCACCCAGCCATATTTGTGCGACAGCTCAGTGGTGACGTAGCGTTTGGCCAGCTCGGCATTGGGCAGCGTGTCCAGGTGTTGAATGGCGGTATGGTACTCCATGTTCTCGCCATTGAACAGCTCATTAATAAAGCTGAAACGCTGGTTGATGGAAATGGCTTCCCGCAACGACTCTACCTTTGGAGCCGACTTCTCGGCCAGCGTAGCGCTGGGCCGCTCTCCGCGTAGGGTTTCGCTCAGCGGAGCTGTCACCGGCTGGTCAGCCTTCAACTTTTCGTGGAGAGGTACGCTGGTCGGAGCCTCCGTTTCAGCCATCGGCTCACGCACCGGCTCTGCCGGCGGTGGCAGTGGCGCTACCGGGGCCGGCTGTGCGACGAAAGTAGGTGGTGGGGTCGCTTCCGGTCCGGTCGGCGCAGGCTTGGGAGTTGGTGCTGCTGATGTTGCCACCACAGGTGCTGCTGATAGCTTCGCTTCACCAGTAGGTGCTGCGGCTGTGGCTACCGACGGTAGAACGACAGCCGGTACTTCGACCTGTGGTGCGGACCGCGCGGCCTCCGTGTCGAGCAAGTCGCTGGCCGAAAGCGGCAGCAGGCGACTGAATTCCGCCACTACCTGTTCCAGAGGCGCGTGGCTTTTGTAGTTCGCCTCCTGATACAACCGGAAGCGGTTGAGCAAAAAGTCGCGCTCCAGAGTAATGTTCGGGGTCAAAGTGTCAATGAACCCCTGAAACAAAGCCTTGTCCAGATCCAGATAGCGCAGGGCGTCGCGGAGCTGCTCGGCGGTAGCGGTAGGCTGGCCGCCCAACAGCTTGTGCTCAAACGTGGGGCCCGGATCGGTAGCAACTCCCAGCGCGTCGCTGATGGCCTGGGCCAGTAATGGCTCGAACGCCGCCCGACTCAGCTTAATTCGGCGCGACAGCGCGTTCATAAACTGCGTTAGGGCCTGGCGTACGTCGGGAGCCTCAAAATCGAAATAAGGGCTGCGGAGCCGGGCCATTTCGGCCGTCCATTGGGCCAGCAGCTGCTGCACCACAAACAGATTGACCTGCCGAATGGGCGTGAAGCGCAGCACGGCGGGGCCGTCGAGAGTAGCGGTGGGGGCGGGGCCAAAGTGCTGGTCGCAGAGGTGGCTGGCCAACCGCTGGCCGTATTGTTCGCGTTTCGCTTGGCTATATTTGTCTTTCATCGAAAGCCTGGTTCAACGGGCAATTTAAGCAAAGATGCCCACTCTGACCGTGCAAAACATGCCTGGGGCGGTAGTTTCCGTGCCCACTGGTGCTACTTTACTCGCCGCGCTGCAAGCGGCCGGCCACGATTGGATGCACGCCTGCGGGGGCAAAGGCCGCTGCACAACGTGCCGGTTGGAGGTAACGCAGGGCCTGGAGCTACTAACGCCGCCCACGGACGCCGAGTTGCGCTACCGCGTCGCCGGTCGCTTATTGCCCCACGAGCGTCTTACCTGTCAGTCCCGCTTACCCGAAGGCGACGTGGCGGCCCGGGTGCCCGCCGCTACGCAGCTGCCGCATATCACCTACCAGGAGCGGCTATAAGAGCGGGTTTGGAATGTTGATTTTCGGGTCGTGCTTGCTCTGGTAGTTTTTAAAACTCCCGAAACGCTCGGCAAGTCAGACTTCCTTGCTCGGTAGCTGCGGTGCGCTTTGTTAGGGTGGTAGCCCCGCTGGCCCACCGGACGGTTGAACTGTGCAAACCACCGGGCAAAAAATAGTTGCTGGCGTGCAAGCCGCTGATAGTCTAGGCAGTGGTAAAAGCTGTGGGTGCCGCGTTTGAGGCTCCGCCCCGAAACCCGTACTTTAGAGGTTCCAATCGGAGCCAGTCTGCTGGCTACCGACCACCGCCAACAGATACCACTGTGTTTATAGAACCTCGCGTCGGCACTAGCCGTGATACGCCCCGCCGGGGCTGGATTGAAGTGGTGTGCGGCTCCATGTTTTCAGGGAAAACCGAAGAGCTGATCCGGCGTCTGAACCGGGCTAAAATTGCCCGCCAGCGGGTCGAAATATTTAAGCCGGCTCTCGATACCCGCTACCACGAGCACGATGTGGTATCGCACAACGCCAACAGTATTCGCTCTACTCCCGTGCCCATTGCCCAGGAAATGCTGCTGCTGGCCGGCTCCTGCGATGTAGTCGGCGTCGATGAAGCCCAGTTTTTCGATGAGTCTCTGGTAGAGGTATGCACCCAGCTGGCTAACCGGGGCACGCGCGTCATCGTGGCCGGCCTCGATATGGATTTTATGGGCAAGCCTTTTGGCCCCATGCCCACGCTGATGGCCATTGCTGAGTTTGTGACCAAGGTGCATGCCGTGTGCGTGTGCTGCGGCGAGCTGGCCACGTACTCCTTCCGCATCGCGGCCTCCGGCGACAAGATTCTACTCGGGGAAACCGATTCCTATGAGGCGCGCTGCCGAACCTGCTTTCAGGAGGGAATGCGGGAGAAAACGACGGAGTCGGCGGCAGCGGCGGCTAAGCACTAATCCGGCTTGCGTGGCGTTATGCTGCCTGATACTATCTTCTGGGTTCTTATTATTTGCGGATGAAACGTTTGCTACGTGCCTGCCGGTGGTCCGGCTTCTTCACCCTACTGCTGTGTTCCGTGGGAGCAACCGTGGCGCAGAGCACCGCTGGCTACGGCGACTGGCAGCTGCACTTGCCCAACAACCGCGCCCGCGCCCTGGCCGAGGCTGGTAAGCGCATCTACGTGGCTACCGAAGATGCCTTTTTCTTCTATGATAAAGAGCTGAATACGACGCAGCTACTGTCGCGGCGCGACGGCCTGAACGATGCGGGCGTCAGCGCCCTGGGCTACGACCCCAACACCGAGCAGGTACTGGTGGGCTACCGCAATGGCAATCTGGACGTGCTGCGTGCCGATGGCTCTATTCTGAACATCAGCGATATTGAGCGCAAGCAGATTACGGGTAACAAGACAATCACCCACATCAGTTTTAACAAAGGGCGCGCCTATTTGAGTAGTAGCTTCGGGCTGGTGGTGATAGACATGGCGAAGCGGGAAATCCGGGATACGTACGGCAACATCGGGCCCAATGGCGTGCCCGTGGTGGTGTATGCTACCACGGTGCTGGACGATGTGCTGTTCGCGGCCACCTCGGCGGGCCTGATGCGGGGTCGCATCACCGACAACCTGCTCGACTACCGCCGCTGGACCATCGATCTGCCGGCCGGTGCCACGTCTAGTCCCTACCGCACGCTCACGACGCAGGGTAAAAATGTGTACGCCGGCACTAATGGTGGGGCCGTGCGGTGTTTTTCCTGCAGTGCTACGCCTTGGCAGCCCTTACCCAATACGTACGCCGCCAGCTATACGCAACTCACAGCCGCCGCTGCCGGGCTGTTGATCGTGGGCGACCAGAAGGTGCTGCTTCGCAAACCCGACGGCTCCACCACGCAGCTGCTTACGGCTGCCCAGAGTCCGTTTCCGCAGGCGGCTTTGCAAGGCCAGGAAGGTGCTTTTTACGTGGCCGACTTTCAGATGGGCTTGGTTAAAACCATGGATGGGCAGCAGGCCGAAAGCTTTGTTACCAATGCGCCCGCGTTTGCGCGCTCCTTCAGCGTACTGGCTGATGCCCGCTCCAACACGGTGGATATATTCAGCGGGGGCTATTTCAACCGGTATCTGCAGCAGGATTGGCTGGGGGGCTTTTTTGAGTACAAAGACGGCCGCTGGACCAATTTTACGAACGACAACGTTCCCCCGACCCCAGGCTTACCCAGGTTCAAGGACATTACCCGGGGCATTCGTACGGTCGATGGCACCCTCTACATCGCCACCTATGGCAATGGCCTGCTGCAATGGAAGGGGCCCGAAGATTTCAAGCAGTTCACGCAGGGCACGCCTGGAGTCACGCTGCGCAGTGCCATTCCCACCGACCCCAACTACACCCGGATTACCGACCTGACCACCGATGCCGCTGGCAATATATGGGTCGTAAACCGGCACCCGGAGCTGAAAAGCATTTCGGGTCTGCACCTGTATAACCCCTCCACCGGCGTTTGGCGCAACATGCCCTACTTCGCGGGTTTCGATAATCTGGAGCGTATCGTCGTGGATGACAATGGGTATGTGTGGGTGTCGCAGTCGCGCACCGGCATCGGCCTTATTGCCTACGACCCCATCAATCAGAATATCCGCTACTTCACAACCGGCAACAGCGAACTGCCCTCCGACGAGATTTATGACCTCATCAAAGACCGCAAAGGCAATATATGGGTCGCAACGTCGAAAGGCATTGCCGTTTTTGCTGACCCCGGGACGGTCTTTTTGCCGGATGGCAACAGCTTTCAGCAGCCGCTTGTGCAGCGGGGCATCAGTACCGGGTTTCGGGCTCTGCTCAATGAAGTGGTGAAAACCGTGGCCGTGGATGGCGGCAACCGCAAGTGGTTTGGCACGGAGCGGGGCTTGTGGCTTTTCAGTGAGGATGCCGACGAGGACTTGCTCTATTTTACGACCGAAAACAGCCCGTTGCCTTCCAATAATATCGTGGATGTAGAGGTGAATGACCGCACGGGAGAAGTGTTCGTGGTAACTGATGCAGGAGTGGTATCCTACCGGGGCTCGGCTTCTGTGACGGAGGGCAAGCCCGACTGCGCGAAAGTGTCGCCCAACCCGGTGCGCACCGACTTTACCGGGCAGGTGGGCATTACCGGGTTAGCCAACAATGGCACGGTCAAAATTACGGACGTGACGGGCAAAATGGTGTATCAGACCCGGGCCAGCGGCGGCACCGTGACCTGGAATCTGAATGACTACAACGGCCGCAAAGTGCAGTCGGGCGTGTATTTGGTGCTGTCGTCGGATGCGGATGGAAAAAACGGCTGCGTTAGTAAAATCGCCGTAGTGGAAAAATAAAGAGTGGCCTTGGGGAGCCCCAGGGAGCCATCGGGCCCGGAGCCGTGTTTCTCTACTGCGTGAGCCGCCTTTGGCTGGCGCGCCACTACCTGCTTCTGCCTATCCATGCTGATCAAAACCCGGGGCATCGTCCTGAACTACATCAAATACCGCGAGACATCCATCATTGCCCGCATTTACACGGAGCGGCTGGGTCTGCAGACCTATATCATCAATGGGGTGCGCAAGGCTAAGCCACCGGGGCGTATTGCGCTGTTTCAGCCCTTCACGCTGCTCGACCTGGTAGCCTACACGTCCCGGCAGGGCGGTATCACGCGGCTGGCCGAGTTCCGGTGCGCCGTGCCCTTCAGCACGCTGCCCTACGATGTGCCCAAAAGCAGCGTCGTCTTTTTCCTGTCGGAAGTCGTCAGCCGCACGCTGCTGGAGGAAGAAGAGAACGAGCCGTTGTTCGCTTTCCTCCACGACTCCATCGTGCGCTTCGATCAGCAACGGACGGGATTTGAGAACTTCGCCTTGATTTTTCTGCTGCAGCTGGCCAGCTATCTGGGCTTTGGTATCGAATCGGGGCAGGAAATCACGACGCAGGTAGCTTTCGCCTCGGTGGCTCCCACTACGGCCGCCGCCGAGGCCGGCCCGGCGGTCCTCCGCTTCCGCGAATTCGATCAGTACTTCGATGAGCTTCTGCAAACTCCCGACCACACCACGATTCCCAACGGCCGCATCCGGCGCGAGCTTCTGAACGTGCTCATTCGCTACTATCAGCTCCACATCGAAAAGCTGGGCGATATACGCTCTTTGGCGGTTCTCTCGGAAGTTTTGGCCGAGTAGCAGCGGGGTAAGCGCACACTGCCTACGAGTAGCCGCGGCAGCCCTTACCGCTGGCAGCCTAACACAAAAAAGCTCCTGCCATCATTGGCAGGAGCTTTTTTGCGATGAGGAGGGCTAGCGTATCTTAACGACTTCCAGCTCAAAAATAAGGTCAGTATTGGGCGGTACGATAAACCGTTGCTCATCATCCGGGTTGCGGACACCCGTGCTGCCATACGCCAGCGCGGCCGGTATCCAGACCCGCGCCCGGCTGCCCATCGGTAGCAACAGCAGAATTTCATCCCAGCCCGGAATTACCTCGCCCTGGCCTACCCGCAGGCGCAACGGCCGCCCCTGCGCTACCGACGAATCGAAGATATGCCCATCGGGCAACAGGCCGGTGTAATGAACCTGCATCCGGTCGCCGGTTTGGGCCTTGGGGCCAGTGCCGAGCTGCCGCACCGTGTAGCGGACGCCGTTGGCCGTTTTCTGACTCAGAGCAGTATCCGCCACGGCCGGGTGGCCGGGCCTGACTTGCGCCTGCGCCATGTGGCTGAAGCTGCTACAGGCTAAGCCGAAAAAGCCGATACGGAGCAGCCAGTGGATTTGCATTACCAGAGAAGAGAAGGTGGGCTATTGAAACTCAACCTTAGTGATGTTCATCTCAAACTGCAGCGGTTCGTCGCCGGGGATGTTGGTGTTGCCAAACTGGCCGTACGCCAGGTAGGAGGGAACAAATATCCGCTTCTCGTCGCCCTTTTTCATGAGCAGAAGCGCCCTTTCCCAGCCTTTAATCACGGAATTCTGGCCTACCACCACCTCCGTGCACTCGCAGATCGTCCGGTTGCCGTACGACTTGTCGAACACTACATCTTCCCGTTCCTTCTTGAGGTAGCGGCCGATGTATTGTACCTGAATTTTGTTGCCCGCCACGATTTTCTGGCCGGTTCCCTCCTTAACGGTGACAATGTAGATACCGTCTTCCGTGCGCTGGTAGTTGCTGCTGGTGATGTTGTGCCGGGCAAAGTACTCCTGAATCAGGGTGTCATCAATCTTCTTGTATTCTTCCTCGTGCTCACGGGCGCGCTTAACCGAGTCGTTCTCGGTGTTGCAGGCCGAGAAGATGGGAGCAACGGCCACTAGCAGAACCAGCAAACGCGTAAAAACCGAACGGGTGAGTAACTTTTTCATCTCTTTTCCTTTTTCCTTGGTCTCTCTTGTACTGAAAAAAAATAGTGCCTCGGATGTTTCTAAAGCCCTTTAAGGCGTCTAGTCAATATCCACCAGCTCCACATCGAAGCGCAAAACCGCGTTGGCCGGAATCGATGCTCCGGCTCCTTGCGACCCGTAGGCCAAATGAGACGGAATAAGCAGCGTGGCCTTGCTTCCCTTGGTGAGCAGCGCTATGCCCTCATCCCAACCCTTAATGACTTGATTCTCCCCCAACAGAAAGCGGAAGGGCTTGTTGCCGTTTTTCGATGAGGCATCGAATACGGTGCCATTCAGCAGCGAGCCGGTGTACAGTACGGAGACTGTTTGCTTCGCTTTTGGTTGCATGCCGGTCGTGGTCGTAATCGGAACAAAATACAGGCCGGAATTCTGCCGCTGCGCCCCGGTGAGCTTATTATCAGCTACGTATTGCTTGATAATGGCTTCATCGATGGCCGTGTAGTCTTTGTCTTTTGCGCAGGCAGTGAGTAAGCCCGCGGTGCTGAGCACAAGCAGCAGTAAGCGGCTGAACGAACGGGGAAAGAAGGAGAAAAGCATGATGCGGGAATAAAAAAGCCGCCGCGCCCGGCCCCAGGGCGCAAGCACGGCGGCTCGTGTAAGTGGTTTGACTTACTTAACGTCTACGAGTTCCACGTCGAAGCGCAGGGGCGCATCGGCAGGAATATCAGCACCCGCGCCGCGCTGCCCGTAGGCCAGCGACGACGGAATGAGCAAGGTCGCTTTGCTGCCTTTGTTGAGCAGGGCAATGCCCTTATCCCAACCCGGAATCACCTGGCCTACGCCCAGTGGGAAGTCGATTGGCTTGTTGCCCATCTTCTCCGACGAGTCGAATACTTTGCCGTCGAGCAGCGTGCCTTTGTAGAGCACCGATACCGTTTGGCCGGCGGTGGGCTTGGCGCCGGTGCCGGCTTTGGTTACCACGTAGTATACACCGGAAGGGTCTTTCTGCGCGGTCAGGTTGTTTTTCTTGATGTACTCCTGCAGAATCACGTCGTCCTTTTTGATCTGCTGTTCCGCATAGGCCATCATTTTCTTCTGCTGGTCTTCCATCTGCTTCTGCTGGTCCACCTTGGCCTCTTCTTCCGTTTGCAGCTTGTCAGCTTTCACGAACATGGTCATGGTGTTGCCGGCTTTCTTCATGAAAGCAGGTACCGGCTGCTTAAACGACTTGGCGAAGATGGTATCCACGTTGAACTTGAACACGGCGGAGTCGCCGGGCTGAAGCAGGGCAATGGCTTCTTCGATGCCGCCTTTCACGGTCACCTCCTGCAGCTTAATGCGCATCGGGATGCCCTGCTGCTTGCGGGAGTTGAACAGCACCGAATCCTTGGCGGTCCGGTATTCTACGTTCATCGCCAGGATTTTGCCCAACCGGTCTTTGTACGCCGCGTCGCCTTCGGCCGCTACCGCCCGGTCGCTGTATTTGCCACCTTCGTTTTTGAAGATTTTGTACTCGATGCCAGACTTGGTCTTGGTGAAGTCACCGCCGCCCTTGTTACAGGAGGCCAGGCCCAGAACGCCGGCAGCGAGGGCCAGGCTCAGAAAATTGCGTTGAAGGAACATGAAAAGAGAAGGGTTGGAAAAAAATAAAGTTGAGGCAAGTTACGCCGAAGGAGGCGCAACCGCCAAAGGAGCCGTCACGAGCTGGGCCTGATACTGGGGCAGCAGCGCCAGAAATTTCTCTACCGTAGGCTCCAGCGGCTCGTGGCTGATGCCGCCGGACGCATTGTGGTGGCCGCCGCCATTGAAGTTTTTGCGGGCAAACTCATTCACCGAAAAGGCTCCCACCGAGCGGAAGGAAATCTTCACGCCCTGGCCCCGGTCGATGAGAACAGCCGCGAAAACCACGCCCTCGATGCTGAGCGCAAAATTCACCAAGCCTTCCGTGTCTCCGGTTTTGGACTGGTACTGGCGCAGCTCGTCCTGGGTGATGGCAATGTAGGCCGTATTGAATTCGCGCAGCACCACGAGTTTATCCTTCAGCACGAAGCCCAAAAAGCGCAGGCGCATTTCGGAGTGCGAGTCGTAGATGCGGCGATGCACGGACGAAAGGTCAATGCCCGCGTTGAGCAGTTCGGCAATAATCAGATGGACGTTGCGCGAGGTGCTGGGGTGGCGGAACGAGCCCGTATCGGTCATGATGCCGGCGTAGAGGCTCTCACCGATGCCCACGTCAATCAGGTCCTGGTCGCCCAGGTCCCGAATTACTTCGAAGACCAGCTCGGCGGTAGCTGCCGCTTTGGGGTTCGAAAAGTCGAGGTCGGCAAACTGCTCGGGCTCGAGGTGGTGGTCGATGAGCACTTTGGTGCCCGGCGCCGTGCGGATGTACTCGCCCATCTCATTGATGCGACCCAGACAGCTGAAATCGAGACAGAAAATAATCTCGGCCGTTCCGATAATTTCGCGGACCTGCGCGTCATTATGCCGCGAATCGTACACGAGTACCTCGTCATTACCGGGCATCCAGGCCAGAAAGCTCGGATAGTCGGAAGGCGTAACCACGGTAACGTGGTGGCCTTTCTTGCGGAGGTAGCCCGCCAAACCCAGCGAAGAGCCGAGGGCATCGGCGTCGGGTTTGTAGTGGGTAGTGATGAAAATCTGCCGGGGCTGCGCGAGCAGCTCCTTCAGGTCGCTGATAGTGGACATTGCCTACTGATAGGTGGCTGAAATTCGGTGGTTTAGGCCGGAAGCAAGGCGGCAAAAGTCGGAAATATTCCGCAGATATTACCTAAGCCCTAACAAAGCTTCCTCTGCTTTGGGTTCGAATAAGGATTGTGGCCGGAGTGGGGCCGGCCCCCATGCGCTGGCAAGAGGTTCTGTAAAAGCGCACTGGATGGCAAGAAGCGGTGGTACGGGCCGGCGCGCGGGACCCGGGCAACGCTAAGAAAGATGCCGCGGCCCGGCAGACAACCCAGCCGCAGGCTCCGCAATTTTTGGGGTGTTGTACTGAACTGCGAAGATTCGGCTACTTTTGCGGCCACAATCTGCCCCGCAGACACCAGGCACGCATCTCATTTTTACAGTTTTAACTTTCCCAGCAGAATGGCAACTAACCGCACGTTTACGATGATTAAGCCCGACGCGGTGCAGGACAACCACATCGGTGGTATCCTGCAGATGATCGAAGAGGGTGGCTTCCGTATCGTTTCCCTGAAAAAAGTACAGCTGACGGCCGAGCGCGCCGGCCAGTTCTACGAAGTACACAAGGAGCGCCCCTTCTACGGCGACCTGGTGAAGTACATGTCGTCGGGTCCTATCGTAGCGGCTATCCTGGAGAAGGACAATGCAGTAGCCGACTTCCGGACGCTGATTGGTGCTACCAACCCGGCCCAGGCCGCTGACGGCACCATCCGGAAGAAATATGCCAAGAGCATCGAAGCCAACGCCGTGCACGGCTCCGACTCCGATGATAACGCGCAAATCGAAGGCGACTTCTACTTCGCGGCCGACGAGCAGTTCTAAGCTTTCGTAAGCTTCCTAGAGCAAGAAAACCCGCTTTGCGTTGCGCAAAGCGGGTTTTTTCGTGTGCTAAAAACAGACTGTTTTTATACTAATCGTATGCTTATTACAAACTATAACCCCGACTCTTGCTACAAGAGAAGGGGTTATAGTGTTGTTAGTCAGCAAGTAAGGGAAAAAGATTGATGCGAGCAATTTGTGGCACAGGCAGCTACGCCGCTTCCACAGAAAGCTTTGCCTCGGGGTGTTCGGGGTGCGTTTCCTCAATGGCGTTGGGGTCGTGCTTATGCTTGAAGAAGACGAGGAACAGCACGGCAATAACCAGCGCATACAGGGCAAAGGCCAGCCAGATGCTGTGCCAATCCTTGCTTTGGTCGGGGTAGGTGAAGTACTTCTCGATGATTAAGCCGCTCAGCGAGCTGCCCAGCACGGCACCAAAGCCATTGGTCATCATCATGAACAAGCCCTGCGCGCTGGCCCGGATGGCCGGAGCCGTACGCGTCTCGACGAACAGCGAGCCGGAGATGTTAAAGAAGTCGAAAGCCATGCCGTACACGATGCACGAGAGGATAATCATCCAGAGGCCGTTGCCGGGGTCACCGTATGCAAACAGACCGAAGCGCAGCACCCAGGCAATCATGCTGAAGAACATCACCTGCTTGATGCCGAAGCGGCGCAGGAAGAAGGGAATAGCCAGGATGAAGAGCGTCTCGGAAATCTGCGAGATGGACATGATGATGGCCGGATACTTCACCGTCAGCGTATCCTGGTAGGCGGGTACTTTGTCGAAATCGTGCAGGAACGTGTCGCCGTAAGCATTGGTGAGTTGCAGGGCCGCGCCGAGCAAGAGGGCGAAAACGAAGAAAATAGCCATGTTGGTGTCGCGCAGCAGGGCAAACGACTTGAGGCCCAGCGCATCGACCAGGGAGCCACTCGGCGTACCCTTTGACGGCGGCGGGCATTGGGGCAGGGTAAACGAGTAGAACCCCAGCAGAATGGCCGCGCAGGCCGCTACGTAGAACTGGCTGGCCGACTTCTCCAAGCCCAGCAAGCTTACCGTCCACATGGCCACGATAAAGCCAATAGTGCCCCACACGCGAATGGGCGGGTAATCCTTCACTACGTCGAGGCCTTGTTTTTTCAGCACCGAATACGACACGGCGATGGACAACGCCAGGGTGGGCATATAGAAAATCATGTTCAGCAGCATCACCCAGAACATGGTGCCGGGGTCAGTGACCAGGGGGACGGTGAAGAGCACGACCCCGCCCAGAATGTGCAGCACGCCGTAGAGCTTTTCGGCATTCACCCATTTATCGGCCACAATGCCCATGAGCGAGGGCATGAAGATAGAGGCAATGCCCATCGTCGAGAAGATGGCGCCGAACTGCGCCCCCGACCATTGCTGGGTTTGAAACCAGTACGCGCCAATAGTTATCAGCCACGAGCCCCAGATAAAGAACTGTAGGAAACTCATGATAATGAGACGCAGCTTCGTATTCATGCAGGTTCAGCTTAAAGGAAAAGGTGGGAATTTCGACCGACAAGATACAAGGTTTCCGGCCGGAGGAATGGGGGGAGAAAAGTGCGGAGAACGAGGGAAATCAGTAGGTAGTGGCCGAACCTGATAGGCTGGTGCTACCCATGAGCTAGGGAGCAGAAGTCAGCTAAGCGGCTGGGCTGGCCGCGTGCAAGTGGAAATTACACAGGCTGGGCTAAAGGCCACAAGTACTGCCGTGGGTCCAGAAAGTGGTTTTCTGCTGACCGAATGCGCCTATGCAGGCACCAGAACCAGCGTGGCGTCAACCAGACCGGAAAATCTTTCCATAAAAGGCACGAGTGGAAAAAAGGAAATGGCCGCACCGGAAGGAGCGAAGCCGTCAAAGATAAATAAAAATGGAAAGGTCCCGACGTTCCGGATATCGGCCCGGACGGGCTGGTACAAACTGCCTAAAAGCAGGTAGATGCCACTAAGAACCTATCCGAATATATTTTTCCAGAACGCCATGCTGAGCTTGCCGAAGCATCTCGCTCGTGTCGTTGAACGACTCTGACGACACGAGCGAGATGCTTCGACAAGCTCAGCATGACCGCCTATTCGGACAGGCTCTAAGAAACAGCGGGTGAGGTGTTCGACTCGTTGCGTAGGAGGCCCGGATTGATGGACTGAGAAACGGTGCCACGCAGCTACGCCACAGGTCGCGGCAGGGAGAAAGCGTATGGAATAAGCAGATAGGTCTTGTAAATAAGTTTGTCGTGTAATTTGGTTTATAAAATAAAGTAGTCTATGTTTGTGTCGTTCAATCACTCATCCACCACCTCAATCGTCAGGATCATGCAAACGCCCGCCACGCTTTCGTCCGCTTCGCTGCCCGCTGCCACTCGTCCGCTGGCCATCACGCCGCAAGAGTTAGCTACTAACGCTACCGACTATCTGCTGTGGGGAACGGCGGTGGGCGCGGCGGCCGTAGCACAGGCAGCCGCACCCGACCTGCGGGGCCTGTCTTTTTCCGTGGCTATAGCGGGAGCTGGCCTGCTGGCGTTTGCCTTTCATTTCTATCGGGGTTGGAACCAAGGCGTGCGTTCAGGTCAGGGCGAGGCGTTGCGGCTGTTGCGGCTGGCTACCTGGGTGCTGCTGGCCGTGCTGCCGGCGTTGGTTCCGCAGCTGGGCTGGGCCACTGTGCTACCGCTCATGCTGTTCGCGCTGGGCATCCGCACGTTCGTGGCCGGGGGCATATTGCAGCGCCGGGTGCTCATTTTTGGGGGTGCCGCCGCTTGGGTTTTCGGCTCTTTGGCGCTGCGTTTTCCCGCACCCGTCGATCAAATGATACTACTGACGGCTGCCGCTGCCGCGGCACTGCTGCTGCCCGGGGCCACTCTGCGCACGGCTGCCCGCGCTTAGCTACAGGTATTTCTGCACTCAATCTGTTGTCAGCCATGAACGCTTCGCAACGACTTCCAGTGGTCTCGCAGCCGCAACTGGCCCTGGTAGCTCCTGGCTCCGGCTCCGTCGATTCAGCACGCCAGCGTCTGAGAGGCCGGCTGTTGCTGACGGCAGCTCGTGTGCGCCAAGCCCTGTTGCTGCCCCAAACGATGCTGGCGCTATGGGCCCGGAGCCGGCAGGCACCACCGACAGCCAGCATCGTGCCACTGCCTGCTGCTCCCCGCCAGGCGCGGCCTAAGCCGGGGCCAACCGGAGAAATGCGCTGCAACCCCTTTTTCGATCCGCTTTCCTTCTCTTCTTTGTAACCACACACTTGCCTCTTCTCCCAATGCATATGGAAACTTCCGATAAACCACTTTCAGCGCCCGACAGCCTGCGCCTGATTCAGGAAATGATTCAGTCGGCCAAGCAGGATCTGAGCGACAATTCGTTTGACTTTCTGCTGTGGGGCTGGCTGGTGCTGGCGGCGTCTTTGGCTCACTACGGCCTGCTGCAAATTGGCTACGACAAGCCCTGGATGGGCTGGCCGGTACTCATGGGCCTGGGCTCGGTGGTAGCCTTCATACACGGGGCGCGCCGGGGCCGCCGCGAGCAGGTGCGCACGGCCCAGGGCGACTTTATGGTCTATCTGTGGTCTGGGTTTGGGGTGCTGATGCTGATGCTCATCGGGGTCGGCGCAGTCCACGGCTGGGACAAGGCGTATCCGCTCATCATCGGGCTCTACGGTCTGGGCACGTTTGCTACGGGTGGGGCGCTGCGGTTCCGGCCGCTGATCTGGGGCGGGGCGGCATGCTGGCTGTTGGCCACGGTAGCGTTTCGGGTCGCCTTCGATACCCAATTGCTACTGATAGCTACCGCCGTGCTGGTGGCGTACATTATCCCCGGGCATCTGCTCAAAAATCAATACTACCGTGGCCGCGCCGTTTGAAGAACTCGACCCGCTGCTGCACTCGCAGCTGCGGCTGGCGGTGATGTCGTTGCTGCTGGGGGTGCGCGAGGCCGAGTTTACGTTTCTGAAGGAGAAAACCGGAGCCACCGCCGGCAATCTGAGCGTGCAGCTGGGCAAGCTTAAAGACGCTGGCTACCTGAGCATGACGCGCGAAATGAACGGCAGCTATCCGCTCACCCGCTGCGCCATTACCCCGCAGGGCGTCACGGCCTTCGACGCCTACGTGCAGGCCCTGCAGCGCTATCTGAAACCGCCTGAGTCTGCCTGAAATGGTACAAAAAAAAGCCTCCCCGGTATCGGAGAGGCTTTTTTATTGGTCTCAGCTGATCTTAGCTAGCAGCCTGAAAACGGCGGTTCACTTCGTCCCAGTTGATCAGGTTGTAGAACGCCGCTATATAGTCGGGGCGGCGGTTCTGGTACTTGAGGTAGTAGGAATGCTCCCACACGTCGAGGCCCAATACGGGTGTGCCTTTGCAACCGGTGTCGGGCATCAGTGGGTTGTCCTGGTTCGGAGTCGAGCAGATCTGAACCGAGCCATCGGCCTGCTTGCACAGCCACGCCCAGCCCGAGCCGAAGCGCGTGGTGGCGGCTTTGGTGAATTCTTCCTTGAACTTCTCGTAGCTGCCGAAAGCCTGGGTAATGGCTTCTCCCACGGCTCCGGTAGGCTCGCCGCCACCGGTAGGGCTCAGAATAGTCCAGAACAGGGAGTGGTTCCAGTGACCACCGCCGTTGTTGCGCACGGGAGCCGGCGCGCTGGCAATGTTTTGCAGAATTTCTTCCAGCGGCTTACCCTCCAGCGGGGTGCCGGCCACGGCGTTGTTCAGGTTGGTAACGTAGGCTTGGTGATGCTTGGTATGGTGGATTTCCATCGTCTGCGCGTCGAAATGAGGCTCCAGCGCGTCGTGGCTATAAGGAAGTTGGGGCAGTTCGAAAGTCATAAGCCGTGAAGGTTGAGTTGGATGATGAGAAGGAAAGGGACGAGGTAGTAACTACAATGCCCCCGCCAGGGTTGTGG
This sequence comes from Hymenobacter elongatus, assembly GCF_004745955.1. Classification (GTDB taxonomy): domain Bacteria; phylum Bacteroidota; class Bacteroidia; order Cytophagales; family Hymenobacteraceae; genus Hymenobacter; species Hymenobacter elongatus. The sequence goes on along the minus strand of NZ_SRLD01000013.1, from coordinate 52,192 downwards.
CGGGTAAGCTCAGCAGGAACCAAAAGTAGGTTATTTACGCCGTTGCGCGAAGAACTGCCGCATCAGCTCAGCCGACTCGTCGGCCAGAATGCCCGTTGCCAGCTCAGTGCGGGGGTGCAACAGGTTGCCGTGCCGCCGGAAGCCACGCTTCTCCTCGGCTGCGCCGTATACCACGCGCTTCACCTGCGCCCAGAAACTGGCCCCGGCGCACATCACGCAGGGCTCCACCGTTACATACAGCGTGCAGTCGGCCAGGTACTTATTGCCCACGTAGTTGGCCGCCGCCGTTAGGGCCAGCATTTCGGCGTGGGCCGTCACGTCGCGCAGCTTCTCCGTCTGGTTGTAGGCGCGGGCAATAATCTGCTTGTCCATCACCACCACGGCCCCAATCGGAATTTCCTCCTCCTGCAAGGCATAGCGCGCCTGCTTCAGCGCCTCGCGCATGTACTGCTCGTCGGAATACAGGGAAAGGGTCATAAACTGAGATGGTGAGATAGTGAGTTTAATGTGTCATTGCGAGGGAGAATGACGAGGCAATCCGTCCTCTGCGAAGGTTTCCCCATCCTTTTACCAGAAAGCCCTTATTCGTATGCAACGATTAAGGGCTTTTCACAGAAGAGTGCTTTCTACATTTCAGAGGACGGATTGCTTCGCGTTGCTCGCAATGACAAACGGCCATCTTCCTACTTCACCGTAATGCTCTGCATCAGGGCCTGGGCCGTGGGGCGCCACTGGGCCTGCTCGTCGGCGGGGCAGTTGAAGGTGAACACCAGCAGCTGGTCGCCCTGAATGGCATACTGCACAAACTGGTAGCGACGAATCGGCGTCAGATTGCTGCCGCGCTTGTTGTCGGCCACCGACGAAACGAACTCCAGGGCCACGAAGTCGCGCTTGTTGACGGTGCGAATATCCTCCGACAGAAATTCCACCTTGGAATACATATTCTGAATGCTGGCCTTATAAATCTTCAGCAGTAGCGCGTAGTCCCGGTCCGAAAACGTGGTCGGCTTCTGGGCGACGCTCAAATCGACGCGGCCGCTGGGGTTGGTGAAAACGGCCAGTGGCTTGCGGGGCGCGGGATATTTTACCGCAATGCCCTCGTCGGGCAGGGCCGTGAAGCCGGCCGGCACCCCAATGGTGATGCCTTTGCCAACGGAAGTTTTGGTCAGCTTGGGGCCGCCAAAGGCGGTGAGCAGCACCACTGCCAGCAGCAGGGCCGCCAGACGGCCGGAAAAGGGGAATGTTTTCATAAGCGAGCGGCAAGGTAGCCGGGCCACCGCGAAGGAGCGCGGCGCGGCAGGAAAGTAGTGGATGAAACGCGCCAGCCGGGAGGGCCTGTTCCGGAAAGCCGGCCGAAATAAAACGCCCCCGAAATCAGAACGATTCCGGAGGCGAACTAAGGCCTTATAGCGGTTCTAGCGACGTTTTCTCGACACAGGGGCCGAAGGATACTTGATGCGCACCTTCTTCCAGTACACGTAGTTGCCGGTTTTGGCTTCTATCATGTAGGTACCGGCCGGAATGCGGCCCAGATCCACGGGCTGACCGGTGTTGTTGTTCGGGTCCAGCGCGGTGGTGTACACGGGCTTGTTCTTGTAGTCGGTCATCACCAGCGTGCCGGGCTTGGTGAACTGCTGGGTGAAGCTGAGCATGATGGTATTGCCGCCCGAGGCGGGGAATACGTCGATGCCCGACAGCGTCTCTACCCGCTTGATGGGGCCGTTCAGGGTCACGGGCTCGGCGTCGGCTTCCGTCTTGGTTTTAACCGTGGTGCCCGACTCCGTTTTGGACTTGGTTTTGATCTTGGTCGGCGACGTCTGGGCCTGGGCGGTGGAAAAAGCCAACAGGGCGGCAGCGGCGAAAAGAACGGTACGTTTCATATTCAGGAGGAGGGGAGAAAGCAGGTAAGCAGTATCGGGGAGGCGCATTGCAGAATCCGGGCCAAAATTATTGCGGTCCGCAAGCCGCCGGTCTGGGGTACGAAGGTAGTACGGCTGGCGTTAGCCCGGCGCCCAAACAAAAAGCCCGGCCGTGGCGGGCCGGGCTTCAGAACGAGGATAATATACGCGCTACGCCTTCTTCTCCTCGGGCGCTTTGAGGTTGTCGTCGGGGTTGCGGTCGATGAGCTTGTTATACGGGTCGATGCCGACGCGCTCCGGCTTCCGGGGCACAGTAAATTCGAGGCGGTGGTGGCCGGGGCGCAGGCGGCGCTTCTGCATTAAAAGGGGCACGTCCTGCCAGCTGCCGTTTATTTTTTTACGGCCCATCACGCCCACCTCAATCAGCGAGCGGGACCGGGTATCGGCGGTTTCATTGCCCAGCGAGTCGGCGTAGAGCTTCTTGGTGTCGATGGTGAACTGCACGCGGTACTGGCCGTTGGGCAGCTTGCGGTACTCCGCCGAGTCCACCTTATTCTCATACAGCGTGATGCGCTCAAACAGGTCCGTCACCAGGGACTGGAGCGAATCCGGGGTGTGCCGGCGCAGGGCCGTTAGGAATTCCACCGAGTTGGTAAACGGGGCGCGCTGGTAGGCCACTTTGTCGTGGTACTCTTTGATGGCGTCATTTACGACCTGCTCGCCCAGGTAGTCCTGCAGGGCGTACATCACCAGCGAGCCTTTGCGGTAGTGGATATAGGGCTGGTTTTCGACCAGATAGAGCGGCACTTCCTTTTTACGCTCCATGGCGCGGCCGGTCAGGTAGGAGTTCAGCTCGAAGCGCAGGAAACGCTTCATTTTCTGCTCGCCATACAGGTGCTTCATCACCATCAGGGCCCCGTACTGGCTCAGGGTTTCCGACATGAGCGTGCCACCCTGCACGTTGCCGCTCACAATCTGGTGGCCAAACCACTGGTGGGCCACCTCGTGGGCCGTCACGTAGAGCGGGTAGTCGATATCCTCGGGGTCGGTGGAGTCGACGTGGGCCACGAAGCCGATGCTTTCCGAGAAGGGAATCGTGTTGGGGAAGCTCTGGGCAAAGCTACTGTAGCCCGGAAACTCCAGGATGCGGACCTGCCGGTGCTGGTAGGGGCCAAAGTGGGTGGTGTAGTAGTCCAGAGACTTTTTTACGCCCGTGGCCATGTGCTTGAGGTTGTACTCGTGGCCCGGCTGGTAGTAGATTTCAATCGGTACGTCTTTCCACTTATCCTTATACACGGCGTAGCGGGCCGAGAGGAAGGAGTAGAAGTTCAGAATGGGCGCGTCCATTTTGTAGTGGAAATAGCGGCGGCCCCCCGTGGTCCACTCCTTTTGCAGGTAGCCCGGCGCCACGGCCACCTGATCGGGCGTGGTGCTCACCGTGGCTTCAAAGCGAATCCAGTCCCCGTCGTTGCTGACGTAGGGCTTCATCCGCGCCACCGGGTCGCCGACGGCAGCCATGCGGGGCCGGGGCCGCAGGCCCTGCTCTTTGCGCACATCATCATCGACCAGCTCCAAGCCTTCCTGGTAGCCGATGTGCGGCAGCGCGGAGCTGTTGACAAACGTGCCATTATAGACCGTGCTGGTATTCGAGCCGCTGTTGAGAAAGCCCGGGTTGGTGTAGGTCAAATCGAAGTGGAGCTGCACCGAGTCGCCGGGCTGCAAGGGCTGGGCCAGGCGCACGATGCGGAAATACAGGTCGCCGAGCTGGTCGTGGAGCACTTCCTGGCTGGGGCGGCCCAGCTGCAGCTGCGTCACCCGGGCCTGGGCATCGCCGACGAGCTGCACCGAGTCGATGGGCCGGGCGCTGCCATTGAGCAGCCAGTAGGAGCCGTGAAACCGGATGTCGCGCTGTTCGGGAAATATATCCACGGCCACGTTCACGGCCACCACGCGCGGCTGGTACCGGCGGGCGTAGGGCTTGTAGGTTTTCTCGTAGCGGGCCCGCAGCTCGTCCTGCCGGGCCGTGGAGCGGTACTGGTTCAGCACGTTGGTGTTGTAGAAAATATAGGCTCCCAGGCCCGCGAAAACCACCAAGGCCACGCCCGCCACCACCCGCAGGGCCGGCGAAAAGCTATAGCGCAGCTGCTGCCAGCGCCACGAAAAGCGGGTTTCGGTGCCCCGGGGCCACAGCAGGCTACTGGCAATGGCCAGCATCACGGCAAAGGCCGCCCAGTAGAACTTGAAGGTGAAATAGGGCAGCACGAAGTGGCCGTAGCCGTTCATGGCCGAGTACTGCACGCCGGGGTCGGAGTTGAAGCTGTACAGGTTATGCTCCAGGCCCAGCTGATCCTTGAAAATGCTGAACACATAGTACAGAATCATGATGGCGTGGCCCATGAACTTGTTGTTCACCAGCACCTGCACCAGCATGGCCAGCACGCAGAGCAGCAGCATACTGATGAGCTGAAAGCCGAACAGCTCCTTCACGTACAGGCCCAGCTCGTAGCGGAAGTAGCCCATACCGGTTTGCAGCAGCACCCCGCAGAGCATCACCAGGGCCAGCAGCAGCACCTGGATGAGCATGAGCGCGCCGAGCTTGGCCACGAAGGGCACCCAGCTCGGCATGGGCATGGCGTCGTAGATCTGGTGAATGTTGGCATCCCGCTCCCGCCACACCAGCTCGCCCGAGTAGAAAATGATGATGATGAGCTGAAACAGGCTAAAGGCGCCCATCAGCAGCTTCACCACCACGGGCGTTACGGGGTAGGTGTTGGTACCATATATCTTACCTACCTGCAGGCCCGCAATCAGCAGGAACAGCAGCCCCGCGCCCAGAATACCGATAAAGTAGACGCTGCGAACGGTGCTGAAAAACTCCAGCCGCCCCAGCCGCCCGGCCTGCGCCCAGGCCAGCCCCGGCGTAAAGCGCGGCGTGACGACGGGCAGCTTCAGGGTCGTGGGCCGGTCCGTTTCGGCGTCAGCGGCGGCTTTGCGGCGGGAGCCCGAGTCGGCTTTATTGGCGAAGGAAAACCGGAAAAAGCTGTAACACGCCGCCAGCGTCAGCGCGGCTACCGCGCCCCAGAGCAAGCGGTTTTGTACCATATAGCTGCTCCAGGGTAGCAGCTGGGAGTTGCGCTCGGCCACGGTCCAGTAGCGCTGGGTCAGGTTGATGGCGCCGGCACCCAGCGGGTCGAGCAGGTTCTTTACCGTATCGTTGTCGAAGTTCTGCTTGATACCGTCGCTGACAACATAGAGTACCAGAAACAGCACGCCGCCCAGGTAGATAGCCAGCGCCGAGCGGGAAAGCGTAGCGGCGGTAAAGAAGATGGCCCCGGTCAGAAACAGGTTGGGAATAACGATAAGCAGGTAGGGCTGCAGATACGTGGCCAGGTGGTTGGGGCCCAGTTTATCGGGCAGCATCGTGGGCCAGTAGGTGGCCAGCCACAAGCCCAGCGCCCCGCCCAGAAAGACCCCGACCGTGACGACAAACGAGCCCAGGAACCGCCCGCCCAGGTAGCCCAATTTGCTGATGGGCGTGGTGTAGTACAGCGAATGGGTGCGGTGCTCAAAGTCGCGGTACACCGGCGTGCCCATCATGGATGAGGTGATAAAGCTGCCGAACAAGCTCAGCACCATTAGAATGGCGGTAATCTGGAAGGGCGAGTTGGCCAGCACCCGGCCGCCCCCGCCTCCTATGCTGACGCGCACCCCAAACACTCCCCCCACGGCCAGCATCAGCAGAAAGGCTATGGCGGCCAGCAAGGCAAAGTAGATGTAGGTAGCCGGTCGTTTCAGCCGGTAGCGAATTTCAAACAGGAAGATTTCGAGGAACATGGTCCGTTGGTTTCTAAGTCAGGTACAGCTTGCGCCGATGGTGGCGGAAAGGGACGTCATGCTCCATCTGGCGTCCGCTTGTCGAAGCATCTCTACCGCCAAAGTGATTTGATTACTACTGCGGTAGAGATGCTTCGGCTTCGCTCAGCATGACGTTCTGGTTTACCCCTTTGCCACCTCCACGGCCACTTGCTCGGCGGCGTGAATGCGGGCGAAGTACACGTCTTCCAGCGTGGGCTCCACCGGTTCGAAGCCGTGGGCGGGCTGAGCCAGACTATGCACGTGGATGATGGTCTGGCCCGCAAACAGGCGGGAGGAAATCACCGCGAACTGCTGCTGGTAGCTGGCCAGCTCGGCTTTCGGCACGCTGCGCCGCCAGATCTGCCCGCGCATTTCCTCAATGGCTACCAGCGGGTCGCCGGTATACAGCACCCGGCCCTTGTTGATGATGGCAAACTGTCGGCACAAATCCGACACGTCGCTCACGATGTGGGTGCTCAGAATCACGATGCGGTCCTCACCGATTTCGGCCAGCAGGTTGTGGAAGCGGTTGCGCTCAGTAGGGTCGAGGCCGGCCGTGGGCTCATCCACGATGATGAGCTTGGGGTTGCCCAGCAACGCCTGGGCAATACCGAAACGCTGCTTCATGCCGCCCGAGTAGCCGCCCAGGTTCTTGTTGCGCGCCTCCCAGAGGTTGGTCTGGTGCAGCAGCGCATCCACTACCTGCCGCCGCTCCCCTTTGTTGCTGACGCCCTTGAGCACCGCGAAGTGCTCCAGCAGCTCGTTGGCCGTTACCTTGGGGTACACGCCAAACTCCTGGGGCAGATAGCCCAATACCTGCCGTACCTGCTCGGGCTGCTCCAGCACGTTGAGGTCGCCGAGCCGAATGGTGCCCGCATCGGCTTCCTGCAAGGTGGAAATCGTGCGCATCAGCGACGATTTACCGGCCCCGTTGGGACCCAGCAGGCCAAACATGCCCGGCGCGATGCGCAGCGAAACGTTGTTGAGGGCCTGGGTGCCGTTGGGGTACGTTTTGGAGAGGTTGTCGATAACCAGTTCCATAGTCTGCAAGGATATGGGGTGGAAAGTAGGGAGTGGAGAGGTAGACACCGGAAGCAAGTCAACGGTTGTCCGGGGTTGCTGGTAGATATATAGAAATATGTATTCTGCCTGAATTTTAACTACTTGGGTGCATTGTAGTATCGTCATGCAGAGCAAAGTGAAGCATCTGGCATGCTGCTGTTGTTGGGCACAGACCGTCATGCTGAGCTTGTCGAAGCATCTCTACCGCCAAACTAAATCTAGGTACTGTTGCGGTAGAGGTGCTTCGACTTCGCGGACGCCAGATAGAGCATGATCCGAAATTTTCTCAGCTTCCAGCTTAGACTAATTAGGGCCGCAACCGGCAAATTCCGCCACATTGCCCGCCGCTTATGGCGCACGCGCCCATGAATCCTATCTTTGCGCCGAGCGGCCCCGCGCTTCTTTCATCTGACTACCCTTCGATTATGCTCCGAACCCATACCTGCGGCGAACTTCGCCCCGAACACGTTGGTCACACCGTTACGCTTTGCGGCTGGGTGCAGCGCACCCGCGACAAAGGCGGTATTCTCTGGCTGGACCTGCGCGACCGGTATGGCCTGACCCAGCTGGCCCTGGAGGAAGGTGTGGAGAGTGAAGAAACCCGCGCCCAGGCCCGCGAAATGGGCCGCGAATACGTTATCAGCGTGACGGGCACGGTGGCCGAGCGCCACTCCAAAAACGACAAGATGCCCACCGGTGGCATCGAAATTCGGGTAGCCAGCCTCACGGTGCTGAACCCGGCCAAGCTGCCGCCCTTTCTTATCGAGGACGAAACCGACGGCGGCGACGACCTGCGGATGAAGTACCGCTACCTCGACCTGCGCCGCAACCCGGTGCGCAATAACCTGATGCTGCGCCACCGTGTGGCCCAGGCCACGCGCCGCTTCCTGGATGGCCAGCAGTTTATCGAAGTCGAAACGCCGGTGCTCATCAAAAGCACGCCCGAAGGTGCCCGCGACTTCGTGGTGCCGTCGCGCATGAACCCCGGCGAATTCTATGCCTTGCCCCAGTCGCCCCAGACCTTCAAGCAGCTGCTGATGGTGTCGGGCTTCGACCGCTACTTCCAGATCGTGAAGTGCTTCCGCGACGAAGACCTGCGGGCCGACCGCCAGCCCGAGTTCACCCAGATCGACTGCGAAATGGCATTCGTGACGCAGGAAGATATTCTGAACACCTTCGAAAAGCTGGTGCAGTACCTGTTTAAGGAAGTGAAGGGCCTGGAAATCGGGGAGCTGCCCCGCATGACCTACGCCGATGCCATGCGCTTTTACGGCAACGACAAGCCCGACACGCGCTTCGAAATGAAGTTCGTGGAGCTCAACGACGTGGTGAAAGGCCAGGGCTTCCCGGTGTTCGACGCGGCCGGCCTCGTGGTGGGCATCAACGCCCAGAACTCGGCCATGTACACCCGCAAGCAGCTCGACGAGCTCACCGATTTCGTGAAGCGGCCCCAGGTGGGCGCTACCGGCCTGGTGTACGCCCGCGTGGAAGGCGACGGCAGCGTGAAGTCGTCGGTGGATAAATTCTATTCCCAGGACGAGCTGCAGAAGTGGAAAGTCGCCTTCAACGCCAACCCTGGCGACCTGCTGCTGGTGCTGGCCGGTGAGCCTGGTAAAACCCGCAAGGCTCTGAGCGAGCTGCGCCTGGAAATGGGCCACCGCATGGGCCTGCGCGACAAGGACACGTTCTCGCCGCTGTGGGTCGTCGATTTTCCCCTGCTCGAATACATCGAGGAAGAAGGCCGCTACTTCGCCATGCACCATCCCTTCACCTCGCCCAAACCCGAGGATATGGCCCTGCTCGACAACCCCGCCACTATCGGCGAGGTGCGGGCCAATGCCTACGATATGGTTATCAACGGCGTGGAAGTGGGCGGCGGCTCCATCCGCATCCACGACCGGGCCGTGCAGGCCCGCATGTTCAGCCTGCTGGGCTTCTCGGATGAAGAAGCCAAAGCGCAGTTCGGCTTCCTGCTCGACGCCTTCGAGTACGGCGCGCCGCCCCACGGCGGCATTGCCTTCGGCTTCGACCGGCTCTGCAGCCTCTTCGGCGGCGCCGACTCGATTCGTGACTTCATTGCCTTCCCCAAGAACAACTCCGGCCGTGACGTGATGATTGACTCGCCTTCGCCCATTTCCGGCGCTCAGCTCAAGGAATTGAGCATTGCTACGGCGGTGGTGGAGAAAAAGTAGCCTGCCTGTACCGCGAAGTTCCACTTCGCGAGGCATTGAACGACGACGTTGTCAGGTATATTCAACGTCAACGTTCAATGCCTCGCGAAGTGGAACTTCGCGTTACAACCAGTGCCACGCTATAGTGAATCATGAATCCTTATGAGTATCGCCGCAATCTGCCCCACATATTGCCGCCCGGCGAAACGGTCTTCGTTACCTTCCGGCTGGCCGGCTCGTTACCGGAGGCTGTGCTGGAACAGCTGCGGGAAGAGTACCACGGCGAAGCGGCCACGGAGGAAGCCTCCTACGTGCGGCAAAAGCGGTATTTCGGCAAGTTCGACGCGCTGCTGGATGGCTCGGCGCACGGCCCGACGTGGCTGCAGCTGCCCGCCATTGAGCAGCTGGTCGCCGATGCCCTGCATTTCTTCGATGGGCGGGCCTATTCGCTGATTTGCTACTGTGTGATGCCCAACCATGTGCACCTGGTAGCCACGCTACTGGAGGCCGGTGTGCCCATGCTACGGGCGCTGCAATCGGTGAAAGCCCACACGGCCCGCGAGGCCAATCGACTGCTGAAGCGCACCGGGCAGTTCTGGCACCGGGAAAGCTACGACCATGTGGTGCGCTACGCGGCCGAAATGCGCAACATCATTGCCTACACGTTAGAAAACCCGGTGCGTGCTGGCGTGGCGGATACATGGCAGCAGTGGCCTCTTTCGTATTGGGCCGGTTGAGGAAGCATAGCGCAGCGGCACCTGAAGGATCAGGTGCCGCTTTTGGTCGCTGTACTAGGCTGTGTGGATAGTAGCGCTGTGGGAGGTATTTTACCTTTCTGGAACGTCATATCGAGCGGCGCGAGACATGACGTTCTTTTTACTGAAGGTGTTTAGAAAGTTGTTTTCCGGTCATGTTGAGCTTGTCGAAACATCTCCACCACTTCGTAGGAGCCGTTCAAAGAAGCGATAGAGATACTTCGGCTGCGCGGACGCCAGGTGAAGCATGCCGTTCTACTTGTTTTCAGTGACTTTCTAAACAGCTTCATTGGCTGTCCACACACTCTAGCATAGGAGCAACCCTTGGTCAGCTCTAAACAATTTTGGGGTAAACAATTTCAAATTGTTTACCCCAAAATTGTTTAGAGCTTCGGGCGCGTGAAAAGTCATTCAGCTAAACTAAAGCCCTTCCACCTTCTTGCTGGTAGAACCGGCTTGGGTGAAAGCTGGAAATTCATAGGTTGCAGTCCAGTATCAGCTTAGGATTCCCACAGTAGCGTGGTGTACTGCTTAGCAGCTTGGCTTCCTGTATGACTTATCCGTTTCTGGCATGGCTGCGCATTGGTTTCCTGAGCTTCCTGCTGAGCTGGGCGAGCCATGCCGTAACGGCCCAAACTACTTCCGCCCTCATGTTCCGCACGCTCACAGCGGCGCAGGGCTTGTCCGAAAACAGCGTCTACAGCATCTTACAGGACAAGCGGGGCTTCCTGTGGCTGGGCACGCAGGATGGGCTGAGTCGTTATGACGGCGTCGAGTTTCGGGTGTTCCGCAACGACCCCCAGCGCGCGGCCAGCCTGAGCAGCAATTTCATTCTGTCGTTGGCCGAAGATCAGCAGGGCCACGTGTGGGTGGGCACGGGCGGGGGCGGACTGTGCCGCTACAACCCGGTGACGGGGCGTTTTCGCACGTTTGAGTACGCGCCCGACCTCAGTACCGGCTTAGCCGATAACTTCGTGCGGGTCGTGTTCTGCGACCGAAACGGGCAGATCTGGGCGGGTACGGAAGGCGGCCTGCACCGCTTCGCCCCCACGACGAACAACTTCCGCCGCTTCACGCACCCTGACACGCCCCTGGAAAACCTGCGGCGCAATTCCGTCCGGACCATCGCCCAAAGCACTACTGGTACGCTGTGGGTCGGCACGGGCGAGGGCCGGGTCAGTGCGCTGAATACTAGCACCGGACAGCTTGAGCCCGATGCCCGCTGGCAGGCTGCCAGTGCCATTACTGCCCTGCAACCAGACCAAAAAGGCGGCCTCTGGGTGGGCACCGAAACCGATGGGCTCTGGTATCTGCCCGCTACGGGCCGGCCCCAGGCCGTGGGTCGGCGGCCAGGCGAAATGGGCGAAGCCATTCGGGCCCTGTTCCTGGACCGGCAACAAGTAGTATGGGCCGGGACGAACAAAGGGCTGGTGCGCCATGAGCCGGCTACCGGGTCGTTTCAGGTATACCAATACCGGGTCGGCAGCGCATCCACTTTGCCCGACAATGTGGTGCTATCAGTGTTTCAGGACCGCTCGGGCCTGCTGTGGGCGGGTACCGAGGGCGGCATTAGCAGCTTCGAGGCCCGGCCCAGCACTTTTGCCACCTACCCCGGGCTGGATGGCCCCGTGTGGGCGGTGTGCGAAGACGCGGCCGGCCGCACCTGGGTGGGCACGGAAAGCAAGGGACTGCGCTGCTACGACCCGGCCACAGGCCAGCAGCGGCAGTTCCGCCACGACCCCAACGACCCCGGCAGCCTGAGCGAAGATTTCGTGCGGGCCGTGTGTGTGGATCGGCGTGGTCGTTTGTGGGTGGGCACCCAAAGTCAGGGCCTCGACTGCCTGGAGCCGGGAGCCACGCGCTTCGTGCACTACCGCCACGACCCGGCCGTGAAGGGCAGCCTGAGCGAAGATTATGTCCGGACGGTGTACGAAGACCCGCAGGGCAGTCTGTGGGTGGGCACCGAGGGCGGGCTCAACCGCTACGAGCCCGGGCAGCAGCAGTTTACGGTATTTCGCAATATTCCCCACGATTCAACCAGCCTCAGCAACAACTTCGTGCGGGTAGTGCTTCAGGACCGCGCCGGTATGGTGTGGGTGGGCACCGGCGGCGGCGGCTTGTGCCAGTATAACCCCAAAACGGGCCGTTTTCGGGCCTTTCGCTCCGACGACCACGACCCACGCAGCCTGAGCAGCAACTTTGTGCGCTCTATTCTGGAAGACCGCGCTGGTCAGCTCTGGATTGGCACGGAGGGCGGCGGCCTGTGCCGTCTCGATGACCGCACACGAGGCACGTTCACTACGTTCCGGGAGCCCCAGGGCCTGCCCAACGATGTGGTGTATGGGGTGCTGGAAGATGCTACGGCCCATCTATGGCTGTCGACCAACAAGGGGCTGGCCCGCTTCACCCCGGCCAGCAGGCAGTTTTTTACCTTCGACACGCGCGACGGGCTTCCCTTCGATGAGTTCAACGCCGGCGGCTACCATCACGGCCAGCGCGGGCAGCTCTATTTTGGCGGCGTCAATGGGCTGGTGCGCTTCACGCCGGCGACCGTGCGCACCAATACCACGCCGCCACCGGTGGTCCTGACGGGATTTCGCAAGTTTAATCAGCTCGTCGATCTGGATACCAGCATCACCGTGCGGCGCAGCATCGAGCTGGCCCCGAGCGACTATTTCTTTTCCCTGGAATTCGCGGCTCTCAACTTTCGCCAGCCCGAAAAGAACCGCTATGCCTACATGCTCGAGAATTTCGACCCCGATTGGGTGCAGGCGGGCTCCAAGCGCGAGGCCACCTACACCAACCTCGACCCCGGCATCTACACGTTTCGGGTGCGAGCCACCAACAACGACGGCATCTGGAACCCCCGCGGCACGGCCCTTACCATCATCGTGCAGCCGCCCTGGTACGGCACCTGGTGGTTCCGGATTCTGATCAGCTGGGTGGTGTTTGGCCTGCTGTTTCTGGGGTACCGGCTGCGGGTACGGCAGTTGCTGGCTCTGGAGCGCGTGCGCCACAATATCGCCCGTGATTTGCACGACGATATGGGCTCTACGCTCAGCAGCATCTCTATTCTGAGCCAGATTGCCCGCACCCACCAGCACCACCACCGCACCGAGCAAGCCACCGTGCTGCTCGACCAGATTGGGGACAGCTCGCGCCGCATGCTCGATGCCATGGACGATATCGTCTGGACCATCAACCCAGCCCACGATTCGATGGAGGACGTGGTGGCCCGCATGCGTGGTTTCGCTTCCGATGTGCTCGAAGCCCGTGGCATCGACTTCACCTTCCGCGCCGATCCGTCGGTGGCAGGTCTGCGGCTGGATATGCGGGCCCGTCGGGAGTTTTTTCTGCTCTTCAAGGAAGCCATAAATAACCTGGCCAAATATGCCCAGTGCCGCCAGGCCGCCATCCGGCTGACCTATGAGCACCACCGGCTGCTGCTCAGCGTGCAGGACGATGGCGTGGGCTTCGACGCCGACGCTCCGGCCCAGGGCGGCGGCAACGGCCTGACCAACATGCGCAACCGCGCCACCGCCATGAGCGGCACCCTGACTATCCGCACGGCCCCCGGGCAGGGCACCGACCTCCAGCTGAGCGTGCCGCTTAAATAGTTGATTAGAGCCTGTTTGTTTTGACAGTGTACTTGGGAATTGCTAAAAACACCAAGTTCGTCATGCTGAGCGAAGCCGAAGCATCTCTACCGCAGTGGTAAACATTTGGCAATGCACCGGAGCGGGAGAGGTGCTTCGACTGCGCGGACGTCGGAGCAGGCAGGACAATTCTGCCAATGCACCCGTAGCAATGGCGAGTAAGCCGCCGGGTAGTCACATTATCATGTGGGCGCAACTATGCTCCGCCGTGCACTACCTTCACAGAGTTGAACATTCTCCCTGTTAGTGTCTGATGGAAACTCCCACCCGCGTTCTGATCTACGAAGATAACTCTGACCTGCGGGCCAGCCTCAGCCAGCTACTTGCCGGCACTCAGGGGCTGGAGCTGGTGGGCGCGCTGGGCAACTGCATGCAGGCCACCACCGATATTGCCCGCCTCACTCCCGACGTTATTCTGATGGATATCGATATGCCCGGCATCACGGGTATTGAGGGCCTGCGGCGGATCAAGAAAGTGGCACCCCAGGTGAATGTGGTCATGCTCACGGTGTTTGAGGACAATGACCGGGTATTTGAGGCCATCTGCGCCGGGGCCGATGGCTACCTGCTCAAGAAAACGCCGCCCGCGAAGCTGCTCGATGCCATCAGCGAAGTGCGTCTGGGCGGGGCTCCCATGACGCCCGCCATTGCCCGGCAGGTGCTGCGTCTGTTTCCGCGCTCCAAGCCCATGGTCACGGTGCCCGATGAGTCGCCGGCCAACCTGAGCGCCCGGGAACAGGAAATATTAGGGCTGCTGGTAGAGGGCTACAGCTACAAGATGATTGCCGCCGACCGGGGCATCAGCATCGATACCGTGCGCTCCCACATCAAGAAAATATACGAAAAGCTGCACGTGCGTTCCATGACCGAGGCCGTAAGCAAGGCCCTGCGCCAGGGCCTGACCTAAGCTGGATGAAGGCCCGCTCACATGTTCATGTGATTGATTCGCAGGCCAGAAAATCGCAACTTTAATCTGACCAATGACCTCGACAAATCCGCTGGGCGGAGGGCAAGCGGAGCCACTGGATACTGTTTCCAAACCGTCTGTTGTCATGCCAAAACCACGCCACCAAGTGCTGATTGTGATGCTGGGCCTGTGGCTCATTGGGCGTCCTGCCCTAGCCTGAAGCCGGCTGGCGTATCTCCACGCGCTACCGCAACCGATATTCATCGCCCGATTTCCGGTCCACACACCACCGGAGGTTGGGCGGTGTAGTTTCGGGTCGGCCCGAAAGCAGAACGCGGCATCGCACCCGGCCGCGCGGGGCCGGGTTGTTCGCATTGCCTCGCCCGCCCGCTGCTGCTGGCCACTTGGAGTGGGGCGTGGTAAGGAGTAGTCGGTAGCTGGATGCAGAAAAAGGCAACCATCATGCGCAGCTGAGCAGTTGAAAAGCCTATCTTCGGTACTCAGTCTGCTCCCTGCTGCTTATGAATGCCCTGCGTCACGTCGAATTAACCCGCGTTTTTATCGTTGATATCGAAACCGTACCGGGCCAGAAATGCCACGCCGATCTGCCGCCCGAACACCAGGCACTCTGGAACACATTCTGCGGCAAGCGGCACCACAAGGAAGTAGCCGAGGGCCAGACGCATGACGCGCTGTTTGCCAATGCCGGGCTCTACGCCGAGTTTGGCAAAATTGTGTGCATCTCCGTTGGCTATTTTCGCCTGCTGCCCGACGAAACGCTGGAGTTTCGGGTGAAGTCGTTTGCCGATGATGACGAGTGCGAAGTGCTGCGCGGGTTCGCCGGGCTGCTGGGCGAGCGGGCCCCCTTCGGAACCAAGCTGCCGGGCTCTACCACCCAGCGCGAAAAAGGTTATTTCCTGTGTGCCCACAACGGGCGCGAGTTTGATTATGGCTACCTGGGCCGGCGGATGCTGATCTGTGGCATTCCGCTGCCGCCGATGCTCAACATTGCCACCTACAAGCCCTGGGACCTGCCGCATCTGCTCGATACGATGGATATGTGGAAGTTCGGCGACAACAAAGGCTTCATTTCCCTGGCGCTGTTGGCGGGACTTTTCGGCATTCCATCACCCAAAAACGACATCAACGGCTCTCAGGTCGGGCAGGTGTACTGGGAAGATCAGGATCTGGGCCGCATCGTGACCTACTGCCAGAAAGACGTAGAAACTACTGCCCGCGTCCTGCTGCATTTTAGCGGACAGAAAGATCTGTGGCCCACGGTGCAGGTAACGTACACCCCGTGGCCGGCAGTCGGCGTGATGCGCTCAGTGTAGGCGTGGCCCAAAACAAGCATTTGGGGAGGTGTTTTTCCTTTCTAGAACGTCCTGTCGAGCAACGCGAGATATCTCGCACTGCTCGACAGGACGTTCTTTTTACTTGCTGGCTACATCGTCTAGTTCAATACTCCAGATCAGCGCCAACTGCTGCTTGTCAGGTACGACTCGTCGCTTCCTCCACGCGACAGAAGCTACGATGCACGGCTTCTCTAGCTTCATCTACGAGCGTGTTGGGAATGCTCAAAAGTTGATTCTGTCCTGCTTGATCTGACGTTCCCGCAGTCGAAGCATCTCTTCCGCAGCAGTAGTCTGATTACTGTTGCACGCAAGATTCCTCGACTTCGCTCGGAATGACACAAAAATCAGAATAATAAGCCCCGAACCCACTCTATCTCTGCCTTTTGGTTGCACAGCCAGCTTCCTGCTTAGGAGCTGGCTGTGCTGTTTTGGAGGCTATGGGGCGCCCAATAAGCAGCACTAGTAGGGCTAAGCCGGAATTTTGTGAGGTCTTTGATTATACTTATTCAAATAAAAATTAGTATTATCATCTATCGTACACGTCAAAATTCTTCAGTTATGCAACAGAACCTACTGGAAGAAGTCGAAACGTACTTTACGGGTAACACCGTAAGCCAGACCAGCGTAGTGGTGGGCGAGAGTGAGGAGGGGGTGCGGAAGGCTTTGGTAAAAATTACTCCTCTTATTCTCAGTAGTTTCATGAGTCGCGCCGAGCGGCCGGGTGGGCCCGAAGCCCTGTGGACTCTCACGCACGAAGCCGGCGAATCGGGCGTGCTTCCCAACCTGCTGACCGCCGATACGCTACAGCGGCGCTCCGACCTGATGCGGGCCCTGCTGGGCGAGGCCTACGGCGCTACCGTGGCCCGCGTCGCCAACACGACGGCCATCAAACCCTCGTCGGTGGAAACCCTGCTGGCCATCGTGGCCCAGGCCGTGTTGCACCGGCTGGCCATTGATGCCGCCCAGCGCGATATGAATCCGGAAGAGCTGCTGGCTTTCCTGAAAAGCCAGCGGGCCCAAGTACTGGAAACGATGCTGCCCGGCAGTAGCACGTTGCCTTTCAACCATGAGCCGGTGGGGCCGGCTAAGGTACGCCCGGAAGTCGCTGCCGAGTCAGATGCAGAAGTTGGAGCTGGGTTGAGCACCGGAGGCACCTGGGCTACGGTAGGCGGGGGCCACGCCTATAGCTCGCCCGCTCCACCCATGCCTGCGCCCGCCCGTACCACCGGCGCTTCCCGCTGGATATGGGTACTGGCGTTGGTCGTGCTGGGTGCGGCGGCGGAGTACTTTTTTATGCGCACCCAAACCAGTACGGGTGCGACGGTAACTCCCGTTGCCGCTTCTCTGGGCCTGACAGCCACCGCGCCCGAGGCTCCGGCCGCCAATGCCATGACGGCCACCGCAGGTGGTCATTACGATGCTGCGCGTGATGCCTACATCTACGACCCCGGGCGCGCCATTACGCTGATGATGGTCGATGGCACTAGCCAGACGGTAGGGGTGAACTCTACTGAAAACCAGCTGTACACGTTTCTAGCCGACCCGGCAGTGCAAGTAGACCCCGTCAACCGCACCAAGGGCTGGATCAATTTCGACCGGGTGTATTTCGATACCAAGAAAGCCTCCCTCACGGATGAATCGCGCCAGCAGCTGCGCAATGTGGCCAGCATTCTGAAAAGCTTTCCGGCAGCCCACGTCAAAATTGGCGGCTACACCGACACCACCGGCAACGTACTTTCCAACCTAAAGCTGAGCGAGGCCCGCGCGAATGCGGCCATGTCGGAGCTGGCGGGTATGGGCATCACGCTCAATCGGCTGGAGGCCAAAGGCTACGGCGGCAAGCACGGGGTAGCTAGTAACGCTACGCCCGTCGGCCGTTCGCTCAATCGGCGAATCAGTATCCGGGTAACGGAAAAGTAAGGTTGCCCAGGGTTTACAACGCAAAAAGAGCGGCTTATGGGCCGCTCTTTTTGTGGATAGCTACGCAGGAAATCTTACTGGAACACGTCGCTCAACAAGCCGGGCAGCAGGCCCAGTACCACGGTAAGGAGCGCCAGCAGCACCAGCACGGCCGACTGAAAGCCGCCGACCACGATAGGCGTGGTGCTGTCGTCCTCGGCGGGGCGCATATACATGGCGATAACCGGGCGCAGGTAGTAGTAGATACTAACCATCGACATGACGACGGCAAATACGATCAGGCCAATGTAGCCCCGGTCGATGGCTGCGCCGAAGATGAAGAACTTGCCGAAGAAACCGCCCGTGAGAGGAATACCAGCTAAGGAAAGCATGGCTACCGTCATCACGAAAGCCAGCAGCGGATTGGTTTTGGCCAGGCCGTTGAAACCCGCATAGTCTTCGCGCTGGCGCTGGTCGGAAACCAGCTTGAGCACGGCGAAGGCAGCAATGGTAGCCACCGAATAGGCCAGGGAATAGAAGAAAAGACCATTCGCCGAGAGCTTGCCATTCACAGCCACCAGGCCAATGAAGAGGTAGCCGGCGTGCGAAATACTGGAGTAGGCCAGCATCCGCTTGATGCTGGTCTGAGCCACGGCTCCCACGTTGCCGATCAGCAGCGTCAGCACGGTGATGGCCATGATGGTGGGAATCCAGAAGCCTTTGGCGGCGAAGAAAGCGGCCATGAGCAGCTTAAAGAAGGCCGCGAAACCTGCCGTTTTTACCACTGTACTCATGAAAGCCGTGAAGAAGGTAGGTGTGCCCTCGTACACATCCGGCGTCCAATAATGGAAGGGTGCCGCCGATACTTTGAAGCTGATACCGATGAACATCAGCAGCATGCCAATGTAGAGCATGGGCTGCAGCGAGGCATTGGCCGGATTCACGATGCCCGCGTTGATCTGGGTAAGCTGGAAGGTGCCGGTAGCGCCGTAGACCAGGGCAATGCCGAAAAGCAGAATGCCGGTGGCAAACGAGCCCATCAGAAAATACTTCAGGGCCGCTTCGTTGGAGCGCACGTTGCGCTTATCGGAGCCGGCCAGCACATACATCGACACGCTCAGGATTTCGATGCCCACGAACAGCATCAGCAGGTTGTCGTAGCTCACCATCATGATGGCACCCACGAGCGAGAAGAGGAGCAGCGAGTAGTATTCGGCCAGGTTTTCCTCGCCGTCGCGCACGTATTTCTGGGAGAAGGGAATCAGCAGCAGCGTCGTCAGGACCATAATGGCGGTGAAGGCCACCGAGTACCGGTCGATGGTGAGCATGTCGCTGAAGTACGACTGTGAAGCCGCATTCCAGTCGAGCAGGTTAGCGCCAAACACGAGGGCCAGAATGACCATTGCCGCCGGCAGCAGGATTTTGTTGGAGCGCAGAAACCCGAAGAACAGGTTAATGATGCCGAGAACGGAGAGCAGAATGATAGAAGTCATGTTCTGGGTGACCCCTCCCCCGGCCCCTCCCCAAAAGGGAGGGGAACCAGACGAATTAGGGCGTTAGATTAGTAATCTAAGCCCCTCCCTTTTGGGGAGGGGTTGGGGAGGGGTTTTTAGCGGTTGACCAGCGTCAGAATCTGGAGCACCGCCGGCTCCGAGATGCGCAGGAACATATTGGGAAACAGGCCGATCCAGAACACGAGCACTATCAGCGGCACCAGCACGGCCAGCTCGGAGCCAGTCAGATCCTGGATAGAAGCGGTGAAGGAGGTTTCGGGGCCCAGCATCACGCGCTGGAACATGCGCAGCAAGTACACGGCAGCCAGAATAATGGTGATGCCGGCTACGGCACCCAGCCACATGTTGTATTGATACACGCCGGCCAGCAGCAGGAATTCACCCACGAAGCCATTGGTAAGCGGCAGCGCCACGGTGCCGAGCAGCAGCACCAGAAAGCACACCGACAGCAGCGGCGTGTTGCGCGTCAGGCCGCCCAGCTCGGAGATGTCGCGGGTGCCGGTGCGGCGCTGGATGATGTCGGCAATGAAGAACATGCCCACCACGTTTACGCCGTGCGCCAGCATCTGAATAACGGCTCCCTGCAACCCGATGAAGGTGAGGGAAAATACGCCCGCCGCCATTAGCCCCACGTGGGAGAGGGACGAATAGGCAATGAGCCGCTTCATGTCGCGCTGACGGATGGCGATGATAGCGCCGTAGATAATGCCGATAACGGCCAGAATCATGACCACTTTGCCCCACTGGCTGGTGCCGAGCGGCACAATGGGCAGCAGCCAGCGCAGCGTACCATAGATACCCATTTTCAGCATGATGCCCGAGAGCAGCATGGTAGCCGGCACGGGGCTTTCGGTATAAGTATCTGGCTGCCAGGTGTGGAAGGGGAAAATCGGCATCTTCACGGCGAAGGCAATGAAGATGAGCCAGAACACCCAGGCCTGCTGCGAGGCCGTCAGCGTCAGGTTATAGAAGGCATCGATGTCGGAGGTGAGTCCGGCATTGTTGATGTCGGTCTGGAAGTAGAGGTACACGAAGGCGGCCAGCATAAACAGCGAGCCGATGATGGTGTAGAGGAAAAACTTGAACGTGACCTGAATACGCCGTTCCCCGCCCCACACGCCGGCAATGAAGTAAATCGGAATCAGGGCCACCTCCCAGAAGAAGTAGAACAGGAAGGCATCCAGCGACACGAATACGCCGATCAGGCCGGTCTGCATAAACAGGATCAGGGCGTAGAAGGCCGAAGCGTTGGGGTAGTCGTGGCGGAAGGAGGCCAGAATGATGAGCGGCACCAGAAACGTGGTGAGCAGCACCATCAGCAGGCTGAGGCCATCCATGCCGACGTGGAAGTTGATGCCGGCCGAGGCTATCCAGGGAATGTTGACCGAGAACACCGAGTAGGCCGCCGCACTGTGGCCGGGCGCCATGTTCAGCGAAGCCGACACGGCAGCAAACACCGCCACGGCGAATTCGAGAAGAGCCGCGCCGAGGGCCAGCACACGCGCCGCATTGCCTTTAGCAAAGTGCAGCAGCAGCGCCGCCGCGACGGGAAAGAGTAGGAGAAAGACAGTCAGCATTAGCTAATCAGGTTGTTCTTTTGACGCTCGAATTCCGCCGGGGTAAGTACGCCTTGTTCACGTAGGTCCCGGAGCTTGGCTATTTCATCAGCTACCGAAAAGGTAGAAGGCCCAGCCGAAGCAGTTGAAGAGAGAGTAGTAGAGTTTTTGCGCAGGGCGAGATACAAAGCGGCGACCCAACCAATGATTGACCAGCCAGCCACTACGTTGATCAGGAGGATTGTTGAGAAGTCGGAACGGTGACGGGCAATAATTGAAGGAATAAAAAACACCAGGAACACTGCGGGAATACCGAGCAGTAGCAGGGGTATTCCGCCGGCGCTCATATTCTCCAGTAAGTAGGATGAGGTGTCATTCATATATTACAGCCGGCCCAGGTTCAGCGCCAGAATCAGCACGATGCCGACGACCATCAGAATCAGGTAGAGGCCGACGAAGCCGGTTTGCACGTAGCGCAGCAGCTGCCCGCCGCCGAGCGTGACGCGGCCGAAGCCGTTTACAATCGGGTCGATGAGGCCCTGCTCCACGAAGCGGTACAGGCCGGTCGAGAGCCACATGACGGGGCGCACGAACAGGGCGTTATATAGCTCGTCGATGTAATATTTGTGGTAGACTAGGCTTTCGGGGGCCGAGCGCTGGGCGGCGTCTTCTGCCGGGCGCACCTTGCGGCTCACGTACTGCACGTAGGCCAGCAGGATGCCCAGCACCCCGGCGGCTACCGACAGGCCGATGAGCAGCAGCTCGGTGCCGTGGTCCAGCTCGCCGGCAAAGGCCTCGGGGTTCAGGCGCTGGGAGTAGGTGAAGAGCGGGGCAAGGTAGTCGGCCAGGTAGTGCTTGCCCACGAACATCGGCGCACCCATAAAGCCGCCCACGGCCGCCAGGATGGCCAGCACAATCAGCGGCAGCGTCATGCTGGCCGGCGACTCGTGCAGGTGGTGCTTCTGCGCCTCGGTGCCGCGGAACTCGCCGAAGAAGGTCAGGAACAACAGGCGGAACATGTAGAAGGCCGTCAGGAAAGCCGTGAGCAGGCCCATGCCCCACAGAATCTTATTGTGCTGGAAAACGTGCTCCAGGATTTCGTCTTTGGAAAAGAAGCCCGAAAACGGCGGAATGCCCGAAATGGCCAGGCAACCGATGAGGAAGGTCAGGAACGTAATCGGCAGGGCTTTGCGCAGGCCGCCCATGCGGCGAATGTCCTGCTCGTTGCTCATGGCGTGAATCACCGAGCCCGCGCCCAGGAACATCAGCGCTTTGAAGAAAGCGTGGGTCAGCACGTGAAACAGGGAAGTGCTGTAGCCCATGACGCCCAGCGCCAGGAACATGTAGCCGAGCTGGGAAACCGTGGAGTAGGCCAGCACTTTCTTAATGTCGTTCTGGGCCAGGCCGATGGTGGCGGCAAACAGGGCGGTGATGCCGCCAATCCAGGCAATGACGCTCAGCGTGTCGGGGGCCAGGGTGAAGAGCACGTTGGCGCGCAGCACCATGTAGATACCGGCCGTGACCATCGTGGCGGCGTGAATCAGGGCCGAAACCGGGGTGGGACCGGCCATGGCGTCGGGCAGCCAGGTGTAGAGCGGTAGCTGGGCCGACTTACCCATCGCGCCCACAAACAGCAGCAGCGTAATGGCCGTCAGCACGCCCGTCCCGATCTGCATCGTCGAGGCTTTCTGGAACACCTCGGCGTACTGCACCGAGTCGAAGGTGAGGTAGATCAGGAAGATGCCCAGCAGGAAGCCCAGGTCGCCGACGCGGTTGATGATGAAGGCTTTCTTGGCGGCGTTGTTGTTGGCGTGGTCCTTATTCCAGAAGCCGATGAGCAGGTAGGAGCACAGCCCCACGCCTTCCCAGCCGATGAACAGAATCACGAAGTTGGCCCCCAGCACCAGCACCAGCATGCTGAACACGAACAGGTTCAGGAAGGCGAAGAACTTGCCCACGTTCTCATCGTGGTGCATGTAGCCGATGCTGTAGACGTGAATCAGGAAGCCCACGCCCGTAACCAGCAGCAGCATGATCAGGCTCAGCTGGTCGATCTGGTAGGAGAAGGGAATCTGCATCGAGCCGACCGAAATCCAGTCGAACAGGTGCACCGTGTACTGGTACTGAAAGGTGCTGAACAAATACACCGAAATCAGGAACGAGCCCAGCACCGTGAGGCTACCAATGGCCCCGGCCACCGTGCCGGAGAGCTTCTTGTTGAGCAGCCCGTTGATCAGGAAACCCAGGAACGGCAGCAGCGGAATCAGGACGTACAGCAGCGTGGAATAAGGGGCGCTGGCCGCGGGGATTACAGTTTCTTGCATAGAGAGTATGCTGGAACCCCTCCCCAACCCCTCCCCAAAAGGGAGGGGCTCTAGCATCTAGCTTTTAAAAGCTAAAGCTAAAGCCCCTCCCTTTTGGGGAGGGGTTGGGGGAGGGGTTACCACTTAAGGCGGTTAAGCAGATTGACGTCGGTATTCTGGAAGTTGCGGTAGATCATCACGATGATGCCCAGCCCGACCGAGACTTCGGCGGCGGCTACGGCCATGATGAAAAACACGAAAATCTGGCCGTTGGGGTCGGAGCGGTAAGCCGAGAAGGCCGTCAGCAGCACGTTCACCGCGTTGAGCATCAGCTCGACGCACATAAAGATGATGATGGCATTGCGTCGGGTAAGCACGCCCGTAACACCGATGGCAAATAGCGCCGTGGCGAAGTAGATGTAATACTCCAGCGGGACGGTGCGAATGACTTCCGGAATGGTCTGTTCCATGCAGTGGGGTCAGCGGACAAGGCAAAGCCCGGCTGAAGGGCCGCCGGGGTGAATTAGCTGGCAAAGGTAGCCAGACAATCGGGAAAACCACAGGGAAAAGTACAGTTGTGCCCGGCTGGCTGCTGATGGGAGGAATCGTAAGGAATGGCGCAAAATTCGGTGGTGTGCAACAGTGTAGTACAGGCGCTGCGAAAACGGTATTGTTATGCCGAGCGCAGCCGAGGCATCTCGCTCGCTTCGTTGAGTTGGTAACCCAACGTCAGCACGCGAGATGCCTCGGCTGCGCTCGGCATGACGTTCTTATGGTTGCTGATTATGGGCCTACCAAAATTTTCTGCTCCCGATAAAGTAATTTTCCGCCTGCCGCGTCTGCTTGTTCAGAATGGAAGCACTTGCATTAAACGCCTTACCCCTAGGCTCGATGAGAGGACAGGACCAGCAGATTCAAGCCGCCGTGCAGGAACAGCGCGGCCGGCTGCTGGCCTTCATCCGCCGCCGCGTGCCCGACCCCGCCGACGCCGAGGACATCCTGCAGGATGTGTTCGGGGAACTGGTCGAAAGCTACCGGATGCTCAAACCCGTGGAAAAAGTGGCCTCCTGGCTGTTTCGCGTGGCCCGCAACCGTATCACCGACCTCTACCGCAAAAAGAAGACGGCCTCGCTGGAGGAGGAAATGCTCCGCTACGCCGACGACAACGAGGAAGGTGCCCTGCTGCTGGCCGACGTGCTGCCCGCCGCCGACGATGCTCCCGAAAACCGGCTGCTCCGCGAAACCCTCATGGAAGCCCTGGCCGAAGCCCTCGACGAATTGCCCAAAAACCAGCGCGACGTATTCGTGTGGCACGAGCTGGAGGGCAAGACTTTCAAGGAGCTGGCCGCCGAAACCGGGGTGCCGCTCAAAACCCTGATTTCGCGCAAGCACTACGCCGTGCAGCACCTGCGCCAACGCCTGCAAGTCTTGTACAACAACCTGTTCACGGACTAACTCAATGGGCTAATGATTAATGTGCTCATGTGCTGTTCGAAAGTCGCCGAAAACAAACGGGTACTGAATTTCAACAACGCACCCAAGAGCACATTAGCAGATCAGCACATTTCCACATCAGCACATTAAACTCATGAACCGTACCCTCTGGCCGCTTCGCGTCCTCAAATTCATTCTCCTCGGCCTGCTGTTCGTCGCCGTCATGGGCTTCGTCACGATGCGGCTGTGGAACTGGCTCGTGCCCGATCTTTTTAACGGCCCCGTGCTCACCTTCTGGCAGACCATCGGCCTGCTGCTGCTCACCCGCCTGCTCACCGGCTTCCGCGGCGGCGGGGCCCGGCCCGGCTTCAGCCGCAAGTGGCAGCAGCATAAAAACGACTGGAAGCAACAGATGGAATCCCGCCTGGCCGGCATGACGCCGGAGGAGCAGGAACAATTCCGCCAGAAAATGCGCACCAGCTGCAGCCCGCCCTGGATGCGCCGGCAGCCCGCCGAAACGGCGTTAAACGCGCCGGCTGAGTAGCAAATGAAAAGCGGCGCCTGATGCTTCAGACGCCGCTTTCGTTGCTTAAGAAGCTGCCAAATCCTAGAAGTTCCGCTCCCCGGTTTCGCGCTTGCCCAGCATCACGGCGCCGACCATAGCGGCCAGGAACAGCACCGAGGCCAGCTCGAAGGGCAGCAGGTACTTCGTGTAGAGAACCATACCTAGCTGGCTGACCATCCCAATCTGCGAGTCGAAGACGGCGGCGTTGTAGGTGGTGCCGGGCTGCACGTCGCGCAGGGCGGCTACCAGCACCAGTAGCAGTGAGCCCCCGGCTACGGCCGCGGCTACCTTGGCCAGCAGGGGCTTGTGGGGCTCGGTGTCGGCGTTCAGGTTCAGGAACATAATCACGAACAGGAACAGCACCATAATGGCCCCGGCGTACACGATGATGTTGACGGCGGCCAGGAACTGCGCGTTCAGAATCAGGTAGTGCCCCGAGAGCGAGAAGAACGTCAGGATCAGGAACAGCACGCTGTGCACCGGGTTTTTGGCCAGCACCACGCCCAGCGCCGCAAAAAGCGCCACGAACGACAGGAAGAAAAACAGGGAGGAAGAGGCCATTGGCGGAAAGTAGCGCGAACGTGAGAGGTGCAAAAAAATCGTCTGTCATCCTGAGCAGAGCGAAGGACCTTCCTCTTCGTTATCTGCGAGGGCCTTTCGATGAGCAAAGCCTTTTCCGAGCGAACGGTAAAAGACGCTAAGCATTAAAAGGAGTTTTTCAGTGCGAAAAGAGGAAGGTCCTTCGCTTTGCTCAGGATGGCAGGTGTGGTTTAGGCTGACTGGGCCATGCGCTGGGCCAGGGCGGCGGCCTGCTCGGGCGTCAGCTGGATGCCGCGGGCGGAGCGGGCGTCGGGGGCAGTGGGCTCCACGAGGCGGTCCTTGCCGTAGATGAACTCGTCGCGCTCGAAGCGGGGCGGAGCCATCTTGTCGGCTTGCAGGTACACGGCGGCTTTCGGGCAGGCTTCCTCGCAGAGGCCGCAGAAGATGCAGCGCAGCATGTTGATTTCGTAGCTGACGGCGTACTTCTCCTCGCGGTAGAGGCCTTCCTCGCCCTTTTTCCGCTCGCCGGCGACCATCGTAATGGCTTCGGCGGGGCAGGCTACGGCGCAGAGGCCGCAGGCGGTGCACCGCTCCCGGCCGGCTTCGTCGCGCTTGAGCACGTGCAGGCCGCGGAAGATGGGGGAGAAGGGGCGCTGCTCCTCGGGGTAGCGGATGGTAATCTGCTTTTTGGTAGCCGCCCGGAAAAAGTGGCGCATCGTGATGCTCAGGCCCTGGAAGATAGCCGGCAGGTAGGCCCGCTCGGCCAGGGTCATCGGTTTCACCTCCAGCTTTTTCGCTCTATTGCTTAAGGACTGCATAGGTTGATTACTTAATGATACCGCCCAGAATCAGGCCGCCGGTGAGCAGGATGTTGAAGATGGCCAGCGGAATCAGGATGGTCCAGCCCAGACGCATCAGCTGGTCGTAGCGGAAGCGGGGCAGGGTCCAGCGGATCCACATGAAGAAGAAGATGAAGGCGAAGATCTTCCCGAACAGGCCCAGCAGGCCCACTACGGAAATCAGGTTCTGCGCCGACGTCAGGGCCCAGCCCTGGCTGTTCACGAACCAGTCGCGCAGCTCGTACTGAAACGGGAAGTTGAAGCCGCCGAAGTACAGCACGCTCATCACGGCTGAGGCCACGAACACGTTTACGTACTCCGAAAACAGGTACAGACCCATTTTCATGGAGCTGTACTCGGTGTGGTAGCCGCCCACCAGCTCGGTTTCGCACTCGGGCAAATCGAACGGCGTACGGTTGGTTTCAGCGAAGGCGCAGACCAGGAAGATGATGAAGCCCAGGGGCTGTTTCACGATGTTCCAGAAGTGCCACTCGCCGGCTACCGACTGCTGCAGCGTGATGTCGCGCAGGCTCAGGGTGCCCGAAATCATCAGCACGGCGATGAGCGACATGCCCATAGCCAGCTCGTAGCTGATGTTCTGGGAGCCGGCGCGGATGGCACCGAGCAGGGAGAACTTGTTGTTGGAAGCCCAGCCGCCAATCATCACGCCATACACGCCCAGCGACACGATGCCGAAAATCCACAGCATGCCGATGTTGACTTCGATGCCCTGCAGGTTGAAGACGTTGTTGCCGAACTGAATTACGTTGCCGAACGGAATAACCGCCGACGACATCAGCGCCGTAATCATGGCCAGGCAGGGGCCCATAATGAACAGCGCCCGGTTGGCTCCGGCGGGGAAGAATTCTTCCTTGGTAAACAGCTTCACGGCATCAGCCAGCGGCTGCAGCAGGCCAAGCGGACCCGCGCGGTCCGGGCCCACGCGGTCCTGCAGGAAAGCGGCAATGACACGCTCCGCGTAAGTGCAATAGGTCGCAATCAGCAGCGAAACGGCGAAGACGACGAAGATAACAATGGATTGCCAGCCGAGGGTTGGTAGTTCGATCATGGTTGGTTTTTGGTTTCTGGTTTTTGGTTTTTGGCCTCTGGACTGGCGGATGTCGGAACAAAGCCAAAAACCAAAAACCAACAACTAAAAACTAATTCCCGAGGCGCATGGGAGGATTCTGTTCCAGGTCGCGGACGGAGCTTTCGGGCAGGTCGGCAATAACCTGGGCATTGAGCACGGGCAGCTCGTAGTGGTTGGCCGAGATGACCGAGGAACGGTCAATGCGGGCGGGGCCTTCGATGGTCCAGTCGGCAGTTTCCTTCTTGTCGAAGCGGCAGGTGTTGCAGATCCACTCCTTCACCTCGCCGTACTGGTCCTTGCGGGCCGTCACGCGCATCACGTCCTTGCCCTTGTACCAGAGCACCACCTTGCCGCAGCACTTCGGGTTTTCGCACCCGCGGTGGGCGTTTACGGGCTTCGTAAACCACACGCGCTGCTTGAAGCGGAAGGTTTTATCGGTCAGCGCGCCCACCGGACACACGTCGATGACGTTGCCGCTGAACTCGTTGTCGAGGATGTTCTCGATGTAGGTGCCGATTTCGGCGGCGTCGCCGCGGCCCAGCACGCCGTGTATGCGGCCCTCGGTGAGCTGGTCGGCGGTGTACACGCAGCGGTAGCACAGGATGCAGCGCGTCATGTGCAGCTGAATCAGCGGCCCGATGTCGATTTTCTCGAAGGTGCGGCGCTCCTCCTCGTAGCGGGTGGTGCTCACGCCGTGCTCGAAGGCGAAGTTCTGTAAGTCACACTCCCCGGCCTGGTCGCACACGGGGCAGTCGAGCGGGTGGTTGATGAGCAGCATCTCCACGATGCCCTTGCGCACGTCGAGCACCTGCTCGGAAGTCGTATTCTCGACCACCATACCATCCTGCACCGGCGTCACGCAGGAGGCGACGAGCTTGGGCATGGGGCGCGGGTCTTTGGCCGAGCCGGCCGCCACGCGCACGAGGCAGGCGCGGCACTTGCCGCCCGAGCCTTTCAGCGGCGTGTAGTAGCACATGGCCGGGGGCACAATGCCCCCGCCGATGGTGCGGGCCGCGTTGAGGATGGTGGTTCCGTCCGGAACTTCCACCTCGATGCCGTCGAAGGTTATTTTAGCCATTGGTTCAGAGTCCAGAAATCGGCCCTTTTGAAGTTGTTCAACGTCGGTTCCCGCAGAGGTGCGCAGAGGAAACGCTGAGGTTCGCAGAGGTCGATTCTTAATTTTTAATTCTCAATTCTTAATTGCCGCTAGGCCAGCACTGCTTTGCCGGGAAACACGGCGCCGGGGCGGGTGGCTTCCTGGGGGTGGCGGATGTGCCACTCGAACTCGTCGCGGAAGTGGCGGATGGCGGCTGACACCGGCCAGGCCGCTGCTTCGCCCAAGGGGCAAATCGTGTTGCCTTCGATCTGCTTGGCCACGCTGGCCAGCACGTCGATGTCGCGCTCAGTGCCGTGGCCGTGCTCGATGCGGTGCAGGATTTTCTCCAGCCAGCCCGTACCCTCGCGGCAGGGCGAGCACTGCCCGCACGACTCGTGGTGGTAGAAGCGGGAGAAATTCCAGGTGTTGCGCACGATGCAGGTGGTTTCGTCCATGGCAATGAAGCCGCCCGAACCCAGCATGGTACCCGTCACGAACCCACCATCCGACAACGACTCGTAGGTCATCAGGCGGGGCTCGCCGGCGGCGGTTTTCAGAATCAGCTCTTTGGGCAGAATCGGCACCGACGAGCCACCTGCTACTACGGCCTTCAGCTCCCGGCCTTTCCAGATGCCACCGCAGTACTCATCGGAGTAGATGAATTCCTCGACCGGCACGCCCATCTCGATTTCGTAGATGCCGGGCTTATTGAGGTGGCCGCAGGCCGAAATCAGCTTGGTACCGGTGCTCCGGCCAATGCCGATTTTGGCGTACTCGTCGCCGCCCTCGTTCACGATAACCGGCACGGCGGCAATCGACTCCACGTTGTTGACCACCGTGGGGCGGGCGTAAAGGCCCGACACGGCCGGAAACGGCGGTTTGTTGCGCGGGTTGCCGCGCTTGCCTTCCAGGCTTTCCAGCAGCGCGGTTTCCTCGCCGCAGATGTAGGCGCCGCCACCGGGGTGCACGTACAGGTCGAGGTCGTAGCCCGAGCCCAGGATGTTCTTGCCCAGGAAACCGGCCGCGTAGGCTTCGGCAATGGCCTTTTCCAGGATGCGCAGCACGTAGAGCAGCTCACCACGGATGTAGATGTACGAGGTATTGGCGCCCAGCGCGTAGGAGCTCGTAATCATACCCTCGATGAGCAGGTGGGGCAGCTTCGACATCAGCTGCCGGTCCTTGAAGGTGCCCGGCTCCGACTCGTCGGCATTGCAGACCAGGTAGCGCGGCACGCCCTCGGGCTTGGCCAGGAAGCTCCACTTCAGGCCCGTGGGGAAGCCGGCGCCGCCGCGGCCCCGCAGGCCCGACTTCTTCACCTCTTCCACCACCTCGTCGGGGGTCATGGTTTTGATGGCCTTCTCCACCGAGCGGTAGCCGCCGTGCTTGCGGTATACCTCAATGGTGTCGATGCCTTCAACGTTGATATGTTCGGTCAGCAGTTTGCGTCCCATAGTGTCTGAGCGGTTAGCTGGTGGCGGTTAATTGTTGGCTACGGCGTTGGGCAGGCCGGTTTCCTCCCAGGGCAGGGCGGGGCGGTGCACCATCGTGCGCAGCTCGCTGAGCATGGCGTCTACCGACTCCTCGGTATCGAGCTGCTCGTAGTATTTCTCGCGCACCTGCACCACGGGGGCAAAGCCGCAGGCGGCCAGGCATTCCACTTCTTTCAGGGTGAACAGCCCGTCGGCCGAAGGCCCTTCGCCCACTTTGGCGCCGGTGATGCGCTCCAGCTCCAGGGTCAGCTCATCGGAGCCGCGCAGC
This sequence comes from Hymenobacter elongatus, assembly GCF_004745955.1. Taxonomy (GTDB): domain Bacteria; phylum Bacteroidota; class Bacteroidia; order Cytophagales; family Hymenobacteraceae; genus Hymenobacter; species Hymenobacter elongatus. The sequence goes on along the minus strand of NZ_SRLD01000013.1, from coordinate 21,978 downwards.
TGGCAGGGGCCCGTGCGGCAGATTTCCAGCACGTGCTTGCCCACCGGCTTGAGGTTGAACATGGTGTAGAAGGTCGAAACCTCGTACACCTCGATGGGCTTCACGCCCAGCACCTCGGCCACCAGATCCTGCACCTCGGGCGCCACCCAGCCCCCGAATTCGGACTGGGCAATGTGCAGCACCGGCAGCATGGCCGACTTGCGCCGGTCGGCGGGGTACTGCTTACAGATACGGTCTATTTCAGCCTGGGCTGCCGCCGAGAACCGGGGCTTAACGGGCGCGTTTGTTGTTGATTCCATTAGACAGAAAGTGCTTGTAACACTCGTTCAAGTTGAGGCTTTAACACCGGCAGGTGGTCGTGAATAACGAGCCACAAGGCCTCATTATCAATGGCGAAGTATTGATGAACTACAAAGTTGCGCAAGTCCACAATGCCACGCCAATTGATTTCCGGATACTGCGCTTTAATTTCATCGGCTACGTGTCGGGCGGCTTCGCCCAAAATTTCAACTCCCCGCACGCAGGCAAAAAGCGTCCGGTGGTCAAGGTCAAATTCGGCCCGGCTTACGCCCGCTACAAACCCCTGAACCTCTGCTATAGCTTCCAGCATGTGCAAGAGGCGCTGCCGACTATCAATTCGACCCTCTTTCATACACCAATCGTTTATCGGCTTCAATGAAAGGGCGGTACAGGTGATGCAGGCCCCGGGAGGAAACGATGTCTACTTTCTTATTCAGAATCCGGGCTAAATCGGCATACATGCTAAAAAAGCTCAGACTGAATTTGCTGTAATCGATGTCCACCAGCAGGTCTACGTCGCTTTCGGCATCCGCCTCACCACGGGCGTAGGAACCAAACAGGTAAGCCTTCAGCACGGGCTGCGTGCGGAAAAACGTCCGGATGGTTTCTAGCTGCTGTTCGGTGAGGTGCATGATAGAAGACGGATTACGCGTCCAGCTCGCCGGCAATGACGTTCATCGACGACAGGGTCACGATGGCGTCGGAGAGGCTGCTGCCCACCACCATTTCGGGGTAAGCCTGGTAATAGATGAAGCAGGGGCGGCGGAAGTGCAGGCGGTAGGGCGTGCGGCCGCCGTCCGAGACGAGGTAGAAGCCCAGCTCGCCGTTGCCGCCTTCCACGGAGTGATACACCTCACCCACCGGCGCTTCAATCTCCCCCATGATGATTTTGAAGTGGTAGATCAGGGCCTCCATGTTCTGGTACACGGCCTGCTTGGGGGGCAGGTAGTAGTGCGGCGCATCGGCGTGGAAAGGGCCTTCGGGCAGATTTTCCAGGGCCTGGTTGATGATGCGCAGGCTCTGCCAGATTTCCTCGTTGCGCACCATGAACCGGTCGTAGGTGTCGCCCTTTGTGCCGATAGGAATTTCGAAGTCGAAGTCCTCGTAGCTGGAGTAGGGGTTCATGACCCGCACGTCGTAGTCGACGCCGGCAGCGCGCAGGTTTGGGCCGGTGAAGCCGTAGTTCAGCGCTTTTTCCGCCGTAATCGGGCCCACGTTCACCACGCGGTCCATGAAGATGCGGTTGCGGTTGAACAGGGTTTCAAACTCCTTCATCACGGCCGGGAAGGTTTTCAGCCAGTCGCGCAGCTTCTGGATGGCCACATCGGAGAAGTCGCGCTCCATGCCGCCCACGCGGCCCATGTTGGTGGTGAGGCGGGCGCCGCAGATTTCCTCGTAAATCTCGTACACCTTCTCCCGCTCCTGAAACACGTACAGAAAGCCGGTAAACGCGCCGGTGTCCACGCCCAGAATCGAGTTGCAGATCAAATGGTCGGTGATGCGGGCCAGCTCCATGGCAATAACGCGCATGTACTGGGCGCGCTTGGGCACCGTCACGCCGAGCAGCTTCTCTACCGTCATGTGCCAGCCCATGTTGTTGATGGGCGACGAACAGTAGTTCATCCGGTCCGTCAGGGGCGTAATCTGGTAGAAGGGCCGGCGCTCGGCAATCTTCTCGAAGGCCCGGTGGATGTAGCCGATGGTGGGCACGCCCGAAATAATCCTTTCCCCATCCATTTGCAGGATGTTCTGAAAAATGCCGTGCGTGGCCGGGTGCGTCGGACCCAGGTTCAGGGTCGTCAGCTCCTGGCTGAAGTCGTTGAGCGTCGGAATCAGGCCGCTGTTGTGCTGCTGCTCCTGCGCCGATTCGACTATTTTGCGAGTGCCTTCCAGCGTGTCGTTTACTGCCATTCTAGTAGTGAGTAGGAAGTATTGAGTAGTGAGTAAGGACGAAAAGCTGAAAATCAGTTCGGAGTACTAAGTACTCAATACTCGCTACTCTGTACTAAAAGGTTAGCGTCCGAAGAAAAGGTCGGTTTTGTCTTCGCGGGTGCCATCCTCCAGCGCGTATTCGCGGCGCATGGGGTAGTAGTCCATATCCTCCACATTCAGGATGCGGATCAGGTTGGGGTGGCCCGTGAAGATGATGCCGTAGAAGTCGTAAGCCTCGCGCTCCATCCAGTTGGCCGCAGCGTAGAGGTCGGTGAGCGTGGGCACCGTCGGGTCGGCAATGGGGAAGTAGATCTTGAGGCGCAGCCGCAGGTTGTTCACCAGGCTATGCACGTGGTACACCATGCCCAGCTCCTTACCCTCGTTCTCGGGGTAGTGGATGCCGCACATCGTGGTCAGGAAATGGAGCTGCAGCTCCATTTCCTGCTGCAGGCCGGCTATGATTTCATGGATTCGCTCCCGGGTCGTGGTGGCCGTCAGCATGCCGTAGGGCTCCTCCACGTCGGTAAACGCGTCGGCGCCGAACAGGCGGTGCAGCAGCGCCAGCAGCTGGGCGTTCTTAGCCGCCTGCGGGTCCTGGATGGCGGCCGTTTCCTGCGCGGCAGCCGATTCTTCGGTGTTTTCAGCCATTCTTTTGGGAGAAGCTAGGAGTAAGAAGCTAGGAGCTAGAAGTCAGATCGAACAAATTCTACCTTCTGACTTCTAGCTCCTAGCTTCTTACTTAATGTTGTAAGAAGCCAGCAGCGCCTGGTACTCGGGCGCGTTGCGGCGGCGGATGGACTCGGTGCGGGCCAGGTCCTGGACGCGCATCAGGCCGTCGATGACCTGCTCGGGGCGGGGCGGGCAGCCGGGCACATACACGTCGACGGGAATGATCCGGTCGATGCCCTGGAGCACGGAGTAGGAGTCGAAGATGCCGCCCGAGCAGGCGCAGGCGCCCATGGCCAGCACCCAGCGGGGCTCGGCCATCTGCTCGTACACCTGCTTCACGATAGGGGCCATCTTCTTGGCAATGGTGCCCATCACCATCAGCAGGTCGGCCTGCCGGGGCGAGAAGGAGGGACGCTCCGAGCCGAAGCGGGAAATGTCGTAGTGGGAGCCCATGGTGGCCATGAACTCGATGCCGCAGCAGGAAGTGGCAAACGGCAGCGGCCACAGCGAGTTGGCGCGGGCCATACCCACCACCGACTCCAGCGACGTAGCGAAGAAGCCTGCGCCCTCCACTCCGTCGGGAGCCTCAGCTATTTTTATCTCAGGAACACGAATATCACTCATCGGACTTGTCGTTTTGGAAGGGAGGGTTTCCCTGTTTCCGAACACCGGCGGACCGGTAAAGGTTTGGTCGAAATGGGCTTAGGCGTGGGTGCCGGTCCACTTCAGAACGCCCTTTTTGATGACGTAGGCGAAGCCCGCCATCAGCAGCGTCAGGAACACAATCATCTGCACGAAGCCGTCCCAGCCCAGGGTGCGAAAGTTCACGGCCCAGGGATACATGAAGATTACCTCCACGTCGAAGAGCACGAACAGGATGGCGGTGAGGAAGTATTTAATCGAAATCGGGGTGCGGGCGTTGCCCACCGACTCGATGCCGCACTCGAAAGACGAGTCCTTCACGGTGCTCTGGCGCTTGGGTCCCACGAGGTGAGACACAATCATGGCGAAGGCAACGAAGGCAATGGCGAGACCGAATTGCACCACAATGGGCAGAAAATCAACCGGCTGGTAATTAGTGGTTACGGCGAGCAGCATACGATTCGGCGGTTAAAGGCCCGGATAAACGGGCATTGGAGGGCAAAGGTAGGTCCTGCCGGGTTGGGAACAAAGGTTCGGCAGGGTGGGGGGCGGAATGGCGTATATTTGGACAAATTAGCTTTTGGCCCCATGTCGCAGCCTTAAGCGCCTACCTGGCGCTATACCGTAGAAGAGTATCAGGCGTTGGAAAAAGTTTCGGAGCAGCGCCACGAGTATTTCGAGGGCGAAGTCTTTGCTATGTCGGGTGCTTCGGCCACGCATCATACTCTCCAGCAGAATTGCGTAATCAGCCTGCGCACCTCGCTACGGGGCCGGGGCTGTAAAGTGTACGACGAGGGGATGCACTGGCTGTAGCCGACGGGCGCTATCACACTTACCCGGATGTACTGGTAACCAGCCATCCTGACGACGTGAACGAGGAGCGCACCATGCGCCATCCGGTGCTGCTCATCGAAATCCTGTCGCCGTCCACCGCCGACCACGACCAGAGCTGGAAGTTCAACCAGTACAAGTAGTTGCCCTCGTTGCAGCACTATTATGCTAGTAGCCCAGCACACGTGTCTGGTGGAGTGGTTCCGGCGGGAGCCGACGGGCGTTTGGTCATTCACGCCGCTGGGCGAGCTGACGGACACGTTGGAAATCCCAGAGTTGGCCATTACGCTGCGGGTGGCTGATATTTACGACGAAATCAGTATTACGCCGATGCGAGCCCAGCCACCGGTGGAGGGGTAAACTACTCTTCTTGTAGAAATTTCATGAAGGCGGCTACTGCGTTCAGATAATCAACTTGTGTGCCTTCAGGTAAAGGATAAGCTTTGATGAAAGCAGTAAAGTCTGCTAGGATTGCCGCAGTAGAGGTATTGCGTAGGAAAGTTGTTTTACCTTTTCGGTATATGAACAACCTGCCTGAATCATGTACACTCCCCACATTATAATAAATACCGTCCGTGAATTCGCGTTGCGTCGGATGGAGTACATTGAATACAGGTAGATATGTGAACATATCAGGTGCCACCCCCCCAATGCTCTTTTACCTGAACCTGCTCCTTCAATTGCAGATACACCGGCCGCGGAATTTTCACAGCATACTTAGCAGGCCAGTGAAATGCTTGACCATAACATATTGAAGTGGAACTCAGAAGAAGTAAAGCAAGAAGAATACGGAGCATAGATATAGGGGGACTGATATTGCTGAAAGTACAGCAAAAAGTCTCACTAGAGGATCAATGAGCACAGAAAAGACCGCTCCGGAATTCCGAAGCGGTCTTTTCTGTGCAAAACTAAACTGCCTCCTACAGGCCCTTGTCCCGGTTCAGGTCTTCGGCCGGGGCGGCGCCCAGGAACGGGTAGCGGTAGTCCGTAACCGGCACGAAGGTTTCCTTGATGGCGCGCGGCGACACCCAGCGCAGCAGGTTCAGCATGGAGCCGGCCTTGTCGTTGGTGCCGGAGGCGCGGGCCCCGCCGAAGGGCTGCTGGCCGACTACGGCCCCGGTGGGCTTGTCGTTGATGTAGAAGTTGCCGGCCGCGTGCACCAGCTTCTTCGAGGCCAGATCGATGGCGTAGCGGTCCTGGGAGAAGATGGCGCCGGTGAGGGCGTAGGGCGAAGTCGAGTCGACCAGCTCCAGGGTTTCCTCAAACTTGTCGGCGTCGTAGATGTGCACCGTGAGCACGGGGCCGAACAGCTCCTCGCACATGGTCACGTACTTCGGGTCTTTGGTCACGATAACCGTCGGCTCGATGAAGTAGCCCTTCGACTTGTCGTAGCCGCCGCCGGCCACGATTTCGGCGTTCGGGTCGGCCTTGGCACCGTCGATGTACTTGGCCAGCTTATCGAACGAAGCCTCGCTGATAACGGCGTTGATAAAGTTCGAGAAGTCCTCCACGTCGCCCATCTTGAACGAGGCGAGGTCTTCCTTCACGTAGCCCAGGATTTCATCGGCGAGGTTGGAGGGCAGGTACACCCGCGAAGCCGCCGAGCATTTCTGACCCTGGTACTCAAACGCGCCCCGGCTCATGCCCACGGCCACGGCCTTGGCGTGGGCCGAAGGGTGGGCCAGGATAAAGTCCTTGCCGCCGGTTTCGCCCACGATGCGCGGGTAGCTCTTGTAGGAGGCAATGTTCTGGCCGATGGTCTTCCAGATGTTCTGGAACACACCCGTGGAGCCGGTGAAGTGGATGCCGGCAAAGTCGCGGTGGGCGAAGATGACGTCGCCGGCGGTAGGGCCGTCGACATACACCAGGTTGATAACGCCATCCGGTACGCCGGCTTCCTTGAACAGCTCCATCAGCACCTGGGCCGAGTAGATCTGGGTGTTGGCGGGCTTCCAGACCACCACGTTGCCCATCATGGCCACCGCGGCGGGCAGGTTGGCGGCAATGGAGGTGAAGTTGAAGGGCGTGAGGGCAAATACGAAGCCTTCGAGCGGGCGGTGCTCCAGGCGGTTCCACATCCCGGGCAGGCTTTCTGGCTGCTGCTGGTAGATCTGCTGCATAAAGTGCACGTTGAACCGGAAGAAGTCGATCAGCTCGCAGGCCGCGTCGATTTCGGCCTGGAAGCAGTTCTTGCTCTGGGCCAGCATGGTGGCCGCGTTGATGCGGGCGCGGTAGGGGCCGGCCAGCAAGTCGGCGGCTTTCAGGAAGATGGCGGCGCGGTGCTCCCAGGGCATTTCGGCCCAGTTGGCGCGGGCAGCCAGGGCGGCGTCGATGGCCTGCTGGACGTGGGTTTTGTCGCCCTCGTGGAACTGGCCCAGCACGAATTTATGGTCGTGGGGCGGGGTAATGTTCTTCGTCTTGCCGGTGCGGATTTCCTGGCCGCCGATGTGCATCGGGATGTCGCGCTCCTGCTGCTTGAACTCCTTCAGGGTCTTGAGCAGCTCCACCCGCTCGGGCGAGTTGGGGGCGTAGCCCTTCACGGGCTCGTTGATCGGGGTCGGGACGTTGAAAAAGCCGTTAGCCATAAGTTGGGTGTTGGGGTTGGTTTTTCGTTTGGGGATGGGGCGGAGCAAAGGTACCGCCCAGAGTTGGGAATGCTACCGGTCGGGCATTTAGCCGCCTTCCAAAATGCAGAACCGCACCTGACACGCGCCGGGGAGTATTCCGGATTTTGGAACGGCGGCTACCGGCTGTTACTGGCTGTTACTGGCCGATTGATACCGTGAATGCGGTGATTGGTGTAATAAAACTAGCGCGTTGCGGGTTGCTGCCCACCTTGCTGCCAGGTAAGCCGCCAACCGCCTGGTAGGGTGGGGCATGGACCTGGCAGTTGCGTGTAGTTCCACCATCCTTGTTTCTGTTATTCCTTCTTTATGAAAAAACTTTTATCGCTCGGATTACTCTGCCTAGGCCTGGGCCACACGCCGGCATTTGCCCACAAAGAGTGGGTGCATCAGTACATGGTGAAGCAGTCGTACCTGTACCTAGAGCAGCAGATCGGGGCTATTCCAGCACTGCGGAACGCCATTGGGCTGAACTACCACGGTAAGGGGAATGATGCCCAGCCCTTCAACACTAGCTACCCCATCGGTATCGGGGCGTGGCGCGAGGATACGGAAGATCCGGTGTATGGCTACAGACTGGGCGTTAATAGCAGCACGCCTTCTATTACCCACTTCTGGGATGCTGATAATCCGAATGAGAATTATGAGTCGGTGCCGCTGAACGTTAACGGCAGCTCAAAGGCGCCCAATGCCTGGGAAAAAGCCCGCGTGTACCTGTTTTGCCAAGACCGCAACGGCACTCACGATGTCACGATTCCGTATGTGATGCCCGGCGTGGGCTACCTGCGCAATTACATCATCACCTATACCTCGCTGCCCGAACTCTACAAGGGTAATTATTTCCTGGAAGGTATCAGCAATGCCGATGGTAGCGGCCGCGTCAATTATTACCACTTGCCGCAGTTCAATCAGAGCTTCGGCCAGCCCGTGGCGCTACAGTTGCTGGGCCGCGTAGCCCACCTGCTCGGTGATATGAGTGTGCCGGCTCACACCCATTCCCATTTTCATCCGTGCCCGCTTAACCTGCCCGACCATTATGAGAATGACATGGGTAACACCTATTACTCAAACAATAATCTAAATGTGTGCGAAAATGACCCGGGCGGAGCGTACCCGGCCTACAGCTGGTCGGCCGCGACGGCGGCGCAGCAGGGCGGTCTGATTTCGGATATCTACTGCCAACCCAACGATATGGCTCGGGCGAAGTATATGTTTTACACCGTCAATCAGCTGGCCGACTTCTTTCCCAGTGGGGTTAATTTTGCTGATATGGGTGCTTTCAGTCGGGGTGGCAACCAGTCGTTCGGCTGGGGCGACACCAACCTGTCCCAGGGCTCCAACGCTTACATCAATAGCGTGTACAGCTCCTTCGGCTGGAGTTCGCCAACCAATATCAATACGGCGCAGATTGCCAATGTCAACTTCAATTTTTCCATTCGGGCGGTAGCTACTCTATTTCAGTGGTTTGCCTACAATGCGGGAATTATTGAAGATCTAAAAAACCAGAAAATCGCCAGCGCCAGCACGCTGGTGTGCCCAGGCTCTAGTATGAACTTCACCGCGCCTACCACCGCTCCGGTGACTTGGTCGGTAGAGCCTAGCTTCGCTGCTACGGGCTTGGTCGTTGTGCAGTGGTTTACTCAATCAAGTCATTACAGCGTAACGCCCACGCCCGGCTACAACGGTATGATCACCATCAAGGCCAGCTATAACAACACGGATGGCTGTTATGCTGGCCCTGTCAACCTGACGCGCCAAGTATGGGTAGGGGGGCCACGGGCAGATATGAAAAAGGAACCCGCTACCGACTTGGTATGCCCAGGGCTGACTATGTACTTTGAAGCAGGAGTTTCGCGGCCGGATTTGGAGGGCACGCTATCCTATGCATGGAGCAGCTCCGCGCCCGGTTTTCGTAACCCCGGCAACACGCCGCTGTGTTCTATCATTGCCCCCAACAGCTACGATGTACCTGTCACCGTATCGTGTGTTGTTACCAATAGCTGTGGTCTGAGCTCAACTATTGAACGCTACTACACAACGGCCAACCCTAACACCAACTTTCGTATTCCCTGTGATAATGATAACCCAGGTGGTGTCTACAGTAAGGCGGCTATCTCACCAGCCAGTAGTGGCGATGCGCTGGAAGTATTTCCCAACCCCAGCAACACGGGCTTTGAGTTGGTAATAGCTCCGGCAGCACTGCTGAGAAGGGGTGGAGCCGATAAGCTGGTTTCTGTTTCCTACAGCCTACGCGATAATCTGGGCCGCACCATGACGCAAGGCACGAGCCTGGATACTAAAGTCTACATCGACACGCGCAGTCTCGCCGTGGGTGTATATTTTCTCTCCTGCTCCGTTGATGGGCAACTGTTCCACAAGCGCGTACAGGTGCTGCACTAGCCGGCTTGAGTCATCCGTCTTCTGTGTCGAAAAGCCAGTCTGCGCAAGCAGACTGGCTTTTCGTATGCTACATATCCACAATCCGGACCAATGGATACCGATACTACAGCCGTTACAACAGTGGCACTACCTGCTGCTCGACCTGGCGGCGCAATGCGTCGCGGGAGCCGGTGTTGTGCAGCACGGCGGCAAACCGGTCGTAGGTGTCCATCACCGTTTCACTGGGATGATTGTCGTCGCGGGTGCCGTCGCCCTGCTGGGCCAGCGGGTCACCTTCGATGCGCAGCATCAGCCCGCCCCGGTCCAGTATGGGCTGGGCCTCGTTGGGAAAGCGCACGTCGGGCACGATGATAAACTGATCCGCTGGCAGGCGGGCAAAGAAGGCCTGCACCCATATTTCGTAGTTCCAGGCCCGCAGAGCCGCGCCTACCTGCTGCAGCATTTCACCCCGGGTGCGGCCGAAGGCAGGCAGCAGCTCCGCTTTGCCACTCTGGCGGTAGTAAGGAGCCAGATCTTCGCCGGCCAACGTAGCGCACACGGCCTTTATGGCGTCGCCAAAGGACAGGATCTGCCAGTGCCGCTCGGGTTGAAGTTGTTGCAGCAGGCGGGCTACGGTGTCTTTGCCGCTGCCCCGCTTGCCGGAAAGGCCGATGAGATGAACCATTGAGAAAAGCTCAACAATGAGCAGGAAACAGGATGAGAGGAAACCGGCAAGGTCCGATGGGTTTTGCTGGCTTGCAACGCACTAGCTCCTTTTTCTACCGCTGGTTTACTGACTGCCACTGCCAAGTTCCCTGTATGCGGGGGCCAGCGGTGCCTCCAACGCACTGGTTTTAGAGGCTTTGACTGAGGTTGAAAGCGGACTGGTCGGGCTGGTTTTTGGGCGTCAATACTCTTTGTGGCGCTGCTGGCGCGCTACGGTTCCGCCGACTTCCCACGGTCCGGTTTTGCTGGCTGGCGGGTTTTCCCCAACTTGATGCTGCGAAAAACCAGGCGCTAGCGGCGCGTCTGGCACCTGGGCTTCGGTCCCCCACTTCCTTTGCCGTAATGCTTATAGCCCATTTTTATAGATGAAGCAGCACTACAGTTTCCATCCTAATCTGATTCTGCGTACTGCCGCCGGCCCCTTCGATCCTACGTTCGACGCGGCAGCGCTGCAAAGCCGGCTGCGCGACGAAGTGTTTATGGAAGCCTTGTACCTGGCCTCGCCCGACCTGTGTCAGGAGTGCCAGAAGTGGCTGAATGGCGAGCTAACGGATCCTAAAAAAATAGATAAGCTGCAAGCCACCCTGGCCCGCTACTACGCCCGCATGACGAGCCGCAGCACGCCTTTCGGCTTGTTTGCCGGCTGCTCCGTAATCAGTTGGGGCCCCGAAAGCCGTGTTACGCTGGCCAGGGAGAACAACACCCGGCACACCCGCCTCGATATGCACTACCTGTGCGCGTTGGCCTACCAGCTGGCCGAGCTGGAAGCGGTGAAAGACCGGATTCTCTATTTCCCGAATACCAGCCTGTATCAGATTGGCGAAGAGCTCCGCTACGTTGAGCACCGCTACGAGCACAACGAGCGGGTGCATCAGATCAGCTCCGTCGGGGCCTCCCCGTATCTGCAGCAGGTTGTCGATGCCAGCCGGCCGGGCCTGACCCGCACGGCTATAGCCACGCTGCTCGCCGCCGATGAAAGCGAGCTGCCGGACGCATTGGCCTATGTCGAGGAGCTGATTGGGGCGCAGGTGCTCGTCAGTGAGCTGGAGCCTACCGTAACCGGCCCCGAGTTTTACGACCACCTGCAAGCCGTGCTGCACCGCCTGAATGCTGCCGCGCCGGATGCCGGAATTCAAGCCGTGCTGACTATTCTGGCGCAGGTTGCAGAACAGCTGCGCATCTTGGATCAGAACCTGGTGAATGCCGCCCCGGCCTACCAGCACATCGTAGAATCGCTGCTGCCCCTGGGTATTCCGATACAGCAAAGCAAGCTATTTCAGACCGACTCCATCCGAGGGCTGGCGGGCGAAGCTACGCTGAGTAACGAGCTGCAGGAACAGCTGCTGCAGGCCCTGGATGTGCTTACCTACCTCACCCCGCCGCACAAGAACGAGCGGCTGGAGGACTTCAAAGACCGGTTTCAGGCCCGCTACGAAGGGCAAGCCGTGCCGCTGCTGGAAGCACTGGACAACGAGAGCGGCCTGCGCTACTCTGATTTTGGCAAGAGCACATATTCGGCTTTGGTGCACGATCTGGCCCTGACCGGGCACAGCCGCGCTGCCCGAACTATCCGGCAGAACGACGTGCAGCACTTTCTCTACCAGAAGCTGCGCGAAGCCGACCGCAACCGCGAATACAGCGTCGCTATTACCAAAGAGGAAGTGCAGACTTTCGAGCCCGTAGCCAGCCCGCTGCCGCCTTCCCTCGCAATTATGTTTCGGGTGCTGGATGAAGGACAGATCTTGCTTGAAAACGCCGGTGGCTCCAGTGCCGTAAATCTGCTGGGCCGCTTCGCCCACGCCGATGCCGGTATCGAGCAGGTGATACGCCAGATTACGCGGCACGAGCAGGACCAGAATCCGGCGGTGCGGTTCGCGGAAATATGCCACCTGCCCGCGAGCCGTATCGGCAATATTTTGCTCCGCCCATCCTTTCGTGACTTCGAAATTCCGTACCTCGCCCAGCCGGGCGGGCCAGTTGAAGGCCGTATCCGGCTGCAGGATCTGACCCTGTCGCTGCAAGGCCGCCAGCTTGTGCTCCGCTCCCGGCACAACCACCAGATCATTGTGCCCCGGCTCGGCTCGGCACACAACTTTTCCCACCAGGCCCTGCCGGTTTACGAGTTTTTGTGCGACCTGCAAACTCAGGGCTTGCAGCCGCATCTGGGGTTTGCCTGGGCCTCGGTTTCGCTCTACGCCAAGTTTTTGCCGCGCCTTGCCTTCCGCCGGGTCATCCTGCAGGCCGCTTCCTGGCAGCTCGACCGGGCTGATCTGGGCGCGCTGCTGGAGGCTCCGGCCGCCAACGTTGCCGCGTGCCTGCAGGCCTTGCGGGGCCGCTGGCAGCTGCCGCGTTTCTTTACCCTGGCCGATGGCGACAACGAGCTGCTGGTAGACGCCGAAAACTCAACCAGCGTGGCCGTATGGCTGGCCGCCATCCGCAACCGGCCCGTGGTTAAGCTCAAGGAGTTCCTGTTTGGGGCCCAGAGCAGCCCAGTGCGCGACGCCGCCGGCCACGCCTATGCTCACCAGCTGGTGGCTTTGCTCGTGCGCAACACCCCATGCTACACGGGGTTAGGCCCGGTCAGTGCCAGCGCTCAGCCGGCACTGGTACGGGAGTTTTCCCTGGGTTCCGAGTGGCTGTATTATAAGCTCTACTGCGGCCAAAAGGTGGCCGACCGGGTGCTGGCAGATGGTATTGGGCCCCTGACGGAAGAGCTGCTCCGGCAGGGCCTGATCGACCAGTGGTTCTTTATCCGCTACGCCGACCCGGACAACCATATCCGGTTGCGGCTGCACCTGCCCGACGTACGCCGCGTCGGCGACATCGTGCAGCTGGTCAATAGTTTCGTGCAGCCCTACGTGCGCAACGGCTACATCTGGAAAACCCAGATCGACACCTACCGCCGCGAGCTGGAGCGGTATGGCACCCGAACGATGGCGCTGTCGGAGGCTTGGTTTTATGAGAATAGCCGGGCCGTGCTAGCCGTGCTGACCGAAACCGCCGGCGACGACAGCGCGGCTCCCTGGATCTGGGGGCTGCGTCAGGTGGATGAGCTGCTGCGGGCATTCGGGTATACGCTGGCCGAAAAAACCGCCTTGCTCCATACGCTCAAAGAAAGCTTTGGCCGCGAGTTTGGGATGAATAAGGCACTCAAGCTACAGCTCGATGCCAAGTACCGCACTTTTCGCCCCGCCATTCAGCGGGGATTGGAGGAGGAAAGGGGGGCTACCGCTACTTCGGAGACTCAACGCCTCCAGGATATTGCCGAGCAAATCAATGCGCTAGAACGGCAGGGGGAGCTGGAGGTGGAAAAGAATAGTCTGCTGGGCAGCTACATCCACATGCTCTTGAACCGGCTGGTTCCGGTGGATGCCCGCTTGCACGAGCTGGTACTCTACGACTTCCTGCATCGGCAGTACCAGTCGCAGCAGGCGGTGCGCAAGGTGCCGCTTTAGGACGTTTTAGCTGTATGCCGGGCTACTTTTTGCCGCCCATTACTTTTTGTTGCAGCGCCTCAAAGAAAGCGGTGCGGTAGGTGTCGCCCAAGGGAACAAAGGCTTTCATATCCTTGAATAAAATCTGGTTGCCGTCCAGGGCTCTGATTTTATTCAAGGATACGATATAGGACTTGTGGACGCGCATGAAGTTTTTCGTGGGCAGCCGGTCTTCCAGATCCTTAATATTGAGCAGCGTAATAATTCGGTCGTCGCCGGTATTAATGGAAACGTAGTTCTTCATGCCTTCCACGAATATAATCTCGTCGAAGTTGACCTTGGTCATCTTGCCTTTGCTTTCGGTCTTGACGAAGATGTAGTCATCTTCCTTGTCGGGCGACTGCCAGCGGGCCGAGGGTTCCATAGACGTGTTTAGCGCCTTCTGAGCCGCTTTCAGAAACCGCTCGAAAGCAATGGGCTTGAGCAGGTAGTCGAGCGCCTCCAACTCGAAGCCCTCGACGGCAAACTCGCTGTAGGCAGTCGTCAGAATGACTCTGGTTTTGCCCTTGATAAGGCGCATAAAGTCCAGACCCGAAATCTGGGGCATATGAATGTCCAGGAAGATCAGGTCGATGGCTTGGTCCTGTACCAGGCTCAGGGCTTCAATCGGATTGGTGGTACTGCCCGCGAGGGTGAGGAAGGGAGTCTTATCGATAAACGTTTTCAGGATGTCAACAGCACCTTGTTCATCATCAACTATCAGGCAGGAAATCATTTAGTTACAGGTCAATGGTGAGTTGGCAGGTGTAGTACTCCGGCTCATTGGTTACGACCAGCGCATAGCGGTCCGGATAAACAAGGTCCAACCTTTTCTTAGTATTTACAAGTCCTATTCCTGTAGTCCTTTCCTTGGGGCCGTTGCGCTTCCTGTTGTGCGTCGAAAAATGAAGGCGGTTGTTTTCGGTCTTTAGTTGGATGCGCAAGGGATGCTCGGCGTCGGCCAGCTCCCCGTGCTTGAAGCAGTTTTCCACGAAGGTGATGAGCACCAGCGGCAAAATCATCAGGAACTGCAGCCCACCTACAATCTCAAATTGAATCTGCAGGCGATTGTTAAACCGCAGCTGGTTGATAGCAATATAATTGTGCAGGTGCTGCACCTCTTTTTCCAGCATCACTTTGCCATTGTTGTCGTCATCCTTCAAGGCATAGCGCATGATATCGGACAGCAGCAGAATGCCTTTGGCTGTATCCTCGGAGTGCGGATAGGCGTGGGCATACAGGAAATTGAGGGCATTGAAAAGGAAGTGCGGGTTGATCTGGCTCTTTAGAAAAGCCAGATCAGCTTCCATCAGGCTCTTTTCCGCGATGCGCAGCTGGCGCTCCTGTTCCCGTTTCTGCTTTTCAAGCTGCACCGCGTTTCGCGCAAACCAGAAGCCGAAGCTGAGCAGTACAAAGTAGGTGCCCCGGTACAGGTTATTCGACATAAAGTCGTCGAAAGTGGTAATGGGGTGCAGTAAATGACTGGTTATACTTGGTAAAATATTGATATATAATATATATTTTGCCAGGAAAAAGAGCCCGATGACTGCCAGCAATGACAAGGCATAGGTCAGGTATCTCTTGGTGCCAATCAGCTTCGGCAGCAGCAGCAGGCTATTGACATAAAACAGGGCCGCGTACAACGCGAAATTGAAAAGGGTCTCCAGTAAGTTAACTTCATTTGGGCGGGACAGTAGCAGGATTCCGATTTCATAAACGATGTAGAAAATCCAGACGGAAAAGTGGATGATGATTGTATTGGCAAGCTTGGGAAGAACACGCATACGGGCAAAGCCTGGGTGAAGTAGAAGGAAGCGCAAGGTCGGCCGGCACTTTTGAGGAAGGAGCCGCGAGGGGCAACCAAGGCGGAAAGTTGGGAAAAGACCGGATTAGTCCCGCAAAACGTCCCGTTGGTGTAATTTTTTTAGCAGGGCGCAGGCCAAAAGCTATGTTTGTTTCAAGTAAGCGACATAGCTACAAAGCAACCCTAACAACTTTATATCCTTAGTCACATGAAAAATCTCGAGGCCACCAGCAAATTCCAATTCACGAAAACGACTATCACTAAATTCACGAAAACCTCCACTGGGGGCAATGCCGCGCATTCTGACAATGATGCTGACACCACCAACTCGAGTGTTTCGACCCTTTTCCCCACTATCGGCATTTTCACCGGTGGCTCCGGGCTGTAAGCACGTCGTTGTGCTGCTCAGGGGGTAAAAGTATCGACCGGAGCTTTAGCCGGCAAAATGGCAGTTTGTTTACCAGATGATTCACCACGATTTGCTCAGTGCATTGCATCGGGCACCGCGTGGGACACAAGATAGGTCATAACACAATAAGATGATGGGGACAGCAGTGCTTACCGTTTACTCTCCTTTTCTGAGCAGTAGAACTGATAAGTCTGGCTGTTCTCCACTCTGTGCAGTGAAGGAGGAGTTCGTGAAAATATGGGCTGATACACATGCACGACTCACTACCGTTAGTCGTGCTACTACAACGGTTTCCGACCAGATCGGCTTTTCGATTTACTATTACTCGGTATATGTGGCTTTCGGGCGGGAGGCCGATAAGCTTCTGGCACTGCAGCTTTTCAATCAGCTAACTGCTGATCTGGCCCGTAGTGCGGCCCCAACATTGTCGCCGGAGCATGCGGTGGGCGTAGCGTGGCTTAGTGCCCGCTTCGCGGCAGCTGGCCACGCCGAGCCAGGCATAAGCAGCCTGCTGGAAGCACTGGATCAGCGCCTGTTTGCGGAGGCACAAGGGCTGCTACAGCAACATAAGCCGTTGGCACGAATGGACTTGTTCCGGACGCTGCGGTATTTTATGCTCCGGCAGCCCGATCTGGTGGCTGGGGGCTACCTGTGGCGCACGCTACAGTTGCTGCAGGGTGCTACCGCCGGAAGCCAATACTCGCGGCTACAGCCTACTGGCCTTCCAAACCCGGTGGAGCAATCAACGGTGCTGAATTTAGGGCTGGAAAACGGTGTCGCTGGGGAATTGCTGTTGCTCATTAAGCTGCAGCAGGCCGGGGAGAACCACGAAAGTCTCAAGGAGATTGTGCGCCAGGGTATCCGGTATCTGCTGAATACGAAGCGCGAGGTAGATTTCTCGACCGGCCGGTACGCGGTATTCCCCGACGATGTGAGCCTTGCCAATCAGGAGGCTACCTTCAGCAATGAGCTGAGCTGGCGTAACAGCGACCTGGGGCATTCGCTGCTGCTCTATGAGGCGCACCGGCTGCTGGCCGATGAGGAGCTGAAAAAAATAGCTGAGCTAGTCGGCCTGAATACCCTACTGCGCACTGATTTTCGGGCCACTGCCATCCATAGCTCCTCGTTTAGCCAAGGCGCTTCTGGAGTGGCTCATCTTTACCGGCGGCTGTACCAGGCCAGTGGGCACGAGTCGTACCAAAAGGGCTATACCTTCTGGCTGAACCAAACGCGCAGCTGGCTGACGCAGGAACTGGCTACCGATCTGGAAACCCTCCGGGGCGAAAAGGACTACCAGGACCTAGTGCGCGTAAGCCTGGTGCTGCTCTCGGCCATAACCCCGCAGGAGCTGCAGTGGGACGAGATACTGCTCTGAAAACAACCTTTAAAAAAGAGGCCACCGGAGGGCCAGCCTGGGACGAAAGCGGCGGCTTTAGTCTCGGGTTGGTCCTCCGGTGCTGTTACAGAATTTGCCGTAGCTCGCTCAAACAGCTGATTTCATAGGTTATCTGGTTGAAATGCCGCCGCTTGTCGGGGTTAAAATATACTTGGTCGATGCCGGCATTGTAAGCCCCCAGCACGTCGCACTCCAGGTTGTCGCCTATCATCAGGCTTTCGGCGGCCGTGGCTCCGGCGCGGGCCAACGCGTGCGAAAACATGCGCGTGTCGGGCTTCAGGTGGCCGCTGCACTCAGAAGTAACCACCTCCTGGAAATAGTCGGTGAGCCCGGAAGAGGCCAGCTTCACGTGCTGAATATCCTTGAAGCCGTTCGTAATCAGGTGCAGCGTGTACTTGGTTTGCAGGTAGTCGAGCACCTCATAGGTGAAGGGGAAAACCGCTGACTTCCGGGGCAGCAACTCGGTGAACTGCTGGGAAATTGTGGCCGGCACCTCGGCCTCGGCCACTCCCAGCTTGGCCAGGGTGCGCACGAACCGCACACTGCGCAGTTGCTGCTGCGTGATTTTATTGCTTTGGTAGAGCCGCCACAGGGCATGGTTCACATCCCGGTAGCGGTCAATGAACGTGTCGACGGTAAAGGTGCCGAAACGGCCCAGGTCATGCAGCTCAAACAGGACGCGTAGGGTTTCGTCGGCATTCTTTTCAAAATCCCACAGCGTATGGTCGAGGTCGAAGAAGAGGTGCCGGTAGGGCTTGGCAGGTGAGATGGTAGGCACAGCAGAGGTGATTAATCTAAAAGTAGTCTTTTTACAACGCGGCCGGCCAGCAGATGTTCCTGTACGATTTCGGCCGCGTCCTTGGGCTTCACGTCGCCATACAGCGTACCCTCCGGGTATACAATCAGTGCAGCCCCGGGGCCTTTTTTGCAGTGCTTGCACACATCCAGGCAGTTGCAGGTCTGCACGCGGGTTTTGCGTTTGGCCCCGCCCGTCAGCAAGGCTTTCAGGCCCTGTTTCTTGATTTCCGTCTTCAGGGCGCGGGCCACGTCTTTGCCGATTTCGTCTTTCTGGCTGTTGCAGACAAACAGGTGGTGGTACGCAGAACTCATACGGCAGCGAGTGGGAGAGGGGATAAACGGGGTGCAGATGTGGCCAGCTCAGGCTGCACCGGTCCAATGGCGGTTCTGGAGCTTATACGCAGCCAGCTCCCGATTCGACCACAGCGTTTGGTAAATCTGCTGGTCGCGCAGCAGTAGCGGGTCTTTCTCCATAAACGCCAGCAGCTGCTGAACCAAGTCGGCGGCCTCGTCCTTAATGAAGTAGAAGGCCCAGTTGTCGAGCCGCCGAAAGTTCACCAGGCCTGCATTTTTCAGATACAATAATTGCCGCGAGGTCTTGGTTTGGGTGAAGTCGAGTACCTGTTCGAGGTCGGAAATGCACATTTCCTGGTTGCGCCACAGCAAGTGCAGGATGCGCACACGCGACTCATCGCCAAAAGCTTTGAATAGTTGTTGCCCAAATGCAACGTTGAAGTGTTTTAGGCGCATCTTTTGTCTGAATGGCGAAACGGGCCAGCAAGCTGGGGCGGGAACAAATTTACACCAAGCCAGTCTTCCACCCTGAAAGAGCCGTATTATTGTAACCCGTAATGTTGAGTATGTCTGGTAGTGTTCGAATTCCTTCTGGGTGGCTGGTCGTGGCACTGGTCGTGGTGGCTCTGCTAAGCCTGGCCCCACTGCGGGCCCAGGCCCAGGGCCAGCGCCGCGTGGTGCAGTTTACCGGCATTATTGCCACCGGCGACAGTTTGCTGGGCGTGCCCGGGGCCACTGTATTCGTGCCCAAAGCCGGGCGCGGCACCGCCACCAATGCCTACGGCTACTTCTCGCTGCCGGTGCTCACCGGCGACAGTGTCGTGATTCGTTCCCTGGGCTACCGCAACCAAACGGTGACCATTCCGCTCGACTATCAGCGCCAAAGCTACTCCGTGATTGTGCAGCTCAAAGAAGACGCTACGGTGCTGCCCGAAGTGCGCATTTTTCCCTACGCTACCGAGAAGGAGTTTAAGCGCGCTTTTCTGGCCCTGAAGCTCCCCAAAGAGCGTGGTTCCAATATGGCTGATAACCTCAACGAGCAAGTGCTGCGGCGCATTTTCAACAATGCGCCCGTGACGAGCATGGGCAACTACCGCCAAACCATGCAGAACCAGCAGTACGACCAGGCGCGTCGCATGGGCACTGCTCCCAATCCCTATACCAACAACCCGCTGCTGAACCCCTTCAGCTGGTTGCAGCTTATCAACCAGATCAAGCAGGGCGAACTCAAGAAGAAAGAAGGCGTCGATTACTAGTCGGCCGACTGCATTGCTACCGATAGCCCGCCCATCGGCGGGCTTTCGGGCGTCTATTGGGTGCCCAAGCTAACTACCGGCAGCAACCACAGCGCTGGTTTTGGGGTAAAGCCTGGGGCAGGTGCCGCTGGCGAAAAGCGGCTACCTTGCTGCACCTCTTACCGCACACTCCTCTTCTTATGGATACGAATCTTCCGGTTTCAACTCAGCCCCGCGTCGTCATCGTGGGGTGTGGCTTTGGAGGCCTGCAGCTGGCCAAATCCTTGCGCGATGCGCCGGTGCAGGTGGTCGTTGTCGACCGCAACAACTACCATAACTTTCAGCCGCTGCTCTACCAGGTGGCTACCGGGGCGCTGGAGGCCGACAGCATTGCCTACCCGATTCGCAAGATTTTTGCCGGCCAGAAAAACTTCTTCTACCGCATGGCCGACGTGCAGCGCGTCGACACGGCCAGCAACACGATTCATACCAGCGTCGGCGATATTCACTACGACTACCTAGTGCTGGCTACTGGCTCGCTCACCAATTTCTTTGGTATTGAAAGCCTCGAGAAAAATGCCATGCAGATCAAGAGCATTCCCAATGCCCTGAATCTGCGGAGCTTCATCTTTCAGAATTTCGAGAAGGCCCTGCTCACAGCCGACCCCGACGAGAAGCAGGCCCTGCTGAATATCGTAGTCGTGGGGGGCGGACCAACGGGCGTGGAAATCAGCGGCTCGCTGGCCGAAATGCGCAAGCACGTGCTGCCCAAAGACTATCCGGAACTCGATTTGAGCAAGATGCAGATCATTCTGGTGGAGGCTGGCACGGAGCTATTGGGGCCCATGTCGGTGAAGTCGCAGCAGAATGCCAAGCGCTACATGGACGAGCTGGGCGTGCAGGTGCGGCTCAATACGCACATTAAAGGCTACGAGAACTGCCGGGCCTACTACTCCGAAACCGAGTTTATTCCAACCGAAAACCTGATTTGGGCGGCCGGTGTGAACGGGGCCGAAGTACCCGGGTTTCCGGCCGAGGCCATTGCCCGCAACAAGCGCATCAACGTGAACCGCTGCAACCAGGTGGTGGGCTACGCCAACGTATTCGCCATCGGCGACGTGGCCAACATGGTGACCGGCGAAATGCCGCGCGGCCTGCCCATGCTGGCTCCCGTGGCCCAGCAGCAGGCCGAGCACCTGGCCGACACCATTCAGCGCCTGCTCAAGGGGCAGACGCCCGCCGATTTTACCTACAAGAACAAAGGCGTAATGGCCATCGTGAGCCGCAACAAAGCGGTGGTCGACTTGCCGAAAGGCGTGCATTTCAGCGGTTTCTTCGGCTGGCTGACCTGGTTGTTCGTGCATCTGATGACGCTGGTTGGCTTCCGGAACAAGGTAGTAGCGTTCGTCGACTGGGCTTTCAGCTACTTCAGTTCCGACCAGGCCCTGCGTCTTATCATCCGGCCCTTTAGCCGCCGCGACGTGAAAGACGACCAAGGCAAAAAGAAGGCCGAGCACAACACCAGCACCCCACAGTACAACCCTACGCCGCCCGCCATTCAGACGCCGGCGTAGGGGAAGGATGATAGACCAAAAGAAAGTACTGAACCGCTAGCTCCTTTATAGTGCGTACTGGGCCAGCGCGCGGCAGATGTCGTGGATGCTGCGGTCGTCGCGGAAGGTTTTGCTGATGGGCTCGGTCTGGCCCCGAATCCAGATTTTCAGCTCGGCATCGAGGTCAAAGTGGCCGGTGGTCTCCATGCTGAACCGCTCGATGCTGCGGTAGGGCACGCTCATGATTTCACGCTTCTTGCCCGTCACGCCCTGCTTATCGACTAACAGCAGGCGCTTGTTGGTGAAGATAATTTGGTCGCGGATGATGGCGTAGGCTTTTTCCACTTGTTCGCCAATGGCCAGCAGCTGCGTCAGCTCCTGTTGGAGTTCCTGCGCATCGTTTTCGGAAGCATTGCCCAGCAGGCCGTCGAGAATTCCCATAGCGGAGAAGAGAAGAGGGTGGTGTGGGTGCTAATCTAAAGAATTGGTGGCTGTTTACGTAGTTGATCGAAACCACGGATGCCGCTTGGCGGCGGTCCTGCTGCGGGGCGGCTACCGGTCAGCGGCCGTTGGGCAGGCGGTAGTACCCGCGTTGCTCAGCACCAGATGCGGAATAAGCAGCGGCACAGTGTTTTGCGTGCAAATAGCCTCCCGAATACGCGGGCCGGGCACGTAGGTAAAGTAGATAACCTGGCCCACCTTGACCACTTGGCCGTCGATAGTTACATCGGTACTGGCTTGCTGCATATTCACCGCCGCTACCAGATTGGTGTACGGGCTGAGCGGCAGATTAACCGCACTATGAGGCAGGTGGGGTAAATTCGGGTTTTCCCTCGTTTCGCCGATGTCCTTACAGACGCATTTAGCCCAGATTCCCGAGTTTCGTCGCCAAAACAAAAACTTTCGCCATTTT
>NZ_SRLD01000137.1 GCF_004745955.1 Hymenobacter elongatus | reverse complement strand
AGGCGCACTACCAGGCCCCGCGCGGGGAGGTCGAGACCCGGCTGGCCCAGGTGTGGGCCGGCGTGCTGCGCCGCGAGCCCATCGGCCGCCACGACAACTTCTACGACCTCGGCGGCGACTCTATTAAAGCCGTAATGGTAGTATCCCGCTTGAAGCAAGCCGGTTACAGCCTGAAAGTAAGCGATGTACTGCGCACGCCTGTGCTGAACGAGTTGGCTGAGCACGCCCAAGTGCTCACGCGGCAAATCGACCAGTCGCCGGCTATGGGTGCTGTCGAGCTCAGCCCTATTCAACACGAATATTTTGGTCGTACATCAGTCGACCAGCATCATTATAATCAGTCAATTCTCCTGTCAAGCAGGGAGCGGCTAACAGAGGAATTGTTGCGGCAAAGCCTGGCCCAGCTGCTGGCCCACCACGACGCGTTGCGCCTGCGCTTCGCGTCGGATGCAGCCGGTGGCTGGTGCCAGCACTACGCTTCGGTAGCCGAAACGCCGGTGG
>NZ_SRLD01000136.1 GCF_004745955.1 Hymenobacter elongatus | reverse complement strand
GCCAGGGCGCTCGGCGAGGCCCCGCGCCGCGGCGGGCCCCGGCGCTTTGACGGGGCGGCCCGCGCCGCGCTCACGGCCCTGGCCTGCACGCCGGCCCCATTGGGGCACAGCCGCTGGACCCTGCGCCTGTTGGCCGATAAAGCCGTGGAACTGTGCCTGGTGGAAACCATTTCGCATGAAACCGTGGGCCAGGTGCTTAAAAAAACGAAGTACAGCCCCAGCGCCAGCAGCACTGGTGCCTGGGCGCAGTGAACGCCGCCTTTCTGGCCCGCATGGAGGACGTGCTGGCCGTCTACGAGCGGGCCTACGACCCGCGTTTTCCGGTGGTCTGTTTCGATGAACGCCCCTGTGAGCTGCACGGCCAGCCCGTCGAGCCGCTCCCGCCCGTGCCGGCGCAGCCCGCGCAGGGGGAGCAGCCGGCCAAAGCCGGCCGTCCCCGGCGGGAAAGCAGCACGTATGTGCGCCAGGGCACGGCCTGCCTGCTGGTGGCCTTCGAACCAGGCA
>NZ_SRLD01000135.1 GCF_004745955.1 Hymenobacter elongatus | reverse complement strand
AAGGGCCTGCAACTCGGTGTATTTTTGCTCGGCCAACGCTAGGTATTCGGCCTTACTCATGGCGGTGGAGGGGGCTGTAGTCATGACCTAAGTTACGAATACGCAGCGACAATTTGGGTTGCACCCCATTGGAAGATATATTTTTTTATTACTTATAAGCAAATAATTGTATTGAGATTCAAACATTTGGTTCATATGTCTTTTTTCATATGCGCTTGCAGCACATTCGTGACAGTCAACAGCTGGCAATAAATACCAAAAAAAAAGCAAAAAAATTAATAAACATGGCTTTTATTATGGTGTTGAAATATATTGTAAACTAGGAGCCGGAGTGTAGGCTTCCCCTCGAAGTAGGCCAGTGAGAAGTAGAGGAAAGGGGTATATGACCTCCTCCCAATTGCTGGACCGGCCTGAAGTAGAGAATCAGGCGGTTTGAAGCTCGACAGTACTGGCGGCTGCCATGACCTGATCGGGCGTTAAATTCTGCAGCGAGCTGTGGGGTCGGAAACC
>NZ_SRLD01000134.1 GCF_004745955.1 Hymenobacter elongatus | reverse complement strand
ATTTGGCTGTCATGCTGAGCTTGTCGAAGCATCTCTACCGCAATGCTACTTACCACCGCGGTAGAGATGCTTCGACAAGCTCAGCATGACGGCCTTTTTTCGTTTCGCTTTATTCAGGAACAAGTCTACTTCCTAAATAGCTTCTACACCAAAGAACTTACCTAGTAGCTTCTCGCACTGAATGGTACTTGTCACTTAAGCTGTGTGGACAGCAAGAAAAAAGAACGTCCTGTCGAGCAACGCGAGACATCTCGCGTGCTGACGTATGCGTGGTAATCCAACAACCGCACGCGAGATGCTTCGTTCGCTGCATGATGCGCAGAGTGCTCAGCAGGACGTTCAACAAGCATTCAGGGCTGCTTTTTTAATTACTATCCACACGCCCTAGGTTGTACGGACAATTATCTTTGCGTTCGTGCAAAGTTTAGATGAAATCAGTGACCGCGCGTGGGCGTTGTTGGCGCCGCACCTGGCGGGCAAAGCCGGGGACGTGGGCCGCACGGCGGGCGAC
>NZ_SRLD01000133.1 GCF_004745955.1 Hymenobacter elongatus | reverse complement strand
GGCTGTCATGCTGAGCTTGTCGAAGCATCTCTACCGCAATGCTAAGTACCACTGCGGTAGAGATGCTTCGACAAGCTCAGCATGACAGCCTTTTTGTGTTTCGCTTTATTCAGGAACAAGTCTAATGATGAACTAATTAATTTGTACTGGTAGGATTGAGTCCATGCTAAGTATGCGCTGTATGATCTAATATGGAATTAATGATCATTGACTATGCTTGTAATATATTCTATTGCTTGTTTCCTTTTATTAAAAATCTAAAAACTAAAAAGACAAATATTGCTACGATGAGTAAAGATGCGTATGACCAAAGATTCGAGAAGAAAAAAGGATTTTCCATGTCTTTACTTAGTGAAGTATACAGTAGTTATTCCAGTAGTTGGATTATAAGAGCAGTGTCCTATTCGGGTGCAACCCAAATTGTCGCTGCGTATTCGTAACTTATAGCAGATTCGTGAACCATGTATCCTTATCGTTTGCCGGCTTGTGTGTGATAGCCGCAGTGGTCAAACCAGTTCCGGGCGTCCCGGCTG
>NZ_SRLD01000132.1 GCF_004745955.1 Hymenobacter elongatus | reverse complement strand
TGCCGCGCCCCGGGGTGCTGACACGCCGCAGCCACGCGCGTGCGTAAATCCAGTGAATAAGCTTGCATCCTGGGACTTACGACCAAACCTCGCCGTAAGATACACCGTTCACGAATCTGCTATAGCACGGTTTCGCAGTCAATGGCCGCTGTACCGCGAAGTTCTACTTCGCGACACCCGGCACGGTTCGGCCGCAGCCAGCCGCAACGACTCGCGAAGTGAAACTTCGCGGTACCCGGAGGTGGTACACTGAATCGGAAACGGCCCTGGTATGGCAGTAGTGCTGCTTCGACAAGCGCAGCAGGACACAGAAACAGAACGTTGCATCCCCGCCATGCGCCTCAAACGCAAACTGCCAACCCGCAAGGGTCGGCAGTGGCGGTGACTATTGCTTAGTCAGGAGAGTTTTTCGAACAAACCTTTTGGTAGTGGCGGGTGAGTTTCTCCCGCGCCTTATCGAGCGAGAATTGCCAGTTGACGGTCGCTCGCCGGGCGTTGCGTTCCGCCACACAGGCCTCAACGTGCGCGCTCAGTTCGTCC
>NZ_SRLD01000131.1 GCF_004745955.1 Hymenobacter elongatus | reverse complement strand
TAGTCGAATCCGGATTGTCGCAGCGCGAAGTGATTCAGCGCCTGGGCATCAACCACGCGTCGCTGCAGGCGTGGCTGAAACAGTACGGCACAGCCGTATATGCCCAGATGCGCCGCAAACTGTTCACCCCTGCCCAGAAGCACCAGATTGTGCGCGCGTTGCTTGACGGCCGCCTGAGCGAGGATGAGGCCCTGCTCAAGTACGGCCTGCGGCTGAAAAGCACCTTGCGCGCGTGGGTCGCCGCATATCAAGCAGCGGAAGCCGCGCCTCCCAGCGTGCCGGACCCGCCGGCCCCGGCGGGCGAAGCCGCCACGCTGGCCGCGCAGCTGCGGCAGGCGCAGTGGCAAATCGAGGCGCTGCACACGCTCATCGACCAGGCGGAAGCCACCTATAAAATCGACATCCGAAAAAAGGGTGGTGCCAAGCCGTCGAAATAATGCGCCGGAAGTACCCGCACCTCGGTGTGGGCACGCTCTGCGGACTGTTTGGCAAGACCCGAAACGCATTCTACGACCACCAGCGCCGGGCCACCGCCCAAGCCCTGCTCGACGGGCTGGTGCTGGCCCTGGT
>NZ_SRLD01000130.1 GCF_004745955.1 Hymenobacter elongatus | reverse complement strand
ACAGGCCCTCTCTCAGGCTATCGACTGCATTACCAGCCGGGACGCCCGGAACTGGTTTGACCACTGCGGCTATCACACACAAGCCGGCAAACGATAAGGATACATGGTTCACGAATCTGCTATAATTCCCAAACGCGCTTTAGTATTCTCAGTAAATGGAATTATATTATTGAATAAGTCACCCTATACAGCAAAATGCTTAGCGCGTTCAGGCACAATTTAGACAAACACAAATCACGAATAACCTTCTTGCGTTTTTGATATTATTTTCTTTTTCAAATCCATTTCTATCTACTTATAAAGAATCATACATATATACATCCATTCAAGGTGACGTAAAGATAAAAGTGATTTTAAAAAGGACAAAAAATGGCAGCTTATATAAAGCAAGAACTGTACTGAGTAAATCCCAATATAACACCAATCCTATTTTTCCATTTGATTATCTGTCAAGGGGCTTAGGAAGAAGGAGTCAAGAAAATGGGCGTAACTTCCTGTTATGCAGCTTGCTAACCGCTACTATAAGTGCAGCAAAATTTCGACCCTTAAATTTCGCTATTTGCTGCGCCTGTTTGCCC
>NZ_SRLD01000012.1 GCF_004745955.1 Hymenobacter elongatus | reverse complement strand
CAAACAGGCCCTCTCTCAGGCTATCGACTGCATTACCAGCCGGGACGCCCGGAACTGGTTTGACCACTGCGGCTATCACACACAAGCCGGCAAACGATAAGGATACATGGTTCACGAATCTGCTATAGCATGTTCCTGCTTGGTGTCCTTAATTCAGATTCTGCCGCCTTCTTTATTAACAGCGTTTGTGATAAGGTGATGAATGGCTACCTGCGAATGAAAATGAGCTACATCGGACAACTCCCCATCCCCGCGGCCACGGCCGAGGAGCAGGCCCACATTGCCGGGCTGGTGCAACAGATTCTGGCGGCCAAAGCCCACAACGCCGCCGCCGACACCGCCGCCCTGGAGGCGCAAACAGATGCCGCCGTGGTTGCCCTCTACGGCGTGGCCCTGCCCGCTGGCCCGGTGGGGGCGTAAGTAGCCGTACCGCTTCCTTTTCACAACGCCAAAACGGCCCGCTTTCGGGGAGGAAGCGGGCCGTTTGGCGTTGCGAATAGGGGTAGAATAGCGGGGTGAGGTTAGGCGGGCAGCGTGGCGCGGTGGGCGGTGGCTTCGGCAATGGCTGCCTCCAGCTCGGGCACCTGCACCGCTACCTGGCGCACATCCACGGCTTGCAGGAAGGCATCGGCGGGGGTCTGCGAGCCGGGGGCGGGGGGCAGGCTCAGGTCCTGCACCCGGCGCGAGGCCTGGGTGAGCAGCCGGTCGAGGAAGCGGTGTTCCCGGGTGCCGGGCGTCGCGTCGGCTACCTGCGGGGTGAGGCGCGTCACCTCGGCCTGAGCCTGCTGCAAGGCCGCGGTACGGTCGCTGGCCCGCTCCGCCGACTTATCGGCGCGCAAATCGAGCACCTGGTCGTTGAGGGTGAACTCGCGCAGCTCGCGGGTCAGGGCGGTGAGGGCGACGTCGCACTCGGCTTTGGTACGGAGTAATGTTACTGGAAACGGCATATAACTGAAATAGATAAGGTGGCAGAGTTGCCGGGAAGGTAACGGGCAGGCCTGCCGGCTATTGTCTGCAGGCTGAGAAGTTCTGTAGCAACCAGGCTGATGCGCGGCAAAGACGCCACACTTCAGGTGCCAGTGCTGAACGACAGCCGTTGCAACGACCGCGACGATTAAGAGCCTATCCGAATAGGCGGTCCTGCTTCGACAAGCGGACGCTAGATGAAGCATGACGTTCTCTTTTTCCTATTCGGACAGGCTCTAAGTGGTCAGCCATCAGGAAGCGTACAAACGGCGCGACCAAGCCGCCTCACCCCCCGGCCCCCTCTCCGAAAATGAGAGGGGGAGCCCAACGTCCGGGGCATAGCCGGTGCCCCTCTCTTGTTCGGAGAGGGGGCCGGGGGGGTGAGGCGCTGGAAAGGAGACGAGGCCGCGGAGAGGTAGCTAGGGCATGAGCACCCCGCCCAGCGCCGCCGCCTCGGCGCGCAGGCCGGCTACGCGGGCGACCAGCAGGTGGCCGGCGGCGGCGGCCCTGGCCGGGTCGGGCTCGTCGCGGGTGAGGTCGGCGGTTAGCTCGTGCCGCCAGCGGGCGTAGTGGGCGGCTTCGGTGGGCTCGGGTGGGGCGGGGGCCGCTTGCAGCTGGGCCAGGCCGGCGCGGCGGTGGGCCAGGGCGGCGGCCAGCGCCTGCTGCCGGGCCAGCTCCCGGCCCACCACCAGCAGGCGCAGGCGCACGTCGCGCAGGCGGCGGCGCAGCGGCTCGGGGGCGGGCGGGGCAGCGGTGGGCAGCGCCGGGGCCAGGGCCGGGTCGGGGGCGGGCAGGGGCAGCAGCGGATCGTAGGGGGCGGGCGGGGGCGGCAGCGCGGGCGGCCCCTGGCCCAACGGCGGCGGCAGCAGCCGGGCCAGCCACAGCAGGCGCGGCCCCAGCGCGGGCGGCAAGCCCTTGCGGCCCGCCTCCACATGCGTCACAAATCCCATCGACACGCCCAGGTAGCGGGCCAACTGCCGCGTCGAAATGCCCAGGTGCGCCCGCACGGCGGCCGTCAGGCTAAGGTCAAAAGCAGGAGAGGGAACGGCCATGCCGGCAAGGTAGGCACCCTGGGTAAAACTTTGGTAGCTGCCTACCTGTGTAGGTAGACAGCCCTGGTAAAAATAGGAGGGGTGCCTACCTGGGGGCAACTGCCGGCCATGCTGCCCGCGGGCGTGTACGTGGTGCGGGCCGGCGCGCAAACCGTGCGCCTGCTGATGGAGTAGCTGCCGCTCTCCTGTGAAGCTGTTTAGAAAGTTGTTCGAGACATGACGTTCTACTGTCCTTTCTAAATAGCTTAACAGGAGAGCGGGCCAGGCTGGCCGAAGCTGCCTTTGTGTTCGGCCGGCGCAAGGCCAGAGGGGCACCGGCTCCGGGGCCGCCGCCGGGCGGCTCAGGTGGTGCGCGCGGCCCAGGTCTGCTTGCTCACCTCATACACGAAGTTGAGCTTGGACTGCTCGCCATAATACGCCATTTCCAGCTCGGCGACCTTCGTGACGCCCAGCCGCTGAATGGCGATTTGCGACCGGACGTTGCCCGCCCCGATATGAAAGCGCACCGTGTCCACGAACTGGAACAGGTAGTCCAGCAGCAGAATTTTCACCGTCTGGTTGATGCCTGTGCCCCAGTACCGGGTGCCATAAAACGTGTACCCGATCAGGATGCTGTTGTCCTCGGGGTTGTAGTCGTAGAGGCGGGTGCTGCCCATGGTGGCCCCCGTGGCCTTGTCTACTATTCTGAAGGCCCCCCCGCTGCGCATGGCCCCCTCAAAAAAAGTAGTGAATACGGCCTTCTGCCAGCGGTTCTGGTTGGGGTGCTGTTCCCAGATTGCGGGGTCGGCGGCTACGGCATAGAGCTCGGCGAAGTCGGCCTCTTGCAGCGGAAGCAACACTACGGTGTCGGTTTCCAGGCTGGGTTGAATAGCGAAAGGAAGCATACCAGGAAAATGTAAGTAGGGTATCGGTGGGGAGGCGTAGGGGCAGGGAAGAGCCCATTGCTCAGAAGCTGCTCAAGGTAGCGCCAAGACCATTGGAACGGTGTAGAGACGCGACCCTTCGCGTCTCCTCGTTGAACGATACTCCTGGCAACGACCGCGACGATTGAGACGCGAAGGGTCGCGTCTCTACACCGTGCTGACCGTTTTATGCGTTACAGACGCAGCTTAGAGCGGTTTCGGGGGCAATAGCTAGTAGCGCGAACTGTGTACACGGAATCCGAAACCGCTCTAAGATATGCGTCTTGCACGATGCTTCTGGCGCATTGCCTTGCCGGGCTACAGCTTCTGTTGTTGAGCAGCCGATAAGCAGCGGGCGACGAAAGCGCCCGGGACTTTGCTACAGCTTCATGTAGTGCCTCTTAGCCATTTCCTTGCTGGGCTTCGGCGTTTCGGGGTGCTGCGCCAGCAGCTCCCGCACCTGCGCCGGCGTGATTTCCGTGAAGTCCTTAACTACCCGTAGCGGGGCCTGAAACTGCTCGGGCCGCAGGCCGCTGCTCACGGCCACCACCCGCATGCCGGCCCGGTAGGCGGCCTGCTCGCCCAGCAGCGCATCTTCGAACACCACACAGCGCTCGGGCGGCACGCCCAGCTTGTGGGCCGCCACGCGGAAGGTATCGGCGTGGGGCTTGCCGTTTTTCACGTCGTCCTTCCCCACCACCACGTCGAAGAAGCGGCGCAGGTTCAGGTGGTCGAGGATGTAGCTAATGGTTTCCGGGGCCGAGCCAGTGCCCAGCGCTATGCGGAAGCCGGCGGCGCGGGCGGCGGCCAGAAACCCGGAAAGACCCGGCGTTTCGCGCCGCTTGTCCCAGTACAGCACCCGGTAGAGGAACTCGCGCTGGGCGGCATACTCCTCCAGCTGCTTTGGGGGCACCGGGTGGCGAAACACGGTTTTGAGAACAGTGGTGGCGGGCATGCCGTTGAGGCGCTTGAGGAGCTGGCGGGCATTGGTGGTGAGGCCATGCTCGCGAAACAGCAGCTGAAAGGCCTTGGCCTGATACGCCGTGTTGTCGATGAGCACGCCATCCATGTCGAAGATGAGGGCGTAGGGAGGGGGAGAAGCAGGCATGTGGGAAAGAACGATTGTAGAGACGCGACCCTTCGCGTCTCCGCGTTGAACGATACTCCTGGCAACGACCGCAACGATTGAGACGCGAAGGGGCGCGTCTCTACCCGCAGGTGGCTGTACGCCTACCCGGCTATTTTGGCTGGCCGGGCCGCGAAGTAGCGCGCCGGCTGTTACCTTTGCGGCCGCTCGTGCCGGCTCGGAGTTACCCCGGCCGGGAGCGGATCGACTAAACGCGCTACCGATTTGAAAAAGAGCCTGTTCCTGTTGGGGGTTGCCGCGCTGTCGCTGCCCGCCTTCGCCCAGAAGAAAGCCAAGCCCCTGGACCGCCCCAAGCTGGTAGTCGGCATCGTGGTGGACCAGATGCGCTACGACTATCTGTACCGCTACTGGGACAAGTATGGCAACGACGGCTTTAAGCGGCTGCTGGGCCAGGGCTTCAGCTACGAAAATACCCACTACAATTACGTGCCCACCTATACCGGGCCGGGCCACGCCAGCATCTATACCGGCGCTACGCCCTCCATGCACGGCATTGTGGGCAACAACTGGTTTGTGCGCGAGGAAGGCAAGGGCACCTATGTAACGGAAGATAAAACGGTGCAGGCCGTGGGCGGCTCGGCGGCAGCGGGCCAACAGTCGCCGCGCCACATGCTGACCACCACCATCACCGATGAGCTGCGGCTGGCTACCAACTTCGAGGCCAAGGTAATCGGGGTGTGCATCAAGGACCGGGGCTCGATTTTGCCCGCCGGCCACGCCGCCACTGCCGCCTACTGGTACGACGGCGCCAACGGGGCCTTCATCACCAGCACCTTCTACCAGAATACGCTGCCGGAGTGGGTCGCTACCTTCAATGGGGAGCAGCGGGCCGCCCGCTACCTCGACAAGCCCTGGGAAACGCTGTTGCCCATCGGCCAATACACGGAAAGCACGGCCGATGACGTGGCCTGGGAATCGACGTTTCGGGGCGAAGCCAAGCCCGTATTTCCGCATGACCTGCCCGCGCTGAGCGCCGCCGCGCCGCCCGCCGTGCAGGGTGCCCTGAAAGCCGAAGGCGAGAAAGCGCCGGTAGCCACTCCGCGCAACCTGGATTTGATTCGCTCCACGCCCTTCGGCAACTCGCTCACGGCCGACTTTGCCCTCGAAGCCGTGCGGGCCGAGCAGCTGGGCCAGCGCGGCCCGACCGATTTTCTGGCCCTGAGCTTTTCCTCGACCGACTACGTGGGGCATCAGTTTGGCACCACCGCCATCGAAACCGAGGACACCTACCTGCGCCTCGACCAGGATATTGCCCGCGTGCTGAAATACCTCGACGCCACCGTGGGCAAGGGCCAGGTGCTGGTGTTTCTGTCGGCCGACCACGCGGCGGCTCAGTCGCCCGAGTTTATGAAGGCCCACCGGCTGCCGGCCGGCTCGGTGGGGCCGCGCCTCATGCGCGACTCTATTCAGCAGGCGCTGGTGCGTCGCCACGGGGCCGGCAATTGGGTGTTGAGCTACGAAAATCAGCAGGTGTACCTCAACCGGCCGCTCATTGCCCAGAAGCAGCTTAATCTGCGGCTGGTGCAGGACGAGGTGGTCGATATTGCCACCACGCTGTTTGGCGTCACCCGCGCCATCACGGCCGACGACCTGCAGAAGTCGCACTGGGAGAGCGGCATGCTGATGTACCTGGAAAACGGCTACTTCCCCAAGCGCAGCGGCGACGTGATGCTGGTGCTGGAGCCGGGCTGGCTCGAATCGTATGCCTACCCGGTGAATAAAGGCACCACCCACGGCTCGCTCAATAACTATGACACCCATGTGCCGTTAGTGTTCTGGGGCTGGCACGTGAAGCACGGCGAATCGAACGCGCCGGCCAACATCACCGATATTGCGGCTACGCTGGCGCGCTGGCTGCACCTGCAGGAGCCCAACGGCTGCACCGGCCAGCCGCTGCTGGAAGTTCTTTCTAAAAAGTGATGCGCAGAAGAACGTGTCAGTCTCGCTCTGTAGTTGTTTATCAACAAGTGGAAGCTGTTTAGAAAGTCAAAAGAACGTCATGCTGAGCTTGCCGAAGCATCTCTACCGCCAAAGTAATCAGGCTAGTTTGGCGGTAGAGATGCTTCGGCAAGCTCAGCATGACAACCATATTTTAGCGTCAGTTCCTACTTCAGGCACAAGTCTATGGTATAAAAAAACCAGCAGACGCCAGATGGAGCAGGACCCGAAACGTAAAATTCCACACACGCTTTAAGCAAAACCGGCGTAGGGCCCACCCGCCTGCCAACGCCTGACAATCAACGTATAACATTCACACTTCTCAGTACCATAATGACTCATTTTAACCCCTGGCACGATGTGGAGCGCGGCGAAAACGCCCCCACGGTTGTAAACGGCATCATTGAAATTCCCAAGGGCTCGAAAGGCAAGTATGAGCTCGACAAAGACAGCGGCATGCTCAAGCTGGACCGCGTGCTGTTTTCGGCCGTGCACTACCCAGCCGCCTACGGCTTCATTCCCCAAACCTACTGCGACGACAAAGACCCGCTGGACATTCTGGTAATCTGCTCCGTCGACATCGTACCGATGTGCCTCGTGGATGCCAAGGTAATTGGGGTGATGCAGATGATTGACGGCGACGAGGAAGACGACAAAATCATTGCCGTGGCCGCCAACGATATTTCGGTGAACCACTACAACGACATCTCCGACCTGCCCCCGCACACGCTGCTGGAAATGCGCCGCTTTTTCGAAGACTACAAAGCCCTGGAGCACAAGCAAGTGACTGTGGAGCGCTTTATGGGCCGCGAAGATGCCTACCGCATCATCGAGGACAGCGTGAAGCTCTACAACGCTACGTTTAACCCGAACGGCGTGGAGAAATCGGCGGGCGTAGAGCTCTAAGCCACCGCGCAGCCGAGGCACACCAAAAAGCCCCGCCGACCAGACTGGTCGGCGGGGCTTTTTGGTGTGCCTCGGCTGCGCTCAGCAGGACACGAAAAGCAAAATCCTACACACTAGACTTGTTCCTAAATTAGGAACCGATGCTAAAATTTGGCTGTCATGCTGAGCGCAGTCGAAGCCTCTCTACCGCTTCGTCCAAGTCGTGCAACGAAGCGGTGGAGATGCTTCGACTGCGCTCAGCATGACGTTCTTTTTTCGTTTCGCTTTATTCAGGAACAAGTCTACTTTAATGCCGCGCAAGTACCGGCAACGCTCCGCAACGACTACGCCGGGCAGGGGCGTGCTGCTGCACGCGGGCGGCATGGGCAGCCGGGGCTCGGGTGTACCAAATCCGGAGGGCGTTACGTAAGGGAGGCCATGCCCAAACAGCCCTCCGCCTCGCCGGTGCTCCGCTTCCTCTACGAAAACAGCCTGCTGCTCGTGGGCACTGCACTGGTATTGGCCGCCATGGTAGGCCAGGCCCTGACCGGCTGGCACGAGTACAACGGCGACCTGGAGGAGTTGGGGCTGTTGCCGCTGTCGTTGGGGCAATACCTCACGTCGGGACACTTTCTGGAAGCGACGTTTGAGAACTGGGAAAGCGAGTTTCTACAAATGGGTCTCTTTGTGCTGCTCACCATCTGGCTGCGCCAAAAAGGCTCCTCCGAGTCCAAAAAGCTGTACGAGGAGGAGGCTGTAGACCAGGAGCCCGACCCCAGCAAGCCCGATGCGCCCGGCCCGGTGAAGTGGGGCGGTCCGTGGCTGTGGCTCTACAAAAAATCCCTGACTATTGTCTTCTTTCTGCTGTTCGTGGGCTCGGTGTGGCTGCACGCCAAGGGCGGGGCTATTGTGTACAACATCGAGCAGCAGCAGCACGGCAAGCCCCAGCTCACGACCGTGGAATACCTGGTCACGTCGCGGTTCTGGTTCGAGTCGCTCCAGAACTGGCAGAGCGAGTTTCTGTCCATCGTGGCTATTGTGGGGCTGTCCGTTTTTCTGCGCCAGCACGGCTCGCCGCAGTCGAAACCCGTGGATGCCAGCCACGACGAAACGGGCGAGTAAGGGGCGCACGCTCTATCTTTAGGGCGCGGCGGCGGGCTTTCCGTGTTCTTCCCCGACGCCCGGAGCCATGCGCGAAGTCAGCGACAAACCAGCGGCCGCCGTTCCCGCCTTCCTCACCGGCCTCCGGCGCTGGGCCGATGCCATTCTGTACAGCAGTATGCTGGTGGCGGCGGCGGCTACCAGTCTCACCTGGGCCACCTTTCTGTTCTGGCGCGTCGATATTCCGTTTCGGCTGGCGGCGCTTATTTTCGCGGCCACGCTGTTTCTCTACAACATCGACAGCGTGCTGCCCTACAAATTTCGGCAGCAGGCCGTGCTTTCGGGCCGCAAGCTGTGGCTGATACAACACCGGCGTGGGCTGTTTGGGCTGGCGCTGGTGGCCCTGGCCCTGGCCACGCTGCTGTTCTGGCTCGACGGCTGGCAGCACTTAACGCTGTTTCTGGGGCATCTGGCCGCTATTTCACTGCTCTACTCATTTCCGGTGCTGAAGGTGCGGGGCCACTGGCGCGCCCTGCGCGACCTGCCGCTGCTGAAGGGCTTTTTGATTGCCTACGTCTGGGCGGCCATCACGGTGTGGGTGCCGGCCCTGTACCTGGGCAAACCGCTGCTGGCCCCGGTGGTGCTGATGCTCTTCGGCCGCCGCTTCTTCTTTATTCTGGCCCTGACGTTTGTGTTCGATATCCGGGACTATACCAAAGACCTGCTCGGCGGCACGCGCACTTTCCCGGGAATCTTCGGCATCCGGGCGGCCAAAATTTTGTCGCTGCTGTGCCTGGTTGTATCAGGCCTGCTCATTCCGCCGGGCCTGGCGCCCGTGCAGCTCCTGATTCTGACCCTGCCCACGCTCCTCACTGGTCTCATCGTGTGGTTTGCCGACGAAACCCGCCCCGATTATTATTTCGCTCTGCTGGCCGACGGCCTCATGGTAGCGCAGTTTCTGGCCGTGTACTGGGCGGCATAGCTGGTCGTCGCCCACCCCTTCCGCCGGTACCGTCGCGCCCCTCCACTACCATTGCCCCCGATTGCGCAGCTGTAAGCGTACTCAATGGAACGTCTTGCCTCGATAAGCGGATGCCAGAGCAGGCATGACGGAATTGGCGTTTTTACAGCGTTTTCGGGGTCCATGGCTAGTAGCGCGAACTTTGTAGTTCGCGTCGCCGCGCCGTTCGCAGTCGTATTATCAGCGCGGAGACGCGAACTACAAAGTTCGCGCTACTGCTGCTCTGTACACGGAATCCAAAACCGCGCTAAAAACGCCAAACCCGCGCTTAGCCGTTCAACGCGAGACGTCAGTAGGCGTCTCTACCTCGCTCAGGTAGTATGAAACTGCTACAGAGTGCTGCTCAAAACGTTTTTGACGTTGTCAGCTCCTCAAAAGCCGGACCCAGAAACTGCGTAATGTCGCCCGCCACCAGGCCCGCTTGCCCCGTGTTGCGGGCCGCTAGGTCGCCGGCGCGGCCGTGGGCATACATGGCCAGCAGGGCCGCGTCGAGTGGCGGTAGTTGCTGGGCGCGCAGCGCCGTGAGCACGCCCGTAAGCACGTCGCCACTGCCACCAGTAGCCATACCGGGGTTGCCGGTGCTGTTGAAGTATAGCTCGCCGGTGGGCGTGCCCAAACAGGAGTAAGCGCCTTTCAGTACCACGTAGCAGCCGTGGGCGTGGCAAAAAGCGCGCAGCAGCTCCAGGCGGTGGTAGTCGTCGCGGGCTGGGCTGGTGAGGCGCTCAAACTCCCTGGGGTGCGGCGTTAGTACCGAGTCAGCGGGCAGCAGAGCCAGCAGCCCTGGGTCGGCCCCGAGCAGGTTCAGCGCGTCGGCATCCAGCACGAGCGGCACCTGGGCTTCCCGTAGCAGCTGGGTCAGCACTTGTTTCGTCGACTCTGCCTGCCCTATTCCCGGCCCAATGCCGACGGCTGAATACGGCTTCAGATCCGGCAGCTCGCTGAGGTAATCGGAAGAAGGGTCGGTGAGGGCCATGGCTTCGGGAGCGGCAGTTTGGAGCACATCGTAGCCGCAGGCGGGCGTGCGCACCGTCAGCAAACCCACGCCGCTCCGTAGGCAGGCCTGCGCGGCCAGCAGTGCCGCGCCAATCTTACCCCGGCTGCCCGCCAGCAGCAGTGCATGGCCGTAGGTGCCCTTGTGCCCAAACGTGGCCCGCCGAGGCAGGCGACCAGCCAGGAAAGCAGCATCCACGAAATACAGCTTGCTTGCGGCCTGTGCCAAGAACTGTGAGCTCAAGCCAATCGGGACGACCGGCCACTGGCCGACAAAGGCCGCGTTTTGCGGCAGCAGAAAAGCCAGCTTGGGTAGCTCGAAGCCCACGGTGTGCCGGGCCCGCATAACGGGCGCATCGGCGGGCTGGGGCGCGTCGGCAAACAGCCCCGAGGGAATATCGATGGCCACGACGCGCGCCCGCGCCTGGTTGAGGTGGGCCACTACGGCGGCGGCCACACCCGCCAGGGGCCGCGACAGGCCAGTGCCGAATAGTGCGTCGATGACCAGCGCGTCCACGGCAATAGTGGGCAGGGCCGCCGCGTCCAGCGTCGTGCGGGGCACGGTGGCCGGCAAGCTGCGCTGGTTGGCCTGGAAGTCCGGGGAATAGCGGTCGGCGGGCAAGAGGTATACCTGCACGTGGTACGCGGCCTGGTGCAGCAGGCGGGCCACGGCCAGCCCGTCGCCGCCATTGTTGCCGGGCCCGCAGAAAACCAGGATTTCGCCCGCTTCAGCCGGTGTCTGCCGGGCCATCAGCCACCCGGTGAAAGCCGTGGCGGCGCGTTCCATCAAGGCTTCCGAGGTGATGGTTTGCTCCCGAATAGTAGCAGCATCGGCTTGGCGGGTTTGGGCAGCGGTGAGAATTTTCATAGTGTGACTAAGTAGTCGCGCAAAAGTAATCGTAGCAAAAAAAGGTCGTCATGCTGAGCTTGTCGAAGCATCTCTACTGCGTCACTAACCCTTCTGACTGGAGTACATGCGCGGTAGAGATGCTTCGACAAGCTCAGCATGACGTTCTAAATTCAATACGCTTACTTCTGCACGACCACTTAAGAAGCTGTTTGAGGTAGCAAAAAAAATCTGGACCGGTCATGCTCTGTCTGGCGTCCGCGCAGTCGAAGCATGACCGTTTTTAATGCCTCAAACACCTTTTGAGTGTGGATGTGCAGCAGGTGGCCGAACGATAAGCGAAGAAAATAACCTGTGCTGCCACTGGTCCGGCAAGATTCTATACAGCACAGTAAATAACTGTCGGCGCGGCCGCTCACCGCCAGTAACGGACCCGAGGCCCAAACGGCCTACTGCCGCGCCGTTGCGAGGGTAGAGGAAGTAACTTCTGTGCGTCAATCGGGAAAAACTTCCGGCCTGCTCACCACGTTTGCTACAAAACTGACCTGTCTACCTTCGACCCCAACCCAACCTTTTATGCAAACCTGGAACGACGTTATCCGGCTGGCCAACAATGGCAGCCCGGCCCCCGATAAGCGAGTTGAGAAAACCGATGCCGAGTGGAAGGCGCAGCTCACCGCCGAGCAATACCACGTCACGCGTCAGCACGGCACCGAGCGCGCCTTTACGGGCGAGTACTGCGAGGCCCACGAATTGGGCCTGTATGCCTGCGTGTGCTGCGGCACCCCGCTCTACGATTCGCGCACTAAGTTTGAGTCGGGTACGGGCTGGCCGAGCTTCACGCAGCCGGTAACAGACAACGCCATTAAGTACAAGAAGGACACCAGCTACGGCATGACCCGCGTGGAGGCCCTGTGCAACGCCTGCGACGCGCATCAGGGCCATGTTTTCCCCGATGGACCGCCTCCGGGCGGCTTGCGGCTGTGCATCAACTCGGCCTCCATTAAGCTGGTGACGGAAGCCAAGGAAATAGTAGAATAGGCTGGCTGGGGCAATCAGCTAGTTATCCCACCAATTATTTGAGCGGCGGCCGGACCTGTTCCGGCCGCCGTTTTTATGCCCGAATTGCCCACCCGTTTCGTGGCGCACTGGGTTGAGAGCGGTGAGGCCGCTACCTTCGACCCTGCATCCTACTATTCGGGCCTGAGACTTCTTGCTTATCTACTCTTATGCAACACGTTACGCTGAAATGCTTTGCCCTATTGGCTTGCTGGTTCAGCTGCCTGACGCTCCCGGCTCAGGCCCAGACCAACATTCAAACCCCGAAGCCTCTCCACTCGCTGGAAACCGTCGGCATTCCGCAGCCGGAAATGCTGGTGCCGATGGGCCGGCGTGCTACTACCGTGGCGCAGCTGCAACAGCGCCTGTGGCAACGCTACATGGCCAGCACTAACAGCTGGCAGAATGAATACCGCAATCTGTACTCACGCTACGGCGCCTCCACTCTGTATGGCTGCCTGAGGAGCGAACTGTGGGTTGATGCCGCGTGGAAGGGGTTCAGTGAGACTCTTCGGCGCTACAACGCCAGCGCGCAGCCCGTGTCCGATACGCTTTTGATTCTTGACCGGCCCATGGCCGAGCAACGCGTTTGGGCCTACGCCTACACCTATACCAATGGTCAGCGGACCCAAGTCAACTGGTTCCTGAATCAGGGCAACCCGACATGGCTCCTGCAAGAACGAACCACCTTGAGCTACAACGCTGCCGGGCAGCTAACGCACTTTCTCACGGCAAGCCTTTCGTCGAGCGGCGTATTTGAACCCTATGAACAGGTTTTCTACATCTATAACAGCCAGGGGCAGCTGGAAGTCTTTGACTACCAGCGGCTGGATGCCACTGGTGCCTGGCAGTCTGGCAACAAAATATTCTACACCTACAACTCGCAGGGCAACGTTCAGCAAACCCGCAGCCAGCAGATTGCCAGTAGCACCGGTCTGTTGCAGGATTTCCACCGTGATACCTATCAGTACGACGCGGTCGGGCATCTGGCTACAAAGCTGATTGAGGAATGGAACGGCATCGCCTGGCGTACCTGGGCGCAGAACCTGTACACCTATGACGCGCAGGGCAACCTGCTGTCAGAACACGGGCAGAACTGGACCGGCACCAGCTTCCAGGATGGCTACCGCGACCTGTATACCTACACCCAGATAACCAGTGTGCGTGCAGCGGCCACTACCCGCGTCTCTCTGGCGGTGTCGCCCAATCCGGTGCAGGGCCAAGCCGTGCTGCACTATGAGCTGCCGGCCTCGGCTACTGCGGCAACAGTTGATATCCTGGATGCTACCGGGCATCAGGTGGCTACCACCATACTCTCTGCTATGGGCGCGACGCAAGTGAGTCTGCCTACTGAGGCCTTGCCCGGCGGCCTCTACCTGGTGCGCCTGCGGGCCGGGGCCTGCACGGGGCAAACTCGTCTGGTGGTACAGTAAAGACGACGGCGGTTACCCTGGTGCGGCCGGTGCTCTCAGGAGTAATAACCGCGTCTGTTGGCTAAAGCAGATTGTGTACGATAAGCTGGCTTCCGAGAGAAATACGGCGATACGTGGTCGAGCCGCGTTTAAAGTGAGTGCGCGGCGTAGGCGGTAAGCGGAAGGTATGGGCAAAAACAGCGAAATTGCCAATCACTGCCGCACTCTGCTTGTCGAACTGATGTTCCAATTGTCGAACTGGTGTTCCAAAACGAGGCTTTCCCATCCCTATCCCTACTTCCCCGCCCATCATGTCCTTGCTCTTCACCGATTTTGCTTCCTGGCAGGCCCATTGCGCCGCCACCGGCGAGCCGCTCTACCAGCCCGTGCTGGACTACGAAATCGAGCAGAAGGGCCGAACTGAGGCCGACATCTGGCCCGGTCTGCAACGGGCCTACGATGTGATGCGCGACGCGGTCAAAACCGGTCTTACCGAGGACATGACTTCGCGCTCGGGCATGATTAACAACGGTGCCAAGAAAATAGCGGCCTCGCCCATCACCGTGCTTTCACCCGAATTCAAGCAGCTCATTACCAGGGCTCTGGGCGCTAAAGAGGTGAACTCGTGCATGGGGCGCGTGGTGGCGGCCCCCACGGCCGGTGCTTCCGGTATCCTGCCAGGCGTGCTGGTCACGATTCAGGATCTGCACCGCCTCGACGACCACAAGATTCTGGAAGGCCTGCTCGTTGCGGCCGGCATTGCGCTTATTATTGAGCAGAACGCCTCCCTGGCCGGGGCCGTGGGCGGCTGCCAGGCCGAAACCGGCAGTGCGGCCGCTATGGGCGCGGGGGCCATCGTGTATTGCCTCGGCGGCAGCGTCGATTATGTGTTTGCGGCCGTGGCCATTACCATTCAGTGCATGCTGGGCCTGGTGTGCGACCCGGTAGCGGGCCTGGTGGAAGTGCCCTGCGTGGTGCGCAACGCCTCGGCGGCGGCCATTGCCTTCTCCTCGGCCCAGATTGCCATTGCCGGCGTCGACCCCGTTATTCCGGTAGACCAGTGCGTGGCGGCGTTGGGGGAAGTAGGCCAAAGCATGGAAACCCGCTACAAGGAAACAGCGTTGGGCGGCTTAGCAAATACCACCCGCGGCCGCCAGATCGAGAAAATGGTATTGGTGCAGGATGTCAATATTCTGCCCGACGAAGACTAGAGCTGATGCCGTGAGCCGCTGTGGGCCGCCTGCTGCATTGCCTCCTGTCCGCCGGACCACTATTGATCTGGCCGCGCTGCCTATCTACCGCCTATGCCTACTCCCGATTTTCTGCTGCCGGCCAACGAATCCTTGCGGCTGCAGGCTTTGGCACCTTACCGGGTGCTGGGCACCGCCCCCGACGCCGTATTCGACGAAGTAGCCCGCCTGACAGCCAAGCTGTTTGACGTACCTATTGCCCTGCTTTCATTCGTGGATGAAGACAGCGTGTGGTTTAAAGCCAACTTTGGCCTGGCCGGGGCCGAGCATGTGCCCCGCACCGAACATGTATGCGCAGTGGCCATTCTGAAGGATGAGCTGCTCATCCACGAAGATTTACTCCGGGAGCCGTGCAAGCTCACCAAGCCCGGTGTGGCCGCCGACTTGCAGTTACGGTTTCACGCGTGCCAGCCGCTGCGCACCGAAACCGGCTACTCTATCGGGGCGTTATGCATCATCGACCGGGAGGCTCGCACGCTAACGGATGAGGAACAAACCCGCTTGCATTCGCTGACCGACGTGGTGATGAAGATGCTCGATTTGCGCCTGCGCCTGGCCCTGGACCGCCCGCTGGCCGAGGCCAGTGCCACTTGGCTGCGGCTCTACCTACGCCTCGACGAGTCGCTCACCCGCCTGGGCACCCTGGCCGAGCTGGCCCGGTGGGAAACACCCGGTACGCCAGCAGCCCTGAGCTACCGGAAGTCGCTGGATGAAGAGGCCAACCTAGTGGTGCAGCTGCTGGATGTGCAAACCACGGCGGCCCTTGCTACCCTCCGTTGAGGCACGTAGGCAGCGGCCCAGAAAATGTATACCACTCTACTACACCGTTCGCGCTACAGTACCCTTAGCCAATCGACTTCAGATCGGGTGACATGGTGAGCTTGGCCAAGAACTGGATGGCCTCCCGGTAGCGGACGCGCAACTCCTGGTACTTCTGCCAGGCCTCTTCCCGGTCGGCACACAGCACGAGGTCGGCTTCCGAAAGCTGATCGTAGGTATGCAGGAAATCGATGCGCGTCGGGTCTTCTATGGGGTTGTTGTCGTCCAAGGGTACGGCGGGCTCGGCACGGGCGCGCTCCTGGAAGTAGCGCGCCACGCGGTTGACGGCAATGCAGCCGGCCTTGAAGCATAATTCCATCTGTGGGTCGCGCTTCTGATCGACGGTGCTGATAATAACGGCCGAGGCTTCCAGAATCAGCCCCGCGGCCGTTACCCAGGAACGGCCCGGCTGGGGCGAGCGGAAAAAGGACAGAATCGGCAGTGACGTGTGGGTCTCCTCAATTTCGACAAACCACTCTTCCCAGGTTTCCCATTGCGGGCCATCGTCGGCCAGGGAGCCGGTGCGGTTTAGCCACAGAATGAGCTCGGTGGCGGTCCGGTTGGTGCCGCAGCGCAGTTCCAGACGGGCCACTACCAGCTCGCGCCGGGTGAAGGCCTGGTACATAGTGGGTAGATAGGAAATGAGCAGCGTAATAAGCAGCAGGCCAAACGTAGCTTCGGAAAATGTGCAAATGCTACCCAGAACCGTGGCGGCTTTCACCGAGCCCAGGGTGAGCAGGGCGTTGCTGCTAAGAATATAGCTGGTCGTGATGCTGCCCTCGCCCACAGCCCACAGCATGCCCGTGTAGCCAAACGAGAGTAGAATAAGCCACACAACGGGCAGCATTACCAGCGACACGGGCGCGTAGAGC
Organism: Hymenobacter elongatus; assembly: GCF_004745955.1. Classification (GTDB taxonomy): domain Bacteria; phylum Bacteroidota; class Bacteroidia; order Cytophagales; family Hymenobacteraceae; genus Hymenobacter; species Hymenobacter elongatus. Next base: position 98,542 of record NZ_SRLD01000012.1, on the reverse strand, counting down.
GACATTACCCGGTCGCGGGCGGCGTAGGTATTGCGTTGGGCCGCCAGGAAGCTAAACGTATGCCGGGTGAGCATAAACACCCAGTTGTTGATCAGCACCGACTCGTTGCGCGGCAGCACAAACGACCGGATAGCCGACAGAATGGTGGTAAGCACCAGAAAAGCCCCGCCCAGAAAAGCGACGCCTCGCAGCAGAAAATCGAGCATAGAGAATACGCAAACGCGTGGCACCGTGCCCGCTGTGCCTTTTTACTCCTACCGCCCGGAATGGTTAGCCCGCCGCGGCCAGTGAATAGCGCAGCCGCTGCCGGCGCTCGGCCACTACGGTGGCGTAGCGGGCCTGCAAGTCGGGTGGTAAAAACGAGCGGTCAATCAGCGCCTGAATCTTGGCTTCGTGCTGCACAATATCGGCCAGCAGCCGACGCACGCGGGAGAGGGGCAGGCCCAGGCGGCGGCCCAGCTCCAGGAAGTTGTCGTGACTATAAAAGCCCAAGGCATCAAACGCGGGCGGATCGTTGGTTGGGTCGGGGCAAAGAGGCACTGCCGTATCCGACTCGTCCGGAAAGTGCAGCTTGGTGCTGAGCAAGTCGTAGGCCGGGGTGAAGTGGTAGGCTTCGTCGTGAGGGGTGCGGTGCAGCGAAAAGTTCTTGAGGTGAGCATCGCCGTTACCTACCAGATAATTGAACAGCAGGAGTTGGAAAAAAGCCGTTAGCTCGGGCAGGTAGGTGGCAGGCAAGGCCTGGCGAATTACCTGCCCCATTTCCTCGTAGCTGTAATCGTACTTGTAGTTGGGGCCGTGCTGCTGCTGGGTGCGTCCGGCCAGCTGGGCAAAATCTTCCTGCAACAGGCGGCGGCCATCGGGCTGCACATCGAAGCGCCGGGTGAGGTATGCGGGTTGGCCCGTGGCAAAACGCAACACCGCACAAGCAGCCGTAGGCAACCGGAATACCTGCCGGGCCAGCTGCATCGTCAGGTGCTCATTGGCGGGCACCGCTTCCGGATGCACGTTGATACTGGGAATAGGCTTCAGAATGTACTGGCCCCCGGCGTTAGTCAGCTCCAGCGCTGCAGTACCGGCCGCTAGCCGCACGGAAAACTTCTCCTGCACACCCGACATTGACATTTGGCGCGTCAGCTCGCGGTAGCGCAGGGCTTCTTTGGGCGTGGCTTGCTTCGGGGGCGAAAAGGCCAGCACCGCCGACACCGCGGCCCCGCCGAAAAGCTCCCGCTGGCAGCTGGCACAGAAATCGGGCTGCTGTTTGGTAAGTCGGCGGTAGCAGCCCGCGCAGTAAGCGGATTTTTTGGTAGGACTCATTAAGCCGAAATTTCGCGTACGGTGATGGCGCCGATGGTTTCCGAGTGGGCCGTTTTTACCAGGCGCAGCATCTCGTCCTGCTCATCAATGCCCAACTCCCGGCACTGAATCTGTTTGGCTATACCTTCGGCCAGCAAGCCGGAGAAAAAACTGAACAACACCGGCGAAACGAAAGCGCCGTCCCGCTTCGGTAGCGTCAGGCTGATGGCTGGTAGTGTGCCGGTCGCATATTCTGGTGCGTAGCGGAATGAAAACTGGCTGGTCGTGCGGCGTAAAATACCGGCTACCACGCCATTATAAAGCACTTCGGCCGCTAGTGGTTTCATATTTTGGGAACAATAGATAACGATAAACCGAGAACATCCAGAAGCTGGTTGAGCTGTTTCAATCCTGGATTTGCCTTGCCCGCCTCCAGTTTCGTAACAAAACTGTGCGACACGCCCGCCAGCTCCGCCAGCTCTGCCTGGGAAAGCCGGAGCAGCTGGCGGTGCCTATAGATTGAATCAGCTATGTCAGAAGGTGAAACCAAAAGAGTAATATTTTACCGATTTTTAACTAAAAGAAGTCTATAATTGACATTATTTGTTAAATGTAGTAAAATATTACGTAGCAGATCCTTACCCCCGCACCTTCCACAGCTGCTTGAACGACTTGGGTGCAATCTGCAACCCCTCGCGGCGCTTGTTCCAGCCGGTTTCGCCCAGCAGGCGGCTCAGCACCCAGTTCTTGCCACTCGTGGGGGCCATATCCCACAGCCAGCGGTGCTTCATACCGTAGAGCCATAGCGCAATGGCGCGCTGCTCTTCCTTATCTGAATAGCCGGCTGCCACGCTCTGCTGGCGGTTTTTGAGCAGAATGTTGTGGATGTTAATCTTCACCGGGCACACTGAGGAGCAGGCCCCGCACAGCGACGAGGCAAAGCTCAGGTGGTTGTTTTCCTCCAGCCCCGAAAGGTGGGGCGTAATCACGGAGCCGATGGGGCCGGAGTAAGTCGCCTCGTAGGTGTGGCCGCCAATGTTTTTATACACCGGGCACACGTTCAGGCAGGCCCCGCAGCGGATGCAGTGCAGGGCCTCGCGCTTGTCGGGCTGGGCCAGCAGGTTGGTGCGGCCGTTGTCGAGCAGCACCACGTACATTTCCTCGGGGCCGTCCTTTTCCAGCGGCTGGCGTGGGCCGGTATAAATGGTATTGTAGACCGTGACCTGCTGGCCGGTGCCGCTGGTGCTGAGCAGCGGCCAGAACAAATCCAGGTCATGCACGCTGGGAATCACCTTCTCGATGCCTACGATGGCAATGTGGGTTTTCGGGAAAGTAGCCGACAAGCGGGCGTTGCCTTCGTTTTCAGTCACGGCAATGCCGCCGATGTCGGCCAGCAGGAAGTTGCCGCCCGTCACGCCTACTTCGGCCGTGGTGTACTTGCCGCGCAGCAGGTGGCGGGCCGTAAGCACCAGCTGCTGGGCGTCGTCGGTGGGCTCTATTTTGAGGTGCTTGACGAAGATATCGGTAATGTCCTTTTTGCTCAGGTGCATGGCCGGCGTCACGATGTGGTAGGGCCGCTCGCCGTTGAGCTGCACGATGAACTCGCCCAGGTCAGTTTCAATCGAGTCGATGCCGTTTTTGCCGAGGTAGTGGTTCAAATGAATTTCCTCGGTGGTCATGCTCTTGGCCTTTACTACCGAGCGGGCGTGCTTGCGCTGCATGATTTTGCCGATTTCGGTCAGCGCTTCCTCCGCGTTCTGCGCCCAGATTACCTTGCCGCCGCGCCGGGTGAAATTCTTCTCGAACTCCAGCAGGTAGTGGTCGAGGTTGTTGATGGACTTGGCCTTGAGGTACGACGCCCGCTCCCGCGCCAGCTCGTGGTCCTGGTACCAGCCCAGGCCGGTTTGCACGGCCACGTTATACTTGCCGATGTTGAAGCGAATCTTCCGGCGGTGCTCCAGGTCAAAGGCCTTGGTGTCGGAGTCGGTCTGAAATTGGGCGGCTTTCGTGGTCATAGCGGTAGGTGTTGGCAGTCAGGGTATAAACAAATATAAAGCGTGGCAGTGAATGAAGTACAGATTACTTTCATCCACTGCCACGCTCTACGCAGGGCGCAAAAACGGCTACTGCTTATTCGAGTCCACCACAATGCGGTTGTCGCGGTTGGCTAGCTGCCAGGCCGTAAAGAACACGAGGCGGGCGCGCTTCTCCGTTTTCGGAAACTCGATTTTCTCTACTTCGTCGCCCGCGCCGTGGTAGTCGTCGTGCACGCCGTTGAAGTAAAACGCCACCGGAATCTTGTGCTTGGCGAAGTTATAGTGGTCGGAGCGGTAATAGAAGCGGTTGGGGTCCTGGGGGTCGTTGAAGCGGTAGTCGAGGTCAATCTGGGTGTACTTCTTGTTGGCTTCCTCGTTGATGGCGTGCAGCTCCGACGAGAGCTTATCGGAGCCGATTACGTAGACGTAGTCGGCTTTGCCCTCGTGGTCCTTATCGGTGCGGCCCACCATGTCGATGTTCAGGTCGGCAATGGTTTTTTCCAGCGGAAAGATGGGGTGGTCGGTGTAGTACTCCGAGCCCAGCAGGCCCTTTTCCTCACCCGTCACGGTCATGAACAGGATGCTGCGGCGCGGGCCGTGGCCTTCGGTTTTGGCTTTGGCAAAGGCCTGCGCCATTTCCAGCACCGATACCGTCCCCGAGCCGTCGTCGTCGGCCCCGTTGTGCACCTCGCCGTTGATGATGCCGATGTGGTCGTAGTGAGCCGACACAACCAGAATTTCATCCTTCTTGTCGGAGCCTTCCAGGAAGCCCAGCACGTTTTCGGTCGTAAACTGCTCCTTTTTCTTGGGTGCTTTAATCGTGATTTTGGCGGGCTTAAAGGTGCCGGCCACTGGCTTGCCGGCTTTCGTCACGTCGCTCTGGTACTTGCTGATGCTGGCTGCCGTGGCGTTCAGCAGCTTGTAGCCCACGGCCGGCGACACAAAAAAGGCGGAGCGGGCGGTTTCCTTGCTATCCAGAAACGACACGGTGGGGCGGCTCATGTAGGGAGCCATGCGGGCGGCCGCTTTGACGAAGTTGCTGCTGGAAGACGCATCGACAAAGAACACGCTTCGGGCTCCTTTCTGCGCGGCCAGGCTGGCTTTAGCCCGAAAATCCATGCCCCACTTGCTGCCCTGACCATCTTTACCCAGCAACGGCTTGCCGTCGGCATTCAGCGGCTCGCCCAGCAATACGATGATGTCCTTGCCCTTCACGTCGCGGCCCGCGTAGTCGGAGTAGCCGTCCTGCTCGATGCCGTAGCCGGCGAAAATGGGCTGAACGGTGGTTTCCGTTTGGAAAGGGGAGCTGCCGTAGGCGTAAAAATCCGTCAGCCACTTGTACGACTGGCCGCCCACTTTCAGCGTGGCGCCGTCGGCCCAGGTAGAGCGCTCCATGGTGAAGTGCTGTAGGTAGGGGTTGTCGGAGTTGGGCACCGGCCCGGTGAGGCCCAGCGCCTTAAACTGCTTGGAAATATAATCGGCGGCCATTTTCTGGCCTTTCTCGCCGGTTTCGCGGCCTTCGTAAGCATCAGAAGCCAGAATGGTGAGATGCTCGCGCAGGTCGGCCTGGGTGATGGTAGTGCCGTACACGTTGGCCCAGTCGGCTTCCTCGGGGGCCTGCCGGGTTGGCGGCGGCGTCACGTCGGTAGCGGTGGTAGCAGCCGGGGCTTCCGTCTTGCCGCGCTTGTGCTTGACCTTGATTTTTTCGGGAGCCTGCTGCGCCATGGCAGTCGTAGCGCAGCACGCAGCCAGCAGCAGCGTGTAGAGGGAGGGTTTGTTCATAAAAGCGGTGAAGTTGGGAAAGGAGGAAGTCGTGAAATCGTGGAGTTGATGGTGGCGTAGCGCCGGCCTGAACGGCTTGTACGCCGGCGCTGCTCTCCCGCAATTGCACTGTTTTATCACGAAGGTTGCACAATCAGCACGCTGGCGTAGGCGGCTACGCCCTCGCGCCGGCCCACGAAGCCGAGCTTTTCGGTGGTGGTGGCTTTGATGGAAATATCGTCTGCTGGAATACCCATCACCTCGGCCAGCACGCGCTGCATTTCGGCAATGTGCGGGTTGACCTTGGGCGCTTCCAGGCAAATGGTAGAATCGATGTTGCTGATGCTATAGCCCCGCTCCCGCAGCAGGCGCATCACTTCGGCCAGCAGCCGCTTGCTGTCGATGCCCTTGTACTGCGGGTCGGTGTCGGGGAAGTGAAAGCCGATGTCGCGCAGGTTGGCCGCGCCCAGCAGCGCGTCGCAGATAACGTGGATGAGCACGTCGGCATCGGAGTGGCCCAGGGCCCCGTGGGTGTGCGGAACCTGGATGCCGCCGAGCCAGAAGGGCAGGCCTTCCTGCAATTGATGAACGTCGTAGCCAAAGCCAGTGCGGATTTTCATACGGTAGGAGAGAGGAGAGCAAGAAAAATACTGGCCCCAAGGTACGATGCCCGGGGCGGATTGGGGAAGCGCTGCTCCGCAAGCAGCTTTTACCTGGCTCCCGCCGGGGCAAGCCCGCGTAAAGCGCCGTCGCGCTGCTCATGAAAAATATAGTGCGGCGGCTATAAAGTATTGGCCGCCGCTATCCGTCAGAATCAAGGAGGGCCGGAAGACCAGAAAATGAATAGCAAAAAATTAATGGAAACTTTGAAGTCATTTATAGTTTCCATTGTACCTTTGCCCCGTGAGTATGGAAATCAAGAACCGGATTCTGGTGGCTGCCGTCGAGTTGTTCATGCGCAACGGCATCCGTAGCGTGTCGATGGATGACATTGCCACCCACCTGGCGATGTCGAAAAAGACCCTCTACAAATGGTTCGAAAACAAGGATCAAATTGTGCTGGCCGTGATGCAGGGCCATCTGTCGAAGGAAGAAGTCGACTGCGAGCTGGCCTTCGCCACGGGCGGCAACGCCCTGGAGGCCATGTTCAACCTCATCAACTGGCACAAGGAAATGCTGGCTAACCTGCACCCCAGCATCTTCCACGACCTTCAGAAATACTACCCCCAGGCTTGGCAGCTATTCGAGCAGCACAAGAACACCTTCATCCTGCAGAAAATAGCCGACAACCTGCGCCGGGGCATGGCCGAGGGCCTCTACCGCCCCGACCTCGACGTGGATGTACTGGCCCGCCTGCACCTGGCCGAAATCGAGCTGATGTTCGACAACGTGGTGTTTCCGCCCCGGCAGTTCGGGTTGCAGCGCGTCAACTCCGTCATGGCTGAGCACTTCCTGATGGGGATTTCGACCCTCAAGGGCCACCGACTTATCAACCAGTACCGGAACGTAACCGAACCGGAAGTATAACTACCCGCTCTCATCTACCTCTTATGAAAAACGCGCTCCGTCTGTTGCTGTTCACCCTGCTGCCCTTGGGCGCGCAGGCCCAGCAAGGCCGCCCCGACGCGCCTGGTGGCGTTATGTCGCTGTCGCTGCAGCAGGCCATCGATTATGCCGTCAAGAACAAGCCGACGCTGCTGGCCACGCGCCTCGGCGAGCAAACCGCCCGGGCCCGGGTGGGCGAAATTCGCTCGGCGGGCCTGCCCCAGGTGAACGTGGGGGCCAACGTGGTCGACAACATCAAGATTCAGCAGGCCCTGGTGTCGTTTCCGGTGCAACAGACGCTGCTGACGCCGGGTAGCGTGCAGAACGCCAATGGCGGCGAAGAAGTCGTGCTCACTACCCGGTCGCTGGAAGTGCCGCCCCAGCCGTTTGCCTTCGGCCAGCAGTGGCAGGGCTCGGCCAACGTTTCGGTGTCGCAGCTACTCTTCGACGGCTCCTACTTCATCGGGCTGCGGGCCGCCAAAGTGTACGAGGACTTAGCCAAAAAGCAAACCCAGCAAGCCGAGATTGAGGTGGTGGAGCAGGTGAGCAAGGCCTACTACAGTACTCTGGTAGCCCGGGCCCGCCTCGACCTGCTGGGGCGCAACGTGCGCCGCCTCGATACGCTGCTCTACCAAACCAACCAGACCTTTAAGGAGGGCTTCGTAGAAAAGCTCGACGTAGACCGGCTGCGCGTGCAGCGCAACAACCTGGTGGTGGAGCAGCAAAAAGCCCAGCGCCTCACCGAGCTGAGCGTGGCCCTGCTCAAGTTTCAGATGGGCCTGGGGCAGGACCTGACCGTGCAGCTGACCGACTCGCTCAGCGCGGCCGTAGTAGATGCCGCTGCCTTGCGCCAGCGCCTGGGCGCGGCCAACTTCGCCCAGGGTGGCGGCGCGGCCGGCACCACTGCGTTGCCGGGCCAGCCCGCCGCCACTCCCGGCCGCGAAAACGCCGAGGAGCAAGCCCGCCAGGACCGCCAGACGGCCTTGACCGGCGGCCTGACTACCGCCGCCGGCGCGGCCTTCAACTACAGCAACCGCATCGAGTTCAGCACCCTGGAAACCCAGCAGGCCCTGGCCGGCCTCGACCTGCAAAACCGCCGCGTAGGTGCTTACCCGCGGCTGCTGTTCACGGGAGCCTATGGCGTAAACGGCGCGGGCCGCACGGCCAGGGATTTGTTTGGCTTCCGGGGTGCCGACTCGCGGGCCAGCAACGGCTTCGCCAACCAGAACTGGTTTGGCTTCGGCAACATTGGCCTCAGCCTCTCGGTGCCGGTATTCGACGGCTTTCGCCGCAACTACCAGGTGCAGCAGGCCCGCATCAGTCAGCAAACCATTGAACGGGGCTTCGAAACCCTGCGCCAGAGCATCGACCTACAAGAGGCGCAAAGCCGGGCCACGCTCACTAATGCCCTCGACGTGCTCGACAACCAGAAAGACAACATGGCCCTGGCCGCCGATGTGGCCCGCGTGTCGCGCATCAAGTTTCAGGAGGGCGTAGGCTCCAACCTGGAGGTGGTATCGGCCGAAACGGAATTGCGCACGGCCCAGACCAACTACTACGCGGCCCTCTACGACGTGCTGGTCGCCAAAGTAGACCGCGACAAAGCTACCGGCGAGCTGTACCGCCAAGCCCAGAAATAAGGAGCCGGTCGTCAGGAGTTACACGCTGGGAGACTCCTGACCACGCCACTACCATTTTCTCTCCCGGCTTCCTCTCTTATTTGCCCTTATGAAATACGTATCGTCTTCGGCTCTCTTATTCCTGGCTTTCCTGGCTGCCTGCGGTGGGCAGAAAGACCCGGCTACCGAGCTGGCCGAGCTGAAAAAGGAACAAGCTGCCAATCAAGCTAAAATTGCCGCCCTGGAAGCTAAAGCCGGCCCGGCGGGCAGCGCGGAAGCGGCCGTGGCCTCCGTGCCGGTCAGCGTGATTAGCGTGAAGCCCGAGAATTTTAAAAGCTACCTCGAAGTGCAGGGCCGCGCCGAGTTCGACGAAAACTCCATCGTGTCGCCTCGCGTGCCGGGCGTGCTGACCAGCATTCGGGTGCAGCGCGGCGACCGGGTGAGCAAGGGCCAGGTGCTGGCCACCCAGGACGCGACGGTGCTGGAGTCGGGAATAGCCGAGCTGCGCACCCGCCTCGAGCTGGCCAAAATCGTGTATGAGAAGCAGGACCGCCTGTGGAAGCAGCAGATTGGCACCGAAATCCAATACCTGCAGGCCAAGAACAACTACGAGGCGCTGCAGCGTAGCCTAGCCACGCAGCAGCGGCAGCGCGCCCAGTTCAACGTGGTGGCGCCGTTCAGCGGTATCGTGGATGAGGTGCCGGCCAAGGTGGGCGAAAACGGTGCGCCTGGCATGCCGGTGGTGCGGCTGGTAAGCGGCAGTGGCGGCAAGATTATAGCGGATGTGTCGGAAGCCTACGCCAGTCAGATCAAAGTCGGCGACCAAGCCCTGATAACCATATCGGATCTGGGCAACGAAGAAATCCCGTCGTCGGTGCGCGTGGTGGGTCGCACCATCAACGCGACCAGCCGCACGTTCACGGTCGAGTTCCGGCTGCTGAAAAACGTGGCCCAGCTACGGCCGAATATGGTGGCTACGGTGCGCATTCAGAATTACGACCGCGCCAATGCCACCGTCATTCCGGTGGACTTGGTGCAGAAGGACGAGCAGAACAGCTACGTGTACGTGGTGGAGCAGAAGGGCAGCCAGAAGGTCGCCGCCAAGCGCATCATTCAGACCGGCCAGACTTACAACGGCAAGGTGGAAGTCACGACCGGCCTCAAGCAGAACGACCAGGTGATTTCTGCCGGATACCAAAATCTCAATGAAGGACAACTTGTTAGTCTGTAGTGTGGCCCGGCGGGCCGTTTGCCCGCCGTTGCGCCCGAGTCATACCTCCCACATTTAACTGCCGCAAGCCATGCAGGAAGTGGATAAAGAATTCAAGCCGACTAGCTGGTCGATTGATAACAAAACCAGTATTTATATTCTGACGCTGATTATCTGCATCGCCGGGATATTCACCTATATCAAGCTCCAGAAGGAGAACTTCCCCGACATCGTGGTGCCGCGTATTATCGTGGCCACCATCTATCCGGGTATCTCGCCTTCCGACATGGAAAACCTGGTTACCCGTCAGATCGAGAAAGAGGTGAAGTCGGTGAACGGGGTGAAGAAAATTACCTCCACCTCCAACCAGGACTACTCGGTGATTGACGTGGAGTTCAACACCAACGTGGATGTGCAGTACGCCAAGCAGCTCATCAAGGACGCCGTCGACAAGGCCTCCAACGAGCTGCCCAACGACCTGCCCACGCCCCCGAGCGTGCAGGAGGTGAGCTTTTCGGAGTTCCCCATCATGAACATCAACCTGGCCGGCAACCTGCCCCTGAGCCAGCTCAAGAAGCAGGCCGACGACTTCCAGGACAAGATTGAGGCCCTGCCCGAAATCAGCCGCGTCGATATTGTGGGCGCGCTGGAGCAGCAGGTAAACGTGGATGTGGACTTGTATAAGATGCAGGCCGCCCGCTTGGGCTTCAACGACGTGAACCGCGCTATTCAGGGCGAAAACCTGACTATTTCGGGCGGCTCCGTGGAAGTAGGCTCGCAGAAGCGGGCCGTGCGCGTGGCCGGGCAGTATGCCAAGGCTACCGACATTGCCGACATCCAGGTGAAAAACCTCAACGGGGCCAGCATTCGTCTCGGCGACATTGCCACGGTGCAGGATGCCTTCAAGGACCGCGAATCGTATGCCCGCCTCGACGGCAAGCCCGCCGTGACGCTGAACGTTATCAAGCGCTCGGGCGAAAACCTGATTGATGCTTCCGACAAGATTCAGCAGATCGTGCAGGACACCAAGCCGTCGTTGCCCCGCGAGCTGACCATCACCATCACTGGCGACACCTCCAACGACACCCGCGTCACGCTCCACGATTTGATCAACACTATCGTCATCGGCTTCATTCTGGTGACGCTGATTCTGATGTTCTTCATGGGTACCACCAACGCGCTGTTCGTGGGCCTGTCGGTGCCGATTTCGATGTTCCTGGCCTTCTTGTTCATGCCTACGCTGGGCTTTTCGCTGAACATGATTGTGCTCTTTTCCTTCCTGCTAGCCCTGGGTATTGTGGTCGACGACGCCATCGTGGTCATCGAAAACACCCACCGCATTCTGCACGACCACCCCGAGCTGAGTACGGCCCAGGCCGCCAAAATTGCCGCCGGCGAGGTGTTCGTGCCCGTACTGGCCGGCACCCTGACGACGGTAGCGCCCTTCGTGCCGCTGGCTTTCTGGCCGGGCATTATCGGGGAGTTCATGTTCTACCTGCCTATCACGCTCATCGTCACGCTCATGTCGTCGCTGGTGGTGGCCTTCATCATCAACCCGGTATTTGCCGTGTCGTTCATGTCGCGCGAAGACCACAACAGCCCCGAAGAGCTGCGCAAGTCGCGCTTCACCAAGGGCTTTAAGATCGTAATGGCCGTGCTGCTGACTATTGCTGCCATCGGATACGTGTCGGGCTCCCTGTTTGTCGGCAACCTGTTCGCCTTCCTGGCCCTGTTTGCCGCCCTCGACCAGTTCGTACTCTACAAGCTGATTGCCGCCTTCCAGACCAAAGCCCTGCCAAGCCTCCAGAACGGCTACGCCCGGCTCGTGGGCTGGGCCGTGAACGGCTCCAACTGGCGCCAGGTTGGTATTATGCTGGGTATGATAGCCTTACTCGTCATCGGATTTGTGGCCGTGTACCTGCGCAAGCCGCAGGTTGAATTCTTCCCCCAGGGCGACCCTAAGTTCATCTACACCTACCTGCGCATGCCGGTGGGCACCAAAGTGGCCATCACCGACTCCATCACGCGGGTGCTGGAGCAGCGCATCTACGGCGTTATTGGCCGCAACAATCCCGACGTGGAATCGGTAATTACCAACGTGGCTATCGGCGCCGACGACCCGCAGGACGGGGCCCGCACGGCGCAGTCGCACCTGGGCAAAGTGGCCGTGGCCTTCAAGGAATTCAGTGAGCGGACCGGCCCCACGACCGGCACGTACAAAGACAAGATTCGGGAGGCCGTAAAAGGTATTCCGGGCGCTGAAATTGCCGTCGACCAGGAGCAGAACGGTCCGCCCCAAGGCAAGGCTATTGCCATCGAGGTTATCGGTAACGACTACCAGCAGCTGGCCAAGCTCTCCAAAAAAGTGGAGCGCTACGTCGATTCGCTGCGCATTGGCGGCATCGAGGACCTGCGTACCAACCTCGAAGACCGCAACCCCGAAATTGCCGTCAATATTGACCGCGACCGGGCCAACCGCGAAGGCCTGAGTACTGCCCAGATCGGCTTGGAAGTACGCACGGCCATCTTCGGCTCGGAAGCCAGCAAGTTCAAAACCCCCGATGATGAGTACCCGATTCAGGTGCGCTACGCCAAGCCCTACCGCGACGACGTGGATGCCATTCTGAACTCGCGCCTCACCTTCCGCGACGCCACTGGCCAGGTGCGCCAAGTGCCCATGTCGTCGGTGGCCGACCTGGAGTACGGCAACACCTACGGCGGCATCAAGCGCAAGGACCTGAAGAAAATCATTACCATCAGCTCCAACGTGCTCGGCGGCTTCACGGCTCCCGATGTCGTAGCCGAAATCGACCAGGCCCTGAAGGCGTATCCCACGCCGGCCGGCTACACCGTGCGCATGGGCGGGGCCTCCGAGGACCAGCAGGAAACCCAGGACTTCCTGGGCGTCGCCGGCTTGCTCTCCATTGGCCTGATCTTCATGATTCTGGTTACGCAGTTCAACTCCGTGAGCAAGACCATGATTATCCTGAGCGAAATCGTTTTCTCGGTAACGGGTGTGTGCCTGGGCCTGGCCCTGACGGGAATGAAAATCAGTATCGTGATGACGGGCGTGGGCATCATCGCCCTGGCCGGTATCGTGGTGAAGAATGGCATTCTGCTCGTGGAGTTCACCGATATCCTCCGCTCGCAGGGCATGCCGCTGCGCGAAGCCATTGTGCTGGCCGGCCGTACGCGTCTGAATCCGGTGGTGCTGACGGCCACAGCGGCCACGCTGGGCCTCATCCCGCTGGCCATTGGTCTGAACATCGACTTCTACGAGCTCTTCAACTCCTTCGAGCCCCACTTCTTCATCGGCGGCGAGTCGGTAACTTTCTGGGGCCCGCTGGCCTGGACCATCATTTTCGGCTTGGTGTTTGCCACGGGTATCACCCTTCTGGTAGTGCCGGTTATGTACCTCATCAGCGAGCGGTTGCGGGCGAAAATAACGGGTCGCTCCGCCGATAGTCATGCAACCGACTTGTCAAAAACTGAATCCCCCGTTCGGGAAGAGGTGCTGGAGGAAGCATAACTCAGTTTTCCAGCCTATTTCTCTTTTGGTTCATCGTCGTTTTTCTTATGCGTTACTCAACGACTCCCGCCCCCAAATCCATTCAGCAGCAAGTGCTGCGTATTATCAGCAAGCGCAAGGCCATTAAGCCTACCCGCCTGCGTGTGAGCAGCAACCTGAGCCTAGAACTGGGCTTCGACACGGTAGATGTCGTGGATATTATCCTCGAAATCGAGCGTAATTTCCATATCACGATTCCCGACGAAGTGCCGCTGAGCACCGTCGGCGACTTTGTGACGTACGTGGCTACCCACACGCCCGCCCACGACTGGGCCGCGTAGGAGCTAAGCTCTAAAGCAAAAAAAGGCTCCCAACACAGGTTGGGAGCCTTTTTTATGCCTTGGCACCGGGTTTTACCGAATGTTGCCTCCGGTATCCATCGCGCCGTCGTTGCGGGTGCGACTGGCGCTGGTCGTGTTGGCTACATCATCAGCGTGGGGCTTCACGTCAGTCTTTGGCGCTGGGTCGGTGCTGCTGGTCCGGCTGGGGTTGGGGTTGCTGCTATTGGGGGACGAGATACCCGAATCGGTGTCCGACACTACGTGGGCACTCGTGTGCAACTCGTTGGTGCCGGCTTTTTTAGCCGATTCCGTAGTTTCACGGGCTTGCATGTCGGGCAGCAATGCCGAGTCCGAAGTCTGATGCATCGACTCGGCCGGCTTGGGGCCCGAGTTGGCCGTGGTGCCATCGGAGGTGTGGAGGGAAGTGGCCGGGCCGGGTTTCATGTCGGTAGCCTCACTCACGACAATCGGACGGGCCTTCTCCCACTCCTCGAACTTCTGTATTTCGCCGCTCAGGGTACTGGTGAACCAAGCTATCAACGCCACGTCGTCGAGGTAGCCCAATATCGGAATGATGTCCGGAATCAGATCCAGCGGACTCAGGAAATAGATAACGACCGCTACGGCCGCAATGATGGTTGGGGTTGGCAGCCCCGCATACTCGCCGGAAACAGACGAGCGAATCAGGCGGAACAGCACCTGCAAGTTGGCCCAGGCCTCCTGCGCCATCGAGCCCACGTCGTTCTTTTCGCTGGCTTTGGTGTAGGCGTCGTTCAGCAGCTGCTTAATGCGCGACGGTTTCTTGATGTACTCCTCCGCCTTGCCAGCAAACTTCTTGAAGAGGGGCGAATCTGCAATGTCCGAGCCTTTGGGGTTGTTCTTATCCATGGGTGGAGAGGGGTTATAAATCGGGGCCAAGCTACGAAATGACGGCCTGACCACGGCTGAGTTCAGCGCACTTCTCTATACTGCATCCCTCCGAAATGGTTATCGGCCGCGCCCAAGCCCCAAAAACGAAAAAGCCCCGTTCGGCGGAACGGGGCTCTAAAAAAGCGTATGGGCAGCGGCCGGTTAGTTGGCGGCCACGCGGCCGGCGGCGTAGTAGTTGCGGTGGTAGTAGGGCTGGTTCAGGGAGCTGATCATCACGCCGCCGTTGCAGGCCGAATGAGCAAATTTGCCATCCTGCAGGTAGATGCCCACGTGGTAGATCGGCTGGCCGGGGCCGCGCCGGAAAAACACCAGGTCGCCGCTTTGAATTTCATCTTTAGCCACGCGCTTCACGCGCTCAAACATCGAGCGGGAGCTACGCTGCAGCGTTACGCCGTATACTTCCTGAAATACCCGGGTTACAAAGCCCGAGCAGTCGGTGCCTTTCTTGGAGTTGCTGCCGTAGCGATAGGGAGTGCCGATCCAGTCGGTGACGGTGCGGAGCAGGTTCTGGTCCTCGTTGTAGGCCAGGGTCAGGCCCAGCGTCTGGGAGTAATAGTGGTAAGCCAGCGAGTCGCGGGTGGTGGCGACGGTGGGATTGTCGCCCGAGAAGTCGGGGAACAGGGAGGCGGTGGCGGCAATGGGCGCGCTACCAGCGGTGAGAGAAGAATCGGGAGCGTAGTCGAAGAAGAATGAGAGAGCCAGCGAAGCTGCGGCGAGGCAATACAGGATACTGTGTTTCATTGTCCGTCCTAAGGTGGCAAAATCTCCGTTTCCGAGGTAGCAGGGAAGCCGAAGTGATTCTGTTTTTTCGTGAGGTTCGGAATCCTTAAACCACCGAAAAGAGAAGCAGATAAAGTGTTGAAACGACCAAAAATAGACGAGCTCTATCCCGACCGATGGTTAAAGCTAAGGGATTACACTTTAATCGTCCTAGTTTTTACCCCAAAACAGCCAAATATTCTTTATAAAGTATTATATTTTGTTGAAATAATAGTCGAGCTTACTACAACTCTTCTGGATTTGTTAGCGTATACTCCGCCTTGCTTTTTCAAGCATATGCAACCACCCCGGATAATCGAGAATTCGCCCCTGGCCCGGCTGGCCCGGCTGAAGCTACAGGCTGGCAGCGTAGCTATGGTGCTGGGCAACAGTATTCATCTGAGCGGCGCTACCCGCGAGCAGTTTCTGCGCGACCCGCACTGGGTGGCCCACGAGATGGAACATATCCGGCAATTCCAGCAGTATGGCCGCTTGGGGTTTTTGTGGCGCTACCTCTGGGGCTGGGCCCGGCATGGCTACTACAACATTCCATTTGAGGTTGAAGCCCGCGAAGCCGGGGAGCGAGATGCGCTGCTCTATGCCCAGGGCCGGCCGCTGCCCCCACCCGAGCAGCGCCACCCCACTCCCAAGGGCTAACTAGCGCAAGCTACAGGCCTATAAAGCAGCCAGCCGGCCGCCGTCCACGGCCAAGGTGGAGCCATTGATAAAGCTCGCGTCGGCGGAGGCCAGGTAACAGATGGCCGAGGCCAGCTCTTTGGGTGTACCGACCTGGCCGGTGATTTTCTCCTTGCCGCTTTTCACGTTCGGGTTGCTCCAGAGCATGGGCGTATCGACGGCTCCCGGGGCTACGGCGTTGATGCGGGCATGCTCGTGCGGAATTTCCTGGCTCAGGCCCCGCACTAAGGCCTCCAGCGCTCCTTTGCTGGTCGCGTAGGGTATCACATTGGGCGTAGTCTGGTGGGCATGCACTGAGCTGACGGCCACGATGCTGCCGCCCTTCATGTGGGGCAGGCACAGCTGGCAGAGCCGGAAGAAGGACCGCACGTTCACCGCCATCAGCATGTCCCACTGCCTGGGGTCGAGCTTCAGAATGGGTTCGTAGGTCATCATAGCCGCGTTGTTGACCAGCACATCGATGCGCTGCCAGCGGGCCAGCGTCCGCTCGACGGCCCGGCGCAGCGCAGCATCCTTGCCCACGTCGGTACGAATAAAAATGGCTTCCCCATCCTCATCCTTGATAAGCTGCACCACTTCGCGGCCTTCCTCCGCGTTGCGGCCCAGTACGGCTACCCGGCCGCCTTCCCGGGCCAGCTGCAGCGCCGTGGCTCGGCCAATGCCGGATGTAGCCCCCGTCACGAAGCACACTTTATCCTGAAAACGCTTATCCATCGGGTTGTCTGAAGTACCAAAAAACCGGGTTGCTGCCTTCCGCATCCGGAAGACGGCAACCCGGTCGTGTACATATTGTTCGGAGGCGGTGCTAGCCGGCTATTTCTTTTCAGCAAACATCTTACTCATACCGGCCGCTACCAGGCCATCGGGTGTGATGTTGCTGAGCATAGCCTGTACCTTGTTGGTAAGGCCCGAAATCACGCGCATTTCGCCTTTCATCAGGGCTTCATACCCATCCTTGGCCACGTCTTTGGGGTCGGCCAGGTCGCCCTGGGCGGCGTTGGTGTTCTCGGCACCAGCCCGCTCAAAGAAGTTGGTGTCGGTAGCGCCGGGGCACAGTGCCGTAACGGTGACGCCAGTGCCTTCCAGCTCTTTATATAACGCCTCCGAAAAGCTCAGCACGAACGACTTGGTAGCGGAATACACAGCCATTTTGGGCGAAGGCGTGTAGGCGGCCGTCGAGGCCAGTTGCAGAATGCGGCCTTTGCCGCGATGCACCATGCCCTGGCCAAATACATAGGTCAGCTCGATGAGGGCGGTGATGTTAGTCTGCACTACGGCAACGTTGCGGTTCACCTCCGAATCCAGAAATGGGCCATACTCGCCGAAGCCGGCATCGTTGATGAGAATATCGACCTCGATTCCCTGGGCTTTTACTGCCTCGTATACCCGTTGCGCGGCAGCGGGCTGGCTTAAATCCTGGATGACCAGCGTGGGGGTGATGTTGTGGACGCTGCGCAGGTGGTCGGCAAATTTTTGCAGGCCTGCGGCGTCTTGATCAACCAGCACGAGCTGGTACTGGTCTTTGGCCAACAGGTGCGCTAGTTCCTGGCCAATGCCGCTGGCGGCACCGGTAATGAGAGCAACGGAGAGGGTCGAATCGGGCTTCATAGCAGTCGGGTTTTGGGGTGCGGTGGGTAAGCGTGTAAGCTGTACGGTACTGAGTGTCTGAGGGAAAAGTTGCTGCGGCGCTAGTAATAAAAAGAGGCCTTTTGCGCAACCCCGGGCTGTAGGTTTACGAATAGAGACACACTTGGCTTGTTTGCTGAGTGTCCTTTTTGCCGTACTAACCCCTGTATTCACCATGGAAAACAAGCAGAATCAACCCGCCTCGGGTGCCAACGCTACCGGTACCAGCAAATCTTCCAATGCCTCTAATCAGTCGTCTACGAACCCATCGGCCCAGGGCTCGTCGGCTTCCCAGAATACTTCCGCTCCTGCTCCTTCCGCCAAAAATCCGCAGGACTCGCAGGCCAAAACGCCGGAGCCAGCAACCAACCGTACCAGCGCCAGCATGACGCCAGGACAAGATTCGCAGGCCAGCCAGCGGCGCGAGGAAAGCTCCAATAAGCAGCAAAGCGGCCAGTCGTGGATGAACATCTCTTCTTGGCTGGATGGCAGCAAAGAAATTCCGCAGTCGGTTAAGGACTTCGGTACCAAAGCTCTCGACCAGGTAAACAAGCTCAGCACGACGCAAAAAGTAGTAGGCGGAGCCCTGCTGCTCGGTGGTATCGGCTGGCTCTCGACGCGCTCGGGCGCTAACAGCAGCAAGGCCTCACAGCGCGGCGGCTACCGTTCTGCTTCCGACCTGGATTCTGACTATCGGGTAGGCAAAACTTATGGCGCGGGCAAGAAAGACTACCTGACCAACTATGGCTCCGCCGGCCGCTCCAGCGACGCTAGCCGGACGGACAAACCCGACTACAGTGGGTCGTCGTCGTCATCTGACTATCGTTCTTCTTCCGCAGGTAAAGACACCAGCGCCGGCTACCGGAGCAGCAGCGCCAATACCAGCGCTTCGTCAAGCCTGGGCGACGATGATTATAGCGGCAACCTGTAGGTAATCAGCTTGCAAAAAAAGGCCGGAAGCAGATGCTTCCGGCCTTTTTTTGCTCATAGCCTACGCAACGTCACACGCAAAACATCAACCTTGAGTCGGCAGAAATCTGCGGCAGCCGCTAAATCACAGGGTTTCTTCAGGAATGGCTACTGACTTCAGCTGATCCTCGCAAGCAGCACCTAGGCTCTGTGGACAGCCAGTAAAAAGAACGTTCTGTCTCGCGTTGCTCGACAGGACGTTCACAAAGCATTCAGGACTGCTTTTTCGATTAAGGTCCACACGCCCTAGTATGCTACTCTTACGTGTCAGCCCGGCAGCGAGGCGGGCTCGGCCTGGGCTGACAGCCGAATTAGAAGCCATTCTCTTGGTCCTACACACCTGTGCCAAGGCTGCTGATAGCTAGTTTCCCTGCTTGCCAAGGGGCGATGGTTAGGCGAACTATTATATATGAATTGTTCAATATAAAATCCATTCTGACAAACCTACGAATGATAAGCATTGGTATTGTATCTTCCGACCTGTTTTTAGGACAAGAGCTGCCAGCTCGCTCAAAGCCCGCTGGTTGCTTGCCGGAAACAGCCGGTAGCAACTGAGGAAAATAGCCATTTCTAGCCATTATTTTCGCCCAACAGTGCATCTTGTTGTCGTCCGGCTCCTGCTCTTGTTCCTCCTGGTGCTGCACCTGCCCGGCCAAGCCCAGCACCGCTATTGGGATGCCGACTACGATTCGCTCCGGCTGGTAGTGCGCCAGCAGCGCACCGATACGGCCCGCCTACGAACCATCGTTCATCTGATTGATCTGGTTCGATGGGACGAAGCCCGCGAACGGCAGCATGCCCTAGCGTTGCTCGATGATCTGTTTCTTCTCAATAAGCACCTGCGGCGAGTGGATGACGCGCCCTACCGGGCCTTGCGAAAAAGCGCGCTCCACTGGGCCGAGCCCAACCAAGAGGCGTTGGCGCTAGCGGCGGCGCAGCAGGCCATTGCCTTGTTCGATCGTAGTGAGCGACCCATTCCCCGCCTGCTGATTGAAGTCGCGCCCCTATACAACCGTCTGAACCAGCTGGATGAACGCTATTTTTTCTATCGGAATAAGCTGGCGTATTACCGAGTGCATGGAGCTAAAGAAAATATAGCGGCCTGCTACCTCTCCATTGGTGGCTATTATCGACGCCGGGGAGCCTATAACCAAGCTATCAGCAATTTTTTGCGGGCCGCCGAGCTGTTCAAAACCTTTGACCAGCGTTATTATATAAGTGAGCTAAAAGTAGCTGGGGCCAACTACGCCGAGTGGGGCAACAGCGACAAGGCACTTCAGTATTTGCGCCAGTCGGTGGCATTGGCCCGTAAGTATGCCGCGCGGGGCTGCGGGGGAGTAGATGCCTACACGCTACGTAATATTTCGAAGCTCTACTTGCAGCAGCGGAATACCGTGGCCGCCTTGCGCTACGCCAATATGTCGCTAGCCGTCAGGGGCCGGGCATCGTTGAATATTCAGGAAGATAAGTCCTACGGTTTGGTGCAGAAAAGCCTGGTGCTGCTGCGCATGAATGAGCTGGAACTGACCCGGCAAACCTTGCAGCAGGCCCAGCACCTGGCCGATTCGCTGCGCATCCCAATTACTGGGCGGCGGCAGGGCGAATTCGAGCTGATAGCCGCCTGGGCCCAGTTCTATGCCGCCAAAAAAGACTATGCTGCGGCTGAGGCGTATTGGCAAGCTGCTTATTGGGAAGCCACCGATAAAAAGCTCGATGTGCTGCGAAAGAACTATCTGCGCCAGCTTTCCAGCTTCTACGATGCGCGTAACAAGCCCGTGCAAGCCCAGCAATACTCCCGCGCCTACATCGCTCTGGCCGATTCGATGAGCGCCACCCAAGGTGCTTACCACTTGGCGCAGTACGAAGGCGAGCGGCTGGAGCAAACGCAAAACGCTCAAATTGCGCACCTGCGGCAGGAGCGGGCAGTGCAGGCGCTACACCTGCGGCAGCGCAACCAGCTGCTAATTGGGGCCTTGGTGGCCATTATTATGGTTTCGGGGCTGGGAGCACTCATGTATCGGCAGCTGCGGGAAAACCGGCGCACGCTCCGGCAGCTACGCCAAACACAAAGCCAGCTGATTGCCTCCGAAAAGTGGGCTTTCGTGGGGGAGCTGTCGGCCGGTATTGCGCATGAGCTGCAAAATCCACTGAGCTTTATGAAGAAATTCGCGGAGGTCAGTACGGCTATGATTGATGGCATGGCGCTGCCGCACGGGCGAGCCGCACGGGGCAGCCTGGAGCACGATATTCTGACCGGCCTCAAGCAAAATCTGCAGGAAATCAGTCAGCACGGCGTACGGGCCTCTTCCATCATCAAGGATATGCTGGAGCATTCACGCGCCGGCACCGGCCAGCGCGCGCTGACCGCCCTAAACCCTTTGGTGGAGGAATATCTGCGCCTGGCGCATCAAGGCCTGCAAGGCTCTGCCAAAGCCCTGCATACGGAACTGCTCACCGCCCTCGATCCGACGCTGGTGCCGGTGTGGGTGGTGCCGCAGGATATTGGCCGGGTCTTGCTGAATCTGTTTACCAACGCGTTTCATGCCGTGCGCCAGCGCCACCAGAGCGAGCCAGGGTATCAGCCTACAGTGAGCGTGCATACCCTGCAACTGCCGGCCCACATTGAAATCCGGGTTAGCGACACCGGGGCGGGGATACCGGAAAGCCTCCGCGCCCGAATCTTCGAGCCCTTTTTTACGACCAAACCCGCCGGCGAAGGTACTGGTTTGGGCTTGTCGCTGAGCGTCGATATCATCAAAAGCCACGGGGGCACGCTGCGGGTTGAAACGCAGGAGGGCGTAGGCACACAGTTTATTATCACGCTGCCAACCTGAAAAAGCGGTTTTGCGCTACTAGCGCAGCCCCCATGTGCCGCCACCACGAAGCGTGCAGCACTAGTTCGGCTGATAGTTTTTTCAACCGCTTTTTGTAAAAGAGCAGTAAGAGAAGGAACAGGCTGCTGGCCGTGGCAATGTGCCACCCCGAAGCGCCTTTGTTCGTATGACTGCCATGCCACTTGCTGAACTTACTGCCGTGCTTGCCGCCGGCTCCCCGCCCGCCGAGAGCCTGCAGCGCGCGTTGGACCTAGTGGGTCCCCACCTGCGTGCCGACCGTTGCTTCCTCTACGTGCGCGACCCGGCCCAGGGGCGGGGACGTATTGCCTTCGTGTGGCGGCTGGACGAAGCCGTGCCCGACCCGCGGCACGATTGGCAGGATGATACCGGCGACCTGCCCAAGGAAGATCCGCTGTTTCGGGCTGCCTTAGCTGCTCAGCCCTCCGTGTATGTAGACGATGTAACCGAGGCTCGTCCCGAAGTGCTAAATCAGGAGTTTGAGCGCCGCACCTTTGGCCACCGAGCCCTGGTGCACGCCCATATCACCGACCATGGCCACCTGTGGGGGATTCTGCAGCCCTGCGTATTCGGCCATCCGCGCCACTGGACCGCTGCCGAGCGAGCGTATCTGGAAGCCGCTGTTGCCTTGTTTCTGCCCGTGATTCGGCAGTACATGCACGGGTTGGGAAAGGTCTGAAGCCTGGGCGGTGCCAGAACAGACACCATAAACCGGTAAGTTTTTATGGGTGATAGGCTCCGCAGTAGGGTGGGCCAAGTAGTGCGTGCTGGCTACTGAGGCGTGCAGTAGAACCCGACTGGCCCTAACGCAAAAAACCCGGAAAACCCTTTCTGCTACAGGAGAAAGGACTTTCCGGGTTTTTCGGTAGTGTATGTATGAGCCTCTTATTGGACTCGAACCAACGACCTGCTCATTACGAATGAGCTGCTCTACCAACTGAGCTAAAGAGGCATGTGCCGGGAAACCGTTTGTTTCCCGGGGCTGCAAAGATAGGTAGGCAGGGGAACAAGGCGCAAGTTCCGCCACAAATTTTTACGAGGAGCCAACGATTTTCTCCCAAAATCTCTAACTCAAGCGCAGGCTGGGCCACGGAAATCCTTTCAGGGCACTTATGCAGTTACAAGGAGTGTGGCGCGGAAGTGAGTGTCGGCCGAAGAAGACATTCCACCGTGGTTATCTTGTAGGAGATTCAACCCCGACAAGTATGCCTGTTAGGTATATCCACACACGCCACTTAGGCGCGCTGTTGGCAATGCTGCTGGTGCCCACCTTGGTTCGCGCCGATGCCTTGGATGGCGGACTATATTTCAACTGTTTGGAAGAGCCCTCATCCGCATGGGTAAGCGTGGCAGTGCTTGGAACTCCTCTGTTGCCGTGTGGCCGAAGCAAAGGCGCTACCCGGCAGCTGCTCACCCTGGCTTGTTGTCCAAATTCCCGGGCTTTCTAGCATCTTTGCGGCTCGTATGAAAGAACTCCGCAAACTACTGGTCCGCACGCTCGGCTTTGAGCGCTATATCCGTCTGGTGAGCCGCGTGTACCTGCGGCTGGTGGGCGCGGGGTGGGGCCGGGAGAAGTACCCGGAGCTGTTTTTTCTGCAGCAACTCATCAAGCCGGGCTTTGTGTGCCTCGATATCGGGGCCAACCTCGGCTACTACTCCGTGGCCCTGTCGCGGCTGGCCGGGCCCACGGGCCAGGTGCTGGCCGTCGAGCCGATTCCGCTGTTTCAGGAAATCTGGCGCGACAATGTGCGCCTCAGCGGCCACGACAACATTACGCTGCTGCCCTACGCGCTGGGGGGCGAAAACATGACGGTGAAAATGGGTACGCCCGAGCGCAACGGCCTGCTGCACCACGGTATGACCAAAGTCGCGGCCAGCAATACCGCCGAAACCTATGCCCGTACGTACGAAGTGCCCATGCGCGTGCCCGACGAGCTGCTGGCCGAGCTGCCGCGCCTCGACTTTGTGAAGTGCGACGTGGAAGGCTTCGAATCGGAGGTGTTTCAGCACATGCAGGTCACGCTGCGGCGCTTCCGGCCCCTGATTCAGACGGAGCTGAATGGTCTGGAAAACCGCCAGGCCGTCGTGACGTTGCTGGACGGCCTGGGCTATAAACCATTTATATTGTCTGCGCGTTTGGAGCTTGTGCCCTGCTCTGCGGCGCAGCTCAACAGCCCAGCCACGGCCGACTTTTACTTTCAACCCACCAACCCTGCTGCTCCGGTAGCTTCCTGATGGCCAAGTTTCTGCTTATTCTGCTTATCGTTTCCTTCGTCGTGCGGTTCATTCTGCCGGTGATTCTACGGCTGCTCGTCGGCAAATTCGTGCGAAAGCAAGCCCAGCGCTACGGCCAGCAGTTTGGGGGCCAGTCGTTTGAAGGTGCTTTCGGCACGCCTCCCCCGACCCCACCGCCCCACGGCGGCGGCAACGTGCGGGTGGATTTTATTCCGCCGAAAACCAAAAAAGAACAGTCCCAGAATTTTAAGGGCGGCGACTACGTCGATTTCGAAGAAGTGAAATAAGGCGCTTAGTAGCCACACTTTAAGCCACTAAAAAGCCCTGCCACAGCATGTGTGACAGGGCTTTTTAGTGGCTTAAAGTGTGGCTGGAAAGTACTGGAAACATCGTTTCCTCCCGCATAGCCTGCGAGGAATGACTCCCCAACACGCGCTAGAATCCGTAGCCGATCCGGAACCCGGAATCCAGGCGCTGGCCCGACTGCAGGGCGGTGAAGAAGTCGACGCGGATGAACTTCAAGATGTGCTCAATGCCAACGCCCAGCTCAGCGTAGTTGCCCGAAAGCGGCGTGTAGAGGTAGTTTACGGTTGCCACTTCCTGCCACCGAAGCTGGCGCAGAGCTGGTATTTTGTTCAGGAAGAACCCGTTGAAATGATGGTTGTAGTGCGCTTCCAGGTAGCGCTCGGCCGTGCTGTAGCGGTAGTAGTCGAGCAGTTGAAACTGGTCGAAGTTGGCCGCGAGCAGGGTACGGTTGCCGGCAAAGTGTCGGTAATCGACGAACGTCAGCGCGGGAGTACCCACATACGAGCCGGCATTGGCGTTGATGTGGCTTTCGCCAAACAGGCCCAGCGCGAAATCCTTGCGGATACCCATTTCCAGGCGGCTGTAGCGCACATCGGAGCCCAGCACGCCCCGGAAGCCCTGCCGCAGCCCCAGCGTGAGGCGCGGGTAGGAGGAGTTGCGCAGGTTGAACTTGCCGTCGGGCCGGGTGATGTACTGCTGGCCGGGCTGCCAGGTGAGCAGCACGTCCAGCGTCAGGGCACGGCTGCGGCCAAAGCCCGTGCCCTGGGGCAGCTCGGCCGCCTCGGGCTGATTGGAAGTGAAGGCCCGGCCCGGAATATCGCGCACCACCTCAATGGTCGTATTCTGCAGCTCGCGCCGGTCGGCATAGCCAGCGGCTACGTTCACGGAAAAGCCGTTGACGATTTCAGTTCGATAGGTCAGCTCCAGGCCGTCGCGACGGTAGTACTTGGCATAGTTGCGGTTGTCGAGCAGCGTATACACCGAGTTGATAATGGGCGTAAGCTGGGTATTGGGGTCGAAGTCCTGAATGGTGCGGCCCACCGAAAAGCCTACCCGGCTGAACGACTCAGGCCGGAACGTGTAGCCGCCGCGCAGGCTCGGGCTGAAATTCCGGCTGGCAAACCCGTAGCGCAACGTGGGCTGCAGCGAGTAGTTGCGTCGGTCTTCGTAGCGCTGCGTGAAGGTGGCGCTGGCATTTACCACCGTGCCCTCCACCGTGTTATAGAGCAGCAGGTTGGTAAGCGGGGCCACCGAAACGGTGCGGCGGTGATACGAGTCGTTGTAGGTATAGCCACTACGTAGGAGCTCATCGAGGCCGGGCTTGTTGCGGATGCGGTCCAGCGAGTCCTGGTAGGGCTGCGACTTCTCGATGACCTCCGTGCTGTCCTTCACCCGATAATCCTTCGATTCCTCGTCGCTGAGCGGAATGGGGCGCACTTCTTCCCAATAGGCAGCATCCCGCTCGTTGGCGCTTTTTTCGATAACCATCACTTCGCCTTTGGGCATGGGCGCTACGGCGATGCCGCCCTGGGGCAACGGGATTTCCTCGGCGCTGCGCGTGCGGGCATCACGGCGCATGGTGCGGGTAAGGCCGCGCAGCTGGGGCCGCTGCTGCTTCACGTCGGCTACCGTTTCGCGGCTCACCGGTCCCGCCGTGGGGGCGAGTGTGGGGGCCACCACCGGCGGGGTGGGGTAGGTGGGCGTCACACGGTAGTTCGACAACACGGCGTTGATGCTGCCATTGCCTTTAAACCCGAAGCCTTCCCCGTTGAGGTACACCTTCTGCGATTGAATAATCCAGGCGTGCGGGTGGTTGGGGGCCGGGGCATACAGAATCTCGACCCGCAGCTTATCGACGTACTCGATGCCGGAATTAGAGTCCAGGCTCAGGTCCAGGCTATGCAACCGCCAGGTACCATCTTCGGCAATGTAGATGAAGCCCGAAAACGCGGGGTCGATGCGGTGGCGGGGCGTCACCCGGATTTTGTTGATCGGAATGCCGTTCTGCACGGAGGTGCCCACCAGCTCGTAGCGGTAGAACAGCATGGCATTCTGGGCAATGGGCGACACAAAACCCCGCTCCGCGAAGCCCGACTGCAGCAGGTTGTCGTAGAAGTTGAAGTTCTTGGAAGCCCGATTGAAGCTGAAGCCTTTGCTGCTGCCGCTCACCCGCGACGAAATCATGCGCTCCTGAATCTTGTTCGGCTGCCGGAAGGTAAGATCCGACACCGATTCCGACAGGTACACGATGCCGGGCTTAACATCGGGTGCGACTTTAATCAGGCCCATAATCTTGCCGGGCACGTCCGTGAGCCGAATCAAAGATTTGATGTACATCCGGGCCGTGAAAGCGGCGACTTCCGCCCGGTGGTAGCGCCGCCAGTCCATGGCGTGCTGCACGATGGCGTAGGCCGGGTCACGGTCGGAAGCCCGGATGAGTACTTCGCCCAGGTTGTAGTTTTCGGGTGTCAGCGTCACGTTCAGCACCGTGGCCGTGTCACCGGCGGCTACCGTCACGGCCTCCAGGCGGGGCTTGAAGCCCACGTACTGAAACACGATTTCGTAGCGGCCCGCTTCGAGGCGCAGCTGGTAGTTGCCCTGATCGTTGGAAGCGGTGTTGGTGGCGGAGCCGCGCACGGCAATGTTGGCAAAGGCCAGCGGCTCTCCTTTCGGGTCCGTGATTTTGCCGCGTACAATGCCAGCTCTCGTTCCCAAGGTGCTCAGCAGTAGAATACAGAAAAACAGATAACGACGCATAAGAGGCTACTTCACAGAAGTTGTGAAGGTAGATGAAATATGGTGGGCAAAGGTTGCTTTTTCTTACTAAAAACTACCGTAGAGGCTATTTTTGAGTGCTTTAGCGGGCAAAGTGCCCAGATTCAGGTACAACAAAAAGAACGACCTATGATTGTTCTTTGTGTTGTATTCTGACGCTGCTGGTGAGGTAAGTATAGGTGGCGGTCACGGATTTGCGGGCTAATAGGCTGGCAACCACGAACTATTCTTTGTCCGCGCCGCTGGTCAGGCCACTACCTCTTCCGTGGGAGCCACAAGCACGGCCTTTGCTTGCCGGCTGGTGTACCACGTGTTCAGCACCACACCGACCAGCACCAGCACCATGCCCAGGTAGGACACGGCGTGGAAGGTTTCGCCGAACAAGAGCAGCCCCAGGCCCACGGCGTACACAATCCCGATGTAGTTCAGGTTGGCTACGCTCGAAAGCTTTTCGGCCTGGTAGGCTTTGGTCATGGCGAGCTGCGCGCCCTGCGTAAACAGGCCCGTCAGCAGCAGCCAGAGCCAATCCCAGCCTTGGGGCTGCACCCACTGGAAGAGGCAGTAGACGGCCGCGATAGGCAGGGCTACCATGGGGAAATAAAACACGACCACCAAGGGGTCTTCCTTGCCTTTGAGCCGCCGGATAGAGTTGTAAGAGAAGCCCGCGAACAGCGCCGAGACTACGCCCAGACCCACATAGAGCAGGTCTACACGGGTATCCACGCCTTCGACCACGAGTACGCCGAGAAACGACAGCAGGAAGAACAGCCACTGCCAGGGCTGCACTTTTTCCCGCACGATAAAAATGCCCAGAATGGCCGTGAAAATCGGGGCCAGGTACTGAATGGTGACGGCCGTGGCCAGTGGCATTTTTTGCAGCGTGAAGAAGTAGAGAATCAGGGAAATAGCCCCGGTGGCCCCGCGGGCAATCAGGAAAAAATGGTTGGTGCCCCAGGGCCGGATGCGCAGCGCCCGCAGCATGGCGTAGCTCAGGCCCACCGACATAAGAGAGCGAAACAGAATGATTTCCAGCGGTGGCAGGTGGGGCAGCATTTTCACGCACACGTTCATGAAGGCAAAAAGCAGCGTCGAGAGCAGCATGTAGCGGGCACCGAGCGTGAGCGTCATAAAGCGGGGCAAAAGGCAGGAATATTAAAGGTGGGCGTGCAAGCAACTCCTACTTCCAGGTAAAGTTATGGGAGTGGGTGGCGAGAGCCTTTCGCGGCTACAAATGCAGTAGCACTTTTTTAGCTTGGCTGGGCCCAGGCCGAACGTCTAGTGCATTGCTCACGTTGTAAGCAGCTACCTTTCCGCCCGCCAAGCACTCTTATTTTACCTATGGAGCAGCCCAAAAAGAAGTTTTATACGCCCTCGGAGGCGTTGCCTAAAATAGCGGCCTTCTGCGCCTACCAGGAGCGCAACCAAAAAGAAGTGGAAGCCAAGCTGCGCGAATACGGCCTGAATGAAGACGAAGCCGGCGAAATAATTATCCGGCTGAGCCGGGAAAAGCTGCTGGATGAGGAGCGCTATGCCAAGGCGTTTGTGCGGGGCAAATACCGCATCAAAAAGTGGGGCCGCCGCCGCATTACCCAAGAGCTCAAGCAAAAAGGTATTTCTGACTACTGCGTCAAGGCTGGGATGAAGGAAATCGACGGCGACGAGTATTACCAGAACCTGATCGACGTGCTGGAAAAGCGCAACCGCATGGAAAAGGAGGGCAATCAGCGCCTGCGCCGCCAGAAGCTCACGCTGTTTATGACCGTGAAAGGCTACGAAAACGACCTGATCAAAATGGCCCTGGATGACTTGGGCAAGGAGCCGGAAGCGGAGGACTAGCGCCGGGCTGGCCGGGCTGGCGGGGCAAGTTGCTGGGTGAGCACCACCCGGCGGCCGGTCATGGTTTCGAGCATGGGCCGCAGAATATGCTCGGCATTTTGCGTGGTTTGGGCCAGAATGCCCGACTGCAGGGCCGCGCGCCGCACATTCTTCTCAGCGTACTTGTAGCCTTCGTCCACCAGCTCAGCGTCGTTGAAAAACGAGTTCTGGGTGCTGTATACGCGGCTTTGGCTATGATCTACCTGCCAGGTGCAGAGCTCGGCGGCGGGCAGGGCCACGCGCACCACCGAGTCGCCCTCGAACACCACGTCCTGGGGCTTCACCTTGCGCAGATCGAGGCAGCCGATGGCGTTGCCGGCCACAATCAGGGCCACTTTGGAGTCGGGCAGGAAACGGTAGGTGCTCTTGCGGTATTCTACCACGTCCTTGAACTGGTAGCGCACCAGTTCCAGCCGGCCCAGAGCCTCGATTTTGGTCAGCACGGTGTTGTGCGTAACGGTCACGCGGGGCTCCACATTCAGCGGATTATCGAACAGGGCAGGCTGTACCTTTATCCACAGAAACCAGCCCAGGCCGACGAGAAACAACAACGGCAACAGGCGGCGAAGCAAACGAACAATCGGCATAGACGGAACACGGGAAAACGAGCAGCGGTGGAAAGTATACGCCTTCGGGGGACATTTGGCTGCCAGCCTCAGCCCAGCGCCGGCCACCAGGAGCTGCGAGGCGAAAACCGCTGCCGAAATCCCGCCCAGCCTTGCTGCCCACCGGTATGCACGGCTACTACCGTGCTGCCCCGCGCAAACCGGCCCTGTCGTATTTGGTCCAGCAACGCATAGAGCAGCTTGCCGGTATAGAGTGGGTCGAGCAGAACGCCATGCCGGGCCTGGAATCCTTGGATAAAGCCGAGCAGCTCCGCCGAAAACTGCGCGTAGCCTCCCAAGTGGTAGTCGGTCAGCAGCTCCCAGTTGGCATAGCGCTGGCCCACGGCGGCTTGCGTCAGCTGGTGTATTTCGTCCCGCAGAAAGCCTCCGTTTTTCAGCGCCGATACGCCAATAGCAGCGCGTTGGCCCCCGAGCCCGGTGAGCAGCCCCGCCAGCGTGCCGCCCGTGCCGCAGGCCACGGCTACGGCCGCAAAGTCGGTTTGGGCCGTTAGCTCGGTTATCAGCTCGGCGCAGCCCGGCAAGGCTAGGGCGTTAGTGCCGCCTTCGGGCAGCACGTAGGGGTTGCCGTAGGGGCGCAGCAACTCTTGTAGCACTTCCGGCTCGCGTGCGCCGCGGTAGGTGGTGCGGTCGAGGTAGTGCAGGTGCATGCCGTCGGCGGTGGCCTGGGTGAGCGTGGGGTTGAGCGGCAGCGTTGCTTCGCCCCGTATGAGGCCTATTGTTTGGAACCCTTGCAGGCGGCCGGCCGTCGCCACGGCGGCTATGTGGTTAGAAAAGGCTCCGCCGAACGTCAGAAGCGTATCGTGGCCCTGCGCACGGGCCGCCCGCAGGTTGTATTTCAGCTTGCGCCACTTGTTGCCGGGCAGCTCGGGGTGGGCCAGGTCGTCGCGCAGCAACAGCAGTTGCACGCCGTGCTGCTCGGCAATGGGCTCGTGCAGTTCCTGAAGAAGCATCGGTTCAGCAGTCGTTTGGTCTGTCATCCTGCATCTGGCATACGCCTACGAAGTACCTTTCATCAAATGCACGCATTAGCATTGTTCCCAAATACAGAGAAAGTGTATTTGACCGCCAGATAGAGCATGACGTTCTTTTTTATGTCATTTCTAATTCAGGAACAAGTCTGGTTCCTGATTCAGGTCCAACGCTACTGCACAAAGCCCCTTACCGCGCAACGGTAAAGGGCTTTGTGTGCTGATTTCGGCTTGTTGCGCAATCGAGAAAGGTTCTTCACTTCGCTACGCTTTCCCCAAAAGGCCAGCCGACGAAAGCCGTTCCCGCAATAGCTTAGGCCGCTGAGTATGCTTCTGCTGTCGGCGCAGGCTTGCGTTTTATGGCGTAGGCTACGGTGGCCAGCAATACTAAAATCAGCAGCACCGAAGAAATGAGCGAAATGGTGTTGCCAATGGCGTATTCCTTGGGCTCAAACTTGAACGCAATGGTGTGCGTGCCCGCCGGGACGGGTAGGGCGCGCAGCACGTAGTTGGCGCGCAGGTGGGGCACCAGCTTGCCATCGAGGTAGGCGTTCCAGCCATCGGCGTAGTAGATTTCGGAGAACACCACGAAGCCTTCCTGCACGGCCGTGGTGCGGTAGGTCAGCTCATCGGGTGCGTAGTTGGTCAGGGCAATGGTGGAGCCAGCCGCGTTGTAGCTCGTCTTCGCCAGCGGAAACTTCGAAGCGTCGACTACGGCCGCCGTGGCTACGTTGAGGGTAGTGAGGGCTGCAATTTCCTGGTCGGGAGTCTGCACCTTCTGCACTTCACTCACAAACCACGCATTGCCCAGCGCCCCCGGATTGCGCTGCACTTGCTGCTTGGGGTCGCCGGTGATGAGGTAGCGGGTGTTGAGCATCGCCAGCACTTGGGGGTTGTTGGCCGAAATCTGGCGCTCAATCAGATCCTGGTAGCGGCGCAGCTTGGCCCCGTGGTAGCCGCCCACGCTTTTGTGGAAATACGACGTGTTGGCTTCGTTGAACGGGTTTTGCACATTCAGCACGCGGTAGCTCAGGTCTTTGTCCTGCAAAATCTGCTCGTCGGCTGCGGTGGGCACAAACTGCTGAGCAATAGTTTCGCGCTGGAAATTGGTGTCGTTCAGGTAGCGCTTATCCACTGACCATAAGTCGACCAGCGTCAAAGCCCCCACCAACAGCGTGGCCGTGGTAGCCGAGAGCTTACGCCGCAGATAAAAGTACAGCACGCCAGCCGTGAGCAGCACGAAAACCAGTGCCCGAAACACGTCAGTATGCATCAGGCTGGCCCGGTCCTCACGAAGCGCGTCGAGTGGGAAGCCTTGCTGCTGCATCTGTGCATCGATTGGGGCGGCAAAGTCGGCTCCCAGGCCAGCCAGGAACGCCAGCACGCAGATACCCGCCGTAATGCCCACGGCGTAGAGAAGCTTGCGTTGCAGAATCGCCGTTTCGGGCGAGGTGGCCGCCGAGCCGCTCAGCGCTGACAGACTAGGATGCGTGCTGGCACCAGCCACCGGCACTGCCGATGGGTGGGGGCGCAGCATGCGGGCCAGGGCGAGCATCGCCAGCAGCGGCATGGCCAGCTGGGCAATAACCAGCGCCATCGACACCGACCGAAACTTGTTGTAGCCCGGAAAGTAGTCGAACATCAGGTAGTTGAACGACTCGAAATTCTTGCCCCAGGCCAGCAGAATCGACAGAATAGTGCCCACCAGCAGCCAAGTGCGCGTGCGGCGGTCGGCCACGAACAGGCCCAGCACAAACAGAAAACACACGACGGCACCCACATACACGGGGCCGCTGGTAACCGGCTGCGCGCCCCAATACAGCGGCAGCTGCTGCAAATACTCGCGCAGCTGCACGGGCGGCACGCCCAAGCCAGCCAGAGCCTTACCAGTGGCCGAGCTTTCGCTTAAGGAGCCCGCACTGGCACCGCCGTAGTAGTTAGGAATCAGCAGGGTAATGGTTTCGCCCACGCCGTAGCTCCAGCCGAAGGCATAATCCCGGTCGAGGCCGGAGCCTACGCCCTCTTCACTGGCCGTAACGGCCGCCGCGCCGGGCGCGGCCGGGGCTGGAGTCGTCAGCTCCGACTTGCCCCGAATCGAGGCCTTGCCATATTCTGCCGTGACGTAGAGGCGGCCAAAGCTCACGCCCACGGCCAGCACCGCCGCCGCGCCCAGCAGAGCTGTGCGGCCCAGGAAGTCAGACAGGCGCTTTTCACGCAGTGCCGCCACCAGCTCGACAATGCCAAACACGAGTACCAGCAGCAGCAGATAATAAGTGATTTGCAGGTGATTGGAGCGCACGTTCATGGTCAGGCCCAGGGCAAACAGGCCCGCGCCCAGCCACCGGTTGCGCCGGAACGTGACCAGCAGGCCACCCAGCACCAGCGGGGCATACGCCAAGGCCAGCGACTTGGTGTTGTGGCCCGCCGCCAGAATAATCAGGTTGTAGCTGGTGAAGCCCAGCGCAATAGCACCCACGGCGGCCACCAATGGCCGCAGCCCCAGGGCCACAAAAAGAACGTAGCCGCACACCAGCGCCAGAAATAAGTTGGCTACTACCGCCGGTAGGTGCAGGGTAAAAATTTGGTGCAGGTAGATCGATAAGTCGCCGGGAAAGCGGGTGCTGATGAGGTAGGTGGGCATCCCGGAGAACATGGAATTGGTCCACAACGCTTCCTTGCCGGTTGTTTCGCGGTAGAGCTGCGCCTCGTGTGCCCCACCGTTAAACTGCACCACATCGTGCTGGGCCAGGGTTTTGCCATCGAACAGGATGGGCGAGAAATAGACGGCGGCCAGCACCAGGAAAAAGACAACCGCCAACAGGTGGGGCAATGCCCGGCGCCACAGCGGCACGGCCGGAGAAGAAACAATAGTCATCAGACGAGAAAAGAGTCGGAAAATGGCCTGTGTAGCCCACAGAAGCGGACAGCTAGCCCGAAGGTAGCCCGATTATTTTATTTCAGGAAAGCCACCGGACCAGAGTCGGACCTCTGGTTTAGCGCCGCAACACCCGCGCCCCACCCCGTGGTGCGACTAGTGTCAACCCCATGCCATCAGGATCTTTTCGCGGCCTTGACGCGGTCTGCCACCGGCCCCGAATTATACAGCACCACCGACACCAGTATCACGCCGTAGGCAATGGCTTGGTACAGATTGGCTTGCTCATGGAAATACAGAAAGGCCAGCGCAAAGCTCAGAATCGGGTTTAGGTACATCAGGATACCGACGGTGCCCGAGGGCAGGGCGTTGAGGGCAAACAGATTCAGGAACAGCGGAATCACCGTGAAACCGAGGCTTAGAATGGCCGTGAGCAGCAGCAGGTAGCCATCCTGGAAGCCCGCGCCGGGCGTGGCCCCCAGCAGCGGCGCGGCGGGCAAAATAACCAGGGCCGCCAGCACCAGCTGCACCGTGAGCAGCAGCAGCCGGTCGTAGCCCTGCAGCTGGCGCTGCGTGATGAGGTAGGAAGCGTAGGTGATGGCGACCACCAGACTCATCAGCACCGTTTGCCAGGCTCCCGCGCCGAGTAGTGCGCAGCTCAGGGCACTCAGCCCGATGGCCAGCCACTGCCGGGGGCGCAGCTTTTCGCCCAGCACCACAAAGCCCAGCAGCGCCGTCAGAATGGGGCAGATGAGGTAGGCGAAGGAGCCAGCCTGCACACTCACTTTATTCACGACATAAATGAACAACAGCCAGTTGCTGGTGAGCAGCGCTCCGCCCACGATGGTGCTGAAGGCTACGCGCCGCCGCTCGGCCGGGCGGGCACGCTGCCACTGCTGCCAGGTGGCCCGCACCACGTCGCGCCGCACGCTCAGGTTAATCAGCAGCAAAATGACCAGCGATAACAAGACCCGAAAGAACAGAATCTGCCCGCTGGCGTAGCCGGCCAGCAGCCGCAGCGGAATGGGGAAGAAGCCCCAGATAAGAAAGGCTAGTAAAGCGGCCAGATGGTGGCGGGAGAGTTTCACGAGACAGGAAGGAGCAAGCCGAAAAATGGTTCCGAAGGTACGGCACTTCGCCCCAGCCGGCAGCTTGGGCGCGTCGTGGCGCTGGGGGCCGGCCCAAACCATAGTATCTTCGGCTTGGTTTTCTCCGTTATTATGCTCGTCTTCTCCGACCTTGCCGCTCTCACCGGCGGCCGCCTGCTGCAAGCCGCCCCTGCCGAGGCCCGTGTTCAGCATCTGCTGCTCGACAGCCGCCGCGTGGGGCAGCCGGCCGGGTCGCTGTTTTTTGCCATTCGTGGGGCGCAGCACGACGGGCACCGCTACCTGCCCGACCTCTACCAACAGGGCGTGCGCCTGTTCGTCGTCGACCACCTGACCGCTATTGCCGGCGGCGTGGCAGCGTTTCCCGAAGCGGGTTTTCTGGTGGTCGATGATACGCTGGCGGCCTTGCAGGCCATTGCGGCCCGGCACCGGCGGCAGTTCCGGATTCCGGTATTTGGCATCACCGGTTCAAATGGCAAAACCATTGTGAAGGAGTGGCTGGCCCAGCTGCTGAGTCCCGACGAGCTGATTTGCAAGAGCCCGCGCAGCTACAACTCCCAGGTGGGCGTGCCACTGTCGGTGTGGGAGCTGAACGCTACGCACACGCTCGGCATCTTCGAGGCCGGCATTTCGCAGCCAACGGAAATGGCCCGCTTGGCCCAAGCAATTCAGCCCACGCTGGGCATTTTTACCAACCTGGGCACCGCGCACGATGCGGGCTTCGCATCAGGGCAGGAGAAGGTAGCGGAGAAAATGATGCTGTTCGAGGGCGTAGATACCTTGTTCTACTGCCGCGACCATGAGGCCATACACGCGGCGGCGCAGGCCCGGTTGGGGCTAGCCCGAACCTTCACCTGGAGCCGCCACCATGCCTACGACAGCCACGTTGCCGTGTCGGTCATCGAGGCTTCGGCGGGCCGCACGGTGGTGCGCGTGACCCTGGAGCGGCCCCGGCCGCAGGAGCATACGTTCACGCTACCCTTCGCCGACGAGCCTTCGGTCGAAAATGCCCTGCATGGCCTCGTAGTGCTGCTGTGGCGCCAGGTGCCCGTTGCCGAAATTCAGCAGCGCCTCGACCGGCTCCTGCCCGTTGCCATGCGGCTGGAAATGAAACAGGCCCTCAACGACTGCTACGTACTCGACGACACCTATAATAACGATCTGGCCGGGCTGCGCCTCGCCCTCGACGCGCTGGCCCGCCAGCCCCGCCGTGGCCGCCGCACCCTGATTCTGTCCGATGTGCTCGAGTCGGGGCTGCCGGCGGCCGAGCTGTATGCCCGCGTGGCGGCGCTGCTGCCCGCCCACGGCGTGGAGCGGCTGGTGGGTATCGGACCGGAAATCGGTGCTCACCAAGCGACATTTGGGGAGTTGAGCCGCGCCTTTTTTTCGTCTACTGAAGCGTTTTTGACGTCTTTTCGGCCCGAGCAGTTTCACCAGGAAACCATTCTGGTGAAAGGTGCCCGGCGTTTCGGCTTTGAGCGTATTGTGGCCGCTTTTCAGCAGAAAATCCACGGCACGGTGCTGGAAGTGAACCTCGATGCGCTGGTGCATAACCTGAATTTCTACCGGGCCCGGCTGCAGCCCGGCACCCGCCTGATGGTGATGGTGAAGGCCTTCGCCTATGGCAGCGGCAGCTACGAAGTGGCCAACCTGCTCCAGTTTCACCGCGCCGACTACCTGGCCGTGGCCTATGCCGACGAGGGCGTTGACTTGCGGCAGCACGGCATCAGCCTGCCGGTTATGGTGATGAATCCTTCGCCCGACAGCTTCCAGAAGCTGCGCCAGTACCACCTGGAGCCCGAAATATATTCGTTTGAGCGGCTCCAAGAATACCTGCGGGCCGCGCAGGAGCAGGCCATGCCCGCCATTCATCTCAAGCTCGACACTGGCATGCACCGCCTGGGTTTTGCCGAAGCCGACTTGCCGGCCTTGTGCGCGGCGCTGCGCGAAAATGCTGCCCACCTGCGCGTGGCCAGTGCCCTGACGCACTTGGCCGGGGCCGATGAAGCCCAGCACAACGACTTTTCCCGCCAGCAGCTAGCCGCTTTCCAGCGCATGACGCCGCTGGTAGAAGCCGCCCTGGGCCATCCTATTCTGAAGCACGCGTTGAACTCGGCCGGCATCGTTCGGTTTCCGGACGCGCACTACGATATGGTGCGGCTCGGCATCGGGCTCTACGGCGTGGAGGCCAGCGGACAGGAGCAAGATGCCCTACGCCCCGTGAGCAGCCTGCGCACTACTATTTCCCAGATTAAAACCCTGGCTGCCGGCCACACCGTGGGCTACGGTCGCCGGGGAGAGGCGGTGGAGCACGAGCGTCGTATTGCCACCCTAGCCATCGGCTACGCCGACGGCTACGACCGGCGCTTTGGCAACGAAGTAGGAGAGGTCATCATCCGGGGGCAGCGCGCGCCCATCATAGGCAATGTGTGCATGGATATGTGTATGGCTGACGTGACGCACATTCCCGCCGCGCAGCCCGACGACTCGGCCGTCGTGTTCGGAGAAGAAATGCCGCTGCGGGAAGCCGCTACGCGTATTGGTACCATCCCCTACGAGCTGCTGACCAATGTGAGTGAGCGGGTGAAGCGGGTGTTTTTCGCGGAGTGAAAAGAGAGTGGGAAAGCCGAAATCTGAACCCCAAGGCGGCGGCTACGTAAGATCCGACACTTCTTTTTCCGCCCCCCTTTCCTCCACAACCATGAAAAAACATTTTCTTTCCGTCGTGGCGCTCATCGCGCTGCTCACGGCCTGCGACAACCTGAAGAATCCCGAAACCAAAGACCAGCCCCAGGAGGCCACCCAGGATACGGCCGTCGTGTACCGCGAGGGTGAAAGTGCCGCTGGTGGCGCTGCTCCCGCTACCGATGCCGTGGGCAGCGGCTGGGATATGACTCAGGCCAAGCTGGCCGACGTGAAATACCCCGAAGTGAGCCTGGCTGACGTGACCGTGCGCGGCAACGACGAATACAGCGTGTATGGCGTAGCCGAAACCGTGCTTTTCGATACCGACAAAGCCGATATAAAGCCCGGTGCCAGCAATGCGCTGCAACAAATCAGCGCTTCTATCGGGCAGCGCTACGCTACGGGTCCGGTGTATATCATGGGCTTCGCCGATTCGCGGGGCGACAAAAACTATAACCGGGAGCTGAGTGAGCAGCGCGCCACGGCCGTAAAAAACTGGCTAAGCCAGAATGGAAAAATAGATGCTGCCCGCGTGAGCGTGGAGCCGATGGGCGAAGCTCAGCCGGTGGCCTCCAATGCTACGGCCGAAGGCCGTCAGCAGAATCGCCGGGTAGAAATAGCCGTACGCACCAAGTAAGGTGCCCTTTGCTTACGTAGCAATACGCCCGAACGCAAAAGAGGCTCCAGCGCAAGCTGGAGCCTCTTTTGCGTTCGGGCTGTACAGTAGCAGCGAATGACTACTTCACTTTGATATCACCGCGTAGCTCTCCCTGCGGGAAATTGGAACTGTGCAGGTTAGCATATACGCCCTGTGCCAAGAGCTTGTCACCATCGGTCTGCGACAGGGTCGCCGAGCCTTTGATAGGCGAGGTTAAGCCGCTGAAAGGCACAATAACCGAGCTGCTAACACCCGGTGCGCCTTGGTGGAAGTGCCCGAGGGACGGAGCAGCCGTCATGTTCTGGAACTCGATGGTGTAGGTAATAACTCGAGTGGTCTTGTCGTACGTGCCGACGAGGGTGCCCGTGCCAGGCGAGTTGTTGGCGGGCACTTGCTGCTTGCCATCTAAGGTCGCGGTGAGGTTAACCACCTGGGAAGCGGGAGCCGCTGCCTCGTCGTCTTTGCTGCAGGAAATGGTAGTTAGCCCCGTCAGGAGCAGGAGCAGGTAAGCGTACTTTTTCATTATTGGGGTATGAGGGGTTATAAAAGGTGTGAGTGCAGAAGCGAAACGGCTGACAATTGTTTCGCTTCTTATTTTTTTAACGTGGTGAGACAGGTCGATGAAATTAAAAACCCATAGAGTTATTTGCCTCCGGTAGCCATGCCTCTCTGTATAACTTTGTTTTTACTGCAAAATCAAGCATTAACGGGCTTACTTAATTGCTGTACTTTAGATTGATGCAGAAAACGATATTTAATTTTAAAGGAGTAAATACAGAAGAGACTCATATTCTTTTTAATGTGGAGCTTAAAAGTGACTTAAATGGCTGTTATAGCGGTTTCGCAAACCGTAGACACCCGATGTAGAGACGCGTATTCGCGTCTCGTCGTTGAACGAAACCGGGCAGGCGGCACGAACGATGAGACGCGAATACGCGTCTCTACATCAGCCGGGTTCCACCGTTCACGAAACCGCTATAGGATAGCTCTTGGCGTAGGTAAAGTCGAGAGTCATTGATTGCAAGCAAGTGTTTTTAGGCATCTGTATCTAATTATATTATTCTCATAAATTAAAAAATAGAAAAACTTTTTAGGTGGTAGACTTATTAAGAGACCCAGATCTACGAACTCAATTACATACCTGTGCAACTTTTTACGCGTTTTGGGCTGATATTCTTCAGCCTGTATTTCCTGTGTGCGCAAGGCGCGCAGGCCCAGGCCACCACGGCCGGTATTACAGGGGCGGTGAGCTCCGATAAAAATGAAGCGCTGGCAGGAGCCACGGTCGCGGCTATTCACCTGCCCACCGGCATCCGCCGCTCCATCACAAGTGACGGCGTCGGGAGCTTCACAATTACTGATTTGCTGGTAGGTGGCCCTTACACGCTGCAAGTGGTGCAGGCTGGCTACCGCACGCTGCTCGTGAACAACGTGTTTCTGGTCGCCGACAAGCAGGCGCTGTTCAACTTCACTCTGAACCCCGAGCTGGTGGCCGTTGGTACGCGCCGCTCCGACCGTACCGTACTCGAATCGGCGGTACCAGTCGACGTCATCGACATGCGCGCATTGTCCGTCACGGCTCCCCAAACCGACATGACGCAGATCCTGAACTACGTCGTGCCGTCCTTCAACTCCACCCGGCAGACGTCTGCCGGCGGCTCCGACCACGTAGATCCGGCCTCGCTACGGGGCCTGGGCACCGACCAGATGCTGGTGCTCGTGAACGGCAAGCGGCGCCACACCACGGCGCTTATCAACCTGGTCGGCAACCGGGGCGTGGGCAACGTGGGTACCGATTTGAACACCATAGCCAGCAACTCCGTCGACAGGATTGAAATCCTGCGCGACGGGGCGGCGGCCCAGTACGGCTCCGACGCCATTGCGGGCGTGATGAATATCAGCCTGAAGTCGGACAACAAAGGCGGCAACGTGCTCGTCGGCTCCGGCGTGACCACCCAAGGCGACGGCCTCACTACGCTGGCCAGCGTCAACAAGGGCTTCAAGCTGGGCCCTAAAGGTTTTCTGAACCTGACGCTGGATGCTGATCATCGGGGCTCTACCACCCGTGACTACTCCCGCGACTTGTTCTCGCGGCCCGTATTCTCCTCTGACCGCGCCACGGAAAACGCCGCCCTGGCCGCCAACGGTAAAACGTATCAGGACTTTGCGCAGCGCAACGGCGACGCCCGCATCGATAACTACCGGGGTATTTTCAACGCCAGCCTGGCGGCTACCGACAAAGTGAAGCTGTATGCCTTCGGGGGCTACAACTACCGGCGCGGCAACGCGGCGGCTCCGTGGGTGCTGCCCGTCACGCAGGCCGATAATATCATTGAGTCCATCTTCCCGCTGGGCTACCAGCCACTCATCAACACCCGCAGCCATGATGCCTCCGGCGCGGTAGGCGCGGTCGTGAGCCTGGGCCCCTGGAGCCTGGACGTGAGCCACGTGCTGGGCTACAACCAGATGCGCTACAACGTGAGCAACACCTTGAATGCTTCGCTGGGGGCCAATTCGCCTACCGAGTTTGAAGCCGGTGGCTTCCAGTTCACCCAGAACGTGACCAACGCCACCGTCAGCCGGTTGTTCCCGACTTTTCTGGCCGGCACCAACGTCGCTTTCGGGGCCGAGTACCGCAACGACAACTACCAGATTGTGGAAGGCGAGCAACGCTCCTGGGGGCGCTACGATGATGGCAAGGCCAACTCGGGGCCGGGCTCCCAGGGCTTCCTGGGTTTCGCGCCCGAATCGGACGTAGTCGGGGCCCGCAGCAACGTCGGCGGTTTCGTCGATGTGGAAGCCGATATCACCAAGAAATGGTCGGTGACTACGGCCCTGCGCTTCGAAAACTACAGCGACTTTGGCTCGGCCTTTATTTATAAAGTCACCTCCCGTTACCAGGTTATCAAGCCCGTTGCCGTGCGCGGCGCTTTCAACACCGGTTTCCGGGCTCCCTCGCTGCAGCAGGTCTTGTACCGGCAGCTTTCCCTGGAATCGTCGGCCACGGGAGTGCGCTATTCGGGTATTTTTAATAACCAGGACGAGGTAACGCGGGCCGCGGGCATTCCGGCCCTGGGCCCCGAAAAGTCGCTTAGCTACAGTGCCGGCCTGGTCGTTACCCCGCTCCCCAACCTTTCCTTTACCGCTGATGTCTACCGTATCGATATCAAGGACCGGATTATTCTGTCGGGCTTGTTCGGCACGGGCATCAGCGCCAACCTCGACGCGGCCCTGTTTCGCTACAGCACCGACCGGGCGCAGTTCTTCACCAACGCCGTCGATACCCGCACCACCGGCCTCGACCTGGTGGCCAACTACCAGCACGAGCTGGGTCGGGGCTCCTTCACGGTAACTGCGGCTGCCAACTTCAACCGCACTTCCATTCAGGGCCTGAATGTGCCCGCCAACTTCCAGTCGTTGCAAAACGACGACGACGCCAACACCAACTACATCGACCCCCGGCAACTGTCGCTCATCGAAACGGGTAGCCCCGCGAGCAAAGTGCTGCTGAATCTCGGCTACGAGCTGGGCAAGTTCAACGTGCTGGTCCGCAACACCTATTTCGGGCGAGTGGAGTATTTCGATACCAACACGGATGCGACCAACGACTTCGGCAGCTACTTCCTGAGCTTCGCTCCCCGCACCGTCACCGACTTGATAGTTGGGTATAAGCCGCTCAAGTCATTGGGGCTGACGGCGGGCGTGAACAATCTGTTCAACGTGTTTCCGAACACCACTGCAGAAGCTGCCCGCAACGGTCGGCCGCCCGGCGGATTTGCTACCGAAGCGCAGTTCAATGCCTACTACCAGGAGCGTTTCGGCAAGCCATCCAACTTGCCCGAGGGCCGGGATATTTTTCCCTACAACCCGGTGCAAATGGGCTTCAATGGGGCTTTTGTTTACCTGAAAGCCGTTTATACACTGGGCCTGTAGGTTTCCCTGGTATGCAATAGCCTATCGGCGCTCTTCTCCCGTATGTCGGCGAAGAGCGCCGATAGTATGATGGCCTATTGTATTTCCTGTATATAATATCACTATTTTCGCCCGCAGCTATGCCCTGTACAGTCGCGGCTAGTGCCTTGACATGAGTAACATGTTCTGGTGTAGCTCCTGCTACAGGCCGACTCTACTCTCTTTCCCTACACACCCTTGTTTACGCATTGTATGAAATTTTTGAACCGCTGCTTGTGCGGCTGGTGGATAGCGCTGCTGCTGTTTCCACTGGCTGGTCAGGGGCAAACTAGTCCTGCTTCTGGCGTAGCCGGCCAATGGAAAGGCCCACTGCAAATGCCGGGCGGCAGCCTGGAAATCGTTATCAGCGTTACGGAACTGGCCACTGGTAAGCGGTTTGCCGTGCTCGACGTACCGTTGCAGAAGGTCAACCGCATGCCCATGACGGTAGAAACCACGGGGGATACCGTGGTGCTGTATGCCGCCGCCGCCGATAGCCGTTTCGTGGGGCTGCTCGATGCCACTGGCAAGCTGCTGCAAGGCACTTGGCAACAGCCCGGCTACAAGGCCCCGCTGGAGCTGACGCTAATACCGCCGCCGGCCGCGCTGGCCAAAAACTTCAAGTTTCCACCGCCCTACCGGGTCGCGGAAGTGGCTTTCTCCAATCAGCAGGCGAACATACGGCTGGCGGGTACCCTGACCGTCCCCGCCGGGGAAGGGCCATTTCCGGCC
Source organism: Hymenobacter elongatus (assembly GCF_004745955.1). Classification (GTDB taxonomy): domain Bacteria; phylum Bacteroidota; class Bacteroidia; order Cytophagales; family Hymenobacteraceae; genus Hymenobacter; species Hymenobacter elongatus. Next base: position 56,605 of record NZ_SRLD01000012.1, on the reverse strand, counting down.
GTGCTGCTGCTTTCCGATACTGGTCCCCAGGACCGCGACGGTACCCTGGACCAATACCGGATGTTCGGTGCCCTTGCCGACTACCTCACCCGCCGCGGTATCGCCGTGCTGCGCTACGATGACCGGGGCGTGGGCCAGTCGCAAGGCAACACCGCCGCCGCTACCACCGCCGACCTCGTGAAAGATGCGCAGGCGGGCCTCAACTTTCTGCGTACCCGCCCCGAGGTCGACGTTTCCCATATCGGCCTGATCGGGCACGGCGAGGGTGGCAATATTGCCACGCTGGCTGCCGCCGAGCCGTTGCCGCCCACTTTCATCGTTTTGATGGCCGCTTACGGCGTTCCGGGCCAGCAGGTGCTGCTACAGCAACAAGCCAATGTCATGCGTTCCGTGGGCATGGAAGCGGTGCAGATAGAAGCCGCTACGAAGCGGCAAAAGTCGATGCTGGAGATTATCAACCTCACTGCCGATAATGCCCAGGCTCAGGCTATCGTCGCCAACATGCTCCGGCAGACCAACACCTCCATGGACAATGCCACCGCTCTGGCCAGCGCCGCCGAGCTGACTACGCCCTGGTACCGCTACTTCCTGGGCTTCGATCCGCAGAGCGTGCTCGCCAAAGTGCGCTGCCCGGTGTTGCTGCTCAATGGCACCAAAGACCTGCAGGCAGCGCCCGAAACCAACCTGACGGCCCTGGATAAGGGCCTCAAGGCCAATAAGGATGTAACTGCCCGCAAGCTGCCCGGCGTAAATCACCTGTTCCAGGCCGACCAAGCGGAGTGGGCCATGCTGGAAGGTCAGCTGCAGCCCACGTTTTCGCCCGCCGCCCAGGATGCTGTCCGGGAATGGATCATGAAGCATGTTCAGCAAGAGAAGCAATGAAGCTGTTTAGGAAGTCGCTGAAATCCAATAGAATGCCATGCTGAGCGCAGCCGAAGCATCTCGCGTGCAATGGTAAGTTGATTACTGTTGCACGCGAGATGCTTCGGCTGCGCTCAGCATGACGTTCTGACGACTTCCTGACTAGTAAGGCCCGCTCGGTTGAAGACAAAAGAAAAGCCCGTGCTGGTTGGAGCGCGGGCTTTTCTTTTGGGATGTTCTCCGGTTAAAACCAGGGGCAGAGCGGGTGGCTCTAGTCTTTAATCATGTCAACTTCGGCCTTAATCATAGCGTTGTAGCGCATGCCGTTGTTGGCCAGTGTAATCAGGCTCCAGCCTTTGCCGATAGAGTAGGTCCAGGTGCGGCTCTCTTTGAATTCGAACGTAGGACGCATGATCTGACCGTAGGGCGTGTAGGTCTCCATGAAGTTGGTGGTGTAGAACTTGTCACCACTCACAATCCACTCCATGGCTACGAAGAAGCCTTCTTCGGGGGCCGGGATGTTATACGAGTTCAGGTCGATGGTATACCACTCGCCGCCTTTCGGGGCCGATACCACCACGTTGTCCGTCAGGATGTCGGTGTTGGGCGAGTTGTAGTTGCCATCGGCTTTGTAGAGACGTACGCGGAAAGGCTCACGCGGAAAGCCGTTTTCACCGATGTAGAAGGAGACCGAACGGACGTTGCCCAACTTTTTGCTCTTCTCGTTTTTCACGAAGAAGGCATATTGCTGGCCCGGCAGGCCCTGAATCATGCCCTCGCCGGGCGTGTTGCCCTTCGAGCCCAGCGACAGGTCTTTCACCTTGCCACCAATAACTTTTACGTCGGCCAGCTCGATAACGCGCTTGGGCACTTCGATAATCAGGTCTTGCAGGTTGGCACCTTTCTTCACCAGCACGGCCTTGCGGAAATAGCCCAGCGCCAGCACTACCAGGGAGTCCTGCGCCTTGTCGGGCATGGCCATCTGGAAGAAGCCGTACTCGTTGGTCAGCGCGCCGCTTTGTTCCTCTTTCAGGCCAATGGAGGCAAAAGGAATGGGTTCTTTGGTTTTCTGGTCTACAATGCGGCCCGAAATTTTGTTCTCCTGAGCAAAGCCCACTACTGGGAACAGCAGAACGAAGGCGAAAAGAGTAAGTACGCGTTGAAGCATAGGTAGTCAGGATCTTTATTATATGTCAAAACTACAATGAAAAGGGCGAAGAAACGCAAGACCTCCCTGAATATTTATAAATATGCAATTGCAGTTCGGAATAATTCTAAATCAAAGACTTAGATGTTTTTTCGCCCTTCCAAGGTACAACTATCTGTGTTTTGGCTGAAACCTAAATGGGTAGTATCTTTGTTTGAACAGAATCTAAATAACACCCGTGCCCGTGTCCAGCATTTCCGCCTCAGCCAAGACTCCCGTGCCTCGTAGCGTGAAAGACCTGCGCCTTGGCGAAAGCGGCACCATCTGCTGCCTGCAGGATCCGGAAATGGCACTGAAGCTGCTGGAAATGGGCTGTATTCCCGGCACGCAGGTCCGGATGAACAGCCGGGCCCCGTTGGGCTGCCCTATTACGCTGGTCGTGGGCAACGAAGACTACACGTTGTCGTTGCGGGTGAGCGAGGCAGCCACTATTCTTCTGAAAGACTAGCTGCCGCCGCATGGCCCGCGCTTCCCTCATCACCGACTCTACCGGGGCCGCTGCTTCGGCCCTGACGCTGGAAGCCTTGCGCGACGTGCCACCGCGCAGCCCCCGTACCCTCACGCGCATTGCGCTGATCGGCAACCCCAACTCGGGCAAATCCTCGCTGTTCAACCAGCTCACGGGCCTCAACCAGAAAGTAGGAAACTTCCCCGGCGTCACGGTCGACCGCAAAACGGGCATCAGTCAGCTTACGGCTCAGCACCGCGCCGAAATTATTGACCTGCCGGGTACGTATTCGCTGTATCCCAAGAGCCTGGACGAGAAGGTAATAACTGACCTGCTCTACGACCGGACTTCCGAGCAATACCCCGATTTCGTGGTCGTGACGGTGGATGCGTCCAATATCCGCCGTAATCTGCTGCTGTTTACCCAGCTAGCTGACCTGGGCCTGCCGGCCGTGCTGGCCCTGAATATGATGGACGTGGCTGAGCAGCACGGCATTCAAATTGATATTTCGGCGCTGCAGCAGGAGCTGGGCGTGCCCATTATTCCGATGAATGCCCGCAAAGGCGTCGGTATTGCGGCCCTCAAAATCGTGATGGCGCGGCAGCTAGGCGCGCCTACCAAGGGCTTCTTTTCGCCCAGCGACGACCTGCTGCCCATGCTCCGGCAGATTCGCTACTACTTCGACTTGCACAACGACTACCTGGCGCTGCACTACGCGCACCAGTTCCGGCAAATCAGCTTTCTGACTCCCGACGACCGGGCATATATTCAGGAGCTGGTGGAGAAATACGACTTTCAGCCCACTGCCCGGCAGGCCCAGGAGACGATTGACCGATACGCCCGCATCAACGATATTCTGCTGAATACGGTGACCGTGACGCGCACCGAGCAGAACGAGCCGTACAGCAACCGTATCGATAAGGTGCTGACCCACAAGGTGTGGGGCTACCTGATTTTCTTTGGAGTGCTGTTTCTGATGTTTCAGGCGGTGTTTGCCTGGGCCAGCTACCCCATGGAGCTTATCGACGAGGGTGTAACCTGGATCAACCAGCTGGTGCAAACCAACTTCGACGGGCCGCTGGTGAGCCTGCTCACCGAAGGCGTGTTGGCGGGCCTGGGCGGCGTCCTGATTTTTATCCCGCAGATTGCCTTGCTCTTCGCCTTTATTGCGGTGCTGGAGGAAACGGGCTACATGGCCCGCGTCACGTTCATGATGGACTGCATCATGCGCAAGTTTGGGCTCAACGGCAAAAGCGTGGTGCCCCTGATTTCGGGCGTGGCCTGCGCCGTGCCGGCCATTATGAGCGCGCGCACCATCGAAAACTGGAAAGACCGGATCATCACCATCTTCGTGACGCCGCTGATGAGCTGCTCGGCCCGGATTCCGGTGTATACCGTGCTGATTGCGCTGGTAGTGCCGCCGACCAAAGTGCTGGGTATTTTCAACCTGCAGGGCTTCGCGCTGATGGGGCTGTACTTGCTGGGGTTCTTTGCGGCTATTTTCTCGGCGCTGGCGCTGAAGCTGCTGCTGCGCACCCAGAACAAGAGCTACTTCATCATGGAGTTTCCGGTGTACCGCTGGCCGCGCTGGAAAAATGTGGGTATCACCATCGTGGAAAAGGTGAAAACCTTTGTGTTTCAGGCCGGTAAGGTTATCGTCGCCATTTCCGTGATTCTGTGGGTGCTGGCCTCCTACGGACCGGGCGATTCGCTGGCGCGGGCCGAAAGCCGGGTGCGGGCTACCGCCGCTCAGCAACAGCTGACGCCCACGGAAACCGATATCCGGATAGCCTCCGAAAAGCTGGAGAATTCATACGCGGGCCTGTTTGGCCACCTGCTGGAACCCGCCATTCGGCCCTTGGGCTTCGACTGGAAAATTGGTATTGCGCTTATCACTTCCTTCGCGGCCCGCGAGGTGTTTGTGGGCACCATCTCCACGATTTATAGCGTAGGGCAGGATGCCGATATGCGCACGGTGCAGCAGAAATTAGCCGCTGAAAAAGACGAAAACGGGCAGCCGTTCTTTACGCCGGCTCGGGCCTTTTCCCTGCTCGTGTTCTACGTTTTTGCCATGCAGTGCATGAGTACGCTGGCCGTGGTGTATCGTGAAACCAAAGGCTGGAAATGGCCCTTGCTGCAGCTGCTCTATATGACGGGCCTGGCCTATGTGTCGTCGCTGATTGTGTACCAGGTATTTAAGTAGGGGTTGATTTCGGCTATCATTCCTGCAGCTGGTGTATGCCCGTCATGCTGAGCTTGTCAAAGCATGACGGGCAGTCTACTTCCTAAACAGCTTCACAGTAAAAAGCCCTTTGCCTGTCATGGTAAGGGGCTTTTTAGTGTGAATAACTTTCAGTGAGGATAAGTGAAAAGGGCTCTTCCCGCTGCGTGCACCAGCGGCAGGATGACAGCCGAAACTAACCCAACTGCTACTTTCCGATCAAAAACACGGCGGGCTGCTTATGAATTTGGGGGAGTTTGCCTTTCCAGCCTGCTACCGTGTCGGTGCGCACCAGCTCATCGGCGGCGGTGAGGTTGGCAGCAATGCATAGGCGGGTCGAGGGGTGCAGCTGAGTCAGCAAATCTTCCAGCATCTGCATGTTGCGGTAGGGCGTCTCGATGAATAATTGGGTTTGGTGCTGACTGAGGGCCTGCTTTTCCAGCGTTTTAATGGCCGCCAGGCGCTGAGCCCGCTCGATGGGCAAGTAGCCGTGAAACGCGAAGCTCTGCCCATTCATACCCGAGCCCATCAGGGCCAGCAGGAGAGACGAGGGGCCCACCAGCGGCACCACCCGAATACCGAGCTTGTGGGCCAGGCGCGCAATTTCCGCCCCCGGATCGGCTACGCCCGGGCAGCCCGCCTCCGACAGCACGCCCGCGTCCTGGCCCGCTACTACTAGTTTCAGGGCCTCGGTAATCTGGGCTTCGGTCGAGTCTTTGTCGATAACGGCGATGCGCAAGCTGTCGATTACCTGTGCCGGCGCTACAGTTTTGATGAAGCGCCGGGCCGTGCGGGCATTTTCTACCAGAAAATAAGAAAGCGCTGCCACCTGGGTGGCTACCTGAGCGGGTAGCACCTGCGGGGCCGTGTCGTCGGCCAGCACGGTAGGAATCAGGTACAAGGTGCCTTTCAAGCGGAAGGGTGCTAAGTAGGAAGTGGAAACGCAGCGTAGGGCTGCACGCAAAAAGACCTTATGGAAGGCTCAACTAGTGGCAAATGCTTCTACCAGGGTATAAATCTGGTCGGGCTCTTCGGCGTGGAGCCAGTGCCCAGCGTCCACAATAGTTTCCACCTGACTGTTGGGGAACAGCGCCGGAATGCCGTAGAGCTTGTCTTCGGTAGTGACATAGTTTGACTTGCCGCCCCGCACGAATAACGCGGGCTTAAGAAAAGGAGTGGGGCCTGTAATTTCGGCTCCGATGGCGGGCATATGCGTCGTCAGGGCCGCCAGATTGGGCCGCCAGGCAAAGGAGTTGTCTTCGCGGCGGTACAGGTTTTTGAGCAGGAATTGCCGGACGCCCACCTGCGGAATGTGCTGGGCCAGGGCTTCATCGGCCTGCTGCCGCGACTGCACGCTGGCGAGGTCCACGGCGTGCAGACCGGCCAGGATATCATCCTGATGCTGCATATCCGACAGGCGCGGCGCGATATCGAGTATGACCACCCGATCGAGGCGGGCGGGATGGTCGAGGGCAAAGCGCATGGCTACTTTGCCACCCATGCTATGACCCAGTAGCGTCACGTGCTGCAGCTGCAGCTGGTCGAACAGAGCCAGCACATCCTGGCTCATGAGCTCGTAGGAGTGCTCGGCCGTTTGGGGCGAGCGGCCGTGGTTGCGCAGGTCTACCACGATAACGCGGTGGGTTTCGGCCCAGCGCTTAGCCAGCGTTTGCCAGTTGTCGGAGGTGCCAAACAGGCCGTGCAGAATAACGAGCGGATTGCCCTCGCCCAGTTCGCGGTGGTGTAGTTGCATAGAGCGCAAAGGTCGGTAGGGAAAAGCAAAACAGCGTTACCGCTTCTTTCAAGCCTGGTAGCTCTACGCCTTGCTGGTGCCCGGGCTCAGGCCTCAGCCATAGCTCGGGCTTCGCTATCAGGTAGTCCGGTGGGGTACTTGAGGCACGTAGTCAGCGCGGTTTATACAAAGCAGAACCACTGTTGGCGTGACTCCAGATTGCTATTGCGCAGAAACTCGGCTACTGGTGCAAGATTGGTGAGCAGGGAGGTAAGCGTCAGCACTTCCCCGGTGGTCAGGTGCAGCCGAAGGAAGTTGTAGTTGCTCCAGAACATGCGTTTGGAGCGGCAGGTCACGTATTCTACCCGCACCAGGTCGCGCCTGGCAAACGGAATCAGCACCCGGCCTTCGTAGATTTCCAGCCGGTTCTGCCTGGCGTCGAACACGAGCGTGGTGTGCAGGTTGCGGGCGTAATACTGAGCATGCAGCACCAGAGCGGGCACCGAAAAACCCATAATTACGGCTCCCAGCGCCACCAACAGCACCAGCTCATAAGCCGAAACAGGCCCCAGGTACAGAAACGAAATCAGGAAGGGCAGGCCCACGCTCATGCTGAGCAAGGGCCAGAACAGCAGATAGAACTGCCGCAGAAACGTGGGCCGGTACACCGGGCTGGCCCGGCTGAAAAAGCTGGTAATAAAGCGCAGGCCAAACACGATGGCGCACACAGCCGCCACGATTTCCAGGATGGGGCGCAGAAAAGGGAACAGCTTCACTGCTTAGCGCACCTCAATCCAGGGCTCCCCGGCCACGTGCGGCCGCAGCGTGCCGAAGGGCTGTAGCGTCAGGCCATACTGCTCAAAAACGGCTTGCACGGCCGCCTCGCCCCCGGGCTCGACGCACACCAGCAGGCCGCCCGAAGTTTGTGGGTCGCAGAGCCAGTGGCGCTGCTCGTCGGTTACGGCCCCTATTTTATGGCCGTAGCTGTCCCAGTTGCGCACCGTGCCGCCGGGTATGGCTTTCTGCTGCCGGTATTCCTCGGCCTCGGCCAGCAAGGGCACTTTGCTGAACTCGATTTCCGCCGTAAGATTACTGCCTTCGCACACTTCCGACAGGTGGCCCAGCAAGCCGAAGCCCGTGACGTCGGTCATGGCGCGCACGGCTTCCAGCTGGCCCAGCTCGTAGCCGATTTTGTTGAGCTGCATCATTTGCTGGGGTGCAATCTGCTCGTGCTCAGGCTTCAGAATACCGTGTTTCTGCGACGTGGTCAACATTCCTACTCCCAAAGGCTTGGTCAGGTAGAGCGCGCAGCCCGCTGTAGCCGTGTCGTTCTGCTTCAGGTTCTTGATGTCGAGCATGCCCGTGACGGCCAGGCCGAAGATGGGCTCGGGCGAGTCGATGCTGTGCCCGCCGGCCAGCGGAATGCCCGCCTCGGCACAAATGCTGCGGCTGCCCTCAATCACGCGGCGGGCCACTTCCGGAGCCAGCTTATCAATGGGCCAGCCCAGCACGGCAATAGCCATGACGGGCCGCCCGCCCATGGCGTACACGTCCGAAATGGCATTGGCCGAGGCAATGCGCCCAAAATCATAGGCATCATCGACGATAGGCATAAAAAAGTCGGTGGTGCTGATGATGGCCTGGCCGCCGCCGATATCGTACACCGCCGCGTCGTCGCGGCTGCTGTTTCCTACCAGTAGCTTGTCGTGCTGGGGCTGGGCAATGCTGGTGTGCAGAATCTGGTCGAGCACCTTGGGCGCAATTTTGCAGCCGCAGCCCGCCCCGTGGCTGTACTGCGTGAGGCGGATCTGGTCGGGCGTGGTGTCGGGAGTCATGGGCAAAGGCGTTAGAAGCAGAAGAGAGGCAGCTCAGGAACGCTACAGGTTCCAGGCCGCGTGTTGTAAAACTACCCGGTAACCGTCCGGATCTTCAAAAGTAAGACCCTGCTGGTCCCAGTAAGGATTGTAGGCCGGTACGGGAGCAAAGCCCGCCGTGCGCAGGCGCTGCACAGCCGCTTGCCACTCCGCTTCTTCGGGTAGGTAAAATACCAGAAGATGGTCGGCGGTTGGCGCCCGCCCCACGGTGTGGCCCGGCTGCTGCGTGAACTCCAGATGATAGGGCGCGGCGGCCTGGCCCAGCATGACGCCATCGAACCCGTTGTGGGCCGTGAAGCTGGCCAGTTGGGTCAGGCCGAGGCCCTCCTGGTAAAACCGCACCACGGCCGCCAGATTGTCGGTGGGCCGAGCTACGCGCAGCTTAGCCAGCATGGGAAGGCAGCGCAGGATGAACCCCGGCAAACAAACCGGCTTCGGCCGCTGCCGCCAGCACCAGCTCCGCATTAACGACCGGGTCGCAGGTAGCGGAAGGCACCCGCACGATCTGGGCGTTGACTTTGCCGTTGAGCCCAAAGCCGTAGGTTTTGTCGTAATAAGTGAGGGCAATGTCGACCATCTTTTCCATGTCGCCGACTTCAATGGCGGCCAGGGCTTCCTTGGTGGCTAGCCCGCCAAGGCGCTTGCTGATGCGCACGATGGCCTCGGCCAGCAGCTGCGGGTCTTCCTTGCCGTATTCCGCCGCCAGCTTGCGGGTGCGTACGTCGTGTGGAATATCGAGCACTACCAGTGGCGCGTGGCGCATCTGCTCAAAGAACGGCTTTGGAATCGTCAGCCGCCCAATCGTCAGACTTTCGTCTTCCAGCCACGGCGTCACTGCGGTCGGCAGCTGACTCAGGAGCAAGGCTAGGTTGTTTTCGAACTGCTCGGGCGTGGGCTGGGGCGGCAGGCCAATGGCCCCGAACGACGAGCCTTTGTGGCTGGCCTGTCCTTCCAGGTCCACGATGGTTTCGCCACGGCGTGCCAGCTCGTGGAGCACGTCGGTTTTGCCGCTGCCCGTCAGGCCGCCTAATATCAGCATCGGGCGCGGCTGGGAGAATTGCGCCAGGGCCCAGCGGCGGTAATCCTTATAGCCTTTGTCGAGCAGATGCACCTTGAACCCGGCCAGCTCCAACAGCCAAAGCACGGCTCCGCTGCGCATGCCGCCGCGCCAGCAGTGCAGGCGCACTTCCTTGTTGGGAGCCAGCTTTTGGGCGTATTTCACCATGCGGCTCATCTTCGGCCCAAAAAACTCCAGGCCGATATGCACGGCCCGCTCCTGACTCACCTGCTTATAAGCCGTGCCGATGCGGGCCCGCTCTTCGTCGGAAAACAGCGGAAAGCTCAGGGCGCCAGGAATATGGCCCTGGGCGTACTCGACAGGCGCGCGCACATCCAGAATCGGGATGTCGGCGGCCACAGGCATGAACTCGTGAAGGGGAAGGCGGGGCATGAACGGGGGTTATTGCAATTGACGCCGGTAGAGCTGAATCGTATTCTCCAGCCCCAGGTATAGCGCGTCGCACACCAAAGCGTGCCCGATGCTAACCTCGGCCAACCCCGGTAAGTTCTGCTTGAGGTAGGCTAGGTTCTCCAGGTCCAGGTCGTGGCCGGCATTCAGCCCCAGCCCCAACTGCTGGGCCATGTGGGCCGCCGCAATATAGGGCGCTATAGCTGTGGCCGGGTCGGTGGGGTAGAGGCGGGCGTAGTCTTCGGTGTAGAGTTCAATCCGGTCGGTGCCGGTGGCCACGGCGGCCTTCATCATGGCCGGGTCGGGGTCCAGAAAAATGGATACCCGGCAGCCGATAGATTTCAGCTCCGTTACCACACCCAGCAGAAAAATCTGGTGCGTAATGGTGTCCCAGCCCGCATTGGAGGTAATGGCATCCGGGGCGTCGGGCACCAGCGTCACCTGCTCGGGCCGCACGGCGCGCACCAGCTCCAGAAAATCCGGGGTTGGATTGCCTTCTACATTCAGCTCCGTCGTCACGATCTGGCGCAGGTCGTGCACGTCCTGGTAGCGAATGTGGCGCTCATCGGGGCGTGGGTGCACCGTAATGCCTTCGGCGCCAAACCGCTCACAGTCACGGGCTACCTGCAGCACGTTCGGACGGTTGTGGCCCCGGGCATTCCGTAGCGTGGCTATTTTATTTATGTTTACGCTAAGTTTCGTCATGAGAGAAGGCGAAAAACTGACTCCAAAACGGCCAGCGTGGGTCAAAAATACGCGGCCAGTCGGAATCTTTGATTCCAGACATTACTACTACAAACTTATGGCTCTGAAAGACACCATCGACGCGGATATTAAAAAGGCTATGCTGGCCAAGGACAAAGTGCGCTTGCTGACGCTGCGCAGCATTAAGTCCCAGATCCTGTTGGCCGAAACGGCCGAAGGCGCCCACGGCGCGGCCCTCACGCCGGAGGCCGAGCTGAAGCTGCTCAACAAAGCGGCTAAGCAGCGCCGTGAGGCCGCCGACACTTACCAGAAGCAGTTCCGCTCCGACCTGGAGGAAACTGAGCTGGCCGAGTTGGCTATCATCGAAGAATACTTGCCCGAGCAGCTTTCTGAGGCGGATATAGTGGAGAAAATCGTGGCCATTATCCAGCGCGTCGGAGCCACGGGCCCGTCCGACTTGGGTAAGGTGATGGGCGCGGCCGCCCGGGAGCTGTCAGGCCAGGCCGACGGCAAACTGGTTTCCCAGGTGGTAAGCAATCTGCTCAACAACACGAATGTGTAGAGTCAGTTAAGAATTCGTACTGAGCAGTTAAAAATTGGGCTCAACGTCCTCTTTCTCTTGTTGCTCAGTACGAATTCTTACTTACTGATTACCAATTCTTACTTAATTCTGTGTCCGGCTTCGATATTCTGTTGTTGCTGCCGCTGGGCGTAGGAGCCGTGAAGGGCTTTCGGCGGGGCCTGGTGCTGGAGGCGGCCTCGCTGCTGGCCTTCGTGCTGGGCATTATTGGCGGACTGGCTTTGCTCAGCGATGCCATTCCGCTGGTACGCAACTACGTGGGCGAGGCGTTTGGGCTGCTGCCTATCGTGGCGTTTCTGCTGGTGTTCGTGCTCATTACCTGGGGCGTACACCTGGCGGGTGGTTTCCTCAAAACGGCGGTGCACCTTACCCCGTTGGGCGTATTGGATAATCTGCTGGGAGCCGCGGCCGGGGCGCTGAAGTGGGTGTTGGGTATTAGTCTGCTGCTCCACGGCGTGGGCTTTGCCGGTCTCAAATTGCTCTCGCCCACGCTCATCGCCGACTCGCAGGTGCTGCCCATTGTGCAGCAAGCCACACCGTTTGCCCTAGAAATCGTGAGCTTCATTATGCCGTTTGCCGCTACATTGCTGGAAAAGCTACGCGGTGTGTTTTAGTCAAGTAGCTAGTGTTGGTAAGCCAGTGCGAGGCTAGTGGGGCCAGAAAAGGCCGCCTGCAACTTTGGCGTAGAAAAACGGATCAGAAGGCTACTATGCACCTGCTGCTGCTCGACAACTTCGACTCGTTCACCTATAATCTGCTGGATTACTTCCGGCAGCTGGGAGTGAGCGTACAGGTGGTGCGCAACGATGTGCCCTTGGCTGAGATTCGGCAACTGGCTTTCGACGCCATCGTGTTGTCGCCGGGGCCGGGCACACCACGCCAGGCGGGCTGCCTGATGGCGCTCATCGCGGAGTATCATCAGCAGGTGCCGATGCTTGGCGTGTGTCTGGGCCATCAGGCGCTGGGCGAGTTTTTCGGCGCGCAGCTCACGCGGGCGGCCCGCCCCATGCACGGCAAAGTATCGGTAATACAGAGCGAGGGAGCCGCCGCCTTATTTGCCGATTTGCCCGCGCAAATTCCCGTTACGCGCTACCACTCCCTGATTATCAAATCATTGCCAAAGGAGTTGCAGCCTTTGGCGTATACCCTCGACGACGCGCAAGAACTGATGGCATTCCGGCACCGTACCTTACCGCTGTATGGCGTCCAGTTTCATCCCGAAGCACTCCTCACCACCCACGGCCTGCCCCTGCTAGCCAATTGGGTCAAGTGTTGTATCATTGCAAAGGATGGTCAGTCAGCGTAGCCGGACTCGAAATCTCCCGAGAAGATGGAATTGCAGATAAAGGAACAGAACGGTTTTCAGTATGTAGCAGAAGGCACCGGCGAGGTGCTGCTGCTGCTCCACGGCCTGTTTGGGGCCCTCAGCAACTGGCAGGACGTAGTGGCGGAGTTCAGCACCGACTACCGGGTCGTGATTCCGCTACTGCCCATCTATGAAATGCCCCTCAGCCAGGCCGGAGTGCCAGGCTTGGTGAGCTACGTCGAAGATTTCCTGCGGCAGGTGCAGCTCACCGAGCCCCTAACGGTGCTCGGCAACTCCTTGGGTGGCCACATTGCGCTGGTATATGCGCTGCGCAACCCCAACATGGTGACGCGCATCGTGCTTACCGGCAGCAGCGGGCTGTTCGAGGATTCCATGGGCGGCTCTTTTCCTAAGCGCGGCAATTACGCCTTCGTGCAGGAGCGCGTGGGCTACACGTTCTACGACCCCAGCATTGCCACCAAAGAGCTCGTGGATGAGGTCTTTAGCGTCACCAATTCCAATACCAAGTGCCTGCGCATCATCAGCATCGCCCGCTCGGCCCAGCGGCATAATCTGGGCAAGGATCTGACGAAGGTTTCCGCACCAACGCTGCTGGTCTGGGGGCTGAACGACACGATAACGCCACCGGTGGTGGCCCACGAGTTTCATCGGCTACTGCCGCAGTCGGAACTGCGCTTTCTCGACCATTGTGGGCACGTGCCCATGATGGAGCACCCCCGGGAATTCAATCGGCTGCTGCGCCAGTTTCTGCGACGCACGGCCCCGGAGCCAGCTCTGACGTAAGGGGCTGAACAAAACCACCGCCTGCCGGCTTACTCGTCGCGCCGTCTTCCTAGTTTATTTCTGGCTTTCAGTTCTTTCCGCCAATGCACTCGATTATTGCTGAGGACTTGCTCAACCAAATGATTCCTCCACTGAAAGTGTCGGACTCAGCCGGTAAAGCGGCCAAGTGGCTGGAAGAATTCCACGTTGGCCAGTTGCCCGTGCTCGAAAATCGCCTCTACCGGGGCCTCATCACCGAGGCCGACCTGCTGGATTACGAGCACCCCGACGAGTTGCTGACCAATGTGCCGTTCGGCTTCGCGCAGGTGCACGTGCAGCGCGACCAGCACTTCTACAGCATCATGGAGCTGGCGATTCAGAACAAAGTGCAGCTGGTGCCGGTGCTCGACGACCAGAATGAATACCTCGGCGTCGTGACCGTGAGCGATACGCTGGCGGCCTTCGGCCAACTGCCGATAGCAGCCGGCCAGGGCGGCATTCTGGTGCTGTCGATGGAGGAGCGTGATTATTCCCTGACCCAGATCAGCCGCTACGTCGAGGAGAACAATGCCAAGATTCTCAGCGCCCATGTGGCTCAGGACGAACACGACCCCTACAAAATTCGGCTGACCCTAAAGCTAAACACCCCGAATATGGCTCGTATCACGGCCACGCTCGAGCGGTTTGGCTACCTCATTACGGCCCAGTTCAGCGGGGCTGGCGAAGTCGGCGAAAACGAGCAGGAGCGCTTCGACGCGCTGCTCAAATATTTGAGCTTATAAAACCCCTTTCCCCGCGTGCTTGCCTACCTGCTCGTCCTGCTGCTAGGCTGGCTGCCCTCACCTCTCACCCCAGCGCTTGCCTCGCCCGACCCGACCCGGCGGGCTCCCGCAGACAGCGTGGTGCGGGCCCAGTGCCCCGACTACCAGATCGTACGCGTCGCTACCATCCTGTTTGTGGGCAATGAAGTGACCAAGGAGCGGATTCTGCGGGCGGAGTTGGACTTCCGGGAGGGCGACACGATTAGCGTAGTCAACTTGGCTCGTCGGTTGGAAGCCAACCGGCTACGTCTGTTCAACCTGCAGATTTTCCACGGCGTGCTGGCCCAAACGGTATGCCGCGACGGTGAAATCACGGTGCTGTTCAGCTTGCAGGAGCGGTGGTACACCTTCCCGGTTCCCATCTTCTCCTTGGCCGAACGCAACTTCCGCTCCTGGCTCGACCGCCCCGACCGTTGGCAGCGGGTCGATTATGGGCTGCATGTGGTGCGTAAGAATTTCCGGGGACGCAACGAGGAAATCCGGGGTAACCTACAGCTGGGTTTCAACCGCAAGTACGAGCTGTTTTACGATGCTCCCGGCTACGGCAAGCTGCGGCGTCTGGGTTTTGGTGTCGGCGCTTCCTACTACCGCAGCCACGCCCTCGATTACGCCACCGTGCAAGACCGCCTCGTGACTTTCCGGGATGAAGCCGGTTTTCCCATCGAGCGGCAGTACGTCACTGCCGGGCTGCGCTGGCGCTATTCCGTGCAGCGGCGTGCGCTGCTGGACGTATCCTATCATCGGGAAACAATTTCCGACTCCGTCGTGCGGCTCAATCCCGAGTACTTTCTGGGCGCGCCGCGCCGTGCTTATCTGGATCTGGCTCTAACAGCGGTTCTTAACCACCGCAATACCTTTGCCTATCCTCTGACGGGACACTATGTACAGGCCAGCGTATTACATCGGGGATTCATTGCTTCCGCGCCGGCTCTCACCACGCTCCGGGTGCAGGCTGCCAAGTACATGGCACTTGGCCACGACTTCTACTATACTGTCGGGGTGCAAGGCCAATTGCGCCTTGGCCGCCGCGTTGCCTACGCCGACAATCGGGCGCTTGGCTACGGGGAATTAGTGCGCGGCTACGATCAGTACGTAGTCGATGGCCGTCAGTATGGCCTGTTGCGGCAAGGCCTTTCGTACCAACTGCTCGATTTGGGCCGGCTCAGGCTGCAAGGAATAAGCAACCCGAAAATCAACAGCATTCCGCTGGTTGTATATTTAAATACCTTTGCCGATGCCGGTTACGTAGGCAGCCGGGCTACAGCGCTTGGCAACCAGCTGCCAAACCGGCTACAGGCCTCTTTGGGCGTCGGTTTACACCTGGTTACCTACTACGACCGGGTCCTGACGCTGGAGTATACCCGCAATGTGCACAGACAGGGCGGGTTTTTTTTGCGCACCGAATTCCCCATCTGACCTGGCCTTCCACACGGCGGGCTGGTTAAGTTTTTGTTATGAAAATCGCTATTCTCGGCAAACCTTTCGACGAAGAAACCTTACCGTTTCTGCAGGCGCTTCTCGACGATTTAGTCGCGCGCCAGACGGAAGTCATCATCGTCGAGTCCTTTCGTACTTACCTCGACAACCGGCTGCGGCTTCCCGAAGGTATCGGGACATTTCGCCGCGGCGACTCGCTGCGCGGCGTCCAGTTCGTGTTCAGCATCGGTGGCGATGGCACCTTGCTCGATACCGTCACCTATGTTGGCGCGCTGCAAATTCCGATTTTAGGGATCAACACTGGCCGTTTGGGTTTCCTGGCTACCATCACCGTCGAGCGCATTGCCCAAGCTATTGATGCGCTCTACAAAGGCCACTTCGTGCTGGAGGAGCGCAGCCTGATTCGGGTCGATACAGACCCGGAAGTATTTGATGGCATTAATTTTGGGCTCAATGAATTTTCCATTTTAAAGCGCGACACGTCCTCCATGATTGTCGTGCATACGTATATCGACGGCGAATACCTCAACTCCTACTGGGCCGATGGCTTGGTCGTAGCCACGCCAACGGGCTCCACCGGGTATTCGCTCAGCTGTGGCGGGCCGGTAATGCTGCCCCAAACCAACAATTTTATCATTGCTCCCGTATGTCCGCACAATCTGAACGTTCGCCCCATCATCGTGTCCGACCGTAGCGTGATTTCCTTCGAGATTGAAGGCCGAAGCAACAACTTTCTGCTGTCGCTCGATTCGCGCTCGGTCGCCGTCGACGCGGGTATTCAAATTGCGGTGCGGCGTGAAAACTTCGCTGCCCGGCTTGTCAAACTCAATCATGTTAACTTTCTGACCACGTTGCGCAGTAAGTTGAATTGGGGCCTCGACAAGCGGAATCCGGTGGGTATCTGACTGTAATACATTGACTTTTTCCTGTATTTCTTTTTTAAGTTCCCGCCAACCTCTACTTTTGTCACTGACTGAACTCGTGTCCCTACGGATTTAACGACTCTTCTAAACCTTCGCATATCCTTAATTTCGCTCAATATGAAGCAATTCTTCACCCACGTCTTGGCTTTGCTGCTAGTGGTTTCGCTGGTCGCCACAGAGGCGAGTGCGCAACAGTTTAGTAAGCGGAAGCAGTACAACTCCGTTGGCGTCAGCCTCAATGCGATGAACTACTTCGGTGACATCGTGCCCAAGGCTAGCATCCCTAGCTTGCGCTTCGCTGCCACCCGCCCCAACATCGGGGTAAATTTCACCCACCGGTTTGCTCCCCGTATTTCGGCTCGTTTAGCCTTTTCTTATGGCCGTATCACCGGCGACGACGAGAAAGCCGCTGATCCTACCGATCCAGACGCCCGGTTTCGTTACCACCGGAACATGAACTTCCGCAACGATATCGTGGAACTGTCGGCAGTAGGTGTTTTCGATCTGATTGCCAACCGTAACAACTACATCAAGCGCCCAGACTTCGTGCCGTACGTATTCGCTGGTATTGGCGTGTTCCACCACAATCCCAAGGGGTTGGTGAAAGGTGGCGACGTGAGCAATGTATCGGAAGGCTCGTATGTGAATCTGCAGCCTCTCAAGACGGAAGGCGTCGACTACAGCCTGACTAACTTTTCTATTCCTTTCGGTGGCGGTGTTCGTTACAAAGTCAACAAAAGCTTTGATATTGGCCTGGAAATCGGCTGGCGCAAGACGTTCAGCGACTACCTCGACGACGTTAGCCAGACCTATGTTGATGATGCCAAGCTAGGTAGCGCAGAGGCTAAGTACTTCGGTCGTGGTATTACCCGCACCGACGACGGTCCTTTCACCAACTTCAACGTGCCCGGCGAAATGCGCGGCAAAGGCAATGAGAAAGATTGGTACATCGTTACGGGTATCAACGTAAACTACA
The DNA here is from genome assembly GCF_004745955.1 of Hymenobacter elongatus. Classification (GTDB taxonomy): domain Bacteria; phylum Bacteroidota; class Bacteroidia; order Cytophagales; family Hymenobacteraceae; genus Hymenobacter; species Hymenobacter elongatus. Next base: position 39,263 of record NZ_SRLD01000012.1, on the reverse strand, counting down.
TCTTGGCTCCCCGCGTTAAAAGCCCCAAATTCCGATAGCCAGTTATACTGGCTGTCAAGTTTCACTTACAGCTAGTCTAATGACGCATTCGAATCTCTTCAAAACACTCCTTGTTTGCTTGGTGCAAGCAGGGAGTGTTTTTTTTATTTCTACCGCCGCCGCTCAAAATACCAGTGAGTTAGGTATCGGCATCGGAGGAATGGTCTACAAAGGGGAGCTTGCCCCAGCGTATCAGTTTCGGAACAACCGCCCGGCGGCCACTGTCTTTTATCGTAAGGATATTTCTGCACCCATTACCCTGCGGGGGAACTTCTTATGGGGCTTGGTGCGGGCCGACGATGCCAACGTAGGAGGGGTGAATGGGAATACAGCCCCATTGCCGGCCTATCGACAGGCCAATACCAAAGGCAACATCTTAGAAGCGGGGGCAGCTGTGGAATATAATTTCTTCGACTACCGAAACCGCAAAGAGAAGGTCCATTTCACACCCTACGTTTTTGTGGGTGTGGCGGGCTTCTTAGCCCGTACCCGCACCATCAGTAACGCTGGCCTCGACCAGCTGGAAAAGAGTGGCAATACGGTTGGGTTGGCCATACCGGCGGGCATTGGCCTCAAGCTCGCCCTAACGCCCCGGTGGAACCTGGGCCTGGAAGCCGGTGCTCGCAAAGCCTTCACCGATGAAATAGATAATCTCGGCACCCAGAATGCTGTGCTGGTGAATACGCACGACCAGGACTGGTATTTTTACAATGGCGTGAGCATCTCCTATACTTTTTACAAGATTAATTGCCCGGACTCTTACAAGGCAAATCCTAAGCTGTTGCGGTAGAAGTCAGACTAGGCCGGGCTAAATGCAACCATTTGCGTAACTTGCGGCCTCTTTACGCAAAAAGTACCGATGGCCGCCCGGTCCGAACTAGACACTCAGAATATTCCTGCCCATGTTGCCGTCATCATGGACGGTAATGGCCGCTGGGCCAAACAGAAAGGTGGCCTGCGCATCTTTGGGCACCAAAGTGCCATCACGGCCGTGCGCGACACGGTGGAAGGCGCTGCTGAGCTTGGCGTTCAGTTCTTGACCATGTATGCTTTCTCCACCGAGAACTGGGCCCGCCCCAAGCACGAGGTAATGGCTTTGATGCAGCTACTGGTGCATACTATCCGGCACGAAACGCCGACGCTTCTCAAGAACAGTATTCGTCTGCAAGCAATTGGCCAAACGGAAATCCTGCCGGAGTCTTGCCAGCGAGAGCTACGCGAAGCCATTGAGCTGACCAAAGATGGCGCGCGCATGACGCTGGTGTTGGCCTTAAGCTATAGTGGGCGTTGGGATCTAACACAAGCAGCGCAGCGTTTGGCTGTTGATGTAGCCGCTGGCACGGTGCGGCCCCAGGACATAAGCGAGCAAACCATTGCGGGCTATCTGGTAACGGCGGGTATGCCCGATCCGGAACTGTTGGTACGCACAAGTGGAGAGCAGCGCATCAGCAACTTCCTGTTGTGGCAGCTGGCCTACACCGAACTTTATATCACGGATGTGCTGTGGCCGGATTTCCGGCGCGAGCACCTCTACGACGCCATCCATGCCTACCAGCGCCGGGAGCGGCGCTTTGGCAAAACCAGTGAGCAGCTAACCGTTTCGTAAGTTTTCGAATGATTTCCTTCCAGACTAGATTCTTCTTGTTCCTGACCGTACTCGCCCTTGGTGGGGCTATTTGTGTACCCAACGCATGGGCGCAGACCCCGACGGCGGCTGGGGCCGAGCCCCAACGGTACGAGTTGGCCGGTATTACCGTCAGTGGCGCTTCCTACTTAGACACGAATACGCTTATTGGCCTGACAGGGCTGAAAATAGGCGACCCGATTTCCATTCCGGGCGAGGAAATCGGCAAAGCCATCCGCCGGCTCTGGGACCAAGGTATCCTGGGCGACGTGAGTGTGTCGACTACCCGTATCGAGGGGACGCGCATCTTTCTGGATTTTAATTTGAAAGAGCGTCCTCGGCTTTCCAAGTTTGAGTTTACAGGTATCAGCAAAGGCCAAGCCGATGAGTTGAAAAATAAAATCAAGCTCATCCGGGGTAAAGTAGTAACCGACGCGCTGCTGAACAACACCAAAACGCAGGTACGGAAGTTCTACACAAATAAGGGGTTTCTGGATGCCAAGGCCACGATTGTGCAAGTGCCGGATTCGACCCTGTCCAATAGTGTGGTGTTAAATATTGCGGTGGACAAAGGCAGCAAAATTCGGATTCGGGATATTGCGTTTGAGGGAAACAATGCCTTCACGGACCGGAAGCTGAAGGGCAAGCTCAAAAAGACCAAGGAGCGTAAGTCGTACAAGATTTTGACCGCTGGCAAGTTCCAGAAGAGCGAGTACGAAGCCGATAAACAGCTGCTGCTGGACTTCTACAACGGCGAGGGCTACCGCGACGCGGCAATTGTATCCGACACGCTGGTACGCACGGAAGATGGGTTGGCCTTGCGCATCAAGGTAGATGAGGGCTCGAAGTACTACTTCCGGAATATTACCTGGAATGGCAACTACCTCTACGACGACAAAACGCTGGCGTCGGTACTGGCTATTAAGGAAGGAAGCACTTACAGCAAGGAAACGCTGGAGAAGCGGATGAACTACAACCCCACGGGGCAGGATATTACGTCGCTCTACATGAATGACGGCTATTTGTTCTTTGGCATCGACCCAGTGGAAACCAAAGTGGAAGGAGACTCGATTGACATCGAAATGCGCATCACCGAGGGAGTCCAGGCTCGCATCAAAGAGGTGAACATTGCGGGTAATACCAAAACCAGCGACCATGTGCTGCGCCGCGAATTACAGACGCTGCCCGGCGACAAATTTAACCGGGAACTGCTGATTCGCTCCCAGCGTCAGATTGCTACTTTGGGCTACTTCGACCCGGAAAAAATCGGTCTGAACCCGGTGCCTAACCAAGCTGAGGGAACGGTTGACATTAACTATACGGTGGTTGAGAAGCCTTCTGACCAAATTACCCTTTCGGGTGGTTGGGGTGGGGCTGCAGGCTTCATCGGTACTGTTGGCCTTGTGTTCAACAACTTCTCGCTGCGTAAAGCCAGCACTCTACGCAACTGGACGCCCGTACCAGCCGGCGACGGGCAGCGTCTGGCGCTGAACGTGCAGGCGAATGGCTTGCAGTATCAGGCCTATTCCTTCTCCTTTACTGAGCCGTGGCTGGGCGGTCGGAAGCCTAATTCTTTGTCATTCAGCCTGAATCGGACTGTCAACCGGCTGACTAACGGCGGTAGCTTTGATATTAAAAACGGCAGCTTTATTAAAAGTAATACGGCATCAGTTAGTTTGGGCCGTCGGTTGCGCTGGCCCGATGATTACTTCACGCTGAGCAACTCACTATCGGCTACGCAGTACGAGACCAAGGATTATCCGCTGTTCGCGAATTTCCAGAACGGGACTGCCAGCAACATCACGTTGAATACCACTCTGTCCCGCAATAGCATCGACAACCCGACCTATACCCGTCGGGGTTCGTCGCTGTCGTTGAGCTTGAGCTTAACCCCTCCATACTCAATCTTCAAGGGCGCGCATCCAAACGTGAACGAGTGGATCGAATTTCATAAGTGGATGTTCGACGCATCCTGGTTCACTCCTATCGTCGGCAAACTGGTGTTAAATACCCGGGCACACTTCGGCTTCATCGGCACGTACAACTCCAACCGGGAAATTGGCCCTTTTGAGCGCTTCAAGCTTGGTGGTGCGGGCCTGGGTTTTGGTGGCTCTTCCAACTTCGTAGTGGGCACCGAGTTTATTGGCTTACGCGGATATGAGGACCCTAACAGCCCCAACGCAATACAAAGTCCCAGCTCAACTGGGGTAGCCTACAACAAGTTCGTACTGGAAATGCGCTATCCGGTTTCCTTGAACCCGGCGGCAACGGTGTATGTGCTCAGCTTTGCCGAAGCCGGCAATGCTTTCGAATCGTACCGTCAGTATAACCCTTACAAGCTCTACCGCTCGGTGGGGGTAGGGGCGCGTATTTTCATGTCGGCATTCGGTTTGCTTGGCTTCGATTACGGCTATGGTTTCGATGCGGTGCCCCGGTACAGTGCCGGGCAGGCTACACAGGAAAAAGGTCGTTTCCACTTCATCATTGGCCAGCAGATTCGCTAATACTTGGCAGGCTGCGCCGCCAGCTACTTTCTCTACCCGAACATGAAAAAGCTTCATTCTTTTCTCTTGGGAGCAGCATTCCTCCTGAGCGCGCCGGCTGCAGTAGCCCAGAAATTCGGCTACGTCGACTCCGAGTTTGTGATGAGCAAGATGCCTGCCTACGCACAGGCTCAGCAGGAATTGAACACGCTGTCGGGAAACTGGCAGAAAGAAATTGAGAGCCAGAAAAAAGACCTTGACAAGCTATATCGTAACTATCAGGTCGAGGAAGTACTGTTGACGGAGCCGATGAAGAAAAAGCGGCAAGACGAGATTCTCAAGAAGGAGCAGGACGTCAAGGCGTACCAAAACAAGATATTTGGCTACGAAGGGCAGCTGTTCAAGAAGCGTCAGGAGCTTACCAAGCCCGTGCAGGATCAGGTGTTCGAGTCGATTGAGAAAGTAGCCAAGAAAAAACAGCTGGGCATTGTCTTCGACAAGGCCGGGGATCTGACGATGCTCTACACCAACCCAATCCATGACTACACGGAATTTGTGCTGGAAGAATTGGGTTTAGCTTCTGAAGACCGCAATCAGCCCGGGCAAAAAGGAGCCGTACGCACGGTCACGACTCCCAAAACACCAGCCGCTGAAACTGACGCGGCTACGGACTCGGACGGAAGCGCTGCTCCGGCAAGTAAGACCCGCCAGCCTACGCGCTCAACAAATACGCGCCCGGCGAGCCGAAAAAATTAACTTTGCCTTCGTAATCTACTTCCCCGAAAGTTTTTCCTCTTAATGAACATCATGAACAAAATCCGTCTTGCCCTGGCTGTAGCCGTCCTCACGCTCAGCACGGCCACCTCGGCACTAGCGCAGGCCCCTCTGAAAATTGGCTACACCAGCGTAGAGTACGTCTTGAGCCAGATGCCGGAAAGCAAGCAGATCGAATCGGATCTGAAAGCGTATAGCACCCAGCTTGAAGCTCAGCTAAAGAGCAAGTATGCCGACTATCAGACCAAAGCCGAAGCATATCAGAAAAGTGCTTCTACCATGCAGGAGGTAGTGCGGGCTGATAAAGAGAAGGAATTGACGGGCTTGCAGTCTTCCATCCAGGAGTTCCAGCGCAGCGCCGACCAGTCGTTGCAGCAGAAGCAGCAGACGCTGCTGAAGCCGGCCCTGGATAAGCTGCAAAAGACCATCGACCAGGTAGCGGAAGAGAACGGCTACACGTATGTGCTGAACTCAGATGGTGCCAGCCCGGTATTGCTGCACGGCCCCAAAGAAGGTGACATCTCGGATCTGGTGCTGAAGAAAATGGGCGTGACGCCTGGTGCCGCTGCTGCCGCTAAAGTAACGCCGGCCGCGTCGACTGCTACTCCCGCTGCCACAACTACTCCGAGCAAAACCAAAGTAAAAACCAAGAAGAACTAGCTCACGCTGTTGTTCTGAGGAGAAAGCCGGGGCCTTAGGCTCCGGCTTTCTTATTTTCATTTCAGTACCCTCAAGTTGCTACCCTCCATGCTTGCCGCCGACTCTCTACTGCCCGACCCTGACCTGCCCGACGAAGAAGACGGAGACGGGGATGAACTCTATGAACAGCACCGGCTTATCGTGGATCGGGGGCAGGTGATGATTCGGATTGACAAGTTCTTGATGAACCGGCTCTCGAACGCTACCCGCACCAAGATTCAGAATGCCATCAAGGCCGAGGCCGTGCAGGTGAACGGTAAGGTCATAAAGTCGAACTACCGCATTAAGCCGCTCGATCTTATAACGATGACGCTGCCTGGGCCGCCGCGCGATGTTAGCGTAGTGCCCGAACCGATGGAGCTGGACATTCCCTACGAGGATGAATCCTTCCTGATCGTTAATAAGCCAGCGGGTATGGTGGTGCATCCGGCTTTTGGGCACTGGTGCGGCACACTTGTCAATGGCTTGGCACACCACTTGAGCAACTTGCCGACCGGCCGCAATGGCGAAGTTCGGCCGGGCCTCGTGCATCGTATCGACAAGGATACTTCCGGCTTACTGGTTATCGGCAAAACGGAGTGGGCCATGACGCATTTGTCGCAGCAGTTTTTCCATCACACTATCAAGCGGACCTACTTGGCGCTGGTTTGGGGAATCCCCAAAGAATCGGAAGGCACAATACGGGGGCATATCGGGCGTAGTGTGAAGGATCGGAAGGTGCAGGCCGTATTTCCTGATGGCGACCAGGGCAAGCACGCTGTGACGCATTACAAGGTGCTCAAAACGTTCGGCCATGTAGCCTTGCTGCAATGCAACCTGGAAACGGGCCGCACCCACCAGATTAGGGTGCATATGAAACATATCGGGCACCCCTTGTTCTCCGATGCTGTCTATGGCGGCGACAAAGTACTATATGGTCAGCGCACGGGGACTTACAAGGCGTTTGTAGAGGCAGCCTTCCAACTGATGCCCCGGCAGGCTCTGCATGCTAAGTCCCTGGGCCTGGTGCACCCGGTTACGCATGAACCCGCGCACTTCGACTCAGAGCTGCCTGCTGACTTTGCATCGGTGTTGGCTAAGTGGGAGCAGTATGCCACCCACGACAGCTAACAGAGAACCATATGATGCCAAAAAAGCCTGCCCCACGCTAGTGGAGCAGGCTTTTTAGTTGAGTCGAAGCAAGTGGTTACTTCTTCTTCGCAGGTGCTTTGGTTGCCGTTTTCGGCCGGGCCTTCATGCTGTCAACCACCGCTTTGGCATTCTGGTTGGCGGGGTCCAGAGCCAGTACCTGCTGGTAGTAGGGGAGAGCAGTAGTCTTGTCGCCCTTCTGGTAGTGGTAGTACCCCAGGTAGCTGTTGGCCTCTACCAAGCCGTCTTTGTATTTGGCAGGGTCAGCCTTGGCTACTTCAACATACTTCTCATAGTAAGGCTTAGCCAAGCCCTGCTTGGAGTCCGGATCAAGACCGTAGTTGGCTTGGGCCCGCATGAGGTAGCCAGGTACATAGTTGGGCTTTGCCGTCAGTACGATGTTGTAGAGGCTGTCGGCCTGCGTATACTGCTTATTGTTGGTATACACACGGGCCAGCAACACCTGATCCGTCAGCTCTCCCCCTCCTGTCGCCTTCATTTTGGCGCGGTAGGTGGCAATGGCCATCGGATAGTTTTTCGACGACGAGTACGCCTGTGCTAAATCGTTTTGCAGATCCACGTTTGTTGGGTCAGCTTGGATGGCTTTCTGCAGCATTGCAATGCCCTGCTCACCCTTGCCCGCTTTAGCCAGCATTTTGGCGTAATACACGTTGTCCTCCTTAATGACTTTTTCAGCAGGGGTTATCTTCATGTACTTGTCCATGGCTACAATGGCCTCCTCATTCTTGCCGGTTTCATACAGCGAATAAGCCAGCAGACGGTTCATCGTCACATTGTTGGGGTCGCGGGCCAGCACCTTCTGTACTTCCGTCAACGCCTCTGGATACTTCTTGGTCAGGAAAAGGAAGGACGCATATTTTGCATCCGTATCCGATGACTTCTCGGCTAAGCCAGTGTACTTCTGGAAGTTAGACAATGCATCGTCGTACTTGCCGGCGTAGAAATAGGTCTCAGCCAAGGCATTATATGCCGGAGCGTAATTAGGGTCCAGGCTGATAGCCTTATCGAAAGCCGTGCGGGCCTCATTGTAGTTGCGCGAACGAACGTTCAGCTGACCCTTGCGGTAGTAAGCCAATACATTGTTCTGATCGGCTAGCGTCGCTCTGTCGTAGCTGTTCATTGCTTCGCCGCCGCCATTTTCCTGCTTCAGGTAAATATCACCCCGAGCAATCATCAGCGTTGGGTCGTCCTTCAGCTTATTGGCTTTATGGGCGGCCTCCACATACGAAAGAGCCTTGTTTACATCCTTGACGTTCGATTCGGCATACGCCTGCGCAATCATCGTCAGCACCTTCGCGTCCCGCCCCTTAGTGGCTTTTAACGCGTTGTCAAACTGAATTTCAGCTTCAGCCGTTTTGCCTTGGGCCAAAGCGGCCCGGCCCGCTGCTACCATGGTAGTAGCATCCTTCGGGTTCAGTGGAATCCGGTTGAAGTAGTAAGCTGCCGAATCCGGCAATTCCCGCATCTGGTACAAACGACCAAGCTCGAAAGATACTTCCGGCGACGAACCCTGCCGCAGCAAGGCTGCGCGGGCTTCATTATAACGGCCCAGTTCAATTGATTTTTGGGCGCTCGGTGCGGTTTGAGCAAAAGCGGCAGAGCCGGAAACAGACAAGGCAGCGAGGAGCGAAAGCTTCCAGGGCTTGAAGTTCATGAGCAAAAGGTTTGGTGGAAAGCGTTGTTAAGGAAAAGACAAAAAGTAAGGCTAGCGCTTATTCGTATCGATAATCCGCATTTGGCCCGTTGCCGGAACCAGCCCGGACTTGAGGACAATAAGCTGGCCTTTGTTACCCGCTGAGAAGGATGCAAAACCGGTGCCAAGCCCAGCGCGGGCTTCTCGGCTGATCAGATATACCTCGCGCCGCAACGGGTACGTTTTCAGTGCCAGGTAGGCTTGATAAGGCTGTACGTAGTCGTCGGGCTTCTGCGGATTAGCTTGGGCACTGACGCTCACAATCCGCACATTTTTCAGAAAGCCCTGTACCGCCTTGTCATCCCGGTCACTGATCCAGTTTACCCCCACAATACCAATAGTGTTAGGATGAGTAGCAACGTAATCTAGTAGCGCCGGGTTCGATTTGGCCGCAAAAACACGTTTAGTAAGCGCCTTGCCTTGAAGCAGGGAGTCCTGAACGTAGCGCGTAGTGCTGGAGCGGTTCGTGTCGAATACTACATTGATGCTGCCTAGCCCTTTCTTGCCACTGACCTGCGACCATTCCTGGGTGTTGCCCATAAAAATACTCCGTAGCTGCGCTACCGTAAGCATCGAGTCGGGGTTGCTGGGATGTACTACAATAGCCAGCCCATCGACGGCGAGGCGGGCGGTGCGCGGCACGATTTTAAGCCGTTCGAACTCTGCTTGTTCCGCTGGGTTCAGCTGCCGCGATAGGACCGCCACGCGCGCTTTGTTGGCCAGCAAATCCCGCATTACTTCCTCCTCGGGCTTGTAAGCAGCCGTAACCCGCGCCGCTGGGTAGAGCTTTTGGAAAGTATCTATCTGCGACTTCAGAATCGGCTCAAACGTCTCATCCACGCTGATGTTGATAGCGCCGCTGGTTGGCGTATCCGAGCTGTCCTCCATCGGACCCGTTGCCTGATTGCAGCCACCGAACAGCGTGCCGCTCAACAGTAGTACGGTGCTGGCTGCTTTTATATTAACGCGCATCGTTGGAGTTGTTTCGTTGAAAGTGCTGCCGGTAAGTGCGAACAAATCTAATGATTCCGTAAAAAACGAACACCGCCCCCAAAATGCGCCGGGTGGTGGTGGGCAGCGAAACTATGTTTGCCATCGGCAGCCATAGCAACACCCCTAGACCAGTGTAGATGACCGCCATGGCGAGCGTGAAGTACTGCACCAGCCGTTGGGGTGATTTGCGGTTCAGCCGTTCCTCAGTAGTTGAATTATTAAGCATAGAGTGTGCAAAAGAAAAGAGTCTGAGCGTAGAACGTAAAACTACCGCTCTCCCGTTCGTTCAAGCCTCCCGGGCTGCCGGGAAAGCGTAAAAAAGCTATCCTACAAAAAAAGCCAAAAATCAGGCGGTATACAGTATACCACCTGATTTTTGACTATATATAAAACATCAAATCAACTAAAGCTCTGAAGATGAAGTCTTAGGTATGGTACTTTATCAGATGCCTATTCATACTGAAACGTGATGGGCAAGGTGTAGCGTACAGCTACGGGGCGGCTGTTCTGCCGGCCGGGCGTCCAGGAGGGCATATTGCTTACCACTCGGGCCGCTTCTTCATCGGTGCCGTACCCCAGGCCTTTCAATACCTGCACATCCGAAATAGAGCCGTCGGCCTGCACGGTAAAGGACACGAACACTTTGCCCGATATAGCGGCGGCCAATGCTTGGCGGGGAAAGTGCAGATTACGCTGCATGTACTGGCGCAATGCGCTTATTCCGCCCGCAAATTCCGGCATTACTTCTACGTACACGAATGGCTTGGCTGGCGGCGCTACAGTAGCGGCCCCCGAGTCGGTACCTGCCGCCCCCGGCGTGCCCACGCCCGTTCCTGCTGTCGTCGCCCCGCTCGGCGCGATATCCGCCAGAATATTATCATTGGTTATAACAGCGTCCGTGGTCGGCTGTGGCTTCAGCAGTGCATCGTCTGGCACTACTTTCTGTAGCGTCGTCGCCGGCTGTGGAGTGACAACTGCCATTGGTTGCGCACGAGCTGCTGGGGTAGCAGGAAGAGCCGGTTTTGGTTGGGTCATAACCACGTCCGTCAGCTGTATCATATCCTTCAACGGATCCTTGGCCAGGGGTACTGCTGCTGGCCAGAGGCGCTGCACCACCAGCGGAATGCTGACGAGTACCAGACATAAAGCCACGGTAATAGCCAGGGCCCGTGCCAGGTGCCGGTTATACACTTGGCGTAGCACGAAGGCGCCGTAGGCTTTGTTGCGGCCCTCAAAGACGATTTGATCCAGAGAGGCGGTGTGCAGGTTGAGAATGCTCATGGGCAGGATAGGGGCTAAAGGTGAAACGGAAATCACAGGCACGCAGTATCCAAGCCATTCCTACTCCTCACTCCTTCATGCTGCTGGCTTTCAGGGGTAAAACGCCAGCTTGAAGCAGAAAAGTATGCGGCTAGCCGAATTCTTTTCACACGAAAAAGCCCGAACTAAGCAGCTGCTCAATTCGGGCTTTTGGGCTTCCGGCCGAAGGCTGGAAGAAACTGTTTAACGGATGGCGAAAGTCACCGGAACCGTGTACGAGACACTTACCGGACGGCCGTTCTGCTTACCAGGCGTCCAGTTTGGCATGGCCTTGATAACGCGAATTGCTTCTTCGTCGCAGCCGGCACCGATGCCTTTGGTCAGTTTCACATCCGTGATGTTGCCCGTTGGGCCCACCACGAAGCTGATGAATACTTTACCTTCAACCTGGTTGCGCAGCGCCAAAGCGGGGTATTTAATGGTTTTGCCCAGATAAGCGAGCAAACCGGCCATACCGCCGGGAGGAGTTGGCATTTGCTCTACATAGGTGTAGACCTTATTCTCAACGACCTCTTCTACTACCTTGTTGCCTTCACCTTCCAGGCCAGCCAAGTCGGCTGGGTTGTCGGTGTTGCCCTTGACGGTTTCGGTAGCGACTACCTTTTCCTTCAATTCTTCCACGTCCGGTACTTCTTCCACCTTCTTTACCTCTTCGTCCTTCTTTACAACGGGCGGGGTAAACTTGATGGTCGAAAGCTTCGGTGGTGGCGGTGGTGGCGCCTCCGGTGGTGGGGGCGGCGGCGGCGGCTTGGTTTCGTCCAGCGGTGGAGCTTCCATCAGCTCGTTCTGCTTCAACATCTTATCATCTATTACCTTCTTGTCGTCGGCAAACATTCGCGCGATGAGCGGGAAGCTTACCATAAGAGCCAAGAGAGCAATACCGAGGAGAAGCGCGCGGGTGATGTGCTTGCCGTACAACCGCCGGAGCACATAAGCTCCGTAGGCCTTATTTCGTCCTTCAAAGACAATGTCGTTGAAAGACGCTTTGGCCAATTGCGTGTTATCCATCATAGCCCTGAGCTTTTAATCAAGTCCTCGTCCACTTTCGAGATATCTACCAACGCGTACTTATTCTGGTTGGTAATATTCATCTCGTCGAGGATGTCGACCATGTTCTTGTAATTCGACTTGTCAACCGGTTTGATCAGGATAACCAAGTCTTTGTTAGCGCGCTTACGCTCCAACAATACTTTCCGGATACCATTGGCGGAATAATCGCTTGCTACCAACTCTGGTTTAGCTTCGCCTTCGCGTAGCAACCCAGCGTAGTAGAAAACTTTGTTACTCTCGCCCAGGATAACCGTGAAGGCATTGCGGGCCGGAAGCTCAATCGGCGGGTCACCGGGTTTGGGCTTCACGGGCATCGTGAGGTCCATCACCGTGGGCTTGCTGAACGTGGTGGTCAGCATGAAGAAGGTGAGCAGCAAGAAGGCCAAGTCAACCATGGGGGTCATGTCGATTTTGGTCGACATTTTCTTGGCCCGTTTCTTCCCGCCCTTACCGGAATCAGCTTGTTGTTGTATTTCTGACATGGCTGGGGTCGGTTATTTGCCGGCTACCGGTTTGGACTCCAAATCGGTAATCAGGTTGAAACGGTTGATGTTCTTATCCTGCAGCAGTTTGATGACTTTCTTCACCGTGGGTACGTCCGCATTACCGTCGCCTTTGATGGCGATGTAGGCGGGCTTGTTGAACTCCTTCCGGCTGGCGGCCTGTGCTTCAACCACCCAGTCGATAAACTGGTTGTTCAAGGAGTCGGCGGGAATGCCGGACTGCTTGACGGTTTTACGCTGCTCGTTGTCGCGGTTGAGGAAGTCGGGAAGCTGTTGTACCGGTACGCCGAAGCTTGACAGATTCGAGAAGGTCTTTGCCTGAGCAGCCGTGAAGCTTACTCCGTATTTGGCACCCACTCGGGTCAGCATGTCAATCTTGGGCTTCGCGTCATCCATTCCGAAGAATACCCGCTTGTCCTTGTCCACCGAAATCGTAATAACGTGGCTTTCAGGCAAGCGAATCTCCGAAGTGGAGGAGGGAGTATCCACCACTACAGCTTCCTCGGGAGCGAACTTGGTGGTGAGCATGAAAAAGGTCACCAGCAGGAATGCCAAGTCCACCATCGGAGTCATATCCAACGACGGGGACGTTCTGTGGGGTTTTACTTTGGGCATTTCGAGCGTGGTTAGGTAGCTTTATTCAGAAACGTTGCGAAACGCTGCTTTAGTGCGAGAACCGCAGCTTAAGCAGTATAAGTTTCTTTTTCGCCGTGCTGCGCCGCGAACGTCTGAATGATGCTGAAGCCAGCCTCGTCGATGCTGTAGGTCAGCTCGTCAATTTTGCTGGTGAAGAAGTTGTAGGCAATGATAGCCAGGGCCGAGGTCAGGATACCCAGAGCCGTGTTGATCAAGGCTTCCGAAATACCGTTGGCCAGACCTACTGCATCCGGAGCACCGGCGTTTGCCAGAGCCGAGAAGGCGTTGATCATACCGAACACCGTACCGAGCAGACCCACCAGCGTCGATACCGAAGCCAAGGTAGACAGGATAACGAGGTTCTTTTCCAGCATGGGCAGCTCCAAAGCCGTCGATTCCTCGATTTCTTTCTGGATAGCCAATACTTTCTGATCCTTGTCCATGCCACGGTCACGAGCCATTTCCTGATACTTTATCAGGCCAGCTTTTACCACGTTGGCCACCGAGCCTTTCTGCTGGTCGCAGGCGGCTACGGCACCGGTGATGTCGTTCACGTTCAGCTTCTGGCGGATCGAGCGTACGAACGCTTCGATGCTCTTGGTGCCTTTTGCCTTGCTGATGGTCAGGAAACGCTCGATCGAGAAGGTAATTACCAACAGGAACATAGTCAGCAAGATGGGTACAATCACACCACCCTTGTAGATAATACCGAGGTAGCTACCGGGCAGGGGGTGATTTTCTGAGTTACCGCCCTGGAAGTTACCGGGGTTGCCAAAAACGAATTTGTAGATGATAATCGATACGATCAACGCCAGTGGAATCACGATGGCGGCAAACGCGGAACCGCCTTTCGCTTCGCCCTGGGGAGCAGCGGGAGCGGTGGGCCGCACGTTTTTATTCATGGCATTCTTTTGTTCCATTGTTCCGGAGAATTAGTGGGTTGGTGGTGAAAGGTTGAACTCGAAGGTGAAAAAAGTGAAGATTGTAAACCGCATATTCTGAAGACAGCAGCGCCCCGCTCACCCGCACACTTGGCAGCCACCGGGGTGGCAAAGTGTGGGTCTGCTCGTGCGCGGGGCCCGTTCCGAAATCAGAGTATCCTTGGCAAACCTAAATAAAAACCTACGTGCTGCCAAATGGAAAATGCGTTTAAACGCTTCAAAGCGGGTTGGGACTTAAAAAAAGGCTATTTCTGGTTTTCGTTTTCTTGCTTCTTTAAGTTCATTTTTTTCGCTTGTTCCCAGTACATGTCCATTTGGACCAGGGTCATATCGGCCAAACGGTGACCATCACGGGCTGATTCGGTTTCAAGGTACTGAAAGCGGTGTATGAACTTCCGGTTGGTCCGCTCCAGCGCTTCTTCCGGGTTGATACCGGCGAACCGGGCGAAGTTGACCAGCGAAAACAGCAGGTCGCCGAACTCGGCTGCCGCTTGTTCCTGGTTGCGCTGCGCCGGGTCGGCGTGGGCGTATTCAACCCCAAATTCGGCCAGCTCTTCCTGCACCTTTTTCCAGACCTGCTCCGGCTTGTCCCAGTCGAAGCCCGCGCCTCGGGCTTTCTCCTGAATCCGCATGGCCTTTACCAATGCTGGCAGGGAAGTCGGTACGCCGCCCAGCACCGAAGAGTTGCCTTTTTCCCGCAATTTCAGCTGTTCCCAGTTGCGTTTTACGTCTTCTTCGCTCGTCACGACGGTGTCGCCATAGATATGAGGATGACGGAAAATGAGTTTCTCACACTGCGCATCGAGTACGTCCGCAATATCAAAATGGCCCGTTTCAGCGGCTATTTTGGCGTAGAACGTGAGGTGCAGCATCACGTCGCCGAGTTCCTTCTTCACATCCGCGAGGTCATCCCGCAGGATGGCGTCGGAGAGTTCATACGTCTCCTCAATAGTAAGATGACGTAAACTCTGCATCGTTTGTTTCTGATCCCAGGGACATTCGGCCCGCAGGCGCTCCAATACGTCGAGCAGACGGCCAAAGGCGGCTAGCTGCTCGGCGCGCCGGGGGGGCATAGCGTGTTGTGTTTCCATTGAGCCAAATATACGGTGCCCAAGCCGGCCGGGGTATACGTATGTAGAGCCGGGGTGTGGGCACCACACCTCGGGCACGGAAATACTTTCCTAGAAAAGCAGGGTCATTTCTCTACTTTTGCACTCTCAAACCAGACATTGCTTGTGGCACTTATTAAATCAATTTCCGGCATCCGGGGCACCATAGGTGGTGCCGCAGGCGAAGGCCTGACTCCTATTGACATCGTAAAGTACGCAGCGGCCTTTGGCACCTGGGTACTGGAGAAAACGCAGAACAACACCATTATCATCGGCCGTGATGCGCGCATTTCGGGTGAAATGGTGAGCAAGCTGGTAGAAGGCACCCTGCGCGGGCTGGGCATCCACGTCATCGACCTGGGCCTGAGCACCACACCCACCGTGGAAATGGCGGTGCCGGCTAAAAAAGCGGGCGGCGGCATCATTCTCACCGCTTCGCACAATCCCAAGCAGTGGAACGCGCTGAAGCTGCTCAACGACAAAGGCGAGTTTATCTCAGATGCCGACGGGCAGCAGGTACTAGCTCTGGGCGACTCGGAGTCGTTTGATTTTGCGCCCGTCACCAAGCTGGGCAGCTACACCACCGACGACACGTTTTTGCAGCAGCACATCAACGCTATTCTGGCTTTGCCTTTGGTTGATAAAGCGGCTATCAAAGCCAAGAACTTCCGGGTGGTGGTGGATGCGGTGAACTCTACGGGCGGCTTTGCTGTGCCGATGCTGCTGGAGCAGCTGGGCGTGGAAATCATCGAGAAGCTGTTTTGCGAGCCGACCGGCGACTTTGCCCACAACCCCGAGCCGCTGCCCGAAAACCTGCGCGAAATTGCCAAGACGATGCAGAAAGGCTCTTTCGACCTGGGCATTGTGGTGGACCCCGACGTTGACCGCTTGGCGCTGGTGAATGAGGACGGCACGATGTTCGGCGAGGAATACACGCTGGTAGCCGTGGCCGACTATGTGCTGCAGCAAAATGGCGGTGGTAACACGGTGAGTAACCTAAGCAGCACTCGCGCCCTGCGCGACGTGACCGAGAAGCACGGCGGACACTACGCCGCCGCAGCGGTAGGCGAGGTGAACGTGGTAACCAAGATGAAGGAAACCAACGCCATTATCGGTGGCGAAGGCAACGGTGGCATCATTTACCCCGAGCTGCACTACGGGCGCGACTCTCTGGTCGGTATTGCACTGTTCCTGAGTCATCTGGCCAAGTCTAACCTGACCATGACGCGGCTGCGGGCTTCGTATCCGGGCTATTTCATCTCGAAGAACAAGATTGAGCTGACGCCGGAAATCAACACCGATGCAGTGCTGACCCAGATGGAGCAGCGCTACGCTAAGCAGCCAGTGAATACCATCGACGGGGTGAAAATCGAGTTCGATAAAGAGTGGGTGCATCTGCGCAAATCAAATACGGAGCCTATTATCCGGATCTATGCCGAGTCGGACTCCAATGCTACCGCCGACCATTTGGCCAATAAGATCATTGCCGACATCAAGGAGATTATATCGGTGAAGAGCTAAAGGGCTTTTTGCCGAGCAGTTGTCAAGGATTCCGGCTACCAAGCCGGAATCCTTTATTTTTGTGCGGCCGTGCTCCGCGCGGCTCTCCACTTTTCCCTCGTTGCGCGTATGCCTCACCACTCCGATTCGCACGCCTCCACGGCCACTCCACTGGCCGTCTATTTCGATAATGCGGCCACTACGCCCCTCGATCCGGAAGTACTGGATGCCATGCTACCGTTTATGCTCGAGCATTTTGGCAACCCCAGCAGCATCCACGGCCACGGCCGCAAGGTGCGGGCAGCCATTGAGAATGCCCGCAAGACCATTGCGCACCTGATTAACGCCGCGCCCGCCGAAATTTCCTTTACATCTGGTGGTACCGAGAGCGACAATTACGCGGCCTTCGGTAGTGTCCGGACGCTGGGGCTGCGCCACGCTGTTACGTCCAAGCTCGAACACCACGCGGTGCTGCACACCTTGCAGGCGCTGGAAAAAACCGGCGACATCACGCTAAGCTATTTGCGACATGATGCGCAGGGCCAGCTTGACTTGGCGCACTTAGATGAATTACTAGCTGCTAATGACCGCTCATTTGTGAGCCTGATGCACGCTAATAATGAAATCGGGAACCTGAACGACATCGTTGCTATCGGCGACATTTGTGAGCGGCATAAAGCCATTTTTCACACCGATACGGTGCAGACGATGGGGCATTATCAGCACGATGTGCAGAAGCTCAAAACCCACTTTTTGGTAGGCTCGGCGCACAAATTTCATGGCCCCAAGGGCATTGGCTTCCTGTATCGGCGGCCGGAAGTGCAGGTCAGCCCCTTGATTCATGGTGGGTCGCAGGAGCGCAACGTGCGGGCCGGAACGGAGAATGTGTATGGTATCGTGGGGCTGGCTAAAGCCCTGGAAATTGCCTGCCGGGATATGGCAGCCCATCGGCAGCACATTCAGGCTCTGAAAGAACGGTTCATTTCGCGGCTGACCACCGAAATCGAGGATGTGCGGTTCAACGGCCTCTCGGCCACTACCGACCAGAGCCTGTACACGGTACTGAGCGTGAGCCTGCCACCGTCGGCCCTCAACGAGATGCTGTTGTTCAATCTGGATATCAGTCGGGTATCGGTATCGGGCGGCTCGGCGTGTAGCAGCGGGGCCGATGCCGGCTCGCACGTACTGACAGCCCTGGGCTGCGACCCGCAGCGGGGAGCTATCCGGTTTTCGATGAGCAAGTACAACACGGCTCCCGAAGTAGATTACGCTGTGGAGCAGCTGGCCAAGATGTACCGCAAGGTGCCGGCGTAGATATAAGCCCCAAACGAAGGTCGCCCCGGCGGAGCCAACTCAGCTAGCTGAGTTGGCTCCGCCGGGGCGACCTTCGTTTGTCTGGGTAGTGCCAGCCTAGGGCGTGGCCGCTTCCCGGGACGGTACCGGCACCACGGGCGCGGAGCCCGGCATGAGCTGCTGCCAGAGGCCGGCGTAGGCCCCGCCGTCGTGCAGGAGCTGGGCGTGGGCACCCTCTTCCTTTACCTGCCCGTCGGCCAGCACCACAATCTTGTCGGCGTGGGCCACGGTGCTCAGGCGGTGGGCAATGATGATGATGGTCTTGCCGGCGTCGCGCAGGCGGAGCAGCGTGTCGTGCACGTAGTGTTCGGCGGCGGCATCCATGGAGGAGGTGGCCTCGTCCAGGATCAGGATTTCGGGGTTGCGGTAGAGGGCGCGGGCCAGGGCCAGGCGCTGCTTCTGCCCGCCCGAGAGGCCGGCACCCCGCTCGCCCAGCTGGGTGGCAAAGCCGTGGGGCAGCTGCTCGATGAAGGCCAGCACGCCCAGCTCCCGGCACAGCGTGATAACGCGAGCCATGTCGGGCAGCGGGTCGCCGATGGTGATGTTGTCGGCCACGGAGCCCGAGAACAGGTCAATCTGCTGGGGCACGATGCCCACCACCCGGCGCAGGCTGCCCAGGTGCAGGTGGCGCACGTCGAGGCCGCCGATGGTGATGCTGCCTGCCTCGACCGGGTACAGGCCCTGCAGCAGCGACAGCAGGGTGGTTTTGCCGGCCCCGCTTTCACCCACGATGCCCGTGATGGAGCCGCGCTGCACCCGCAGGCTCAGCCCGCGCAGCACCGGCAGGCCGGGGTGATAGGCAAACGAAACGTTGTGCAGCACCACGTCGCCGGCCAGCTCGGGCGTCAGCTCCGTTTTCTGGTCCTGGGCCTCGGCTTCCAGGTCAATCACCTCAAACATCCGGTCGGCCGCAATCAGGGCATCCTGCACCGACTTGTTGGCGCCCATCAGGGCCGTGGCCGGGCCGGCGAAGTAGCCCACGATGGCGTAGAACGACAGCAGCTCGCCGGGCGTCAGCTCGTGGTCGAGCACGAAGTAGGAGCCCACCCACAGCAGGCCGATGCGGAACAGCTGCGACACGAACTCGGTAGCCGCGTTGCTCAGAATGCCCTGCCGGCCCGATACGGATACGGCCCGCATCAGGCCCATGAAGCGGGCCTCGGTCCGCTCGCTAGCGAAGCTTTCCATGCCCAGCCGCTTGATGGTGCCCATACCCGTGACCGACTCCACCAGTTGAGCGTCCATTTCGGCTGTCTGCTCCATCAGGCGGCGCTGGGAACGGCGGTTCAGGTGGTTCTGCACCCAGTAGATACCCGCGTACAGGGGCAGAATGATGGACATCAGCGCGGCCAGCTTCCAGTAGTAGGTAAACATGAGCCCGAACGAGAGCACCACGATGAACAGGTTCACCAGCAGGTTCAGGGCCGTTTCATTCACGAAGGCCCGGACCTTGATGCCGCTGTCGAGGCGGGAAATGATTTCGCCCACCCGCATGGAGTCGAAGAAGGTCTGGGGCAGGCGCAGCAGGTGGTTGTAGTAGCCCAGGGTGAGACGGGCATCAATCTGCTGGCCGGTCTGGAGGGCAAACAGGCTTTTCATGGTGCCCAGAAACACCTGAAACACCAGCAGCACCACCATGCCCAGGCCCAGCAGGTTCAGCAGGTTGCGGTTGCCGTCGACCAGCACGTGGTCTACGATTTTCTGCACGAACACCGACATGGCCAGCCCCAGCACCGTGTACAGCACCGAGCCCACCAGGGCCTGGGTGATAATGGAGCCGTGGGGCTGCACCAGCTCCCAGAAGCGCCCGAGTACCGATTTTTTATGGTTGCCGGCCTCGAAGGACGCATCCGGGCGGGCCAGCAGCAGCGTGCCGGTCCAGTACTGGGCGAAGTCGGCCAGGCGCAGGCGGTGGCGCCTGCCGTCGGCGGGGTCGAGGTAGGTGATACGGCGCTTTCCCACCCGGTAAATCACTACGTAGCGGCATACCGAATCGTCTTCATTGAGCACGATGGGCGCAATGGCGGGCAGGGGCACCCCGGCCAGATTAGCTAAGTCGCTTTGCACGCCGCGGGCTTCCAGGCCGAGCTTGGCGGCGGCCTTCAGCAGGTGGGGCATATCGGTGCCGTGGGCCGTGACGGGCGTGTGCTGCCGCACGCGGGCCAGGGGCAGCAGCAGGCCGTAGTGGGCAGCCACGGATGCCAGGCAGGCCGCGCCGCAGTCGGCCGCGTCGCGCTGGCGGATGGAGGTATTCAGGGGCATGAGCAATAGGATAAGGCCCGGTCGAAGCCAGGAATAGGGAAGGGGGCAAAAAAGCGGGACTAGCTGACGCCGTCCTGGGTCGGGTTCAGCCAGTTGTCGGCGCGGTCGAAGAGCAGCTGCCAGAGCGTGCGGCGGGCCAGCAGGAAGCGGGCGTGCACCGTCATGCTCTTGCGCAGGGTGCCGCGGTAGCCGTTGTCGAGCTGCAGGAAAGCGCGGCTCAGCTGGCAGCGCACCTTGAACACGGGCTCATTGTTGACCAGCACGAAGTCGCGCGATACGTCCGTAATCCGGCCTTCCACCAGGCCCCACTGGTTGTAGTCGAAGGCATCGACCTGGAAGCGGGCTGGCATGCCCACGCGCATAAAGCCGATGTCCTTCGGCGACACGTAGCACTCGGCCAGCAGGTCGCCGTCGGGGGAGAGGGTGCCCAGCAGCTCGCCGCTCTGCACGTAGCTGCCCACGTACTTGCCGGCCAGCTGCTGCACGGTGCCCGTCACGGGGGCGCGCAGGCAGTAGAGGCGGCGCTCCAGGCCCAGCTGCTGCTGCTGCCCGCGCAGCTCGGCCAGGGCGGCGCGGTGGCTGGCCAGCTCGGCCTGCCACTGGCTGCGCTGGGTTTCGGTGAGCACCCGGGCCTCGTCGAGGCGCTTGCGGTGGGCGAAGGTCTTGTCTTCGAGCTCCACGCGGGCAATGACTTTGTCGCGGAACAGCTCCTGACTGGTGGCCACGTCGCGGCTGCTTTTCTGGAGCTGGTTCCGAAACTGCTGGAGCTGGGTCTGGTACTGGGCGGCTTGCTGGCCGTAGAGTGGAGTGCGCAGGCCCCCGGCCGGGGCGGCCATGTGCTGTACCAGCCACGCCAGGTCCTGCACGAAGGCCGCGTGCTCGGCCTGCTGCCGCGCGTTCAGGGCTAGTTGGGACTGCATAGCCCCCGATTGCAGCAGCAGCAGCGTGTCGCCGGCCTGCACCTGCTGGTTTTCGCGTACCAGCAGCTTGGTGATGGTGCCCGCTACTAGGGGGCGGACCTCAGTTTTCTCGGCCAGGGGCCGCAGCATGCCGGGCGCTTGCGCCGAAACGCTCATGCGCACGAGCGGCAGGGAAACCAGCAGGAGAATGATACCCAGCATGGCCGCCAGATATACGGCTTTGCTGCGGTAGGAAAATGTCGCTAGGTGATTGTAGGTTGAGCTGTCGAATTTGGGGTAAGAGTTGGGCATAGAGTGCGTGAAGGATGGGAAGAAGCGGGGCAGGCTGGTCGTGGGCAGGCGGAAAAGAAGCTGGCTGCCAAACTGTATTCTCCAGTCTGTGATGACCAGATTGTTATCAAATCGTTACTAAAATGGTTTTGATAATTCATGCAATATAAAGTGTTAATTCTATATCAGGATGAACGGGAAGGTTGTATAGTGCAAAAAAATAATGCTCAAGTTTTAGATACAGCATTGGCACCGGACTTATTCCAGGGCCAGACTACTCAAGGCATGCTGCTGCCGACAAGGCGGGCGGCATGCCTAGTTCCGGATCGGACGAAGCCGCCGGCGGGCAATGCCGGGCCCAGGCACCGACCAACTCTGCCGGAATGCGTATTATTCGGCAGCAACGGGCCGCCAATGGTGGGGGCCTGACGCCTAACTGATCCGCTCGCATGGCCGAAATCAACATTCAGCGCAAGAAATCTGCTCCCAGCCCCTGGCTGCTCGTTTTGCTGGCTCTGGCCGTGCTGGGCCTGCTGGCCTACTTCTTTCTACGCGCCGACACCAGTCCCGCGCCCACCGGACCTGCCACCCCCGTCACCAGCGCCAGTCCTGCTCCCGTTTCGGAGGCCGAGGAAACCGCCCGCGCCACGCCGCCGCCCGCCGATGGGGGTACGGGAGCCGCCGTGGCCGACATAGCCGCCGAAGAAGCCCCATCTACTCCCGAGGAGTTGGCCAGTTTTGCCGCCAACGAAGCCGATAGCCCCGATTATGCCCGCCGAGGCCTCCAGATGTTAAGTGCTACGCTCGGGGAGCTGGCTGACCGCGCTGATCTGCGCGACGCGGCCGTGAGCGAGCGGCGCAACGACCTGACCAGCGCCATTAGTCGTAGCTCAGAGCCCAATGCTAGCTTGCGGCCGGGTCTGGTAGCCGTGGTAGGGCTGATGCAGGCCATGCAGCAGAAAGCCTATCCGGCTCTGGAAACGCCCGTGGCGGAACTGAGCGAGCAAGCGCGGCAGCTCTCGGGTCATAGTACGGCTGCCGATCAGTCTGCCTTGCAGGTGTACTTCACGAAAGCAGCCGAAATAGTGCGGGCCCTCAATGAGCCGGCATCGTAAGCGAAATAAAAGTCCCTGTATTCCATCCGCTTGTATCTTGCCTCTATGGAGCCAACGTCGTTACCCATACCCTCTACTGAAGGCATGCACTTGCGTCGCCTACGCGACCTGACCGAATTTGAAGTAGCCGACAATAGTCCGGACGTGCGCGGCTGGGCCGTGCGCGGCGGCGACGGTAACAAGTTCGGTGACGTGCATGAGCTAATCGTGGAGGAAGCCAGCCTGAAAGTTCGTTACCTGGATGTAGAGCTGGATGCCTCGCTGAACGTGAACCACCACGAGCGGCATATTCTGATTCCGGTGGGCGTAGCGGCCCTGGATGAAGAAGGCGACAATGTATTCGTGCCTTCTCTCACCAAAGAATCGGTGCTGGAATATCCGCCCTACCAGGAAATCCAGATTACGCGGCAATATGAGGAGGCTATGCTTCGGTCGCTGCAGTTGCCATTACCGGAAGCCCACATCGGCAGCTTCTACGACCAAGATTCTTACAATGAACAGCGCTTCTACCAAAACCGCCGCCCGGACGCCAACGAGGCTTTCCGCCGCCGCATTAGCTAACGGCCAACCAGTAAACCAGGCACAGAAAGGGCGGCGGAATTGATTTTCGCCGCCCTTTCTGTGCCTGGTTCTCGCCGAAAATCAGTCGGTTTAGCTGCGCCGAATCATGGCGGCTACGGCGTCTACCCACTCCGGCTCCGAGTTCAGCGAGGGCACCAGTTGCCAATGCTCGCCGCCGGCTTCCTCAAACAATTCCTTGAACTCGTCGCCTACTTCGATGGTCGTCTCCAGGCAGTCGGCGGTGAAGGCCGGACTAAAGGCCAGTACGTGCTTGATGCCTTTCGCCGGAAAGTCCTTCAACGCAATGTCGGTGTAGGGCTTCAGCCACGGGTCGCGGCCGAGGCGGCTCTGGAACGATACCGTGTAGTCGTCGGGCGAGAGGCCGAGGCCGGCCGCCACCAGGCGCGAGGTTTCAAAGCACTGGGCGCGGTAGCAGTAGCGGTTACGGTCGGTGAGCGTGTCGCAGCAGCTCCCGAACTGGCAGTACTTGGTGGGGTCACCCTTCTTGATATGCCGCTCCGGGATGCCGTGGTAGCTGAACACGACGTGGTCGTAGTGCTGCTTGTCCAGCTCGCGCTTTCCCAATGTTACGATGGTAGCAATGAAGCCAGGATCGGAGCCAAAGGCGCTGATGAAGTTGATGCTGGGTACTATCCACCAGTCTTTCACAATATCCATCACCTTCTGCTGCACCGAGCCCGTGCTGGCCGAGGCATACTGCGGAAACAGCGGCAGCACAATAATCCGCTCCACCTCAGCCGCCCGCAGCTCCTCCAGGGCGCTGGCGATGCTGGGCTTCTGGTAGCGCATTCCGAAGGCCACCACGTAGTCCGGGCCCAGCTCTTCCTGCACCTTCTGCTGCAAGTCGAGGCCGTGAAAGAGCAGGGGCGAGCCGCGCTCAGTCCAGAGCTGCTTGTAGATTTTGGCCGATTTCGGGGCACGCAGCGGTACCACAATACCCTGAAACAGCGGGTAGCGCACGGCGGCCGGAATGTCAATCACGCGCCCGTCGGTAAGAAACTCGTTGAGGTAGCGGCGCACATCGCTGGTTTCGGGCGAGTCGGGCGTGCCGAGGTTTACGAGGAGCACGCCGATACGGCGCTGAGGAGAGGAAGGGTTGGGCATAAAAAAGTACGGTCGTCCGGTTAAGACAAAGGTAGGGCCCCCAGGGTTTGGAGAGAAGCACGTATTTTTCTGCCCATGACTACCAATTCGCCTTCCGCCGGCTCGGCCGATACTTCGTCCGTTGGGCTCCTGAACGTGGTGCTGTGGGCCGCTGCCCAAGCCGGTGCCGACCAAGCCGCCCTGTGCCAGCGCCTGGGTCTCACGCCTGCCCAGCTTGCCGACCCCCATGGCCGCGTGCCCGTTGCCACCATTCAGCACTTGTGGCGGGAAGCAGTGCAGGCCACTAACGACCCCTATCTGGCGCTGCATCTGGGCGAGCGAGTCGACCCGACGGCCATTGGCATTCTGGCCTACGTGATGCTGCACTGCCCCACGCTGGGCGCGGCGCTGGAGCAGCTGGTGCGCTACCAGGAGGTAGCCTGCATCGGTGCGCAGCTTACTTTGCGCCGGGAGGTGGAAGTCTGCTGGCTCGATCTGGAGGTAGTCAGCGCGGCCATCATTTACCCCGAATACGTCATCAACTCCGAATTTTCCGTCTACTTCAGTGCGTTCCGGACCCTTACCGGGCAGCCTTTACCCGTGCAGGAAGTACATCTGGCCTACCCCCGGCCCGCCGATACGCACGAGCACGAGCGGGTTTTTGCGCCCGCGACGCTGGTGTTTGATGCTGCTCGTAGCAGCATTGTCTTTGCCGCCAGCTTGCTGGAGTTACCCATAATCAATGCCAACCCGACGCTGTTTTCGCTGTTTGAGTAGCACGCCGCCGCGCTGCTGGCGCGCCTGCGCACGCCCAGCCTGCCCGACCGGGTGAAGCGCGAAATCGTGGACTTGCTAAGAGGAGCTGAACCCACGCTGGCCACCGTGGCCGACCGGCTGGCAATGGGCGTGCGGACGCTCCAGCTGCATTTGAAGGAGGGCCAGCTGAGCTACCAGCAGCTGCTCGACGACGTGCGCCGGGAGCTGGCCGAGCGCCACCTGCGCGAGCCGCACCTGAGCACGACCGACATTTCATTTCTGCTGGGGTATTCGGAGCCCAGCGTGTTCGTGCGCTCCTTCAAGCGTTAGACGGGACAGACACCGGGTGCCTTTCGGTGGGAGCGGCTGCCCCAGCCGGCGTAAAGGAGCGGTGCAGCTGGTGCTCGGCAAACCAGCTCAGCGTCGTGGCAAGGGCTTCCGAAAGCGGCGTTTCCTGCCACTCAGGGAAGCGGCAGCGTAGCATTGTATCATCCAAAATAATGCTGTTTTCGAAGAGGTATAACATTTCCTTCGCCTCCCGCACCATCGGCATAAAGAGCCCCAGCAACGAAAACAGCCAGCGGGGCTGTACCCGAATACGGAGCGGCTGCCCGGCCACCGCGCTGATTTGCCCGAAAAACCGCCGCACCGACGGCATCACCTGCCCGCCGTAGTTCACGACTTCGTAGGGCTGCTGGGGGCCTGCCAGTAGCAGACGGCTAATGACTTCGGCCGCGTCGGGTGTGTAGGCCATCTGGTGCGGAATGTCGGCGTTGAGCAGGTAGGGCAGGGCTT
Source organism: Hymenobacter elongatus (assembly GCF_004745955.1). Lineage (GTDB taxonomy): Bacteria > Bacteroidota > Bacteroidia > Cytophagales > Hymenobacteraceae > Hymenobacter > Hymenobacter elongatus. Next base: position 13,614 of record NZ_SRLD01000012.1, on the reverse strand, counting down.
TGCCGGTGAGGGCGCCCTCAAAAACGGGCGTGATACCGAAGTTCAGCACGTCCGGCCCCCAGAAATCGGGTAGGCGCACATTCAGCACTCGGCAGCGGCCGGCGTGAGCCGCGTCGGCCAGCATCTGCTCCAGCTGCACGCGCAAGGCTCCTTTCTTCGAAACGGGCTGCGGCCGGGAGTCTTCCCGAATCGGGGTAGTGAGGCCATAGTTGCACACGTTGCCGGGAAATACGATGGTGGCCTGTTCCTGGCTGGCGGCTTCGATGACGTTGGCTGTCACGCGCTCCATGTTACCCGACCACTGGTGGTACGGGTAGTTGATGCCATGGAAAATAACCGAGTGGCCTCGGCTCACTGCCAGCAGCCGCGCCCGGTCTTGGGCGTCGCCCTGCTCAAGAATCAGGTTGGGGGCAGGAGCAAACAGGCGTTGGGCTTTGGCAACGTCGCGCACCAGCAGCGTAACGCAACAGCCTTTGGCGACGAGGTTATTCGTAACGGCGTAACTGATGCTGCCGGTGCCGCCCAGGATGAGAATTCGCAGGGTTGAGTTCATAACGGAGAGTGGATTGAGTAGCTGACAAAGGTCGGCCCCCAACCCACCCCGACTGCTGTCCGTTTCCGTAAACGAATTGACCAAAAACGAAAATCGGCGGCCTGCTTAACGAGCTCAACTGCTTGATTTTACAATACACGATGCGCGTGTGCCCGTAAAGCGGTACCTTTGCAGACTTATTTCGAAAATACTGTGAATTCCGAACCTACACCGCACCGCGCTGGCTTTGTGAGCATTATCGGCAAACCCAACGTGGGCAAGTCGACGCTGATGAATGCCCTGATGGGCGAGCGGCTCAGCATTGTCACCAGCAAAGCCCAGACCACGCGCCACCGCATCCTGGGCATCCTCAATGGCGACAACTTCCAGCTGATCTACTCCGATACGCCCGGTATTATTCAGCCCAAATACGAGCTGCACAACGCCATGATGTCGTTCGTGTACAGCTCCCTGGAAGATGCCGACGTGGTGCTGTTCGTGACCGATATCTACGAAAAGCACGATGAAGAGCCCGTCGTGGAGCGCCTGCGCAAAATGGTGGATACGCCCATTCTGCTGCTTATTAATAAGATTGACCAGGCCGACCAGGCCGTAGTGGAAGCCAAGGTGGAGTACTGGGCACAACAGTTGCCCAACGCTACCCGCGTGCTGCCTATTTCGGCTCTGGAGAAGTTTGGTACCGGTGAGCTGCTGGATTTGGTGCTCGGCTATTTGCCCGAACACCCCGCCTACTACCCCAAAGATGAGCTCACCGACAAGCCCGAGCGTTTCTTCGCCGCCGAGATGATTCGGGAGAAAATCTTCAAGCTCTACAAAAAAGAAGTGCCCTATAGCTGCGAGGTTGGCATCGAGGAGTTCAAGGAAGAGGAAGCCATTATCCGCATCCGGGCCACGATTTACGTGGAGCGCACCAGCCAGAAAGGCATTATTATCGGCAATAAAGGCGAGGCGTTGAAGAAAGTCGGCACCTGGGCCCGGGAGGAAATGGAGAAGTTCTTCCAGAAGAAAGTCTTCCTCGAAACCCACGTCAAAGTCAACGAAAACTGGCGCACCGACCCCAAAGCTCTGAACCGCTTCGGGTACAGCCAATAAAGTAGAACTGAAAGCTCGGAGGGTAGAATGAAGACTTTATCCGTCTAAGTTCTCACCTCTAAGCTGTAAGAAATCCGACCACACACTCACTTAACTACTCCGGGCACTGCCGAACTTGGTCGGGCCGGCGGCTGGAGTCAGACACATGAAGAATACCATTGCAATTGTGGGCCGCCCCAACGTGGGCAAATCCACCCTGTTCAACCGCCTCGTGGGTCACCGCAAGGCCATTATGGACAACCAAAGCGGCGTCACCCGCGACCGGCACTATGGCTACGGCGACTGGATCGGTAAGCACTTTACCGTAATCGACACCGGCGGCTACGTGCACGGCTCCGACGACGTGTTCGAGGAAAGCATCCGCCGCCAGGTAAAACTCGCTATTGATGAAGCCGACGTGGTTTTGTTCATGGTCGACGTCGATGCCGGTATGCAGGGCCTCGACGAAGAGTTTGCCAACGTGCTGCGCCGCTATCAGGGCAAAAAGCCGATTTACATCGTTGCCAATAAGGCTGATACCAATGCGCGTGCCCACGCCGCCGGCGAGTTTTACGCCTTGGGCGTTGGCGACGGCGACATTTTCACGATTTCCTCCCAGAGCGGCTCCGGCACCGGCGACCTTCTTGACGCGGTGGTTTCGCATTTCGAAGATCCGTGGGAAGAAGTGCAGGACGAAGGCCTGCCCAAGATAGCCGTGGTCGGCCGCCCCAACGTGGGCAAGTCGAGCCTCGTGAACCTGCTGCTGGGCGAGGAGCGCACCATCGTGACGGAAATTGCCGGCACCACCCGCGACGCCATCAAAACGCGCTACAACGCCTTCGGCAACGAGTTTATCCTGATCGACACCGCCGGTTTGCGCCGCAAAACCAAGGTGAAAGAGGATATCGAATTCTACTCCGTGCTCCGCTCGATCCGGGCCATGGAAGAGTCGGATGTCTGCATCGTGATGCTTGACGCTACCCGTGGCATCGAGGCCCAGGACGTGAACATCATTGCCCTGGCCGACAAAAACCGCAAGGGCATCGTGATTCTGGTGAACAAGTGGGATTTGGTGGAGGATAAGGAGACGAACTCGACCAAGAAAATCGAGGAGCAGATTCTGGAGAAGATTGCGCCCATTGCGTACCCGCCGATCATCTTCACCTCGGTGCTCACCAAGCAGCGCGTGCACAAAGCCATTGAAACGGCCATTCAGGTGTACGAGAACAAAACCAAGAAAATCCCGACTTCCCAGCTGAATGAGGTGATGCTCAAGGTGATTGAGGAGCACCAGCCGCCGTCCGTGAAGGGCAAGATGGTACGCATCAAGTACGTGACGCAGCTGCCCACGCACAACCCCGTGTTTGCTTTCTTCTGCAACCTGCCGCAGTACGTGAGTGATTCCTACGTGCGCTACCTCGAAAACCGCATGCGCGACAACTTTGGGTTCATCGGCGTGCCTATCGGTATCATATTCCGCAAAAAATAGAAACTAGGACCCAGCCGGGAAAATATATTTCTACGGTTGGGTTACCTTCTTAGGGGGGCGGTATAAAGCCCTGAATCTTGCGACGGACTGTGTTTTGTTCGCCAGCAGATTCATCCCCATTGACTTGAAATTTTTATCACCCCCACTAATTACCCTCACCATGAAAAAGGTTCTTTTCCTTGCCCTCGCTGCTGCTTCGTTCTCGTTCACTTCGTGCGACAGCAAGACTGAAAATGCTCAAGAAAATGCTGCTGACGGCGTAGAAGCTAGCGGCGAAGCCAAAGCTGACGCTATGGAAGAGCAGGCTGATATGGTTCGTGACTCGGCTGACAACAAGGCTGACGCCATGGAAGATGCTGCTGACGTGAACAACCCAAGCCAGACTACCCCAGCTCCTGCTGCCGGCGCTACCACGACCCAGCAGTAATTTGCTCTGCCTGTATAAGGCAAAAAAAGAGGCTCCCCAATCTGGGGAGCCTCTTTTTTTGTGCCCGTAGTGTGCTACCCTAGCCGGTGGCTGATAAGCTTATCGACCAGCTTGACCAGTTTGCGCGGCTCGTAGGTGCGCCACGGCATTTCGTCGAGCTGACCACCGAAGTTGACGTAGTTGTCGACGTTGAACTGACGCATTTCGCGGATGACGTGCTCCTGAAAGTTGACGCCGGCAATCCAGCCGTCTTCCACATCCTCAAACCACTCTTCGTAGTAGGAGTCGTCGGAGCCGTGAAAGTTGAACACGTTTTCGCCCACCAGAATAAACTTGCGAATCCCCTCGTGTACCAGCACGTCCACGATGTTGCGCTTGAGGTGCATCACGTCATTTTCGATGGCGTCGTTCCACTCCCCGATAAACTCAATGATGGCAATGGCCTCGTCGTAGTCGACGAACAGGATTTTCAGGAACAGCGTCTCGGAGTCGAGGCTGTCCCACTGGGGGTGGATATAGTAGCCGTAGATGGTATTGGTGAAGGTATCGAGGCTATTTTCGGCTTCGAACAGGGGAGAGCGAGGGTCTTCGGAAGCGGAATACTGGTCAATCCAGTTGTAGTGTGGCTCGATAGTATGCATAGCAAGCGGGCAGGTTACAGCTGGACGTGGGAACGAGTGCCTCGTTCAACAGCGGATTCAAGGAGAGGAAAAAACAGGCTCTTAGTAACGCGCTATCCAGGTAGTCGGTTCGCTGCCAGTGCCGTCTTGATAGTATACTCAGCAAGATTATTGAGCCTAACAATAAAGCGGGAAAAACCGCCAGAACTGCAACAGGCAGGAAAGCACAACCGCTGGCCAAACTAAGGAATCATAGCCCGCAGAATCTACCGGCGTGCCTCAATAGCGGCCCGTACGGAGCCGTGCTTCTTCAGTAGCTCGGCGGCTCCTTCCTGCCCAATGCCCAACTCGTCCATAATCATCTTTTCGCCGCGGTCCACGAGCTTAAGGTTGGAGAGCTGCATGTCCACCATCTTGTTGCCCTTCACTTTGCCCAGCCGGATCATGGTGGCGGTGGTGAGCATGTTGAGCACCAGTTTCTGGGCAGTACCAGCCTTGAGGCGGGTGCTGCCGGTTATGAACTCGGGGCCGGTGAGTACTTCCACCGGGTAATCGGCCACGGCGGCTACGGTCGAGTTGGGGTTGCAGACGATGCAGCCGGTGGCAATGCCGTGACGGCGGGCCAGGGCCAGGCCGCCGATGACGTAGGGCGTGCGGCCCGAAGCGGCAATGCCCACGAGCATATCATCGGTGTTGATGGCGTAGGCAGCCAGGTCGCGCCAGGCTTGCTGGGGGTCGTCTTCAGCGTTTTCCACCGCTTTGCGGATGGCAGCGTCGCCGCCGGCAATGATACCGATAACCAGACCCTGGGGCACACCGAAAGTGGGCGGGCACTCGGAGGCATCCAGAATGCCGAGCCGGCCACTGGTGCCGGCTCCGATATAAAAGAGCCGACCGCCGCGCTGCAGCCGGGCTACCGTGGCTTCCACCAGCGCCTCAATCTGCGGCAGGGCCTGGGCTACGGCCTGCGGCACGGTCTGGTCCACGCTGTTCATGCCGGCCAGCAGCTCTTTGGCCGACAGCTTTTCGAGGTGATTGAAGTGGGAAGGACTTTCGGTAGTACTCACGGGGAGGCGGTGAAGTGGAGGAAGCGGGAGGAGGTCTGACTCCTCAAACCACTTCTTAGGAAGCAGGGTTTTTGAGGCGGCCGATGACGTGAAACTTATCGAAGACGTGCTCGGTGTGCGGCGCGTCTTTTTGTAGCTCCCTGGTCAGGTCTTGGCCGGCCCAGTGCTCGTAGTGGTTGCCCCGCCGCCACAGGCGCGAGCGAGTAACGTCGTAAATCAACCCCTTGTAGCCCACCCAGATTTCGTCACGGTCCTGGCCGTTGCGCAGTGCCAGCTGGGCCCGCGTGTATTCAGGAAGCAAGGCTGGAGCGGAAGGTTGACTCATAGTAGGGTGCAGCGGATGTATACGGCGGGGAAGCTGCCACTACCACCGAATAAGTGCAAATAATGCCAACAGAAAGCCTGAAACCCGCTAGCCCAGCAGTGCCTGCGTCAAAATCCAGCGGTTCGGCAAGTCGCCTTGCGCGGCCTTGAAATAGTCTTCGTAGCTGCATGGCACGATGCGCTTCACCTCACTATTGGCCAGGCTTTCGACCTCCAGCCACCACTTTTCGGTACGCTTCGCTTTGTAGAATACCAGCTTGGCTGGAGAGCCCGGCAACCCCACGGCGTAGCGCGTGAAGCGTCGGCTCTGGAAGTCGGTTTCGTTACGCCGGTGGTAAAATCCTTCTATGAAATACCAGAGCATGGTAGCCAGAGCGCTGGCCGCCAGACCGTGCGTGTCGTGGTCGGGGCGGTAGCCGTAGAGGCCGAAAGAGCTGAGCTGATCGTTGTGGCCCGCGTACCACGCCAGCTTGGCCGCTTCTTCGCTGGTGAGGCCGAAGGGGTTCGCCGGGTAGTAAGCCGGCGCGTCGTTCCAGCGCAGGGCGGCCACGTCGAAGCTCACAAAGTCAGCCTGCCGCAACAGCGGCTCGGCCTGCCGGATATCGTCGCGCACCTGACCCAGGCGCAGGGTTTCGAAGTGGAGCTTTTCCAGCGCCGTGAGCACATCGGGAGCCACCAAATATTGCTGGTGGGCAAGTTGGGCGAAGTTGAAGACAAAGTTGGGCTCGTGCATCAGAATGCGCCGCAGGTGGGAGTCTTCGGCCGGAGCCGTGTCGTGCTCGGCCATGTCTACCCGCGAGTCAATCATGGCGAAGCTCACGGGACGCTCCAGCGTTTCGTAGGCCAGGAATTGCCCGTAATCCAGGTCCTGGCTGCCGCCGAGCAGAATTGGCACCGTGTTGTGCTCCAGCAGGGTAGCCACTATTTCGCGCAGCCGCAGGTAGGTGTCATCCAGAGTGAGACCCGGCCGCAGATTGCCCAGGTCGGCCAGGCGAAGGCTGCCGGTGCCTTTCTGCAACTGGTAGAAGCGGCGGCGCACTTCGTCGGCACCGTGCGCTAGTGGCGTGCCGCCGGCACTGCCGCGCCACTCGTTCAGCCCGATAAGGGCCACGTCGGCTACCCGCCAATCCGGAAACGTGTCCAGAAAGCGTGTAGCGTAGTTGGCAAGCGTAGTAGAGGCTGCCGTAGCGGCGGTAAGCTCCTCGTGGAGCGGATCAAAGAAGATGGCCAGATTCATCGGGCGCGGGGAGTGCAGGCTGACAAAACTACGCAAAACCGACCACCCCAGCCAGTTTTTCGGCCTTGCTACTGCCGTCTGCCCTGGTCCGGAGTAGGCATTATGGCAAAAAATCCATTTATTTAAGCAGCATTGGCCTGTCAGGCCGCCTTGTTTCGTGTATTCTCCCACCCGGAGAAGGTCTTTCCACCTGCTTCCGGCGTTTCCCACCACTTGTATCCCCCCCTACATGGAAGTCCGTCGTTCGTTTGACATTCTGCCCCACCAACTTGCCACCGCCCCCAAAGCCGACTGTCTGGCGGCCAAAATCGACGGTTCCTGGCAACCCTTCAGCACGCAGCACGTGCTGGATCAGGCCAACCAGATCAGCCTGGGGCTTTTGCAGCTTGGCATCAAGAAAGATGACAAAGTCGCCATCATTTCCATGAACCGGCCGGAGTGGATGTTTGCCGATTTCGGCATCTCCCAGATTGGGGCCACCAGCGTACCAATGTATCCCAGCATCACGGTCGAAGACTACAAGTACATCTTCACCGATGCCGGCGTAAAGGCCGTGTTCGTATCCGACGAGAAGCTCTACGCCAAGGTAAAAGAGGCCACCGCCGACCTGCCCGAAGTAAAGCACGTTTTTACCTTCGACCAGGTGGAAGGTGCCCGTCACTTCAGCGAGCTGCTGGAAATGGGTAAGAAAGGCGACATCGCCACGCTGGAGCCATTGAAAGCCGCCGTGCAGCCCGATGATCTGTTTACCATCATCTACACCAGCGGCACCACCGGCAACCCCAAAGGCGTGATGCTCACCCACAACAACATCCTGAGCAACTGCCGCAACTCCCAGCGCTTCGTGCCCGTCACGGCCAACGACAAGGCCTTGAGCTTCCTGCCGCTCTGCCACATCTTCGAGCGCATGGTCACTTACCTCTATATGTTCAACGGCGTGAGTATCTACTACGCCGAGAGCATGGAAGTCATTGCCGACAACCTGCGCGAGGTAAAGCCCGAAATCTTTACTACCGTGCCGCGGCTGCTGGAGAAAGTGTACGACAAGATCGTGGCCAAGGGCCATGCCCTGGAAGGCGCGAAAAAAGGGCTGTTCTTCTGGGCCCTGGACCTGGGGCTGAAGTTCGACAACCAGAAAAACCACGGCTTCGTCTACAACACCCAGCTGGCGCTGGCCAACAAGCTCATCTTCAATAAGTGGCGCGAGGCGCTGGGCGGCAACCTGCGCTGCATCGTGAGCGGGGGCGGCGCTCTGCAGCCCCGGCTGGCGCGGGTGTTCTGGGCGGCCGGCATCCGGGTAATGGAAGGCTACGGCCTCACCGAAACCTCACCCGTTATTGCTGTGGGTGGCTTTGAGCCCGAAAACAACATGATTGGCACCGTAGGCCCTATCATCGACAACACTCAGGTCAAGATTGCCGCCGACGGCGAAATCCTGACCAAGTCGGAGTCGGTGATGAAAGGCTACTACAACCAGCCCGAGCTGACGGCCAAGGAGTTTGACGCCGACGGCTGGTTCCATACCGGCGACATTGGCGAGCTGGTAGAGGGTAAATTCCTGAAGATCACCGACCGCAAAAAGGAAATGTTCAAAACTTCCGGCGGCAAGTACATTGCCCCGCAGGTGATAGAAGGCAAACTCAAGGAGTCGCCGCTGGTGGAGCAGGCTATGGTGGTAGGAGCCGACCAGAAGTTTCCTTCGGCTCTGCTCATTCCATCTTTCGACGATCTGAAAGGCTGGTGCAAGCGCAACGGCGTCGATTCTAACTGCTCTAATGATCAGCTCATCAAAAACGAGAAAGTGGTGCAGATGTACGACGATCTGGTGAAGAAGTACAACCAAAGCTTCGCCCAGTGGGAGCAGGTCAAGAAAATCGTGCTGCTACCTAACCAGTGGACGGTGGAAACCGGCGAGATGACGCCCACTATGAAGGTGAAGCGCAAGATTATCACGGAGAACAACAAAGGCGCGATTGAGGGCCTGTATCAGCAGGACGACCGCCGCTAAAATACTGCTGCTTGCCATCGGAAAAGCCTGGGACTACCGAAGCTACTCTTCTATCAGAGGCTTGGGTAGTCCCAAACTTTTTTCTCGTAATTTAGTATGCAAGCATAACATATTATGTGTATGTTTACCCGACTTCGCAACGCTCATGAAACCGGAAGAAACCGTCGATTATAACATCAAAGTAGCCTGGCATGCCATTTCGCGCATGTATAATACGCAGGCTGCCAAGCACGATATTACCACCAGTATTGGTTTCGTGCTGCTCAATATAGACCAGGAAATCGGGACGCCGGCTACCAAAATTGCCCCGTTGCTGGGCCTCGAAACCCGCAGCCTGACGCGCATCTTGCGCAGCATGGAAGAAAAGGGCCTGATCTATAAGCAGGCCGACACGCAGGACAAGCGCTCCGTACGCATTTTCCTGACTGAAGACGGCCTGCGCAAGAAGGAGGTGTCGCGCCAGACCGTGCGGCATTTCAACCTGAAAGTGCGGGAGAAAATCCCCCAGGCCCAGTTGGATATCATGTTCAAAGTCGTGGGCCAGATTACGGGCATGATAGAGGGTAAAACCTTGTTCGACGACTTCAAGCTCAAAACTTCCCGCCCCGAATCAGCCTCCGCGTAGGCTTGGTTGGGGCGTTTGCCTGTCATTCACTTCGACTTCCGCTCACCTGAAACACCCGCTTTGTTTTGTATGAACCGAATTATTAAGAAAGTAGCCGTATTAGGCTCCGGCGTGATGGGTTCGCGCATTGCCTGCCACTTCGCCAACATCGGCGTGCAGGTATTACTGCTCGACATTGCTCCCAAGGAGCTGACCCCCGACGAGGAAAAGAAGGGCCTGAAGCTCGACGCGCCGGCGGTGAAAAACCGCATCGTGAATGCCTCGCTGCAGGCTGCCGTGGCTTCCAATCCGTCGCCGCTTTACCGCAAGGCCGATGCCGTGCGCATCAAGACCGGCAACTTCGACGACAACCTCAAGGATATTGCCGGCTACGACTGGACGATTGAGGTGGTCGTGGAGCGCCTCGATATCAAGAAAAGTCTGTTTGAGCGCGTGGAGCAGTTCCGCAAGCCCGGCACCCTGATTACGTCCAACACCAGCGGCATCCCGATTCATATGATGACGGAGGGCCGCTCCGAGGACTTCAAAAAGCATTTCTGCGGCACCCACTTCTTCAACCCGCCGCGCTACCTGAAGCTGCTCGAAATCATCCCGACGCCCGATACCGATTCGGCCATCGTGGATTTTCTGCTGCACTACGGCGACCTGTACCTGGGCAAAACCACGGTGCTGGCCAAAGACACGCCGGCCTTTATTGCCAACCGCGTGGGCGTGTTCGCCATTCTGGACGTGTTGCAGGTGATGCAGAAGCTGGGGCTGACGGTAGAGGAAGTAGATAAGCTGACGGGGCCCGTTATTGGCCACGCCAAGTCGGCTACCTTCCGCACCTCCGACGTCGTAGGCCTCGATACGCTGATGAACGTGGCCAATGGCCTCGCTCAAGGCTTGCCCAACGACGAAGCTAAAGACGTATTTCAACTGCCCGACTTCCTCAAGAAGATGGGCGAGAACAAGTGGCTGGGCGACAAAACCAAGCAAGGCTTCTACAAGAAGGTAGCCGGCGCGGGTGGCAAGTCCGAGATTCAGGCGCTCGATTTGAACACGCTGGAATACAAGCCGAGTCAGAAGGTGAAGTTTGCCACGCTGGAAGCCACCAAGCCCATCGAGAAGCTGGCCGACCGCTTTAAAGTGCTGGCCGCCGGCAAAGACAAAGCGGGAGATTTCTACCGTCAGATGTTCGCGGGCCTGTTTGCCTACGTCACCAACCGGATTCCGGAAATCACCGACGCCCTGTATAAGATTGATGACGCGCTGCGCGCTGGCTTCGGCTGGGAACTGGGTCCGTTTGAAACCTGGGATGCCCTGGGCGTGGCCAAAGGGCTGGAACTAACCACAGCCGAGGGCAAATCGGTAGCTCCCTGGGTGCAGGAAATGCTGGATGCCGGCCATACGGCGTTCTACAAAGTGAACGAGCAGGGCGTGAAGCAATTCTACGACCTCGACTCGAAGAGCTACAAATCCATTCCGGGCGTCGAAAACTTCATCATTCTCGACAACCTGCGCTCGACGGGCAAGGTACTCTGGAAAAACGCGGGTGCTTCGGTCATCGACCTCGGCGACGGTATCCTGAACGTGGAGTTCCACTCGAAGATGAATACCCTGGGCTCCGATGTGATTCAGGGCCTGATGAAGGGCGTGGATCTGGCTGAGCAGGGCTACCGCGGCCTCGTGGTCGGCAACGACGGCCCCAACTTCTCGGCGGGTGCCAACCTGGGCTTGGTGTACATGTACGCCCTGGATCAGGAGTACGACGAGATTAATATGATGATTGCGCAGTTCCAGAATGCTATGATGCGCATGCGCTACAGCAGCATTCCGGTGGTGGGCACGCCGCACGGCCTGACGCTGGGCGGTGGGTGCGAGTTGAATCTGCACGCCGATAAGGTGGTGGCTTCGGCCGAAACGTATATGGGACTCGTGGAATTCGGCGTAGGCCTGATTCCGGCTGGTGGTGGTACCAAGGAAATGACCCTGCGCACGGCCGCTAAGTATGAGGAAGGGGAGCCCGAGTTCAACTTGTTGCGCAACGCTTTCGTGACCATCAGCACTGCCAAAGTCTCGACTTCCGCCGCTGAAGCTTTCGACCTGGGTTTCCTGCGTCGGGGCGACGATGTGGTGGTGAACAGTAACCGGGTGATTGCGCAGGCGAAGGCCGAAGCCATTGCGCTTTCGGAAGCCGGCTACACCCAGCCCGTGCAAAAAACCAACATCAAGGTTCATGGCCGAGGAGCCCTGGGTATGTTCCTGACCGGTGTACACGCCATGCGCGCCGGCAACTACATTTCCGACCACGATGTTAAGATTGCCAACAAGCTGGCCTACATCATGACCGGCGGGGACTTGTCGTCGCCGACGGAAGTGAGTGAGCAGTACCTGCTGGATCTGGAGCGCGACGCTTTCCTGAGCCTCACCGGCGAGCGGAAAACATTGGAGCGTATCCAGAGCATTCTGACGACCGGCAAACCTTTGAGAAACTAGAGCTAAGACCTAGTTCCCCTCCTTAGCTAAGCAGGGGTTAGGGGTAGTTGAAACGCCAGAACGAATAGTAGTTCTCATTCTCTAGCTCTAGTAACCACCCCTAACCCCTCCTCGGAAAAAGGAGGGGAACTAGAAAAAGCAGCTCTACTCCCACCTTTTCTAAGACTCAACTACAATGAACGCATATATCGTAGCCGGTTACCGCACCGCCGTTGGCAAAGCAACCCGTGGTGGTTTCCGTTTCACGCGTCCCGACGACCTCGCTGCGGACGTAATCAAACATCTGGTGGCCTCTGTGCCCGCTCTCGACCCCACGCGCATCGACGATGTAATTGTGGGTAATGCGGTACCGGAAGCGGAGCAGGGCCTGCAAATGGGCCGCCTGATTTCCTTGTTGGCGTTGCCGATGAACGTATCGGGCCTCATCGTGAACCGCTACTGCGGCTCGGGCGTGGAAACCATTGCCATGGCGGCTGGCAAAATTGCCGCCGGTATGGCCGACTGCATCGTGGCTGGTGGCACTGAAAGCATGAGCATGGTACCGACGGTGGGCTGGAAAACGGTTCCTAACTATAATCTGTCGGTGAAGTACCCGGACTACTATCTGGGTATGGGCCTTACGGCCGAAGCTGTAGCCAACGATTACAAAATCAGCCGCGAAGACCAGGACCAGTTTTCCTATACCTCGCACCAGAAGGCTATTAAAGCCATTCAGGAAGGCAAGTTCAAGGAGCAGATCGTGCCCATCACGGTGAACGAAACCTACCTCGACCCAGCTTCGGGCAAGAAGAAGACGCGCTCCTACGTAGTAGATACCGACGAAGGCCCACGGGCCGATACCTCGCTGGAGGTGCTGGGCAAGCTGCGGCCGGTATTTGCCGCCAATGGTAGCGTAACGGCCGGCAACTCGTCGCAGACCTCCGATGGCGCGGCTTTCGTAATCGTGATGTCGGAGCGCATGGTGAAGGAGCTGAACCTGGAGCCCATTGCCCGCATGGTAACCTACGCCACCGAAGGCATCGACCCGCGCATCATGGGAATGGGCCCCATCAAAGCCATTCCGAAGGCGCTGAAGCAGGCGGGCATGAAGCTCGAAGACATCGACCTGTTTGAGCTGAACGAAGCCTTCGCCTCGCAATCATTGGCCGTAATGCGCGAGTTGAACATGGACCAGAGCAAAGTGAACGTGAACGGCGGCGCTATTGCCCTAGGTCACCCGCTGGGCTGCTCGGGCGCCAAGCTTAGCATCCAGCTGTTTCATGAGCTGCGGGCTCAGAACAAGAAATACGGTATGGTAACCGCCTGCGTCGGCGGCGGCCAGGGCGTAGCCGGTATCTACGAGCTGCTCAAGTAATTCAGGCTTCAACTCATGCCGGGTGCTGGCCGGGAAAGCGTGGCAGCGCTTCTCCACCAGAAAACTCAGGCTGCACCCGGCATGAGTTCAAGCTGTTTTTAACTCAGATTATGAAAAAGCGCCTCCGCAAGAAAACGTACCGCAAAGAGTTCAAAGAATTCAGCTGGAACGTCTCGTATCGGCTCAAGGAAGACAACCCCGACGCTTACCTGGAATTCTCCGACACGCTGTTAGCTTGACTTTAGCCCTACGCGGCCCATGCCAGGGCCTCTTGCCAGATGTGGAGTTGGTGGCGCGGGATTTTGAGCAGGACGGTGTCCTTGGGCGAGTTGTCAAAAAGCGTTTCGGCCCATAAATAGCG
>NZ_SRLD01000129.1 GCF_004745955.1 Hymenobacter elongatus | reverse complement strand
ATTTTTCCAGCGCCGCACCAGCGGCCCTTCCTGCTCGTGGGCCTGGTTCGGCGTCAGAAAGTCGCAGCTGCCATGCGGGCGCAGCTGGTTGTAGGCCCGCACCACCAGCGCGTCGGCCTGCGCAAAGCCGGGCAGCGTCTCGCCCAGGCCGAATTCGTCCTTCAGGATGCCGTTGAGCCGCTCGGCGACAGCATTTTCGTACGGGTCGCCGTGCTGGGTCATGCTCAAGGCCACGCCGTGGCTTTCCAGCAGGCCCACGTATTCGCGGGCCGCATACTGCAAGCCCCGGTCGGAGTGGTGAATCAGGGGCCGTTGTGGCTGGGTGCGGGCCGCCAGGGCCTGGTGCAGGGCCGCGAGCGTGCCGCGCACCGACAGGTCCGGGTGCAGGCAGGCACCTACGATTTTGTGGGAATACAGGTCCGTTATCAGGCTCAGGTAGCTCCAGCCGCTGAGCAGGCGCACGTAGGTGATGTCGCTGACCCAGACCTGCTCGGCCCGGCTCACGGTCAGGTGTTCAATCAGATTCGGCCGCCGAAACAGGGGCAAGCAGGTCTGGGTGGTGACCACGCGCCGTTTGCGGCGGCGGATGAGCAG
>NZ_SRLD01000128.1 GCF_004745955.1 Hymenobacter elongatus | reverse complement strand
GGCCAGCCCGTCGAGCCGCTCCCGCCCGTGCCGGCGCAGCCCGCGCAGGGGGAGCAGCCGGCCAAAGCCGGCCGTCCCCGGCGGGAAAGCAGCACGTATGTGCGCCAGGGCACGGCCTGCCTGCTGGCGGCCTTCGAACCAGGCACCGGCCAGCGCCTGGTCGAGGTCTCGGCCCGCCGCACCGGGGCTGACTACTGCCGCTTCATGCGCGGCTTGGCCGCCGCTTACCCGCAGGCCAAGAAAATCGTGCTGGTGCAGGACAACCTCAATACCCATACCGATGCCGTCTTTTACCAGCATCTGCCCGCCGAACAGGCTCGCGCGCTGGCTGCCCGCTTCGAGGTCCATTACACGCCCAAAAACGCCTCCTGGCTGAACATGGTCGAACTCGAACTCTCGGCCATCGCCCGCCAGTGCCTGCACCAGCGCATCCCCACCCAGGACGAACTGAGCGCGCACGTTGAGGCCTGTGTGGCGGAACGCAACGCCCGGGGAGCAACAGTCAACTGGCAATTCGCGCTCGATAAGGCGCGGGAGAAACTCACCCGCCACTACCAAAAGGTTTGTTCGAAAAACTCTCCTGACTAAGCACTAG
>NZ_SRLD01000127.1 GCF_004745955.1 Hymenobacter elongatus | reverse complement strand
AGTGAACGCCGCTTTTCTGGCCCGCATGGAGGACGTGCTGGCCGTCTACGCGCGGGCCTACGACCCGTACTTTCCCGTCATCTGCTTCGACGAACGCCCCTGTGTGCTGCACGGCCAGCCCGTCGAGCCGCTTCCGCCCGTGCCGGCGCAGCCCGCGCAGGGGCAGCAGCCGGCCAAAGCCGGCCGTCCCCGGCGGGAAAGCAGCACGTACGTGCGCCAGGGCACGGCCTGCCTACTGGCGGCCTTCGAGCCGGGCACGGGCCAGCGCCTGGTCGAGGTCTCGGCCCGTCGCACGGGCGCTGATTATTGCCGCTTTATGCAGGCCCTGGCGGCCCACTACCCCGAGGCCGCGAAAATCGTGCTGGTCCAGGACAACCTCAACACTCACACCGATGCCGTCTTTTACCAGCACCTGCCCGCCGCCCAGGCCCGCGCGTTGGCGGCCCGCTTCGAGGTTCATTACACGCCCAAAAATGCTTCCTGGCTGAACATGGTCGAACTCGAACTCTCGGCCATTGCCCGCCAGTGCCTGCACCAGCGCATTCCCACGCAGGACGAACTGAGCGCGCACGTTGAGGCCTGTGTGGCGGAACGCAACGCCCGGCGAGC
>NZ_SRLD01000126.1 GCF_004745955.1 Hymenobacter elongatus | reverse complement strand
GGGGCTAAGTCGTAACAAGGTAGCCGTACCGGAAGGTGCGGCTGGATCACCTCCTTTCTGGAGCGGTCCGACTCGTGAGATTATCCCCTTCAAGGACGCACCCTATTTGTCATTTCCTCCTATTCAACGATTTTATCGGAGCTATTTTAGTAATAAAATAGGGACCGGGCTTGTAGCTCAGGTGGTTAGAGCGCTACACTGATAATGTAGAGGTCCCTGGTTCGAGTCCAGGCAGGCCCACTGTCAACAGTTGGGAATGCCAATTGGACACGAGAATGGGGGATTAGCTCAGCTGGCTAGAGCACCTGCCTTGCACGCAGGGGGTCAACGGTTCGAATCCGTTATTCTCCACTGAATACTTGCAGCACCAACTGGGTGCTTCTAAGTGAGAATACTACATTCATCAGCACTATGGCCTTCGTGCTTTGGTGCTACAGTGATCCTAATAGGGGGTCAGATGTTCTTTGACGTAAGAAAACGAGTAAGAAGACAATAACCTGTTGCTAGGCTGCAAGGTCAGGCACAGGGAGCTCTCCGGAACGCAAGTTCGGGAGACAAAAGAAGTAAAGAAGGGCACACGGGGGATGCCTTGGCTCTCAGAGGCGATGAAGGACGTGATAA
>NZ_SRLD01000125.1 GCF_004745955.1 Hymenobacter elongatus | reverse complement strand
GCGCGTTAAGGCTTCAATGGTCAGGCGGTCAGCCGACGACAGGACGAATGCTGTGAGTGGTCTTCCCATTCAAAAGCAACGACCAATCTGCTTTTTTGTTCGAAAAACTCCCCTGACTAAGCACTAGCCATTCACGTCGGCCAGTCGTTAAAAGGCGAAGATGTGGTGGCCGTAATGCAACGGCTACGTTAAGAGCTAGGCCTAGTACCCAAGCGTATCCAAGTCGACAATGGCAGCGAGTTTATCAGCAAGGCGCTCGACCGCTGGGCCTACGACCAACACGTCACGCTCGACTTCTCGCGCCCCGGCAAACCGACTGACAACCCGTATATTGAGTCATTTAATGGTAGCTTCCGGGATGAGTGCTTGAATGTGCAGTGGTTCCTGTCACTGACCGATGCCCAGGAAAAAATTGAGCACTGGCGCCGAGAGTATAATGGCTTCCGGCCGCACAGCTCGTTACAGAATTTAACGCCCGATGAGGTAGTGGCTGCCGCCACTACTGTCGAGCTTCAGAATGACCTCCTCCCAAGAAACTGGTCCACGCTAAAGTAGAGAAATCAGGCCCTTGTTGTATCTTAAACCAAGAGACATGCGCCATGAAAAAGACGAAGTTTACCGAGGCCCAGAT
>NZ_SRLD01000124.1 GCF_004745955.1 Hymenobacter elongatus | reverse complement strand
CACACCAAGCTGGACGTGCGCTTCGACTACGCCAAGCGCTACCTCTACGGCAAAGCCTGGCTCACGCTCAAGCCCTATGCCTACGCCACCGACTCGTTGCGCCTCGACGCCAAGGGCATGGATATTAAAGCCGTAGCCCTGAGTGACGGCACCACGCAGACCCCGCTCACCTACGACTACGCCGACCAGAACAACCTGCGCATCAAGCTGGGCCGGCTCATGCCCGTGGGCACGCCCTACACGGTTTATATCGAGTACACGGCCAAGCCCGACGAGCTGAAGGTGAAAGGCAGCGCCGCCATTACCGACGCCAAAGGCCTGTACTTCATCAACCCCGACAGCGCCGTGAAGGGCAAGCCGGTGCAGATCTGGACCCAGGGCGAAACGGAAGGCTCCTCGGCCTGGTTTCCGACCATTGACCGGCCCAACCAGAAGACGACCTCCGAAATCAGCCTGACCGTGCCCAGCAAGTACGTGACGCTCAGCAACGGCCGCCTCGACGCGCAGACGCCCGCCGGCGCGGGCCTGCGCACCGACACCTGGAAGATGGAGCTGCCCCACGCGCCCTACCTGTTCATGCTGGCCGTCGGCGACTTCAAAGTCTACAAAGACACCTGGCGGGGCAAGGAAGTGAGCTATTACCTGGAGCCCAA
>NZ_SRLD01000123.1 GCF_004745955.1 Hymenobacter elongatus | reverse complement strand
AGGCGCACTACCAGGCCCCGCGCGGGGAGGTCGAGACCCGGCTGGCCCAGGTGTGGGCCGGCGTGCTGCGCCGCGAGCCCATCGGCCGCCACGACAACTTCTACGACCTCGGCGGCGACTCTATTAAGTCGATTCTGGTGGTGTCGCGCCTGCGGCAGCAAGGCTATTCGGTAGAAGTGGCCGACATTCTGGGCTACCCTGTACTGGCCGAGCTGGCGCAGCGCGCTACCAAGCTCACCCGCCAGATTTCTCAGGCTACTGCTACCGGTACTGTTGAGTTGAGCCCCATTCAACACTGGTTCCTTAACAATGAACAGGTTGACAAGCAGCAGTACAATCAGTCCGTATTGCTGACCAGTCAGGAGCGTTTGAACACTGAAAACCTAAGTCAGTGCTTGGATAAGCTGCTGACTCATCACGATGCACTACGCCTGCGTTTCAGCCAGAATGCTGAAGGCGCCTGGCAGCAAGAGTATGCATCGAAGGTAGAAAATATATTGACGGTTCATGACCTGCTGGGCTTGAGCGCCGAGGAAGCGCGGGCCCAGCAGCTCTTGCGGAGCGAGTCCGTGCAGGCGGGCTTCGTGCTGGCCACGGGTCCCTTGTTCCAGGCAGCCGTGTTCCGGCACGCCGACGGCACGGACGAGCTGCTGCTGGTG
>NZ_SRLD01000122.1 GCF_004745955.1 Hymenobacter elongatus | reverse complement strand
AAAATGGCGAAAGTTTTTGTTTTGGCGACGAAACTCGGGAATCTGGGCTAAATGCGTCTGTAAGGACATCGGCGAAACGAGGGAAAACCCGAATTTACCCCACCTGCCTCATAGTGCGGTTAATCTGGGGGCCGCCTTTATCGAAGCCTTGCAAACAGAAGATTAACATGTTTTAAGGTCGTGGACGAGACCAGCACTACCCCAACCTACTGCTGTCGCCGTCGCCCGCGCCGAAGGCGGGCGGAGCGGCGGCTAGGCTATGCCCTTGAACAGCGTACCGACTGTGACGTGGGTGGCCACGCTCACCCAGCAGGGCCTGCAAGCGGCGATAACTGTGAGCGGGGCCTTCAGCGGGGACGTCTTTTGCAGCCTACCTCCAGCAGTGCTCGGTCCCATATTGATGCCCAGCGACGTAGTCGTGCTTGACAACCTGCAGGCCCATAAAGTTGCTGGGTTGGTCGATCTGGTGGACGCGCGGGGGCACGCCTGCTTTACATAGCACCCTACTCGCTTGACCTCAACGCTATTGTAAGTGGCCTTTCGTTTGTAGTACTCCCCAAAAGTTGGACAGTAAATGGCGGCTATCTTAGTCAACGCCATGAACCCGAAACGCACCCGTCGCCGCTTCACGGCGGCCTTCAAAGCCGAAGTAGCTTTAGCCGCCCTAACCGA
>NZ_SRLD01000121.1 GCF_004745955.1 Hymenobacter elongatus | reverse complement strand
AATAGGCAGTTATACCAGGTGATTCGAGCGCAAGCAAAATGGAGCATGGCCAGATAGTTTTCGGGTTTTTTGGCCCAACGAATCAGCAGGTGGCGGAAGCGGTTGAGCCAGGAGTGCGTGCGCTCGACCACCCACCGGCGGGCCTTCTGCCCGGCTTTTTTGGCCTGGACTTCTTCGCCCCGCGGCCGGATGTGCGCCGTGTAGCCGTGGGCGGCGACGATTTCGCGCACCTGGTCGTAATCGTAGCCCGCGTCCAGGCACAGGTGCTGCGCAGCGCCGGCCGCCCGGTGGACGTCGCGGGCGGCTTCGGCGGCCGGGGGCAGGCTCGTCAAGGTGCTTTCGGTCAACTTCATGTCATGCCGATTGGCCCCGTCCAGCACCAGCCCCACCGGGATGCCCCGCGCCTCGGTCAAGAGGCTGCGCTTGACGCCGCCTTTGCCGCGGTCCGTGGGGTTGGCCCCGGTTTTTTCCCCCACCCAACGGCGCTTTATGCAGCGAGCCGTCGAGGGACATCCAGGCGAAATTCAACCCGATTAAGTCGTCGTAGTCCCGCAAGGCTTCGTCCCAGAGCCGGGCAAAGACGCCGGCCTGCACCCACGCTTGAAACCGGCTGTGCGCCGTGGAGCCCTTGCACAAGCCCGTCGCATCCAGGGCCTTCCATTGGCAGCCCGTGCGCAG
>NZ_SRLD01000120.1 GCF_004745955.1 Hymenobacter elongatus | reverse complement strand
CCGACCCCACAGCTCGCTGCAGAATTTAACGCCCGATCAGGTCATGGCAGCCGCCAGTACTGTCGAGCTTCAAACCGCCTGATTCTCTACTTCAGGCCGGTCCAGCAATTGGGAGGAGGTCACAAGCTGCCTGACCTCTACTTTTACCTGGCCTACCTGACGGGGAAGCTTACAGGCAGGATTTCTCTATATTGATTGACATACCTAAAGCAAACACTATGACTGAGCGCGAAATAGCCAAGGCACAATACATACTCACAAAAGAACTGTTACAGCACTATTGTACCACAATTGATAAATACCTACCTGAACAAAACGGGAAAATCGCAGGAAGCCGTTATAAGATAATGGCATTCGATTTTCTCGAGCGGATATATTATAATAGCAAAGGAGCATTACTTCTCTATGATGAATATGCAGATAGCCAAAACATTGCCATTCCTCTAAGCCAGATATTTAGGGCTATTCTTTACGATATAACGCATGCTTATTGGCTACTAGAAGATGGTTTTTTTGATGAAAGATTTAAGTTATTTAATTATGGATTCGTCTATAAGAAGGGGTGCAACCCAAATTGTCGCTGCGTATTCGTAACTTATAGCAGATTCGTGAACCATGTATCCTTATCGTTTGCCGGCTTGTGTGTGATAGCCGCAGTGGTCAAACCAGTTCCGGGCGTCCCGGCTG
>NZ_SRLD01000011.1 GCF_004745955.1 Hymenobacter elongatus | reverse complement strand
CTGGAGCAGGCCCTGCAGGAAGCCATCAGCTGGATTACGAGCCAAGATGCGCGCAACTGGTTTGACCACTGCGGCTACCATACCCAATGCCTGCAATGAGGGGTAAACCGTTCGCGAAACCGCTATACTTGCTGTCCACACAGGCTAGTAGCAAGGTAGTTGGGAAGTTCGCTAAGAGGCTGTTTGAGTTTAGGTATCAGGAATGATGTAGAGAAGCATAGTTGCGTCTCATCGTTGAACAAAACCTGGCCTTGAGGCGCAAGCGACGAGACGCAACTATGCGTCTCTACATCACAATGACAACTTTTTGCTAACTCAAACAGCTTCTAAGCCAGTTTCTCCCGGCGGAAAGAGCGTTGGAGTACTTGTCAAGCCCGTTTCGGTAGGGGAAAAGGCGTTTAGTGAATACGTTACGCTTGGTTTGACACGCCAAAAGCCATTGGAGCGGTTTTGGATTCCGTGTGCGGGGCAGCAGTAGCGCGAACTTTGTAGTTCGCGTCGCCGCGCCGATAGTATGACTGCGAACAGTGCAGTAGCGCGAACTACAAAGGTCGCGCTACTAGCCATTGACCCCGAAACCGCTCTAGGTACGTACTTCGGGGCTGTTTCCGGCCCAAATCAGGCCTGGGTACTGCCACAACCCGCCGTCCCTGCTTACATTCGTCCCGTACAAGAGCTCTCCCAACCCTATCCTTTTCTATGAAAAACCTGGATCAGTACAACTTCGCCGGCAAGCGGGCCGTGGTGCGCGTCGATTTCAATGTGCCGCTCGATGCCGACCTGCGCATCACCGACGACACGCGCATCCGCATGGCCACGCCTACAATCAAGAAAATTCTGGCCGACGGTGGCTCCGTGGTGCTGCTCTCGCACATGGGCCGGCCCAAAGGTGGTCCTGATACGAAAAACTCGCTGCGCAACCTGCTGCCGCGCCTGCAGGAGGAGTATGGCACTACCGTGAAGTTTGGTGGCGACGTAGTAGGAGCGGAGGCGCACCAGCTGGCAACCAGCCTGCAACCCGGCGAAATACTGCTGCTCGATAACGTACGCTTCCATGCTGAGGAAGAGAAAGGCGACGCGGGCTTTGCCGAAAAGCTCAGCCAGCTCGGCGACGTGTACGTGAACGATGCCTTCGGGGCCGCGCACCGCAAACATGCCTCCACGGCCGTCATGGCCCAGTATTTTACGCCCGAAAACCGCGTGGGCGGCTACTTGCTGCAAGGCGAGCTGGACAACGCCCACAAGGTGCTGACCAACCCCGAGCGGCCGTTCACCGCTATTATGGGCGGGGCCAAGATTTCCGACAAAATCCTCATCATTGAGCAGCTGCTCGATAAAGTCGACTACCTGATTATCGGTGGCGGTATGGCCTACACCTTCGCCGTGGCCCAGGGCGGCGCTATCGGCAACTCGCTGCTGGAAGCCGACAAAGTAGAGTTGGCCGCCCGCCTGATTGAGAAAGCCAAAGAAAAAGGCGTGCAGCTCCTACTGCCCGTCGACAGCATCATTGCCGATAAATTTGCCAACGATGCCGACATCGACGTGGCCAGCAACCTGAGCATTCCCGCCGGCTGGATGGGTCTGGACATCGGCCCGGAGTCGCGCGAGACGTTTGCCGACATCATCCGCCAGTCGAAAACCATTCTCTGGAACGGCCCGATGGGCGTATTTGAAATGTCGAACTTCTCGGTGGGCACTGAGTTTGTGGCCCGCGCTACGGCCGAGGCAACCACCAACGGCGCTTTCTCGCTCATCGGCGGCGGCGACTCGGCGGCGGCCGTCAACCAGATGGGCTTCGCCGACCGGGTTTCCTACATTTCCACCGGCGGCGGCGCGCTACTCGAGTACATGGAAGGCAAAGAGCTACCCGGCGTAGCAGCGCTGGAAGGTCGCTAGAAGTACAGAAGGCGAGCAACAAAAAACCACCGGCGAAATACCGGTGGTTTTTTGCTTTTGAAGCCGTTTAGAAAGTCAAAAGAACGTCATGCTTGATCTGGCGTCCGCTTGTCGAAGCATCTTTACCGGCGCAGGTAATCAGATTTACTGCTGCGGTAGAGATGCTTCGACTTCGCTCAGCATGACGTGCTGATTACGGTTGGCGACTTTCTAAACAGCTTCTTTGGCAGAAGCTGGGGTACTTTAGTTGACGGAAGGAGCCAACCCGAATTCATTGCCCGGCACGTTCTCGGAACCGTAAAATTTGCCCAGGAGTCGGGTTTTTAGTTTCTCCAGCTGCGTCTTATTAAGTACGCCCACCTGGTGCAGCCACTCCAGGCGCGCCAGTTGCGGCGCAGCTGGCTGCGTAGGATCGACTCCAGCGTACTGGGCCCGCAAATAGAGGATGGTATGGTCGCGCAGCACATCGGCAAACTCATACAGCCCCTTGCGGTTCCGGCGACTATCAAACAAGGCGATGTTGCAGCGCCCAGTGGTCAGAATAAAGTCGTGGCGCCAGAGGCGTAAGGCGTAAGCCACGATAGTAAGCAACAGGCCGCTGAGAATAAGCAGTAGCCAGAGTGCCGAGTCGCGCTGGCCCGCCAGGGTGACGACCATATAGCTGGCTTTAAGGCACCCAAAGCCCACAAATAGGCCCGCCAATGTCAGCCGAAACGGAAAGTTGTGCTGCCGGGCGACGCCGATGGGCATCAGATCCTCATAGGGTACCACGCATTCGGTTCGGTTGATAAAACGCTTTTCCTCCAGCTGAAGGCCTGTTTCCTAGAGCGTGAGGTGGGTGTAGCCGATGGGCGGATAGGGCTGCCGGATGCTGGGCGGCGGGGAAAATAAGGAGGGTGCGGTAGCAGAAAACAAGGCCGACATAGATGTGCTAGTTCACGTAAGGCGTTTCCAGAATCTGGCCCATGCTGACGAGCGGCGCGGTGGGCACCTGGCCCGTGAGGCGGGTAGCCAGGGCCCGGGCCTCCGACTCGGATACGACATTCAGGTGGCGCAGCCAGTGCAGCCGCTGCAACTGGGGCTCGATGATGCCCAGCGGGTTGATGGCCGCGTAATGCTCGCGCAGGTAGGATTTGCAGCGTTGGTCGAGGGCTTCGACGAAGGTATTTAGCTCAGTGCGCTCCTGGGTGCGGTCGGCCAAGTGAATGCTGGCGCGGGCGGTGCCTAGGGTAAAGTGCCGCCACCAGTTGTTTTGCCCATACAGATAGCCTCCGATGAGCACCAGCCCAACGCCAAAAGCAACCAGCCATTCGGTGGTCGATAATCCGTCGGCCAGGCGGGCCGAGCGCTGGAGATAGGACGATACAACCCAGAACAGGGCGAAGGGCAGCCACCGCAGCTGGGGCGTGGAGGTGGTGCGCTCCACGCGTATGGGCAGCACTTCCTCGTAGGGCATCTCAAATTCGACGATAGTTTTGCCCTGGCGGGTACGCTCGCACACATACAAGCCGTGGGGGCGCAGAGCCAGCTGCGTAACGCGCGTAAGCTGACGTTGTTCGAAAAACATAGGGATATACTCCGGCCGGGGCCGGGCTAAAAACTTACCCGAAGGGCGAAGGAGAAAAGCAGAGCACAAAAATAGCGAGCATCACCCAGCCCAGCACTTTGCGGCCCAAACTTAATGGCCGCTCGTCGGGAGCCGGAGGATGAAAAATTCCCATGAAGCGGCCCAGCAGCAGCCCAAATACCAGCCACCCCGGATTGCCCTCGATGCCCGGCACGGCCAGCGTAAGCGCCAGCTGCGCCGCCAGCACACCCAGCAGCAGCAGCACCGTGCGGCGGGGCGTGGGCAGCACCCGCCGAAACACGATAAATAGGTACAGCACGTACGGCACCCCGCCATACAGCCAGGTTTCCCAGGAGCTTTGCACCGAAAACAAGCCCAGCCCGGCGTAGAAAATAAAGCCCACGAAAAACACGACCGACAGCCGGTTGAAGCGCTGAAACCCGAGCAGACCGTAGAGAATGTGGCCGCCATCGAGCTGGCCGATGGGCAGCAGGTTGAGCGCCGTAAAAAACAGGGCCAGCGAACCGGCCAGCAACACGGGGTAATGCGCCAGCTCATTGGGGTGGGGCAGGCGGGTGGGGTCGGCAAACCAGTGCTCCAGCAGCGAGTAGAGCAGCGGATGGTTCAGGGTCATGCCTTCCGCGTTCTGGTAGACATAGCGGGCATACTCAGCTCCGTAAACGCGGTATTCCGGGTGAATCTGGAACACATACTCCAGGGGCGGCAAGTGGGTGAAGCCGTAAATCAGGACCGGCACCGCCACCACAAAGCCCGCCAGCGGCCCGGCCAGCCCGATATCAAAAAACTCTTTGCGGGAGAATATCCGGTCCTTGATGCGGATAACCGCCCCAAACGTGCCGATGGTATGAAAGTAGCCGGTGAAAAACGGAATGTAGTAGGGCAGCGTAGCCCGCACCCGGTAGTAGCGCGCCGTGAAGTAGTGCCCGAACTCGTGCACCGTCAGCACGCCCAGGAAGGGCAGCGAAAACCACAGGCCCTGCACTATTTCTGCCTGGCTGAACCAGCCGGTGAGCCGGAACACCTCCTGGCCAAAGGCATTGGTCCTGACGAAGAAATCCCGCCCGGTTATCCACTCCGCGCCTGCCAGGGTAGTGGTGCTCAGCGTGATAAGGAACAGTAGCAGATGCAGCGCATACACCCGCCAGCGGGGCGGCTCGGGCCGCTCGTAGCGGTCAAACGCAAGGTCGGAAACAGCTTCGGGCGCGTCAGGTAGAGGCAGAGAAGGCACGGATGGCAGCGGGAAGGGCGTCGGTGAGGGTGAGAGGCGGGGCCAGAAACAGCGTATGGATGCCCAGCCGCCGGGCCGTTTCGATATGCTGAAAACTGTCCTCGATGAAAAGAGTTTCGGGTGCTTTCCAGTTCATTTCGTGCAGGGCATGCGCGAATATTTCGGTGCCCGGCTTGCGCCAGCCTACTTCCTGGGAATAAAACACGCGGTCCAGGCAGTCGGCAATACCGTGCGCGAAGCCGTACTGGGTTTTGAGCTGCTCATTGATGGCCGTAATATGAATCTGGTTGGTATTGCTGAGCAGCGCGGTTTGGTGGCCTTGCGCGCGCAGCTCGGCAATGTAGGCCAGCCGCTCAGCCGGCACGTCGAGCAGCATGGCATTCCAGGCTGCGTCCAGGGCTTCATCGGTCGCTTCCAGCTCGTAGTGCCGGCGCAGGCCCGCCCGGAACTCCTGGGGCGTCAGCCGGCCGGTTTCGAGCAGGTCGAACAACTCTGCCTGGCTTTGCTGGCTGAACTCAATCGTGCTGCCGGCCCGGCTCAGGGCCCGCATTGCCTCCATCGTCAGCTGGTAGTTGATATTGATCAGGACGCCCCCGAAATCGAAGAGCAGGTGTGGCTTTTTACCAGGCATAGAACGAAGGGAGTGAGGCGGAACCAAGGCGCAAGTATAGCCGATGAGCCTCTTCTCGCATTTAAGAATTGGAAATCCGGCCGCAAACTTCGAAGTTTGCGCTGCCGAAACCTACGAAAGCAGGTTTTAGCGGGGCCTATAGCTCAATCGGTTAGAGCAGCTGACTCATAATCAGCAGGTCACTGGTTCGATTCCAGTTGGGCCCACCAAACCGGATTTAACACTTTTTGCGGTGTTGGATCCGGTTTTTTTGTTATTATTATCGTTTGATAGTGAGGAGATTGAGTCGAAAATGACGTTGATTCTGCCGGTTCGATAAAGCCCGATTTCGGGAGCGAAGGCAAGGCCGTTGGTATGGATCATGTTCTGGAGTTTTTGACGGGTAGGCAAATTGGCTTTCTCCCACACAGTGTACAAGTTAGCTGCCATCTCAACCGCGTAATCAGTGTAAGTTTCGAGGTTCGATAAGTTTGTTGCCAGACCAGCGTAGCGAGCCTGCAATGGCTGCAGCTCCTCTACTGCGGTTTTGCTGCTGAACTTATCGTAAGTAGCGCGGCCGAGCTCCTCATTAGCGTAGCGCCCCTGCATCCTCTCTGGCTTTTGCTGCATCCGCAGGAACTCAGTCTCTACAGCTTTCCGTTCCTGAACTCCTCTTGGTTCAACTGCTGAAATACGCTGGCAGCTGTAGTTTTCATGGGGGCTATCAGGTGCTGGGGTATCATGTACTGACCCAGCAGGGTTTGATACGCATGATGCAGTTGAAGGGCACCGATATCGAGCTTGCAGCCGCTAGTGTTACACTCTGAGGTGGTTTAGCTAAGGCAAACAGAATCGGGACATGGATTGAAGTTGAGTTTCAGACCACCTCACTGCCGGGGTAGTTCACACCGAACGCTCCTCATAAAAGGCCTGCCGCAGCTGTATCAGCAGCTGCTCGGCCGCTTCTTTATCAGGGGCGGCGGGAAGGGTCGACGTAGCAAAGGCCGCTTCGACCTGCGTTACCAGCTGCTCAGCATTGGCAACCAGGTCATCATACTCAAACTCCCCGCAGCGGATTTGCAACAGAAACTCCCGATTGGGGCGGCGCACGTTCAGCTGCCCGGTCTCGGCAATTTCGCCGGCCATCTGCAGCAGTCGGAACACGTGTAGCATATTTTTGGCGTCGTAGTTTTTGCCGTGTTGCACGGTGTTCTGATACCGCTCGGCGTTGCGCTTCGCCACCCAGTCGTGGTACTCCCGGAAAACGCGGCAGTAGGTGCTGTAGCCGTTGCGGTTGAAGGACAGGTAGGCGAGGGGCGCTTCTCCTTTCGGTACGGCCGACAGCAGGACTTCCTGGGAGGTATCCGGGTCGCGCACCAGGCCGCGGTAGCCGTGGCGGCGTTCGGGCGTAGCGTCCACGAACAAGGCGTACAGGTCCGTAAGGTGGGGCACGTTCGCCAGGCCGCACTGCGCGGCTTCGTACCCTTTGCGGGCCAGCCAGGTAGCTACGGGCTGGGCCCCGGCGCCCACGGTGACGTAGCAGAAGTCCAGCACCGATTTACGGGCCGGCGGCTCGGGGTGGTTAATTTTCTTGTTCAACCCCTTGGCTTTGCGGATTTGCGCCACGGCGTACTCGGCAAAGCTTTGGCGGCAGAGCCTGGAGAGGAAATCCCGCGCCTGAAACTGGGCAAACAGGGGGTGTTGGTACACTACGCAGTCGTCCGGCGTGCCCAGCAGTTCCAGCACCGTGGGGTTGTTTTTGAGCAGCAGTTCCACGAAGCGGCGCAGCTCATAAAACACCTCGTCGTTGGTTTCATTGGCCACTTGCGGTACGTAGTCGAGGCCAAAGAACTGCTGCTCCGGCAGAATGAATACGCCTTTCAGATCGGTGTCAGAATGGGGTAGGTTAGTACCGTAGGCGCGGCTGCCGCTGATGGCTTCGAAGAGGATGAGGTTCTGCTGGCGCAGATCGGCAATGGTCATAGGGTAAAGGTAGCTGTTGGAAGGAGTGCCAATAGCAGGTGGAGGAGCTACCGGCCAGCACCGCAAACCTGTTTAGCTCATTACCGCCGTAGCGCACCGGGTAGCTTTAGAAGCGGTTTGAGTTAGCCCAAAACTGATCAGAATGGTGTAGAGACGCCTGCGTGCGTTTCGTCGTTGAACGCTACCCGTTGTAACGTCAGCAACGATTGAGACGCAAGTATGCGTCTCTACACCGGTTCAGCCGCCTGGGATTTTAATTCAAACCTGATGTTACGCAGGGTGAGGTGGGTTGCTGGCGGTGAGAAGCTAGGAGTCAGGAGTTAGAAGCCAGGAGTTGAGGGAGCAGGGGTGAAAAGAGGAAGGAACGAAACGGGTGCCAGGGCCGACGCGCCTTACCTCGGCAACCGGCTCGTATTCTAGCTCCTAACTCCTGATTCCTAGCTTCCAGCTCCTCAAACAGGGTTTCAGGGTTACCCCGCGTAACAGCAGTTCAACCAACTTATCAGACTGCAAATGACTCTCTCAGCAGGGTCCGAAATGCTACTCCCAACTCGTCGGCTGCGCTACCAACCCGGGTTATGGACAAGTCATTCCGCGCCGCCTGGCCCGCCGCGAATTCCTCGCGAAGGAATGCCAGCAGTGTCGCGGGCTGGGCCATTACGGTTTTCTCGTTGGCACTGGCCTTCTGCCGCAATAGCTCCGTTACATCTGCTTCCAAGGCGGTTGGCAGCAACACCCGCAGCGGCGCAAACTCCATGGGAGGCATGGTCTGCCGCTCCCGAATCCAGCGGGCTGCCAGCGCCGAGCGCAAGGCGTAGAACAGCCGCTTCAGCCGGACTTCCTCGCCCACCAGGTCTTCTTCCACACCCCGCCGCAGCTGGCCCAGGTAATGGTGCAGACCGGCTTTGAGGTTGAACAGGGACGGGAGCAGCGGCGCCAGGCGGGCCCGGAAATCCAGCGCCTCGTGGTAAATCACCGGCGACTGGAGCCACTCAAACAGCGCGGCATTGGAGCCGCGCAACAGCCGTAGGGCCTTACGCAGCTCCCAGCCCGCCAGATCCAGCTCGTCGTCGACCGGGAAGTCCAGCGTGTCGCGCCCCTCGTCCAGCGTGAGGTACCACGCTGCCGGGTGGCAGTAGATGAAGCGCACGTCGTAATCCGAATCCGGGGAGGGAAAGCCCCAGGCCCGGCTGCCCGACTCGCAGGCGTAGAGGATGCGGATGTTGTGGGTGGCTTCGAGGTTGGTGAGGGCGGTCTGGATGCGGGAGAGCATGGAGTTTCTTAAACAGGAAACCTTATCTTCGCTGAAAGGGTACCCATGAAAGAGAAATTCCAGGTTCAGCTCTCCGGCGAAGTACGGGAGTTTATCGGAGGTTTGGATGAAAAGACCCGCGACAAGATTCTCTACAACATCCGCAAGGCCCAAGTGATAAATGACCAGGAGCTGTTCAAAAAGCTAACCGATGGGATATGGGAATTCAGAACCTTATTCAACAAAACCCACTACCGGATTTTTGCCTTTTGGGACAAGTCGGGTCCGGTTGATACGCTGGTGCTGACCACGCACGGCATCATCAAAAAAACCGGTAAAACGCCCCAGGCGGACCTGGACAAAGCCGAAAGAATCCGCAGAATCTACTTCGAACAGAAAACCAAATAGCCATGAAAACCGACGAGCAGCTGCAGTTTTATTCCCTGGACGAAGTCGTGAACGAGCACATTGGCCCCATCGGCACCCCCAAGCGCGAGGCCTTCGAGGAGGAGCTACGCCTCGACCTGCTCGGCAAAGCCATCAAAGAAGCCCGCCTGCAACGCCACCTGACCCAGCAGCAGCTCGGGGAGCTAGTGGGCGTGCAGAAAGCCCAGATTTCCAAGCTGGAAAACAACCTGACCGATGCGCGTTTTGACACGGTGATGAAGGTGTTCAAGGCGCTCAATGCGAAGGTGAATTTCAGTGTGGAGCTGATGAATCAGACGCAGCAAGTTGTGTAACAGCGCCAGATTTTGTAATCATAGATAGCGGCAATAGATTCGCGAGCTAGACGGAAGACATAGAAGAAGTGGTCGACGCTGGATTGGTCTCTTCAATCCATCTTAGCTATTACATTACTTGTCTTACATTTGCTCACAAAGTATAATGCTTGATAAAATAACTTGCACATGAAGATTTCAATCAAAAAGTTTAAAAAGATTGATGATACAACAGTTGACCTAGCTCCGGTCAATGTTTTTATTGGCGCAAACAACTCAGGAAAAAGCAGTTTCATTCAAGGAATTCAATTTGCTGTTTCAGGTTGTCAAACTTTGTTGCTTAAACGAACAAATTGGACTAAAAATAAATCAAAAAATATCTTAGAGAAAAAATTAGCATTAGATTCAACTGATTTTTTGTATGCGCCAACACGGTATATTGAAAACCTTTACCATGGGCAAAAGTTAACTGGCTCACGAACGAGAGGCACTAGAAAAAGCATGTCTTTTTCTTTTGATGATAGAAGTCTCTCCGCTAGCATAGAAATATCAAAAGGTAAGAACGGAGGATTTACAACAATTATGACAGGAAAAACTCTTGGAGATGACCTTAGTAGCATTGAAAATCCATTTTGTGTTTATGTACCTGGTATTGCAGGGATTCCTATTCAAGAGAAGTTTGAGGTACCTATTGCCATCAAAAAATCAGCCACACGCGGGGATAGCAATAACTATTTGAGAAATATAATATCTAATATATCACTGGATGCAGCCAAATGGAGTGGTTTTATTGAATCGGTAAATAAAGTCTATTCTGATGTCGCTGTAAAAGTTATTTTCAATCAAGATGTATCCGAATTCATTGAAATCAATGTTATAAATGACGGCAATACTCTTCCCATTGACTCTGTTGGGACTGGTCTACTACAAACACTACAAGCCTTTGCATATATTGAATACTTTAATCCCAGGATCATATTACTTGATGAACCTGATGCTCATATTCATCCAACAAAGCAAAAGCTTTTAGCAAACGAGTTGCTAAAACGAGCTGAAGCAAATTCTGACTTAAGAGTAGTATTTTCTACTCACTCTAGATACATCTTAGAAGCGTTAGAAGGCAAGGCAAAGGTCTTTCATTTTAATCACGGAAATGCTTTGCCAGATGTAAAGGAAGGCAAGATACTGCTTGACATTGGCGCAGCAGATGCTGATTATTTATTCTCAAAAAAGCATCTCAAGTACGTAATAGTTACTGAGGATGAGGTTGATAATATTGAGGAGAAAAAGAATTTCATTAAAAAGTTTGCCCTTGCCAATGGTTTGACTGAAGATGAATTTGTGTTGCACTCATACGGTGGATGCAAGAATGTGGAATCAGCAAAGATTCTTAAAGGATTTGTAGCAAAACAAATTCCATCAGTTGAAGTAATCATACACTTGGATAGAGACCAAAAGCTTGACAACGACACCGAATTATTGAAACTTACAAAATCATGTGAGGCAAAAGGAATTAAATTATTTATCACTGAATTATCAGAGATAGAAAATTATTTTTGCACAGCTGAGCATATAGCAGGTATTTATGGCATAAACAGTGAGGATGCACAAGATTTATATCAGAGTAAAATCATAGAATTAGAAGAATTCACAAAAAATAAAATGTCTAATTTCCTTCTCAGAGAAAGACCTGAATTAACTCTTAACAAGAAGGGGCAGCAAGATATTAAAACTCTTAAAGAGTGCGTCGACAACATATACAGCCTAAACAAAGCTATACTAACACCTGGAAAAGAACTTATGGGGAAATTAAAACAACATATTCAGCAACACTTCGGCAAATCACCTCAAGACATATTGGGAATTAGTAGCGCTTTATCCAGCGATAAGTTCAAAGAAGTTTTAAAATAGGCGCTTCTTACAGCCGCGGGTCTACGGTCTCGCTCTCCAGCGCCAGCACCCCGAACACGCACTGGTGCACCTTGCGCAGCGGCTGCCCGGCCACGAACCGCTCCAGGCCTTCCACCCCCAGGGCGAACTCGCGCAGGGCCAGGTTGCGCTTGGCTTTCACGTTGCGCTGCTTGAGGCGTTCGAGGTTGCCGGGCAGCAGGTAGTCGGGCCCGTAGATGATGCGCAGGTACTCGCGGCCCCGGCATTTGAGGGCCGGCTGCAACAGTCCCTTGCGGTTGTTGGCTACGAAGTCGTAGGGCTTCACCACCATGCCCTCGCCCCCGGCCGCGGTCAGCTCGGTCCACCACTGGATGGCGGCTTCCACTTCGGCCGGGTCGGCCAGGGGGACTACCCGATAGGGCGTGGCGCGCAGCAGGCCGGGGTCGGCGAGGCTGAGCGTGCGCAGAGTTTCCATGTGCCAGGCATGGTCG
The DNA here is from genome assembly GCF_004745955.1 of Hymenobacter elongatus. Taxonomy (GTDB): domain Bacteria; phylum Bacteroidota; class Bacteroidia; order Cytophagales; family Hymenobacteraceae; genus Hymenobacter; species Hymenobacter elongatus. The sequence goes on along the minus strand of NZ_SRLD01000011.1, from coordinate 103,361 downwards.
CGGTCGAAGTAGGTTTTGCCCTCGGTGGCCAGCAGATGGAACGGGGCCAGGCGCAGGTCTTCCAGCCCATGCACGGGCCAGCAGTAGCGCCGGTAGGCATCGGCGTAGTGGGTGGCCGCCTCGCGGCGGGCCATCGTGCGGGCCAGCAGCGCCTCCACCCCGTCCAGGTCGCGGGTGGCGGCTTCCGTCAGCACGGCTTCTACCTGGGGCAGGGCCGCGTTGGCGGCGGCCGCCACGGCCGCGTACTGGTTTTTGACCAGCTCCTGCGCCTTGGCCGACCAGGGCAGCAGCTCCGCATCGAGGCACACCCAATTGGTGCTGAACTTGTCCCAGAAGCCGGCCGTGGTCAGCGCATCGCGCAGCCGGGCCAGGAACGCCGTTTCCAGCACCGGGTCGGTGAAGAAGTTGCGGCCGGTGCGGGTGTAGCACTTGCCGATGCCTTCGCCCACCAGCCCCAGCCGGCGCCGAATGGCTTCCTCATCCTTGCCGATTACGACCACCACCCGGCTACCCATGTGCTTTTCCTCGCACACCACCCGCTCCACGCCCAGCTGCTTGTAGTAGGCCAGGGCCTCGGCGGGATGCTCCAGCAGGTCGGGCAGGTCGGAGGTTTCGGTGGGCGACATGGTGGGCGGCAGGTAGAGCAGCCACTTGGGGTGCAGGGCGAAGCGGGACATCACCTCCAGGGCGGCCACGGCGTTTTCTTCCCGGATGGTGACCCCACGCATCAGCCGGGTTTCGATGAATTGCTTACCCGTGACGTCGCGGATGTCGAGCAGGTCGTCGTGCTGCTGCTGCGCCGTCAGGTCGGCTTCGCTGAGAAGCGCCTCCGGCAGCAGCGCGGCTGCCCGGTAGTTGAGGGGGCGGGCCGGCTTGCAGTACACCTGGTCGGCGGGCACCGCCACCAGTTCCCGCTCGGGGTAGCGCAGGGCCGTCAGGTGGCCGCCGAACACGCAGCCCGTGTCAATATCAATGGTATTGTTGAGCCATTCCGGATCGGGCACCGGCGTATGGCCATAGACCACCAGGGCCCGGCCCCGGTACTCGCGGGCCCACTCGTAGCGCACGGGCAGCCCGAATTCATCAATTTCGCCGGTGCTTTCGCCGAACAGCGCGAAGGCCCGCACGGCCCCCGAGCCGCGCCCCTGCATGTCTTCCGTCAGGCCGGCGTGGGCTACCACCAGCTTGCCGCCGTCGAGCACGTAGTGGCTCACCAGCCCGTCGAGGAACTGGCGCACCTGCCCGCCAAAGGCCGCGGGCTCGTTTTCGAGCTGGGCCAGCGTTTCGCCCAGCCCGTGGTTCACGGTCACCTTCTTGCCGTTGAGGTGGCGCAGGAGCTTGATGTCGTGGTTGCCGGGCACGCACAGGGCCGTGCCGTCGCGCACCATGCTCATCACCAGGCGCAGCACCTGCGGCGAGGCCGGCCCGCGGTCCACCAAGTCGCCCAGGAATACGGCCCGCCGCCCCGCTGGGGCGGTTACCCGCACGCCCAGGTCGCGCCCGTCTTCCATGGGCTCGGCTTCGACCTGATACTCCAGCTGGCCCAGCAGCAGCAGCAGCTCGTCGTAGCAGCCGTGGACGTCGCCGATGATGTCGAAGGGGCCGGTTTCCTCTTTGCGGTTGTTATAGAGCCGGTCGCGCACGATGCCCTGTACCGCGTCGACTTCTTCCACGCCACGCAGGTGATGGATATGCCGAAAGCCTTCCTGCTTGAGGTTGCGCAGGCTTTTGCGCAGATCCTGGCGGTGCCGGGCCACTACGTGCGGCCCCAGGTGCCGCCGCTCGGGGCGGAGGGCGTTGCGCTCGTGGGCCACGGCATCGGGCACGTCGAGCACGATGGCGACGGGCAGCACGTGGTACTGCCGGGCCAGCGCTATGAGCGGCTTGCGCCCTTCGGCCTGCACGTTGGTGGCATCGACTACGGTGAGCAGCCCGCGCTTGAGGCGCTTGGCCACTAGGTAGTGCAGCAGCTCAAAGGCGTCGGCGCTAGCCGACTGGTCGTTTTCATCATCGGCCACCAGCCCCCGGCAGGCATCCGACGACACGATTTCCGTGGGCTTGAACAAGCGCCGCGCAAACGTGGACTTGCCCGCGCCGGTGCTGCCAATGAGAAGGATGAGGGAGAGTTCGGGGAGTTTGAGGGTATCTTGGGGCATTGAAGAGGTGTTCTGAGCTTGAGGGAACGTATGTTCGTTAATTCCTGAGCAAAAAAGAAACAATATTTTCTCTAAATATATGGACGTCCTAAAACTGATTGAATCCCAAATTGAGGAGATAAACAAGCTAGAAACTTCTCTATTTCTTGGCTTAATATTTAATCATTTAGACAGAGCAGAGATATATTACCAAAGCGGCAAAAAAGACGCCCATTACTATAACGATGTTGTATATAGAACAAATCAGGCTTTCGAAGGGGCTTTAAAAGAAGCTTATAAAGTACTGGGCGGTAAAACCGATGAAGAAACTACAAGGAAGACGCCCAACGATATCGAGAAATATTTTAAAGATAACAACGTATTCAAAGAACGTGTATTAAAATTATTTGAAAACTATCGTCAAGAGTGGAGAAATAAATCTACGCACGATTACAAGCTTGTCTTGGATGAACATGAGGCTTTTTTGGCTTTAATAAACGTTTCTTCTTTCGTGCATATGCTCCTCAAGCAGGTACAGGAAAAAATAGCTTATAATGAAGAGAAAGCAAAAGAACATAATATCGAAACCAAAACTAAATTTGCAAAAATAACGAGCAACAAACAAGAGCCTTTGGTTGAAAAAATTGTAAATATTCTCAAAATATTTTCATCAGAAACTATCTGTAATAATGACATTAAGGAAGAAGAGTTAATGGGTAAGCTATATGCATTTTTAGAGAAATTAGATAATGATTTCAAAGTGCATATTGAGCCAAAAATTTCAATTAACGAAACCATTTATGTAAGGCCTGACTTCATCATTGAATCTAAAGAGGAGAAAGTTGTTATTGAAGTAAAAATAAAATCCCGCCAACGAGACTACAAAGCAGGAATAAGTCAGGTTAGTAGATACTTGCAGATAGCAAAAATTGAGAGCGGCATTTTGTTTCTTGCCGGCGCAGATGCAGACAAGAGGAAAATATCAAGCAGCCAACACATTATCATTGAAAATGATAAAACCTACACAGTGTATATAGTTGGCTAATTAAATCTTATTTCAAACACCGCCATCTGCGAGGGCGCACCCACGCCTTCCACTTCCTCGCCCATCCCCACAATCTGCACCTGATACCCGTGCCGCTCGGCCACGCCGGCGGCCCAGGCGGCAAACTCAGCGCGGGTCCATTCGAAGCGGTGGTCGTCGTGGCGGAACTCGCCGGCGTTGAGCTTCTCGAAGAGCTGGTTATAGTCGGCGTTGGGGGTGGTTACGAAGACGTGCGCCGGCCGGGCCTGCCCGAACACTACTTCCTCCAATGCCGCCAGGCGGTTTTCGTCGAGGTGCTCAATCACTTCCACCAGCGCCGCCGCATCGAAGCCGGCCAGGCGGTCGTCCTTGTACAGCAACGAGCCCTGGATCAGTTCAATGCGGGTGCGCTGGCGCGGGGGCATCTCGTCCAGGTGCAGGCGTTGTGCTGCCCGGCTCAGGGCCTGGTGGGATACGTCCATGCCCAGGATAAACTCAATCTTGGGCTGTTGCAACAGCAGGCGCAGGAGCTTACCCTCCCCGCAGCCCAGGTCCAGGACGCGCTTCGGCCCGAGCTGGTAGATTTCATGGGCAACTTGCTGCAGCCGCTGGTCATGCAGGGAGAGTTTGGGCTCCTGGTTATCCGCCGCCACGGTATCGGCCGCCACGGTATCGGCCGCTACGGGAGCGGCTGGTGGGCTGTTATCGGCCGTCTCCGCTTCAACGGCCGGTTCTTCTACCTCTTCGTCTTCCAGCAGCCGCTTCAGCGTTGGATTCACGTAGGCCGCCAGGTAGCGCAGGTAGCGGCGCGTGATGAAGCCACGCTCGGGGTGCTGGGGCAGCCAGTCGCCGCCCTTGTGCAGCAGCTTTTCGGCCTCGTTTTCGCCGATGTAGTAGTGCTTGTCGTTGTCGAGCACCGGGAGCAGCACGTAGAGGTGAGTCAGCACATCCTGCAGGCGCAGGCCGGCATGGCGCAGGTGCAGGGTATAGTAGCGGCTGTCGCCCCATTCCGGCATGGTGGGGTCGAGCGGGGTAGTTTCGATCTGCACCTCATAGCCCAGGGGCTCAAAAAGGCGGCGGGGCCAGTCGGGGCCGGGGGCCGATACCACGGCTACCTTCACTTCCAGGGGCAGAGCTTGCTCCGGTAAGTTTGGCCGGTCTTTGCAGGTGCCGTTCATGGCCGTGCCGAAGGCTTTGCTCAGGGCCGCGCTCAGGAAGGACGAGGCCACGTAGGGACGGTCGTTGACGTACTGCTCCAGCGCGAATCCTTCGCCGGAAGCGCCGCCCCGGCCGCGGACGAGGCCCACGGGGTCGAGGTCCAGGAGCAGGGCCGCCGTGCAGCGCTCAGCGGTGGCTTCGGGGTAGAAGATGTGGGCCTGACCACCGGCTACTTCCACACTTTGCAGACGGGCCGGGTTCTTATGCAACAGGTAGCCGAGGTCGGTAGCGGGCGAATACGTGGTAGTGAGGGTCAGGAGCATAAATAGGGTAGAGGCTAACGGGGAGCCGAATGTAGCAAATGTGCTTCAGCCCGGTGCCATGAATGGGGCCAGCGGACGAAGTGGGCTGGTTTCGGAGCTGCTGTACGGTAGCTACAAAACCGCGCTAAAGCTGTTCAAAAAGTAGCCATAGCAGGACCCAGACGGTCATGCTGAGCGAAGTCGAAGCATCTCTCCCGCAACAGTAAAATCAAATACTATTGCGGGAGAGATGCTTCGACTTCGCTCAGCATGACGTTCGTTGACGTTCTGAATATCTTCAGCTTCAAAAACTCTTTTGCACCGATATAGGCTCGTTTTTCCGGCAATTCAGTAGCTTTAAATCAAAGAAAAACCGGGACATCCGAGCTAGTCTCTGGCTGCCAGGGCCACCGGATACTTTATCGTATGTATCAATTCAATCTTATTGATCCCCGTGCTATACCCGCAGTACCAAGCCTTCTTTGATCCGGAGCGCGGAGCCGCTTCCTTGCGTGTGCTGCGGGCCCGCAATGCACCGCTGATTCTGTGCTTTCTGCAGCAAAGCTTCAAAGCGGCCATGTACGCGCCCGTCATCAGCCACGACCTGCTGACGGCGCATTTGGCCGATTTTCTGCAAGAGTGGAACGTGGTGGAAGAAGAAGACGACGTGGCCGATTTGGGTAGCGCACCGGAGGAAAAAGCCGTTAAGCTGATTCGGGAGTGGGTGCGCTACGGCTACCTGACGCTGTATACCGACGAGCAGGGCCAGGATCAGCACACGCTGACGCCGCCCCTGGAAAGTGTGCTGGATTGGGTGGCCGCGCAGCTCACCAAACGCTCGTTTGTGGGCACGGAATCCCGGTTTCTGGATATCGTGCAGAAGCTGCGGGAGCTGGTGCGCGAGTCGCAGCACGACTGGGAGACGCGCGTGGCCGAGCTGGAAGCGCAACGTGCCGACCTGGACCGGCAGATCCGGGAGCTGAAGATTACCCGGCAGGTGCAGTCCTTCGAGGATTTTCAGGTGAAGGAGCGGTTCGAGGCCGTCAACCTGCTGGCCCGCACGTTGCTACGCGACTTTCGGGAGGTGGAAACCAACTTCCGCGACATCACCCAGCACCTCTACCAGCAGCAAACCACGCTGCACCACACCAAAGGCAGCCTGCTGACGCTGGCCCTGGATGCCCTGGACGCGCTGCGCCAGACTGACCAGGGCCGCAGCTTCGACGCTTTCTACCAGCACTTGAACGACCCGCGCCAGAAAGCTGAGCTGGACGAGCTGATCGGGCAGGTGTTCGACCTGCTGCAGGCCCGCGCCATTACCCCGGCCGACGCGCTGCTGCTGCGCCGGCTCAAGCCGTTTCTGCTGGGGGAAGGGCAGAAAGTCAACGCGGCTTTTCAGCTGCTGGCCCGCAAGCTGGAGAAGATAGTGGCGGAGAAAAACCTGCAGGACCGACGCAAGTCGCGGGAGCTGACGCGCGACATCCGGGCGCTGGCGTTTGAGGTGCTGGACCGCCCGCCGCCGCCTGCCGCCGTGTTCCTGGAAATTGACGGCCGCGCCGACTACCTTGCCCCGGAGCCGGAAATCACGCTGAAGCAGCGGCAGGAAGGCATCAAGGCCCGAACGCTGCGCGTGGCGGAAGTGGCCGACGAGCCCGACTTCGCGCCGCTGGTAAACCAGCAGGTGGTTGACAAAACGGTGCTCATCGCCCAGATTCAGACCCTGCTGCGCGACCAGAGCCAGGTGACGCTGGCGCAGGTGGTGTAGACGTTTGGGCTGCGCCACGGGCTGGCCGAGCTGCTGGCCTACGGCAGCATTGCGGCGGCCTCGGCCCGGCACCTGATCCGGGACGAGCGCAAGGTGCTGTTTGAGCTGGGCGGGGGCCGCGCCTGCGAATTTCCGGAGCTGATATTTTGTCGCTAACCACTTGTTTTGCTATGCCTAAGCCGTACGCCTCCGCTATTATTCGCCTGTTGCAAACCCACGCCCTCTACGACGACGACCCGCACTGGAATCTGCTGCGGCTGCATAAGGGCGCCATCCGGGCGTATTTTGAGGAAATCGGGGTGGAGCTGGATTTCAACGAAAACCAAGGTTACGCCCGCCTGCTTCAGCCCGAACGGTTGAACAAAGTGCCCTTTGCGGTGCGCTTATTCAAGCTCGTGGCCGCGAACGGCGACAGTGAATGGGTGGTCACCAACAATTTCGCCTTTACGCTGACCCAACAGCTGGTCGGAACCACCACCCGCGTGCGCTGGCAGGTGGAGGAGTTTCACCGCAGCTTCAAACAGCTGACCGGGGCTGAGAAGTGCCAGTGCCGCCGCGCGCAGGCCCAGCGCAACCACTTGGCTTGCTGCTATCTGGCCTGGGTGTCGTTGCGCCAGTTTGCCCGGCACACGGCCCAGACGATCTATCAGGCACACCAACAGCAGTGGGCGCCCTACCTGCGCCAACTATTAGACTTGTTCCTGAATAAAGCGAAACACAAAAAGGCTGTCATGCTGAGCTTGTCGAAGCATCTCTACCGCAGTGGTACAGCATTGCGGTAGAGATGCTTCGACAAGCTCAGCATGACAGCCGAATGTTAGCATCGGTTCCTAATTCAGGAACAAGTCTATTGGCTAAACCCCTCATCCCGGCCTTGCTACCTACAAGTGCGTAAGTCCTATTGCAATACCTGGCAGAGCTGACGCACGGGCCCCTGCGCTTGGCGCTGGGCGATGTACTGGTAGGTGCTCACGGGGGGGCGGCTGGCCAAAAATGATCAAGGCTTTTTTGAAATGTCCAGCTCCTGCGTCCCCCCGCTTGTTGGCGGCGCGCCGGGCGCGGACCTCCGGGTCGCAGACGACTTCCAAACGGCCCACCTCGGTCACCACCAGCACGGACATGTCGCGCCCTGCGCGCGGGCGCAGGGCTGAGTCGCGGGTAGCGTGTAGCACCACCAGTCGGGCACCCGGCGGCCCGGCGCGGCGGGTGGTGTAGTCGAGGGCCCGGTCGGCAGCGCGGAAGAAAAAGGTGAGGACGAGCAGAACAGGTGTTTTCATTACGGGAGAGTAAGGCCGACCGGGCCGATGAATGAGGAATTAGCCAAAAGGAAGCGAACCGGAAAAGAGCCCGCCGTACCCAGCCGACCGCGCCCAATTTCCAAGACAAAAGGTGGCCGTCGGTCCCGCGCGGCAATGAGCACTGTCACGAGATGCAATGATTCTTATCAGGGCAGCGCGTGGGCCGGGTTCGGACCTTTGCCTGAAATCAAATTTCCATTAATCCCTGAGCATGCGGCCCATCCCATTGCTACTGACGGGCCTTATCCTGGTGCTGGCAGCCCTCGGCAAAGAACGCCCGGCGCATGCACTGGCCGCCGCCTCTTTCGCCAATACGTCGCAAGCCAGTGCCGATTTGCTGGCTTCTCACCTCCGGTCGCTGCTCAACGATTCGGCCGCCTCGGCCAGGAACGGCATCCGGCCCAGCCCCGCAGTGCGCGCCTTTTACTTGCAGCGTGCTTATGCCCCCGCTTGGAGCGCCGACTCGCAGCCTAGTGGGCCGGGCCGGGCCACCCTGACCTTGCTGGCGCAGGCCGCCGACTACGGGCTACAACCCGGCCGCTACCAGGCTCACGCCCTGCGGGCCCTGGCCGATTCGCTGGCGCAGCCCGCCACTACCAGCCAGCGGCTGGCCCGGCAGGTGCGCTTCGAGGTGCTGCTCACCGGCAACCTGCTGCGCTTTGCCCAGCACCTGCGCCGGGGGCAGCTGCACGAGCGGACGCCCTCGCCGCTGGAATCGAAGAAGGCCCCGTTTGCCCCGGCCGCGTGGGTGGCCGGGGCGCTGGCCGCGCCGGATTTTGGGGCGGCGCTGCTGCGCTGCCAGCCCCCGCAGCGCGAGTACCGGCAGCTGCAACAGGCCCTGGTAGGCTGGCGGCGCGAACCCGCCGGGCCCGATTCGGTGGCTCGGCGGCGGCGGGCACAGCAGTTGGCCGTGACGCTGGAGCGCTGGCGCTGGGCTGCCATTCCCGAGGCCAACTACGTGCTGGTGAACCTGCCGGCCTATGCGCTGGAGGTGGTGCGCGGCAGCCGGGTGCTCCAGACGCACCGCCTCGTCATCGGCAGCCCCGGCCGGCCCACGCCCACGCTCAGCAGCCGGCTCACCTCGTTCACCATTGCCCCGGAATGGCGCGTACCCCACAGCATCGCCACCAAGGAAATCCTGCCGCATCTGCGGGCCGGCACCCGGGCGACTTCGGAGCATAATTTTTTGGCCGACAACAACTACACCCTCTACGACGCCCACGGCCAGCGCGTGGACCCGGCTACCGTGAACTGGCAGGCCGTGACGGCGCGGCATTTTCCGTACACCATCCGCCAGAGTCCGGGCTGCGAAAACGCGCTGGGTAACATCATTTTCCGCTTTGCCAACCCCTATTCGGTGTATTTGCACTCCACGTCCAATACCTCGGATTTTCAGAAGCCCTACCGGGCGCTGGGCCATGGCTGCCTGCGCATGGAGCGCCCCATGCAGCTGGCAGCCTACCTGCTGGGCGCCGATAGCACCCAAGCGGCGCTGCCCACCGAGGCCGAATGCGAGGCCGCTCCGACGTCGCGCAGCCTGACGCTGCGGCACCCGATGCCCCTGCACGTGGCCTACGCCACCTGCGCGGTAGTGGCGGGCCAGCTGCGGTTTTACCCCGACGTGTACGGGCGCGACGAAACGGTGCGGCGCCAGCTGTTTGGGCGCTAGGAGTACATCCGGGTCACCGTGGTGCCTCTTCCGGGGAGCGGCAGCCAGAAAGACGTAGCTTTAGTGGCTTTCGTTGATTGAACTTAACAGCCATGCCAGCCTTCGCCGATTTCTTTCAGAACCAGGCGGAAGCCAGCGCCCACGTCCAGTTTGTGTACGACCTGGCAGCGGGGCATGTCGTGTTCATCAATGCCGCGTATGAGCAGGTTTTCCAAGGCATCCGGGAACTGGTGAATGCCGAACTGCCCGACCTGCTTCAGCGCCTGCACCCGGACGACCAGGCTTACCTGGCGCACTACTGGGCGCGGTGGGTGCAGGGCCCGCCCGCCAACGAAGTGGAAGTGCGCCTGCTGCACGAAGGCCAGCCGCACCAGTGGTTTTGCCTCACGCCCTCTTATTGGCAGGACGCACAGGGCCGGGTGCTGCTCGGGGGCACCCTGCGCGATATCAGCGTGATGAAGCGCTACCAGGAAAATGCCGACCTGTTCAACAGCCGCAAAAACGCCACGCTCGAAATCCTGTCGCACGACTTGAGCGGGGCCTTCATCATGGTGCAGCAGATTGCCCAGTTTCTGCGCGAGGAAGTGACCTCGCCGCTCAACAGCCGGGTGCCCGAGATGCTGGGCGTGCTCGAAACCACCAGCCGCGACAGCGTGACAATGATTCGCGAGCTCATCAACCTGGAATTCCTGACGTCGGCCAACACCGACCTGAAAGTGAACCGCGTGGACGTGGGTGCCGTGCTGCGCGTGCCGCTCGACCAGCTCCAGACCGGCCAGCGCCTGCTGGGCCACGTGTTCAGCTACACGCTGCCCGCCGAGCCGGTGTACGCCAACATCGACGTCAACAAGTTCACTCAGGTGCTCATCAACTTGGTCAGCAATGCCTTCAAATTTACCCCCGATGCCGGCTTCGTGGCTGTGCGTATCGAATCGGGGCCCGGCGTGGTCCGCATTTACATTGAGGACGACGGCATCGGCATTCCGCTGGCTATGCAGCCGTATTTGTTCGAGCGGTTTACGAAGGCCCGCCGGCCCGGCCTGCGGGGCGAAGCCACCACCGGGCTGGGCCTGGCGCTGTGCAAAACCATTGTGGAATGGCACTACGGCCACATTTTCGTGACCAGTCAGGAGGGCCAGGGTAGCACCTTTACCATCGAAATACCGCGGGCTGAAACCGTGGACACACCGGCCAGAGCGGGCGCAGTTGAGATGCTGGGGTAGGTTTTTCCTTCAAGCAGAGAACTTCTGAGAGGGTGCAGGGAAAGTAGCTGAAACGCTGCAACAACTCGTGTTGAGCTGGTGAGGCATAGCCGTGCCCAGACTTTGCCTGCATCCTGGCGTTGACGCGCGCGCGCCCTGCTACGGCGTTTACCTGTAGCCATAGCTAGGGGCACCATTTCCAAGGTGACGCTCAGGGCTTCGCAGCCGCCCGGCCGACTGGTTTCGCAGCGGTTTCTAGCCAAGTGGTGGGCCAGGACCTGACAGATGTCATCCGTTGCAATAACTATCGTCATGGGCTGGTGCCCCGCCTAAGGGGACTTTTACAGGGTACTTAGTCACTGCTGTCCCACCGCCATGAACGAGCACACCCAAAGTCAACAGGCCGCCCGCAACGCCTGCGTAGCGGCCGGCGAGCATTGTGCCGCCGCCTACCTGCAAGAACAGGACGTTGACATGATGGCCCGCTGCATCAGCCTGACCCGCGACTGCGCCGATATCTGTGCCCTCACGGCGCGCCTTGCTGCCCGTGGCTCGGAATACGCCGCGTAACTCGCGCAGGTGTGCACCGCCGTCTGCCAGGCCTGCGCCGACGAATGTGGCCGGCACGCCCACCGGCACTGCCAGGAGTGCGCCGAAGCCTGCCGCCGCTGCGTCTGGTCGGACCCCCGCCATTCGGGGCTTTTGCGCGCCCTTTCTTCCACCTATTCTTTTACCGCCATGCAAACCGCGCAGCTTGTAGTACCGCCCGCCCCGGCCGAGCACGTAGCCGACGCTGACATCACGGCCGCCGTTGAAATGCTGCTGGCCACCAAAAAGGGCTTGACCGCGCACCTGATTGCGGTGCAAACCCACGGAGGCATCGTGCAGCTGACCGGTTTCACGGATAGCCTGCTGGCCCGGCAGCGGGCCGAGGAAATAGCCCAGGCCGTGCGCGGCGTGCGCGGGCTGCACAGCACGCTGGCCGTGCGCCCCCTTGAAGTGGGCGATGCCGAGGTGCAGCGCGACGTGGAAGGAGCCCTGGCCGACGACCCGGCTACGAACGACTACCGGGTGCACACTACTGTGGCCGGCGGCGTAGTGACCGTTGCCGGAATGGTGCAGTCCTGGGCCGAAAAGCAGCTGGTGCTGCGCGTCATCAAAGGGGTGCGGGGCGTGCGCGCCTTCGTGGCCGACCACCTGACCATCCGCGGGGGCGAGATTCTGAACTCCGACGAGGAAATGACGACCCAGATCCGCGAGCTGCTCGACTGGGACATCCGCGTGAACGGTATGCTGGTGGACGTGCGCACCTACGACCACGTGGTGCATCTGTCGGGCACGGTAGGCACGCCCGCCGAGAAGGACCGCCTCGTGGCCATTGCCTACCAAACCGGCGCTACCCGCGTCGATGCCCGCGACCTGTTCGTGGCCTACTGGGCCCTGGGCCGGGCCATTCGCCGCGAGAAATTTGCGCCCAAAGCCGACGAAGCCATTGCCGCCGCCGTGCGCGACACGCTGCGCATTAACCCCAGGATGCGGGCCGCCGAAACCCTGGTGCAGGTGCACGACGGGGTGGTGACGATGGCCGGCACGGTGAGCAACCTGCGCGTGAAGCAGGATGCCGAGCAGGACGCGCGCCATGTGGTGGGCGTGGTCCACGTGCACAATCTGCTCAAAGTACGGCCCGAACGGCTGATGCCCGACGAAGATATCCGCCGCAACATCGCGGCGGCCTTGGCCCGCGACCCCCATGTGTGCCACTTCGCCTTTGGGGTGCAGGTGCACGGGGGCCAGGTGTTGCTCACGGGCCTCGTGGCCACACTGTTTGAGCAGGAGCAGGCCGGCGACGTAGCGGCTGGCGTAAGCGGCGTGGTGGATGTGAACAACCGACTAGAAGTGTCCGGCATCAACGCAAACTTAGCAGAGGGCTTGTCTGCTTCTTTCCTCGGCGAGGATAAGCTGAGCCCGGCAACGCCGGACCCCGACCAGGCCCTGGCTGCGCGCATCCGCGCCCGCTACTGCTGGTCGGCCAGCCTGCACGACCAGGAGATGGACGTGCGCGTGGAAGACGGTCGGGCCACGCTCACCGGCACCGTGGATACTTGGCTCAACCGCAAGCACGCGGCCGAAGCGGCCCACGAAGCCGGGGCCCGCGAGGTGAACAACCACCTGCTCGTGCTGCCCTCCGCACCCGTCCCCAACAAGCACCTTGCCGCCGCCGCTCATGAAAGCCTCGCGTAGCCTGGGCAGCCGCCGCGACCGGGGGCAGCACGCCGGCACCAGTTCTGCCTGGGGCATCAGTGCCACGACCCGGCAAGGGGCCCAGGAAGCGGATGCCACCATGGCGTGGGAAGATTCGAGGCCCGACTATTAGAAGCCATCAACCTCAGCGCTGCCCGTTTCCACCTACCTGTATTTCCTGCTTTAAACCGCACACCTGATCCTGTGCGGGTACTTTCTCATCATTTTTCGCCGGCTGCCATGGCTCCTTCACTTGTTGTTCTGACCGACTTTTTCGCCGTTACCAACCGGGCCCTCTCGTACGCGGCGGGGCTGGCCGTGCCGCTCAATGCGCAGCTCGTGCTGCTGCACGTACGCTACGGTGGCATGCCCGTGCCGAAAGGCTACGGTGAGCAGGACACGTTACGGGGCGAGCAGAAAACCGACCAGGCCCTGATTAAGCTGGCCGCCAACCAAACCGTGCCCACTGAAGTGGACGTGGCCGAAGGCTTTCTGCCCGAAGCTCTGACTGAAGCTGTGCGCCGCCACCACCCACTGTTTATGGTAATGGGCCGGCCCAGCAACTCGACCGAGTCGACCGAGCTGTTCACCAGCGTGGTGATGGACCTGCTGCGCCACGCGCCCCACCCTCTGCTGGTGGTGCCCACGGTGGGCTGGGACGCCTTCTTGCCCCGGCGTTTCCTGCTGGCCGTCGACGGTGAGCCGTTCGTCTTCGCCGACCAGGACCACCAGGACGTGCTGACCCGCCTGCTCCACGCCACCGACGCCACGCTCGACGTGGTGCACGTGACCGACGACGCGCAGGCCCGGCCCGACGACGGAGCCGTGCTGGAAACTGTGCGGGCAAATGACTTGGTGAATGTATTTGCTGAAAATCGCTTGCACGAAGCCTATAGCCCCACTATTGTGGCCGGCGTACTGGAAGAAGCCGCCCGTCAGGAAGCCGACATGCTGGTGGTAGTGGCCCGGCGCCACAGCCTGCTGGGCAGCCTTCTTCATAGCAGCGTCACGGCGCAGCTCATTCAGGAAAGTCTCATCCCGGTGCTGATACTACCGGCCGAAGAATAAGCCGCTTGCCGGCCCCTGCATTTGCCAGGAGCCTTCCCTTCACCCTTACTTTTTTGCCATGAACCCATCCATTGTCGTGCTGGCCAACCTGTCGGAAGCAGCCGAAAAGACCGCCCGGTACGCCGCCGTGCTGGGCGCGCCTCTGCACGCGCACGTGGCCCTGCTGCACTGCTACCACGACCCCGTGCTGCTGGCCCCGGAAATGGCCGTGGTAACGGCTGCCCAAGCCGAGCGCAATTACACCGAAACAGCCGCTGAAATGCAGAACCTGGCCCAGCAGTTGTCGGGCAGCACCGAAGTCATGGTGTCGGTGCTGCCCATGCCCGATGCGGTGGCGGAAGCCGTGCAGCAGTACCAGCCTCTGCTTCTGGCCATGGGGCTGAGCCCGAAGCACGATTTGCTGGATGCCTTGCTGCACAACCAAGTGCTGCCCGTGCTGCGGGCCACGCACCAGCCCCTGCTGCTGGTGCCCGAAGCGGCCCCGGCGGCGGTGTTGCCGCGCCGCGTGCTGCTGGCCCTCGATGCCGAGCCGTTCAGCCTCAATGCGGCGGGCAACAAACTGGTGCCGCTGCTGGCGGCCTGGCAGGCGGCGTACACGGTAACCCACGTCGTGCTCCACCACGAAGCAGCCGCTCCCCGGGGTCGTCTGCCGTTGGCCGACGTGCGCGCCAGCGGCCTGCTAGCGCCCGACGCGCCGCTGTGGCTGTACCAGGAAGCCGACGTGGCGCCCGCTGATGGCATTCTGCAAGCGCTAGCCGACACCCAGGCCGACCTGCTGGTGCTGATAGCGCGGCACCGCAGCTTCCTGGGCCGGCTATTCCACCACAGCGTGACGGCCGAGGTGCTGCGCCGCAGCCCCGTGCCGGTGCTACTGGTGCCGGCCGAAGCGCCCGAAGCGCCCGAAGCGCCCGAAGTGCCCGGCTGGATGCCGACCATGAGCTAAGCCGCTGGCCACCAAACACCCACCGCATTAAACGCCCAATAGCCATGTCCCTTACCCTCGTCGTCTTCGCCGGTTTTTACCAGGCCGCTCGCCACACGGTGCAGTACGCCAACACTCTGACGCAGGCCCTGCGCGGCCAGCTGGTGCTGCTGCATGTGAACCGCGCTTCCATGTTCGACCCCTACGCTGCGGTGCCCGAGCACTACCACCAGCAGGAACTGGCCCGTCAAACCGAAACCGCTGCGGCCCTCTACCGCATGGCGGAGGAGCTACCCAGTCAGTCGTCCCACCGTGGAAGTAGCTATTGACCTGCTGCCGGAAATTGCGCAGGACCAGGCCCGGCCGGCACCGTCCGGCCCTGTTCGTGCTCAGCCCGCCCTACCAGCCCCACGAAAACGCGGCCAGCGTGGCCACCGGCTGCGCCGATTTGCTGCGAGGTGGGCGCCCCCCGCTGCTGATAGTGCCCGTGGCTACGCCCACGGAGCAGCCGCCCCGCCGAGTTCTGATTGCGGCCGACCGCGAGGCTTTCGCCCTCACGCCGGCGTCGCGGGCCCTGCACCCGCTCTTCGTCCTGCCCGGGGTCGACATTATCGTCGCCCACGTCTCGGACGGCGAGGACGATGCTGGCTGCGGCACCGCGCTACGGGCCGTGCAGCTGAGCGGCCTGGTGCACGGCTTGGCCACGCCCGAGCTGCGGGGCTATGAGCACGACAGCTACGCTGAAGGTGTGCTGGCGGCCGTGGCCGATACCAAGGCCGACTTGGTGGTAGTGCTGGCCCGCCAGCGCAGCTACTTCGGCGAGCTGTTCCACCGCAGCGTGACGGCGCAGCTGCTGGAGCGCTGCCCCGTGCCGGTGCTGGTGCTGCCCGTGTGGTGCCGGAAGCGGGGGCCGCCCTGTCGGCTCAGCACACCACCGATGCGGTGAACTGGACGGCTGGCGTACTGGCGGGCCTGAGTCCGGCAAATTGAGGACGGCAGCTCCCGGACTCGGGGAGGAGGCCGCCCGGGTGGCACCGGCCACCGCGCGCGACGAGCGCCGGTTCCTCACCGGGCCCACTAGCCGCCGGCGCGAGCTGCGCTTTCTGTGGACGGTGCTGCGCGAGTTCCTGCACGGGTTTCGGGTGCTGCACTTCGTGGGGCCGTGCGTGACGGTATTCGGCTCGGCGCGGGTGGCCGAGGACTCGCCCTATTACAAGCTGGCCCGGCAGCTGGGGGCGGGTCTGAGCCGGCAGGGCTTCACGGTGCTCACCGGCGGCGGACCCGGCATTATGGAAGCGGCCAACCGCGGCGCCCGCGAGGCCGGCGGGCCTTCCATCGGCTGCAACATCGTGCTGCCCACCGAGCAGCACCCCAACCCCTACCTGGACCGCTGGCTGGCCTGTCGATATTTCTTTGTGCGTAAAGTGCTGCTGGTCAAATGCTCCTACACCTTCGTGATAATGACCGGCGGCCTGGGCACGCTCGACGAGCTGTTTGAAGCCTTCACCCTCATCCAGAACAAAAAGATTCTGGACTCCCCCGTCGTGGTGGTGAGCCGCGCCTACTGGGCGTCGCTCGGGGTGTTGCTGGCCGACATGCAGCGCCACGGCATGGTGGCCGCCGCCGACTTGCACCTGCTCACCTACACCGACTCAGTGGAAGAGGCGCTGGCGCACATCGAGCGGCACGCCGTGGTCAAGTACCAGCTAGCTGCCAAGCGCCAGCCGCGGCGCTGGTGGTGGCTGGGGGAGTGAGGCCGCCGCTGAGTAGTAGAGAAGTGCCGAAGCTGACCCTGAGCCAGCGCTGGGCCGACCACGTTGCCCGCTTCGGCGGCAGCTGTACCTTCATCCTGCTGTTTTTTTGTGTCCTCCTGGGCTGGATTCTGCTGAACGTAGCGGTGTTGCGCCGTCGATTGGTTCGCAAGGATTTCGTAAGGCACTTATTATTTTCTCCTGTTTTCTCCTTTAGCCATGTCCGCTTCGCCTCGTCTGCTGATTATTGGGGCCACGGGCAACGTAGGCGGCGCGGCTTTGCGGGAGCTGCTGCGGCAGCGGCCAGCTAGCACCCAACTCGTGGTAGCCAGCCGCGAGCCGACGCGCGACCGGGCGCACCTGGCCCTTGGCGCGGCAGACCAGGTGGATGTCGTACCGTTCGATTTCACGAAGCCTGAAACGGTGGCCCCGGCCCTGAGGGGAGTTACAGGGCTGTTGTTGGTGCGCCCGCCGGTAATAAGTGATGTGGCGCGCTACCTGAAACCGGTGGTACAGGCCGCCGCCGCGGCAGGTGTGCAACACGTGGTGTTTCTGTCGCTGCAAGGGGCGCAATACAACCCCTTCGTGCCGCATTATAAGGTGGAGGGCTACCTGAAGAAGTCCGGCCTGCGCCACTCGCTGCTGCGACCCAGCTTTTTCATGCAAAACCTGAGCACCACCCACCGCGACGACATCCGGCGGCGCGACCAGCTGCTGCTGCCGGCCGGCCACGCCCGCACCAGCTTCGTGGATGCCGTGGACGTAGGCGCTGTGGCCTCCCGGCTGCTACTCTCGCCGCCCGCCACCTCGGCCGGCTACGAGCTGACCGGCCGCACCGCCTTCACCTACGACGAAGTAGCCGCGCAGCTCAGCGCGGTGCTGGGGCGGCCCATTCGCTACCACGCCGCCAGCATCCGGACGTTTAGGGCCTACGAGCGGACGAAGGGCACGCCGCCGACCCTTATTAACGTGATGACGGGCATCTATCTGGCCGCCCGCTTCGGGCTAGCCGCGCACGTATCGCCGGAACTGGCCGGGCTGTTGGGCCGTGAGCCGGGCACCCTCCAGGCGTTTCTGACGCGGGAAAAGGCTTGCTGGCTGCCATAATCTGCCTTTGGGGCCGTTGATAGTTGCCCGTACAATGGCCGGATATTAATAGGCGGCTTTGGTTTCCACAAACTCTAGCAGCCGCTCCATCAGCTCGCGGCGGATGGTGGGCTTGGGGCCGTGGCGGGTTGGGGCGTTCAACGAGCCCCTTTGCAGCAGGTCGTGCAGGTCCGCCGCCGATGCGAGCTGGAAGCCCATGCTCCAGTCGGCGAAACAGCGTTCCGCGCAGCTGCCTTCCCCGAGCACCTGGCACTGGGAATACCGCGGATAGGATGTGTTCGTAGTAGAGCTGGCGCACGTCGGCATCTTCGCCTTCCAGGATTTGCAGGAAGCGGACGTCGGGCGCGTGCAGCAATAGGCCCGTGACGTGCACTTGCCGGTTGTGAGTGCGGGACCAAAGCAGCAGCGCCGCCAGTTCGGTATCGGTGAACGGCATAACGGCCCGGCTTTGGTCGATGAGGTGGTACAGGCCCATAGCAACGACAAGGAAATTGAACGACAACCTCCCGTACGAATGCTGTGGGCAACCGCCTGACCTGAAGGAAATTGGCAGGGGAAGCCTTGGGCGCTGGTTACCCTTCCGAGGAAGTTGTTCTGGCCGACCACTCGCTCCGCTCCCCGCCCTGGTCGGCACGGCCCCCAAGTCGCTGATTCGGACTCTGGGCGAATTCAAAGCCGACGGGCTGCTTGAGCTGACGCCGAAAAACGTGCGGGTGCTGGAGCCCGAGAAGCTGCGCCGGGCCCGGTGGTAGGCGGGTTGGGGTGCTCTCGGAAAACGGAAAGCGAAGTTTAAGGCGCAGACTTTACAGCTTGCGAATGACGGTTTGGTAGGATGTAAAAGGGCTTACGCTTCATCTGAACCACCTTTCGCTGAACCACGAGCAGGCGTTCTGGTGCCTACTAAACGGTGGAATCCCTGCTGGGCTCACCTTCTCGTAGGCACAAGTACCGCTCCCCGAGCGAGTGCCCCTCCAGATATGCCACTTGACCTGGCACAAAGAAGATGAGGGAGGTATGACCCACGCTGACAATTTCATCCAGCGCCAACTCAACGCTCATATACTGCTGGTCGTAGCGCTCGTGTTCGGACAATATATAACAGCTGGATAGCTTGTATTTCGCAATGGCCCTCCGAACGAAGTCCTGGTCTTGCCTCGCGCTTCCTTTAGGCAGCAGCTGGCAGTAATGCTCGTCCAAGAGACGGTCCAGGCTATCCAAGCCGGAACGCGTAGGAGACTGGGCGGAAGGCTTTTTACTCGCTTTTTTCTTTTCGCGTTCTAAACCCTCTAAGGCGCTTTTTCTGTATCGTTTGGCCAAGAACGACCTGTAGAAGGCTTCTAGTTGTTCATCCCGGGTTAACATAGCAGAAGCCATTTCTGGTGCGTGTTGAGGTCAAGTCCAATATACCGCCCGAAAAACAAGGCGCTGGTAAGGAATACCCTCCTTTCCCCGAACGGCCGAAGCTAACTCTACCCCTGGTTGCCAGCCTGCCCCCACAACGCGGGGCGAGTTGAAGAAACCCGTCTACGATTAATCGTTCACGAAATGCTCCGCAGAGATGAGTTTCGTAAACGCGCAAACCGGAAGCCCTGTCCCCGGCAAAGTACCACGGCGGACGCGGCGGCGCGTTTCGCCGGCTGCTGAAGGAAACTGCCGGGGCTGATGAAGCTCATGCCGGTGGGTGAGGTTTGTCATGTTGAAAGCGAGAAGGGGGCGGTATTTTTGGACCATTCAATGGCGGATGCCAAAGCGGCTTGCTGACTAAGTAAGCAAGCCGCTTTGGCATCCGCCGCTACGCACTCGCTCATGACGCAGGAATTACAATTCGACTTGGAGAACAACGCGAAGGAATGGCTGGCCCTGTCGCTGTCCATCTCCTCGGCCGAGCGGGTGTCGTTCGGCAACATCCACGACCGGTTTTTTGCGCGCTACGGCCCCAATTTTATGGCCCACGTGTACCGCACGGCCCTGGAGGAGGTGCTGCCGGTCCTGCCGGAGGCCGCCCGCAGTCAGTTCCTGGATGCTTTTCAGCGAGCTATGGATGAGGCCATTCAGCGGCAGGCCTACGCCCTGCCCACGCTGTCGGACTGCGCCGCCTGCCACTCCCGCAAGTTCTGACCGCTCCGGCTTGCTTTCGCAACAACCCCAATCCTGTTCCCAATGACGTTGACCTATCCACCCCTGAAAAGCGGCAGCCTGCTGGCGGGCCGCCACCCCGCCGCTGGCGAACAAAAAGCCATGGTGCTGCTGGAGAAAAACGGCCAGAAGGTCATCTACAAAACCTTCGCGGCCGGCGAAATCATGCCCACCCACCATGCTTCCGTAGATGTGTTAGTGGCTGTGCTGGCGGGCCGGCTCATTATCACCCAGGAAGACGTGCCGACCGAGGTAACGGCCGGCGACTACGTCATTATTCCCAATGGCGCGCCACATTCGCTGCACTGCCTGGAAGCGGCCCGTATCCTGATTTACCGGTAGTCTGGGACTTACGCAGTTGTAAGCTGGCGCGCGTCTTTGACTTGCCGCGTGAACGCCCCCCCAATGCTCCCACGCGGCGCGAACGGGGCGTTTGGAAACGCCAGGCCAGTCGGCACCGCGTCACAGACGCGCGCCAGCCTCAACGCGTAAGTCCTATAGTTCTCTTTCCTGACTGCTGCCTGATCACACTTAGCCAAGCGTAATTACCACGTTGCCAGTTTTTTGCCCGGTTTCTACATAGTGGTAGGCCTCAACAATTTTCTCCAATGGGTATTGCCGGTCGAATACCGGTTTAAATCGGCCGGTTTCGGCCAGCTCTTTCAGGAAAAGAACGTCGGCCTTGGTGATGGTTGGAATGGGGAACAACACCTTTTTTCCACCCAATGCGGGGGTGATGAGCGCCAGAAAGATATTGGCACCCCGGTACCCAAGCTCGGTCGAAATGTAGATGCCGTTCTTGGTTAGCAGTGGTTTGCACGCGGTAAAGGAGCTTTTCCCGCAAGCATCAAACGCAAAGTCGAATATCTGGTCGGTTTTGGTGAAGTCCTGGGTGGTGTAGTCGATGACCACATCAGCCCCTAACGATTTCACGAGGGCCACATTCGGCGTGCTGCACACGGCGGTAACCGTTGCCCCAAAGAATTTCGCCAGCTGAACCGCGGCCGACCCAATAGCGCCGGTAGCACCATAAATCAGCAGGTTGTGGCCGCTTTTCACCTTGGCGGCCCGGATAGCGCCTAACGCGTAGTGGGCACCCTCGCACAAGGGAGCGGCCTGCTCGTAGGTAAAGTTGCCGGGCATGGTGGCAATGGCTGCCTGCTCGGCCAGCGTCAGGTACTCGGCGTGCGCGCCGAAGCTGGCGTCGTTGTAGCCAAATACCTTGTCGCCGGCTCTGAACAGGCCGACGCCGGAGCCGATGGCTTCAATTTCTCCGGCAAACTCGTTGCCCAGGGTTGGAAATTTTGGCCGCAGCAGCCCACTGAAGAACCGGCTGACAAAGTATTCGGCGCTCCGGAATCCGCAGTCGGTGCGGTTTACCGTGGTGGCGTGCACCTTTATCAGTACCTCGTTTTCCTTGGGCGCGGGCTTCTCAACTTCCAGTAGCTGCACTACCTCGGGTGGTCCGTATTCGGTGTTGATGGCGGCTCTCATGTGGTGCTTAAGCTGGTCCTGACGGCCTAATCTACGCGGTTATTTCTGCCCTTTAACCCAGTGGCGTCATCGGTCCGCATCATAGCAGGGTGAGCGGATTTCGTTCGCGCAGGCGGTGCTCAAACAGGGTGGCAATGCCTCGGGCGCGCACCTTGGCTTCCTCCGCCCTGGGGCCGGCGAATAGCGCATCTACCGTCGCCTCAAACAGGGCCAGCCAGCGCTGAAAGTGGGCGGCCGCAATGGGCAGCGGCAGGTGCTTGGGAAAGGGCCGGCCGTGGTAGCGCGTGGTGCCCAGCAGCAGGCTGCTCCAGAAATCGTACATCACGGGCAGGTGGCGGGGCCAGTCGACGTGGGCGAAGTCATTGAACACCGGGCCCAGCAGCGCATCCTGCCCAACTTTGGCGTAAAATCCATCGACGAGCAGCCGGATGTCGGCTTCAGAGGTAATATCGGGCCGGGAGTTGGTCATGGCGGGTAAAGCGGCTGGTTGCGTTGCTGCAACGGCGGCTCAAAGGTGCGACGCCGGAAGCCGGGTGGGACTGAGATGAATCAGCCTTCGGCCTGACGTTCATCAGGTTTTCCCGGTAAGGCAAACCGGAGCTTTGAGGCTGCCATCAGCCTGCCCGCCCGTGCCCCTCACCGCCGCCCCCGAAACCCTGAACCGCGTTGCCTGCACCCACTGCGGCGACGACTGCCCCGACGAGCCTGTTCAGCTGGCCGAGCACCCTGAGCTGCATTTCTGCTGCCCGGGCTGCCAGGCCGTGTACGAGCTGCTGGCGGCCAGCAACCTGTGCGGCTACTACCGCCTCGACGAGCAGCCCGGCCAGCGCGTGAAAACCGTGGAGCTGCCCGGCCGCTTCGACTACCTCGCCCTGGAATCGGTGCAGAGCCAGCTGCTGGCCTTCCGCTCGCCCGCGCTGGCCCGGCTCACGCTCACCATCCCCCAGATGCATTGCGCCTCCTGCATCTGGCTGCTCGAAAACCTGTTCAAGCTGAACGCGGGCATCCGGGAGTCGCGGGTCAATTTCCTGCGCAAAGAGCTGACGGTAAGCTACCAGCCGGCCACCACCAGCCTCAAGGACGTCGTAACGTTGCTGGCTGCCATCAACTACGAGCCGCAGATTACGCTGGCCGAGCTGGGTGCCCAGCCCCACGCCGCCAGCCGCACGCTCTACTACCAGCTGGGCGTGGCGGCCTTTGGCTTTGGCAACGTGATGCTGCTGGCCTTTCCCGACTACTTTTCCTTCACCGAAGGGCTGCACGCCGCGTTCGGGCGGTTTTTTGGCGGCTTGAGCTTGCTGCTGGCCCTGCCGGTGCTGCTGGTGAGTGCGCGCAGCTTCTATCAGTCGGCCTGGCAGGGGCTGCGGCAGCGCTACATCAACCTCGATTTCCCCATCAGCCTCGGCCTCACGGCCCTGTTTACCACCAGCGTGTTCGACGTGCTCACCCAGCGTGGACCGGGCTACTTCGACTCGTTCACGGGCCTGGTGTTTTTCATGCTCATCGGCAAGTGGGTGCAGCAGCACAGCTACGACGCCCTGCGTTTCGACCGCGACTTCACCTCCTACTTTCCCGTGGCCGTAACGCGGCTCACCAAAGCCGGCGAACAGTCGGTGTCGGTAAAGGAGCTGCAGGCCGGGCAGCGCATCCGGGTGCGTCACCAGGAAATCATTCCGGCCGATGCCGTGCTGCGGCGCGGCGTGGGCCTGATTGACTACAGCTTCGTATCGGGCGAGAGCGTGCCGGTGGCCAGGGCCGTGGGCGAAGTAGTCTATGCCGGCGGGCGGCAGGTGGGCGAGGCCATCGAATTGGAAGTGGTGCGCGAGGTGTCGCAGGGCTACCTCACGCAGCTCTGGAACAACCCCGCGTTCGAGAAAGAAGCCCGGCCCACACTGGAAACCTACGCCAACCACGTTGGCCGCTACTTCGTGGCCCTCACGCTCACGCTGGCCGTGGGCTCGGTGCTGTACTGGTACCCGAAAGACCCGCAGATGGCCCTACGCGCCTTCACCTCGGTGCTGATAATTGCCTGCCCCTGCGCGTTGTCGCTGGCCACGCCCTTCGCCATGGGCGCCGCGCTGCGGGTGCTGGGCCGCCGCCAGCTCTACCTGAAAAACGCCGCCGTTATCGAAACCCTGAGCCGCGCCGATACGCTGGTATTCGACAAAACCGGCACGCTCACCGACACCCAACGTTCCCCCGTCTGCTTCTACGGCCCGGCCCTGGCCAGCGAGGATGCGCAGCGCGTCGCGGCGCTCGTGAGTCAATCCACGCACCCGCTGAGCCAGCGCCTGGCCACGCATTTGGGCCCTGCAGCCCTCGCGGTGGAGGAGTACGCCGAAATCCCTGGTCAGGGCATCAGCGGCGTGGTGGCCGGCACGCAGGTTCGCGTGGGCTCGGCCGCTTTTATCGGGGCTAACACGCCGGCAATGGCCCAGACGGAACAGCAAACCCGCGTGTACGTGGCCCTGAATGGGCAGCCGGCCGGGTGCTACGACATCCGAAGCCAGTACCGCGAGAACCTGCCGGAGCTGCTGCGGGAGTTGGGCCAGCGCTACCAGCTGGCCCTGCTCACCGGCGACAACAACGCGGACGTTATCCCGCTCCGCCAGCTGTTCGGGGCCGGAGCGGAGCTGCGGTTCCGGCAGTCGCCGCTGGACAAGTTGGCGTTTGTGGAAGCCTTGCAGCAGCAGGGCCGGCGCGTGGTGATGGTCGGCGACGGCCTGAACGACGCCGGCGCCCTGCAGCGGGCTGATGTCGGCATTGCCCTCACCGAGACGCTCACCAACTTCTCGCCCGCCTGCGACGCTATTCTGGAAGCGGGCAGCTTTGGCCGGCTGGCCACCATCCTGCGCTTCGCCCGCGACTGCCGCTACATCGTGCTGGCCACGTTTCTGCTGTCGTTTTGCTACAACGGCATCGGCCTGAGTCTGGCGGTGCAGGGCCGGCTCACGCCCATTGCCTCGGCTATCCTCATGCCCATCAGCTCGCTCAGCGTGATGGTATTTGCCACCCTGCTGGTGCGCTACGCCGCTCACCGCCGCCGGCTGTAAGCTTTAGTTTTTACAAGAACGTCATGCTGAGCGAAGTCGAAGCATCTCTACCGCTTCGTCAGCACCGTTCAACGAAGCGGTAGAGATGCTTCGACTTCGCTCAGCATGACGTTCTATTAAATTCTCCACTGTATCAACCATAACATGACCATCATCTTCCTGCTCATCGGCATCAGCCTGCTGGTGGCCCTCACGTTTTTAGGCGCGTTCCTGTGGGCCGTGCGCTCGGGCCAGTACGAGGACACCTACACGCCCGCCGTGCGGATGCTGTTTGAAGACGCGGATAGCGACAAAAACCCCTAACTGCACACAAGTTTGTGAGCTGCATGAGGTTACTTTCGCTTAGGGCCATTAGAAATTCTGCCCGATGCCGAAATAGAACAGCCGGTCTTCTTTGGACAAGCCGTAATCGGCATAGATGATGGTGGACAGGTTCCAGGCGATGCGGGCCCCGGCCCCGTACGAAAACCGGACGTCGCGGAAGCCCAGGTCCTGCCACCGGTCGCGCACCGTGCCGGCATCGGCAAACGGGGCCACGCCCAGCCCGAAGTTCTGCTTGCCCAGCTTCACATCGGCCAGCCGGATGCGCAGCTCGGCGTTGGCAAACGCCAGCGAGCGGGCCAGGAAGCGGTTGGCCCGGTAGCCGCGCAACGACTGCCGGCCCCCCAGGGCGTTGATGCTGCCATCGGGGCTCCACTGGTCCTGGAACTCAAAAAATGGCGCTTCCTTCCCGAAAATATTACCCACGCCGACGCGTCCGGCCAGCACCGTGCGCTTGCCGACGGGCAGCTTGCGGTAGGCCCGGCCCTGGAAAAACAGCTTATTGAAGCTGAACTGCGACCCAATGACCGGGCTGGAAAACTCGTTGGCCGCTTCGAAGTAAACCCCGCGGGTGGGGTCGGGCTCAAAGTCCCGCGTATCGTGAATCAGCGCCGCCTGAATAATGGATACCCAGCCCCCGTCGAGGCCGAATATCAACCCTTGCTGCGCATCGCGCCGAAGCAACGCCGTGCCGTTGGGGGCCGTGGTTTGCTGGCCGGTAACGGGGAGGGTCGCTTCGGCTTTCGTGCCTTGGAAAGTGGCATACGACAGATGCTGAATCTCGTAGCCGCCCATGACGCGCCATTTGCCTTTGCCCAGGGCGTAGTCGGCCTTGAGGTTCAGCATGACCTCGGTTTCCCGGAACCGGTTGGACAGGGCATCGGTGACCTCCGCTGCTTCACCGGGCTGCCCGGGCCGCAGGGCCTTGCGGGCCGCATCGTATTCGGCGTAGGTGGCAAACGTAACGCCCGGGTTCGAGGGCAGGCGCAGGCGACCAAGCGTGGCCTCGGAGGAGCCGAAGTACAGGTTGGCCGGGTTCTGCTGCGCCTTGAAGTCGAGGCGGTAGCGCCAGCGCGTACCCTTGTAATAAGGCACGTCCAGGGAAAGCGTCAGCTCGCGGGCGTTGCTGGTGTAGTACGCCGCATTGGCGCGTAGGCGCATGAGGTAGGGCGTGTAGGCAAACAGCGGATTGTCGCGGTTGCCGTTCCAGATAATGTTGGTTTTTACCCCGAAACCCACCCCCGTAACCGGGTCGGAAGACAGGTCCGGCAAGCCGGTCACGAACCGGCCTTCCCGTTTTTTGGCCAGGTCGTCGTCCGACATGCGCTTGGAGCGGATAAAGGAGAGGCTATCCACTTGTTGGGCAAAGGCCCCGGATGCCAACAGGCCGAATGAGGCCGTTAGCCAGGTACGCAACATCTTTTTGGACATGTGTTTTTTGAGAGGTGATTTTAGGGGCAGCAGGAGGCACGGCGCCGCCAGCGGGACATGCAGGAATTGCAGCAGGCGCGCCGTAAACATAGTGCCCTATTCTGTACAAATTCTGTAATTGTTAGGCAGGTATAGGGCTTCCACACCAAAATTCACAACTGCGTTTCCAGTCTCTGAAGGCACTTGGGCACCAGCAGCTTTTCGGAGTTTTCAACGCCTCACTTGCGTTTCCAAGTGCTGGGGGCAGCTGTGTAAAATTTGGTGCGGAAGCCAGATGAAGCATGACGTTCATCAAGAACCTATTCGGACAGGTTCTCAGTAACTGCCGACCACCCTGGCGCGATAGTCGTCGCTTAACATCAAAAAATGACTTTTTTGATGCTAGCCCCCGCACCTGACATCAATCAGGCGCTGGGCTGAAGTTCGTCACCTTTTCAGCAATACCCCCGCAAGACCTTTGAAGCAGTAAAAAACACTCTTCCGAGGCCCATGCAAGCTGAAATAGAATTACCCACCGCGGCCCCGCTGCCACTGCTGGTGGCCCCGCCGCCCGTGCGCGGCATCGAAACCTTCTTCTACGATAATAAGATTGTCCGCGACTTTGGCATTGCCACGGTCATCTGGGGCATTATCGGGATGCTGGTGGGGGTGCTGGCCGCCTTTCAGCTGGCCCGGCCCGAGGTGAATTTGGGCAACGCCTACACCACCTTCGGCCGCATCCGGCCGCTGCACACCAACGCCGTGATTTTCGCCTTCGTCGGCAACGGCATTTTCACGGGCGTGTACTACTCGCTGCAGCGCCTGTGCAGGACGCGCATGTTCTCCGATGTGCTCAGCAAGATTCACTTCTGGGGCTGGCAGCTCATCATCGTCTCGGCCGTGATTTCGCTGCCGCTGGGCCTCACCACTTCCAAAGAATACGCCGAGCTGGAATGGCCCATCGACATTGCCATTACGCTGGTATGGGTGGTGTTTGGCTGGAACATGTTCGGCACCATTGCCCGACGCCGCGAGCGGCACCTGTACGTGGGCATCTGGTTCTACATCGCCACGTTCCTGACGGTGGCCGTGCTGCACATCGTCAACTCGGCGGCGCTGCCGGTGAGCTTCATGAAAAGCTACTCGGCCTACGCCGGCGTGCAGGATGCGCTGGTGCAGTGGTGGTACGGCCACAACGCGGTGGCCTTCTTCCTCACCACGCCCTACCTGGGTTTGATGTACTACTTCCTGCCCAAGGCGGCCGAGCGGCCGGTGTATTCCTACCGCCTGAGCATCATTCACTTCTGGTCCTTGATTTTCATTTACATCTGGGCCGGGCCGCACCACCTGCTCTACACCGCCCTGCCCGACTGGGCCCAAAGCCTGGGCGTGGCCTTCAGCATCATGCTGATTGCGCCGAGCTGGGGCGGCATGATTAACGGCCTGCTGACGTTGCGCGGCGCCTGGGACAAAGTCCGCACCGAGCCCGTGCTCAAGTTCTTCGTGGTAGCCATCACGGCCTACGGCATGGCCACCTTCGAAGGCCCCATGCTGGCCCTGAAAAACGTGAATGCCCTGGCCCACTTCACCGACTGGATTGTGGCCCACGTGCACGTCGGGGCCCTGGGCTGGAACGGCTTCCTGACCTTCGGCATGCTCTACTGGCTGTGGCCGCGGCTCTACAAAACGCCGCTGCACTCCACCAGGCTGGCCAACACGCATTTCTGGCTGGGCACGCTGGGCATCCTGTTCTACGCCATCCCGATGTACTGGGCCGGCTTCACGCAGGGGCTGATGTGGAAGCAGTTCAACGCCGAGGGCATGCTGCAATACCCCAACTTCCTGGAAACCGTCCTGCAGCTGGTGCCCATGTACTACCTGCGCGGCATCGGCGGGGTGCTCTACCTGAGCGGCGTGTTTCTGATGATGTTCAACCTGTACAAAACGGCCAAGGCCGGCACGCTGCTGGTCAATGAAAAAGCCGAAGCGCCCGCGCTGCTGCCGGCCGCCGAGGACCCGCACGCCACCGGCGGCCACTGGCACCGCTGGATTGAGCGCCGCCCGTTTCAGCTGGCCGTGGGCGCTACGGTCGCCATCCTCATCGGCGGCGTTATCGAAATGGTGCCGATGTTTCTGGTGAAGAGTAACGTGCCCACCATTGCCTCGGTGAAGCCCTATACCTCGCTGGAATTGCAGGGCCGCGACCTCTACATCAAGGAAGGCTGTTCGAACTGCCACACCCAGATGGTGCGCCCCTTCCGCTCCGAAACCGAGCGCTACGGCGAGTACAGCAAGGCGGGCGAGTTCGTATACGACCGGCCCTTCCTGTGGGGCAGCAAGCGCACCGG
Source organism: Hymenobacter elongatus (assembly GCF_004745955.1). Lineage (GTDB taxonomy): Bacteria > Bacteroidota > Bacteroidia > Cytophagales > Hymenobacteraceae > Hymenobacter > Hymenobacter elongatus. The sequence continues at coordinate 74,957 of NZ_SRLD01000011.1, read as the reverse complement.
CCCCGATTTGCACCGCGTGGGCGGCAAGTACCCGCACTCCTGGCACTACAACCACATGATGGACCCCACCAGCATGTCGCCCGGCTCCATCATGCCGCCCTACCCGTGGCTGCTCGACAACGAAATCGACTACCTCGACCTGCCCGCTAAAATCCGGGTGCTGCAGCAGCTGGGCACGCCTTACCCCGCCGGCTACGACCAGCAAGCCGTGGCCGATGCACAGCAACAGGCGAAAGGCATCGTGGCCGACCTGAAAAAGGAGGACATCGACGTGAAATCCGACAAGGAAATCGTGGCCCTGATTGCCTACCTGCAACGCCTGGGTACCGACATCAAGGTGAAGCCCGAGCAGGCCGCGGCCACGGCCGAAGCAGCGGCGGCGCAGTAGCCGCGCAGCCGGTCGCCTCACCCCCGGCCCCTCTCCAAAAGAGAGGGGAGCCTGACGCCAGCGCCGAGCCGGTGCCCCCTCTCTTTTGGAGAGGGGGTCAGGGGGTGAGGCGAACGGCCGCAACGAAGCGGTAGAGATGCTTCGACAAGCTCAGCATGACGAACCGACTGGTAATCCAAAGCCCCAAGACCCCACGCATCATGTACAAAGAAGTTCTGCAATCCATCACGGGCATTGCTATTTATCCGCTCATATCCTTCGTCATCTTCTTCCTGTTTTTCGTGGCCCTGCTGGGGTACGTGCTGGTTGTCAACCGCCAGCATGTCCACGCCATGAGCATGTTGCCGCTGCTGGAAGATGAGCCTCTCACGCCTGCTAAACCCGAACCCTCATGCTAGCGCCCGTGAAAACCGCCCGGTTGGGGTTGCTGACCGCGGCCTCCCTGCTGGTAAGTGTTGTGGCCAGCGCCCAAACCCCGGAGGCCGCCACGCCGGTCAAAGCAGCCGGTATGAACAGCCAGGAGCTGCTGTTCTGGGTGCTGCTGGGCGCGCTGGGTTTGCTGCTGCTGGTACTGCTGCTCACGGGCATCGGCATCGTAGTGCAAATGAAGCCCCAGCTGCGCCAGCTCTACGACCTGCCCACGGTGCACGATACCTGGAGCGGCAAAGTGCTGGGCCTGCTGGTGGGCGATGCCACCCTGGTGCGGGGCGAACACCGGGATGAGCTTCTCGACCACGACTACGACGGCATTCACGAGTTCGACAACGACCTGCCGCCGTGGTGGAAATACGGGTTTGGCTTCACCATCGTGTTTGCCTTCGTCTACGTGGGCTACTACCACCTCACGCAAAAAGGCCAGCTGCAGGTAGCCGAGTACGAAACCGAGATGCAACAGGCGGCCCTGCTCGTTTCAGCCGGCTCCGACGACCCAACCAGGCTCACCACCTACCTGGCCCTGACCACCGCGGCCGACCTGAGCAGCGGCAAAAGCATCTACGCCACCAACTGCGCCCCCTGCCACGGGGCCAACGCCGAAGGCAAAGTCGGCCCCAACCTGACCGACGAATTCTGGCTGCACGGCGGCGAGGTGAACCACGTGTACAAAACCATCAAGTTCGGCATTCCGAGCAAGGGCATGGTGGCCTGGAAAGGCAAGCTCTCGGGCAAGCAGATTCTGCAAGTGACCTCCTACGCCCTGAGTCTGCAGGGCTCGCAGCCCGCCAATGCCAAGGAGCCGCAGGGCGAGAAAGAAGCGGCGGGGAAGCCGGGCGGCAAGCCGGTGGCTAGCCGGTAGCCGGTCGCCTCACCCCCCGGCCCCCTCTCCGAAAAAGGAGAGGGGGAGCCAGTCAACAACAGAATAGGACTAACATCAAATCAATACTATCCGCGCCGCCGTGGCTCCCCCTCTCCCTTTCGGAGAGGGGGCCGGGGGGTGAGGCGAACGTCAGAACAATCATGCCCACTACCCAATTCAAGCCCGACGACGCGTACCGCGACACCATTGCTACGGTGGACGCGGCGGGCAAGCGGGTGTGGCTTTACCCCAAGAAGCCCGCCGGCCGGCTCTACCGCGCCCGCAAGTGGCTCAGCTACGGGTTCCTGGCCGTGCTGTTTGCCGGGCCCTGGCTGCGGCTCAATGGTCTGCCGCTGCTGATGTGGAACCTGCCGGCCCGGAAGTTCATCATCCTGGGTCAGATTTTCTGGCCCCAGGACTTCTTCATTCTGCTGCTGGCCACGCTCACGTTTCTGGTGTTCATCATCCTGTTCACGGTGGTGTACGGGCGGGTGTTCTGCGGCTGGGTGTGCCCCCAAACCATCTTCCTGGAGATGGTCTTCCGCCGCATCGAGTACTGGCTGGAAGGCAACGCACCCCAGCAAAAGGCCCTGGACCGCGCCGAGTGGGACTGGAACAAAACCTGGCGCAAAACCACCAAGCACGTCCTGTTCCTGGCCTTGTCGTTTCTGATTGCCAACACCTTTCTGGCCTACATCATCGGCTCGGATGCGCTGGTGGCCATCGTGACGGACCCGCTGACGGCCCACCTGGGCGGGCTGGCGGCCATGGTCGGGTTCACGGGCGTGTTCTACGCCGTGTTTGCGCGGTTCCGGGAGCAGGTCTGCACCATTGTGTGCCCCTACGGCCGCCTGCAGGGCGTATTGCTCGACCAGGACAGCCTCGTGGTGGCTTATGATTACAAACGGGGCGAGCCGCGTGAGAAGCTGCACAAAAACCAGGCGCGCGCCGCCGGCGACTGCATCGACTGCCACCAGTGCGTGCAGGTCTGCCCCACCGGCATCGACATCCGCAACGGCGCCACCCAAATGGAATGCACCAACTGCACGGCCTGCATCGACGCCTGCAATTCCATCATGGACCTGGTGCAGCTGCCGCAGGGCCTCATCCGCCACGCCTCGGAAAACGGCATTGCCAACGGCACGAAATTCCGGTTCACGGGCCGCGTGAAGGCGCTGTCGGGTGGCTTGGTCCTGCTGCTGGCCGTGCTCACGGGCCTGCTGGTGTCGCGCTCCAACGTGGAAGCCACCGTGCTGCGCACGCCCGGCCAGCTCTACCAGAAAACCGACCGCGGCACCATCACCAACCTCTACAACATCTCCGTCATCAACAAAACCAACGGCAGCTACCCCATCACCCTGCGCATCCTGGAGCCCGCGCAGGGCCGGATTTCGCTCATCGGTACCACCGGCCTGAAGCTACCCGCCCAGGGCATCACCGAAGGCGTCTTCTTCGCCGAGCTGCCCCGCACGGCCCTGCACCGCACCAATCAGAAAATCCGCATCGGCCTGTTCAGCGGCGGCGAGCTGATAAGTGAAACCAGTACCAAGTTTCTCGGGCCTTCGCAGTGATGTTTTGACTGACTAAACAATCAGAAAGAACGTCATGCTGAGCGCAGCAGAGCGGAGCCGAAGCATCTCTACCTCATACTAATCAATGCGGTTGCAACGAAGCGGTAGAGATGCTTCGACAAGCTCAGCATGACCGTTCTAAAATCACAATAAACCATGACCAACCCGGCTATTGCCCCTCCCAAACGCAGTGTCTGGCCTTATGCCATCGTCACCGTCTTCGTGCTCTTCGCCGCCTACATCGGCTCCATGGTGTACCAGGCCATGCAGACCGATGTAAACCTGGTCAGCGCCGACTATTACCAGCAAGAGCTGGCCCACCAGCAGCGCATGGACGCGGTGGCCCGCACCGCTGCTTTGCCCACCCCCGTGCAGGTGCACCATGAGGCCGCCAGCCGCCGCCTGATGCTACAGCTGCCGGCTGCTCTGGCCGGGCAGGCCGTGCAGGGGCAGGTTCACTTCTTCCGTCCCTCCAACCAGGCCCTGGACTTTGCGCTGCCGCTGCAAACGGCGGCCGACCTGCGCCAGTTCATCAACACCAGCAAAATGGCGCCCGGCTTCTGGCGGGTGCAGCTTGATTTTACGACGGGCGGGCAGGCCTATTTCCTCGAACAAGACCTCACGCTTAACTAAACGATGCTCTGGGCCGGATTCCTGTTTGGGTTGCTGGGCAGCTTCCACTGCGTGGGCATGTGCGGGGCCATTGCCCTGGCGCTGCCCGGTGGCGTTGATAAAACGACGTCGCCGCTACGCTACGCGGGCGGCCGCCTGCTCTACAACCTGGGCCGGGTCACGACCTACGCCACGCTGGGGGGCGGGGCGGGCCTGGTGGGCCAGGGCCTGCGTCTGGCCGGGGTGCAGCAGGGCCTGTCGATTGCCTCGGGCGTGCTGATTCTGCTGCTGGTAGCCGTGCCGGAGCGCTACCCCAACCGCCTGGCGGGTCTGCTGGGTTTGGACCGGCCGCTGGCCTGGGTGAAAAACACCCTGGGCCGACTGTTTCAGCAGCCGACACTGCCGGCCCTATATGCTACCGGTGTACTTAACGGCCTGCTGCCCTGCGGCCTGGTGTACCTGGCCCTGGCCGGGGCGCTGAGTGCGCCGGGGGTGGCGGGTGCGGCGGCTTACATGGCCTGCTTCGGACTGGGCACGCTGCCACTCATGTTTGGCCTGTCGCTGAGCGGGCGACTGGTGCCGCTCGTGTGGCGCACCCGCATGCGCCAGGCCGTGCCCTACGCGGCCTCGGTGCTGGCGGTGGTCTTCATCGTGCGCGGCCTGGGATTGGGCATTCCCTACCTCAGCCCGCAGCTAAGCCCGCCAACCACCAAAACCACCGCGACCCAACCGGCCACGGTACACTACTGTCACTAGCTGCTTAATTCTTCATTCCCCATTCTTCGGCCTTCTGCCTGCTTTCGCCCATGAAAACCATCCTCGTTCCCATCGACCACACCCCCGCCGCCGAGCACACCCTGGCCTACGCCAACAAGCTGGCCGTGCGCTGGCCGGCGGAAGTGGTGCTGCTGTACTGCCACCAGCCCGATGCTGCGACCGACGAGCCGGCCACCGTGCTGCTGGCCCAGGAACAGCGCCTGCGCGGGCTGGTGGAGCGCCTGCGCTACCAGCAGCTCACCCGCCAGAACGGCCGCCGGATTCAGTACCGCTACCGGGTGCTGGCCGGCTGCCTGCACGACCACGTGCAGGCCGAAGCCGCCGCCTGCGCCGCTGACCTCGTGGTGATGGGCCTGGAACACATCGACTGCGGCCAGCAAGTGGCCCCCGGCAACCACGCGGCTACCATCACCGCCTTAGTCAGCTGCCCGGTGCTGATAGTGCCGGCCGGCCGGCGGTCTTTACCCAATCGCCTGGTTTTCTCCGCCGATTTCGACGCCCTGAACCTGCACCTGCTGCCCCGGCTCTCAGGCCTGGCCAGTGCCTTTCCGGGGCCGCTGGATTTGGTGCAGTTCTACCCGCACACGGCCCGGCCCCGGCGGCGGCACCTGAAGCAGGCCCTGGGCCGGGCCGCGGCCCAGCTCACCTGGCCCACCATCACCGAGCACCTGGTGGAAGACGACGCCCCGCTGGAAGGCATCAGTGAGTACTGCGCCCGCACCCAGGCGCAGCTGCTCATCATTGTCCCGGCCGATACCGCGCAGCTGCTGCGCTACTTCGACCTGTGCTATACCCAAACGCAGGCCTACCACACCCAAATCCCGGTGCTGGTGCTGCGGGCGGCCGAGCAACCAGTCACGGACACCTGCTGCGAGCACTGCCACGAACGGCTGGCGCAGGAAGCAGCCGCCACCCGGCTTGCCGCTTACCGCGCCGTGCCCTGGGTGTGATGGCGCAGTGCGGCCCACCTTCCTTTTGTTACTTTCCCCCTGAGCCCATGCGCATTCCCCCCATCCTCGCCGCTGCCGCACTTTCCTTATTGCTGGTAGCCTGCGACACCAAAAACCCCAACGGCATGCCCGACGAAACGGCTGGCCAGGGCACCATGCAGGTCGCCACCGACAACCTGCCCAAGCCCGACTCTGCCGCCGCGCGCACTGAAAACCCGGTGATGCCCGCCGATACGTCGGTGGCCGGTGCCTGGCTGCTGCTGGAAGGCGCTTTGCGCGGCCACGATGCCGAGGTGCTCAACCAGCTGATCGACCCGGAGTTTGGCCTCTGGATTCTGGAGCAGCCCGGCGCGATGCCGCTGGTGACGCGGGTGGCCGAGGTGGGCGCTTTTCGCCGTGCCTACCAGAACCTGCCCCTCTTTTCGCTGGACAAGCAGCTGATGACCTGCCCGCAGCTGCGCGTCATGCAGCAGCTGCCCGCAGCGGATTGCGGCCTGCAAACCAGGCAGAACGCGGGATTTGCCCAGCAGGGCTGCTTCGCCGGCCCCGCCACCGCTTTTCGGAGCCTGGAATTTTGGGCGAGTGCTACCGTGAAAGGCGGCACGGCGGCCCAGGGCAAGGCCGCGCAGGGCCGTACCGTACGCACGGTGCTGCAAACCCGCACGGGCTTCCGGTTTCACTTTGCTAAATCGGCGGGGGCCGGGGGGCGCTGGCGGCTCATCTTCATCGACCTGCGCGAGCCCTGTACGGCCTGAAGTCCTGGGTATATAAACGAAAACACCCGGCTGAATTATCGGCCGGGTGTTTTCAGTTGGAGCTATGAGCCCAATAGTTGGCCTACGCCAGCTTGAAAGTGAGCACCGGCGGAAAGGCATGAGTAGCCACGGATTCGGCGATGCTGGTGTGCAGGAAGCGGTGCCGGCCGGTGCGGCCGTGGGTGGGAACAACCAGCAGATTCGCCTGCACCTGCCGGGCATACCTGGGGATACCCTCGCTGGGGCTGGAGTCGATAAAAACGGCCGGCCGCGGGTGCTGCAGGCCGTGGCGCTGCGCAAAAGCCGTGATTTGTGCCTGCACAGCGGCGCGCTGCGCTTCGTCTTCTATTACTTGCAGCAGGTGCAGCTCGGCGTCGGGGAACAGGGCCTGCACCTGACGCAGGCCGCGCACGGCCTGGTCGGCTTCAGCCGTGAAGTCGGACGCGAACAGGATGCGGCGCGGCGCAAAATCCGCCACGGCATATTTCACGGTGAGCACCGGGCAGGGAGCCAGCCGCACCAGCTGCTCGGTGTGTGAGCCTTCGAAAAGAACTTCCGTTTCCGTATGAATCTGGGCACCGACAACCACCAAATCGATGTGCTGCTCTTCGATGGTCTGCAGGATGGCTGAGTCGGTGCGGGCCGTCAGCACCAGGTCGCGCACGGACACCGTGGGGCTGGTCCGGCTGGCTTCGCTCACCAGCTCGTGCATGCGCCGCCTGGTTTCTTTCAGCAGCTGAGGCATCCATGCATCATCCATTCCTTCGTCGCGGTCCGGCAGCTCAATGCCCCCGACTGCCCCGCTGACAGTAGCCGTTTCGGGCACTTCCACCACGTGCAGCAGCGTCACGCGGCTGCCCAGGCGGCGGGCCAGCTGCAGGGCAACGTCAAAGGCGTGGTGCGATTCGGCGGAGAAGTCGGTGGGAACCAGCAGGTTTTTCATGAGGACAAGATGCGAAAAGGTGGGTTAGAGCGGACCTGGAGCGGGACCCGGCCTAACGCAAATATCCGGTTCCGTTCCGCCGCCCCGCATGAGCGGAACGAGCCGAAAAGGTGACGTTTGTCAGGCCGTCGGCGCCAGGCAGGTGATGAGTGAGGCTGGCTGGCGGGCCGTTCTGACCTAGGCCGGAACCGGCTGCCGCTCCAGATCAAACAACGCCGTGAGGGACTCCACCAGCTGGCCGGGCTCCCCGCGCTTGCAGGCGGCTTTGAGCTGTAGCACGGGCTGCCTGAGCACCTTTTGCATCAGCGACCGGGTGATTTTATCGAGCAGGCTGGCTTCGGCGGGGCTCATTTTCTTGCTGAAGCGCTTCATTTCGTCCTGCCGCAGCTGCTCCAGCGCGTTTTTCAGCTTCTGGATGGTGGGCGAAACCTCCATTTCCTCGCTCCAGTCCTGTAAGCCCGCCATGCTTTCGGCGATGATGGCCCGCACCTGCGGCACGGCCGCCAGCCGGCGCTCCAGGGCCGCGGAGGCTTTGCTCCGGATGGCATCCAATGGGTAGAGTAGCACGCCGGGCACCGTTTCCACGTCGGGGGCAATGCTGCGGGGCACCGACAGATCGACGAAGTATTTGTGGCTGAGTACCGCCGCGGGAGCCAGCAGCTGGGCCGTAATGACCGGTGCCGCGGCCGCCACTGAGGAAACAACTACATCCGCCTCCTGAATGCCTTGGGCAAGGTCAGCAAAGTCCAGCACCCGCAGGCCGCACTCGGTGGCCAGAGCATCGGCCTTGGCCCGCGTCCGGTTGCAGATGGTAACGTGCGCAAACCGGCGGCTGGCCCCGAAGTGCCGGGCTACATCCATTCCGAAGGGGCCCGCGCCCATGAGCAGCACCCGCGGACTGGCCAGATGGGCCGTCAGGTCTTCCACCAGCTGCAGCGTGGCGTAGGCGACCGAGGCCGCCCCGTCGCAAAAACCCGTTTCCTGGCGCACCCGCTTGTGGGTAAAAAACACGGTGTGCAGCAGCCGGTGCAGAAACGGTCCGGCCGCGTCTGCCTCGGCCGACCATTGGTACGCCTGCTTCACCTGGTGGCTGATTTGCTGGTCGCCGACTACCTGCGCGTCCAGGCCCATAGCCACTTCAAACAGATGACCTACGGCGGCATTGGCACCGGTAGTGCTGGTAAAATAGGGCGCTATCTGGGCGGTATCGGGAAGACTCTTCAGGTGGGCCAGCTCGCTGAGAATAGCGTCGCACTGGTCCTGTGGGGCGCTGTAGTAGACCTCCGTGCGGTTGCAGGTGCTCAGCACCAGCACATCCGTCAGGCCCAGCTCCTGGCTCAGGATGAGCAACAGCTGGCGGCAGGCCGGCTCGTCCAGGGCCAGCTGCTCGCGGATGGCGAGCGGCGCTTTCCGGTGGGTGAGGCTGATAACTTTAAAGCGCTGGTTCATGCGGCGAAACGAAGAGGAGGGACCCGCCACCCGCGCTCTTGCGGGCGGGGCGGCCACCAACAAAGGTCCCTTATACTTCAGGCGGAAAGCATGACGCACGTCACTCACCCGCCTGATTGGTGTCATGGCCGGCCGGGAAAGGTTACCTTTATGGGGTAAACCCAGGTGCTCAACCGGACTGCATCAGTGCCGAAGCCCAACCCCGGCGTCGGTGCAGGCCTTAGCATCATCTTCCCGGCCTGGAGTCCTTGCTCTACTAAATGAAACACCGTATTCTTCACGAATCCGCTACCCTGGTGCTGGAATACGACGTCGTGTCGGACTACATCCACGCCATTTGGGCGCGGGAACAAACGCCGGCCACCATCGAAGCCGGCTACGAACTGATTCTGGCGTGTTTGGGCCGCCAGCACTGCCACCGGCTGCTGGATAACCACGCCGCCATCCACGGCTATTGGGCCGACATGGCGGCGTGGTTCAGTCTGGACTGGTACCCGCGGGCCCGCCGTGCCGGGCTGGAATATCACGCGGTGGTTTATTCGACGGACTATTTAGGGCGGCGCTCCACTGAAGAAGCGCTACACGGCATTGTGAGCGGGGCCGTTGCCGGCTTCGAGGACCTGGCCGTGGCCCGGCGGGCGCTGCTGAACCAGTAGTACCGCCGGCCCCGTTCCCGATTCCTAACGGCGTAACCACCCCTGTTTGCCATGCTGCTCAACGCCCGGTTTCCCCTGCGCTACATTTTCAAGCACATCCGGGCCGATGTCGTGCGGGTGCTGCTCATTTCCAGCTTTTTTCACCTGCTAAAGCTCGGGCTCGGCGAGTACCTGCCGCTGATTCCTCTGCAGCTACCCACCATTCTGGGCAGTTCGATTGCCCTGCTGCTGGCCTTCAAAACCAGCCAGTCGTACGACCGGTGGTGGGAGGCGCGCAAGATTTGGGGCGCCATCGCCAACGACTCCCGCACGCTGGTGCTGCAGATTCGCACGTTTGTGACCAATGAAGGTTTGCGCCCGGCGGCCCTGGATTCGCCCTTGCGAACCACTGCCTACCGCCAAATTGCGTGGTGCTACTGCCTGGGTCAAACCTTGCGCGGGCTGGACCCCCTGGCCGGGCTGGCCGCCCATCTGGGCGAGCCGGACCTGGCGTATTTGCGGCCGCAGGCCAACAAACCTTTTGCCCTGCTGGCCCTGCACTCCGACCAATTGCAAGGCTTGTTGCAGAGCCAGGCCATCAACGCCTACCAGCAAGTGCAGCTCGATGCGACGCTGGTGCGCCTCTGCGATGCCATGGGCCAGGCTGAACGCATTAAAACTACGGTGTTTCCGGTGAGCTACCGGCTGCTGGTGTACCTGTTTATCTACCTGTTTCTGATGACGTTGTCTCTGGGCTTGGTCAAGACCATCGGGCTGTGGGAAATTCCGGTGCTGCTGACCACGGCTTCCTCGTTTTTTCTGCTGGAACGCACCGCGCGCTACCTGCAGGACCCCTTCAACAACAAGCCCACCGATACGCCGGTCACGGCCATTGCCCGCACCGTCGAAATCAACCTCAAGCAGCTGCTGCAGGAGCCAGAGGTGCCCGCGCCTCTGGCCCCCGAAGCTTTTTTCCTGATGTGAGGTCCGCGCCCGCCTAGCCGGACTTCCGCAGGCGCGGGATGCCTCAGCAGGTGATGAGGCCAATGCCAATGCCTAGGCCAGTGGGGCGGCTTTGCGCGACATGGACCAGGGCGACACCACCCGTAGCAACCAGCTCCTGCAGCAGATGAGCCACGTCTTAAACGGCTAAGCTAAAGCAACAGAACAAGGATGCGGCATTCAATAGGCGGCTCTGGAAGTATGCAGGCATCGGATGCTGCGGCAGCAAGTGGTACTCATGCCGCACGCGGTTTCTTTGGCTCACCGTGTGCAGCAGCTGGTGAAGCTGGAACAGCCTGATTTCACGCAGACCCAGAGGCACCAAGCTCTGACGGCATGTAAGGTGCCACGGCTCTGGCAAGAAGCCCCCGTGCCGCAGCGGTGCAGGCCCAAGCTGTAGAATTGACCCTGGTGAAAAGGTTGGTCTGAAAGGCGTATCCCGTTCAATAAGGACACGTTGTCGGTGATTATTAACCAAGTCAGGCAGCCTTGAAGTAGGCCCGCGCTGGAGTCGGCGGTTTCCCCTGTTCGTTTAACAACATCCACAAGTAGCGAAGCTACAGCTCATTTACTTGTCAAGCGCCGGGTTGAGCAACAGCTCCACGGCGCGCTTGCCTCCGGCCCGCAGGGTTAGCCACTGCCGCAGGCGCTGTTGCTCGGCCACCGGCAGCGGCCGCGCGGTGCGCACCGCCACCACCACGGTGGTATCGGCCCGGAGCGAATCGGCCGCCGGTTGCACAAGTCGGCTCAGGCCGAGCTGGCGCACCGTGGGGTGCTCTACCTGCACTTCGCGCAGCAGGGCCGACGCGGCGGGCAGGCCGGTCAGGGCCGGTTGTCCGGCCTGGGTGAGCACCTGCTGCAGCTGAGCCAGCCGGGCATCGTAGCCGGCCAGGGTTTGCTCGTTGCGGCTGCGCACGTCTTCCAGCACGCTGTTGCGCATGGTCTGGGCATCGACGGAGTCCAGCTGCGCCAGGCCCTGGCGCACCGTCAGTTGGGCGTTGGGCAGACGGTAACGGGCCAGCTCGTTCCGGGCTTTGCTCAGCTGGGCCCGCGTGAGCGTTTCGCCGGTCAGCAGCACATTGATGGTGCGCGTATCGGCTTCGATGCGGCGCGTGACTACAAACGTACCGGGTAGGTTCAGCTGCTCGTCCACGAACTGCTGGGCATTGTGGGCAAACACCGTGCGTTGCACGATGCGGGCCGCCAAGTAGACGCTGGGCCCACCCGTGAGCAGGGCCACGGCCCAGACGGCGAGCTGCACCCGCTGGGCCCGCTGGCGGCTGACGAAGGTATGGTGCGGCAGCGGCAGGATGCGTGCTACCAGAAAGGTGGCCAGGCTGATGAACACGCTGTTGATAAAAAACAGGTACAGCGCCCCAAACAGGTAGCTCCAATGGGCCGTGGCCAGCCCGTAGCCGGCCGTGCACAGGGGCGGCATTAGGGCCGTGGCAATGGCCACGCCGGGAATGGTGTTGCCCCGCGAGCGGCGGGTGAGGCCCACGGCGCCGGCCGCCCCGCCAAACAGGGCAATGAGCACGTCCCAGGCGGTTGGCTGGGTGCGGGCCAGCAGCTCGGAGCCCGCGTCGGTGAGTGGGGTGAGCCGGAAGTATAGGGTCGAAACCAGCAGGCTGATGCCGGCCGCGATGAACAGGTTTTTCAGGCCCCGCCGCACCAGGTCTACCTCCACCGTGGCTGCCCCGAAGCCGATGCCCACGATGGGCCCCATGAGTGGGGAGATGAGCATGGCCCCGATGATAACGGCTGTGGAGTTGACGTTGAGCCCCACCGAAGCCACCAGAATGGCGAACATAAGCACCCACAGGTTGGTGCCCCGAAAGCTCATGCCGTCTTCTACGTTGGCCACGATGTCGGCCGGGTCGGCCATATCGTGCACCAAGTCAAAACGGGTACGCAGCCAGCGAAAAAAGGAAATATTCATAGGCAGAAAGAGAAGTAAGCAGCCTCCGTTGGCACCGGGTAGTCACCAGTCTTTTTGCGGAAGCCCGCACCCCGGCCGGGGGCTGAGGAAACGCAGCTTGGGGTGCTTGAGCCAGCCAAAGTACCGCCTTACCGGCTAAATACCCAATGAGTATCCGTAGCTGCGCTGGTGACGGCCTGCTCTGGCGTGTCAACAAAGTCTGCCAAATTCGCGTCTACTAGATTTTAACCCGTACCCCTCAATTGATGGAATTATACAACACCCTGGCCCTGCTCATCGTGGTAGCCGCCATATTTGGCTACGTCAACCACCGCTTCCTGAAGCTGCCGGGAACCATCGGGCTGATGGTGTTGGCCCTGGTTTCGTCGCTGCTGGCCATTGGCTTGGGCAAGCTCGGCGTGGATTGGGTGCTCACGGCGGGTCAGCTGGTGCGCAGCATCGACTTCCACACCGTGCTCATGCAGGTAATGCTGAGTTTTCTGCTGTTTGCCGGCGCCCTCCACGTCGACTTGCGGGCTTTGGGCAAAGAAGGGGTGGCGGTGGGGGCCATGGCCACGGCCGGCACGCTGCTGTCCACGGGCCTGGTCGGCACGGCGTTCTACTACCTGCTGCCGCTGTTTGGCCTGCCCACCGACTTTATCTACTGCCTGCTGTTCGGGGCGCTTATTTCTCCCACCGACCCCATTGCCGTGCTGGGTATTCTCAAGGAAGCACGCATCGACAAGCGCCTGGAAATCCGCATTGTGGGCGAATCCCTCTTCAACGACGGCATTGCCGTGGTCGTGTTCGTGAGCCTGTTTCAGATAGCCAAGTTCGGGGCCGCGCAGGCCACGCCCGCCGTGATTGGCCAGCTGTTTCTGCAGGAAGCCGTGGGTGGCATTGCCCTGGGGGCGGCGCTGGGGTATGCCGGGTTCTGGGCCCTGCGCAGCATCGACCACTACCAGGTGGAGGTGATGATTACCCTGGCCCTGGTGATGGGGGGCACGGCCCTGGCCACGCGGCTGCACACCTCGGGGCCACTGGCCATCGTGGTGGCGGGGCTGATTGTGGGCGACAAGGGCCGGCAGCTGGGTATGTCGGACGTGACGCGGGAGTACCTGGACAAGTTCTGGGAGCTGCTCGATGAGATTCTCAACGCAGTGCTCTTCGTGCTAATCGGTCTGGAAATGCTTATCCTCGACATCAGCCGCACGACGCTGCTGGTGGGCGTCGTGGCCATCGTGGTGGTGCTGCTGGCCCGCTGGGTATCGGTGGGCCTGCCGCTGGTGCTACTCAAGCGCTTTTACCCCTTCGACCGGCAAACCCTGCGCGTGCTGACCTGGGGAGGGCTGCGGGGCGGTATCTCCGTGGCGCTGGCCTTGTCACTACCCGAGTCCATGCCCCGCGACCTGATTGTGGGCATCACCTACGTGGTGGTCATCTTCAGCATCATCGTGCAGGGGCTCAGCATCGGACCGTTGGTCAAGAAGCTGGGCCTGAGTACCGGCGAGGCTCCGGCCGATGCGGGGCACTAAACCGAGGACGTCGGAAGCGGAGTACAACTTTACGCCGGCCCTGGCACTATCTACCGAAACATGAACCGACTCCGCGCCCTGTGGCAGAATGTCAACGCCAGCCTGTGGTTTGTGCCCACGCTGATGGTGGCCGGGGCCATTGCGCTGGCCTTTGCGCTGGTGTTTCTCGACGCCGGAATCAGCCACGACTGGCTGCCGGACTACCCGCTACTGTTCGGCGCGGGCGCGGACGGGGCCCGGGGCATGCTCACGGCCATTGCCGGCTCCATGGTCACGGTAGCCGCCCTGATATTCTCTCTGACGCTGAGTACCTTGGCTCAGGTATCGAGCCAGTACACTTCCAGGGTGTTGCGCAACTTCATGCGCGACCGGGCCAACCAAACGGTACTGGGCTTCTTTGTCAGCATTTTCGCCTACTGCCTCATTGTGTTGCGCACCATCCGCGGGGGCGACGAAGGCGGTTTCATTCCTTCTTTGGCCGTGCTCATGGGGCTGGTGCTGGCCCTGGTCAGCATCGGGGTGCTGATATTCTTTATTCACCACATGGCCACCGCCATTCAGGCGTCCACCATCATCCGCCACGCCACCGAGGAGACCCACGCGGCCATCACCCGGCTGTTTCCCGACCAGTTGGGGGAGGAAGCCGACCCGCAGCAGGCGCGGGACCTGCTTCAGCAGGCCGGGAAACTGCGCTGGCAGCCGGTGCCGGCCCAAGGAACCGGCTACGTGCAGAGTCTGGATGAGGAAGGGCTGCTGGTCGTGGCCCGGCAGCTGGCCGGCGTGGTACGTATGGAACACGGTATCGGCGGTTTCGTGGCCCGCAGCACGGCGCTGGTGAGCGTGGCCCGCTACGAGGGAACCGCCGGAGCGCTGACCGAGGAGCTCACGGCTCAGGTCAACGCTTGTTTTAGCCTAGGCCGCCAGCGCACCATCGAGCAGGACGCGGGCTTTGGTTTGCGCCAGATTGTCGATATTGCCCTGAAGGCCCTTTCCCCGGGCATCAACGACACCACCACGGCCATCATCTGCGTCGATCATCTGGGCGCTTTGCTCGCGCAGCTGGCGGACCGTCGTTTCGAAGGGCCCTTACGCGCTGACCAGCAGCGGGTGCGCATCATTGCCGTGCGTCCGACGTTTGAGAAATACGTGGCCACGGCCTTCGACCAGATACGGCTGAGCGCCGACGGCAACGCGGCCGTGTACCTGCGCCTGCTTACGACGCTGGCTACCATTGGCCAGCGTAATGGGACGGCGGAGCGCCGCCGCGCCTTGCGCCAGCAAGCCGATCTGATTGCCGAAGCCGCCCGGCGCACTCTCCCCACGGACTACGAGCGGGAACAGGTGCGCCAGCGGCTGGAGGAAGTGCTGCCGGGGCTGAATACCTAATGGCGATACGTCTGAGAAGCCGAGGGCTGGCAGGGGCTGCTGGCTTGGGGGCGTGATTGAAGAAAATACAGACACAATAGCCAAGTGGTGCCGGCAGGCAGCTAGGCTGCGGTTAGCCAGGCCGAGGCTTGGTCCAAATCCTCGAAGACGGCTACCTCCAGGTGGCGGCACAGGCCGTTCAGCACGATTTCTGTGTGCAGGCGACGAGCCGGGTCGGGCGTAGGCAGCGCTGCGTACCGGGCCAGGGCCGTCACGGCTATTGTTTCGGGCAGCCACTGTTCGAGTAGCCACTCCCGGTCCGCTTCGTCGGGGGCAGTGGGCATGGCCTGGTGGTCGGCTAAAATGGCTTTCAGCTTATACCGCTCTAGGAGGTTGCGAACGTGGCTATAGAGGGCCCGAAACTCCCCGCTGGTCAGCGGTTCCCCCGACCAATGCAGATAGACGTAGCTATGGGGTACGAAATCAACCGACCCTACGGCATTGGAAAAATAAAAACGAGTAGGAACCACGCGACTGAGTTAAGACAAAAACAAATGTAGTACGGGTTGATGGGGATAGCACGAGAGTAGGCACAGAAAGTATCGGTAGAGAAAATCTGCGCAGGCGGGCGTTTCACAATACGGCTCATATGGAAAGAGGAATCCCTATTCGGGAACGGTCTTGGCGTCCGCGTTGATTTCGGCGGTGCTGGGGCGGCCATGGCGCCGGTCCAGCCAGTTCATAACAGGCGTGGCCAGTACCCCGTGCAGCACAACCGAGACCAGAATGGTGAAGCCCAGCATGGCCCAGAGCAGGCGGGCCTGCGGAAAGGGGGCCTTTTCCAGCGCAAAAGCAATGTAAAAGATGGAGCCAATGCCCCGAATGCCAAAGAAGGAAATTACCCCGCGCTCGGCCACGGTCACATGCTTAGACCTCATAAGGGTGAGCATGCCGCCCAACGGCCGCAGCACCAGCAGCAGCAGCAGGCACACCGCGGCGGCGGGCCAGGTGAGCGGGGCCAGCAGCCCGCCCGCGAGGGCTCCGCCGAATAGAATGAGGATGATGACAATCAGCAGGCGCTCCATCTGGTCGGTGAAGGCGTGCATCTGCTTGTGGTACTCGTGCTTGCGCTCGCGGCTGCGCAGTGTCACGGCGGCCACGAACACGGCCAGGAAGCCGTAGCCGTGCAGCAGCTCGGTCACGCCGTAGCTGGTGAGCGTCACGGCCAGCGCCACGAAGCCGTAGGCGCTCGGTTTGAGGCTAAGCCGCTTGGGCAGGTTGAAAATCAGGTAGGACAGCAGCCGGCCCGAAAGCCATCCGAGTCCCACGCCCGCCGCCACGCGGTACAGCCCGTCCAGCCATGCCCACTCCAGCAGCCGGGCCGACAGGGGCAGTGCCGCCGGCAGCAGGGCCAGGGCCAGGTACACAAAGGGGAAGGCTAGGCCGTCGTTCAGGCCCGCTTCGCCGGTGAGGGCAAAGCGTACGTTGTCCTCGCGGCCCTCGCCGGGGTCGCCCACCTGCACGTCGCCGGCCAGCACGGGGTCGGTGGGGGCCAGCGCGGCGGCCAGCAGCAGGGCCGAGGGTAGGGCCAGCCCGGCCAGGGCCCAGCCCGCCAGCGTCAGCCCCGCGATAGTGAACCCCATCAGCACCAGCACCAGCAGCAGCGGCGTGCGCCAGGTGCGCAGCGAAAACGGCCGGTCAATTTTCAGGCCCGTACCGGTCAGGGCCACGATGACGCACAGCTCCGACAGGTGGGTCACCAGCTTGGGGTGCTGAAAGGGATCAGCCGCTGGCAGTCCCAGCGGCAGGGTGTACACGCCCAGCCCCAGCCCGATGTAGAGAATGGGGTACGAAAGCGGGAATTTCTCCAGCAGCGAGGGCAGCCATGCCACGCCCAGAATGGCGACGCCCAGCAAGACCAGGGCAACGTTGTAAATCGACATAGAAAAGCAAAAGCAGGCCCGAGCGGCCCTGTGGGCAGGTAAATAGTACCGTACGAAATATTACCGCCCGAGTGGCTGCAACGGGTCAGTACCCTCGCACTGCAGCGGACCACGGTAACGTCCCCGTGCACCTCGTATTCCCGCGAACAGATGGTGAACGTGGTGGGGGGAGCGGATGGTGAGGTTGTCGGCCGGCAGGGCGCCCAGCGTGTCGTAAAGGGTTTTGAGGGCCCGCTGACAGTGCTGCTGGTAAGCCGTCAGGTGGCTGCATTCAGCGGTGGACAGGGGTTCTTCCCGGTAGCCGTCGAGCACGTCGTACAACGGGTTGAACCGGCAATGCACCACGAGCTGCGGGGTGATGGCGAGCCATTCCCGGGCAGCCAAGTGCTCAGTTAAGGACTGGACCATGCGAAACTGATTAGAGGCGGGAAGGAGCCCGGGACCAAACCGGTCGGCCAAGCCAGCTTAGTGGAGCGGGCGCTTCTTGACGAGGCCGCCCTTGGTTTCGCGCACGCTGTGCATCACCACGAAGGCCTGCGGGTCGATGCGGTCGATTTCCTCCTATACCATCGGCACCAACCTTTTACCGGGGCCAACGCTGCTAAATCTCTCGCTCTTCAGCGGCGTGTTGGACCTAATAAATATGGTAATCAGTTTGTTGAATTCTGTGCCACCCTGGGTTTAGGCCGCTCCGCAGGTGGGGGAAAGGCAGGAGGGTAATTTCATAGCAGGCCGGTTTGTTGCAGTCCATAGCCCAGCGCCGCCCCGCCCAGCACCAGCCAGGCCGAGCTGACCTTGTAGCGCAGCAGTAGCACGGCGCTGACCACCGCCAGCGCCACCGTAGGCCCGTCCAGCAGGGCCGTGCGGGCCAGCGTGAGCGAAACGGCCGCCATCAGGGCCCAGGAGGCGGCGTTCAGCCCATCGAGGAAGGCCCCGGCCAGCGGGGATTGCCGGAGCTGGGCCACCAGCTTAAGGCTCAGCCCCACGAATAGGAAGGCGGGCAGGAAGATGCCCACGGTGGCCACCAGCGCTCCGCGCCAGCCCTGCAACACGTAGCCCACGAAGGTGGCGGTGGTAAATACCGGACCCGGCGTCACCTGGCCCACCACCACGGCGTCGAGCAGCTGGCCCTGGCTGAGCCAGTGGAAACGCTGCACCAGGTCGGCGTCGAGGAAAGCCAGCAGCACGTAGCCGCTGCCGTAGAGCACCGAGCCGATTTTAACAAAGGCCAGCCCCAACGGCAGCAGCCCGAGCGGGGCCGCGGCCCCAGTCGCAGGAGTACCGCCCGGCCCCAGGCCCAGCAGGGCCGGCAGCAGGGCCAGGGCCGCCACCGCCGCCACCAGGAGCAGCAGGGCCGGCGGTACTTTTTTATGCGCCAACGTTGGCCAGCGCCGCGCGCCGCTAGCCACGCCCGCCGCGAAGAGCAGCAGCAGCTCATTGGCCCCCAACAGGCCCAGGCCCAGCGCCCCCACGGCGATGCCCCGCAGCGACCAGGTGCGCAGCGCCGATTTACCCAGGCTCCAGAGCGCCTGCGCCACGACGGCCACGATGACGGGCTTGACGCCATAGAGTACGCCGGCGAGCGCCGGCAGCGTGCCGAAGCGCACGTAGGCCCAGGCAAACGCCATGACGATGAACACGGCCGGCAGGATAAAGCAGGTGCCGGCCACCAGCAGTCCGGCCCAGCCGCGCCGCTCGTAGCCGATGTGAATGGCCAACTCGGTGGAGTTGGGGCCGGGAATCAGATTGGCCGCGCTCAACAAATCCAGAAACTGCTGCTGGGTGAGCCAGCCCCGGCGGCGCACGACCTCCTCTTCCATCAGGGCGACGTGGGCGGCCGGCCCACCGAAGGCCGTAGAGCCCAGGCGCAGAAACAGCAGGGCTAGTTCAGACAGAGAGGTAGGGGGCATGAAGGCATACGAGCATCGTTCGGGAGAGGGCAGGCGAGGGCTTGTCAACTGCTGAGACGAACAGGGGTTTCTCGTTACAAGGGGCGAAAAACGACCGTTTCGCGAGACGCCAACCAGCTCAGATTTTCCCGGCTGATATTTTCTGATCCTACTATAGCTACCCCTAATGGGCTAGGCGGTTGGCTCTCCTGGCTGGGACGATGAGGGACGGGCCACCTCCGCCCGGGCCGGGGGCACATCGCCCTGGCCCGCAGGCCAGCCTTCGCGCTGCTGCCGCCGGTTGCCGTCGGTGGCTTCGGTCTGGTCGTGAAACAGAATTTGCCGGGTGGGGAAGGGCAGGTCAATGCCATTCTCACTAAGCTTGTTTTTGATGGCTTCGAGTACCTTGTCCTGGGCGTCGAGCACGTCGGCCTGCCGGGGTGGGTCGACCCACCAGCGCGCCCGGATGTTCACCGAGCTTTCGGCTAGGTCCATTACCAGCGCGTCCGGGGCGGGGTCCTGGAGCACCCCTGCGGTTTCGCGCATGGCTTCGAGCATCAGCTCCCGGGCCCGGGCAATGTCGTCGCCGTAGCCGATGCCCACGTCGTATTGCAGGCGGCGCTTGTCGTAAGCCGTGTTCACAGTCACGGCGTTGGTAAACAACTCCGCGTTGGGAATGATGACGCGGCGGCCGTCGTAGGTTTTGATGGCCGTGGCCCGGGTCTGGATGTCTTCCACGGTGCCCTCAAAGTCCTGGTACTTAATCTGGTCGCCAATCTTAAACGGCTCCGTGAGCAGGAGCAGGATGCCGGCCAGGAAGTTCTGAAAGATGTCCTTGAAGGCAAAGCCGATGGCAATGCCCCCCACGCCCAGCGCGCTGACCAGGCTGGCGGGTGTAAAGCCCGGCAGTATGATGGTGACCGTCACCAGCACGCCCAGGACGAGCATGGCCACGTAAGCCAGGCGGCTCAGGAGCACGGAGAGATTATGATTGTTGTTTTTGCTGCGCGTGACGCGCTGCACCAGCGCGCGGACACCGCGGGCCAGCAGCATAAATCCCACGAACACCACCAGGCCGAAGACGATGTTGGGCAGGGCCAGCATCAGGTCGTGGCCAATCTGGTTGAGCTTCTGCCAAGCAAGGGAAAAATCCATAGCGGGGGATTGAGCATGAACAATAAGTAGCATTCGCCCGGCCAACCCGGTGCAGGAGCCGCCCGGCGGAAGCGCGCTTCCGCAGCGATGCCTTGGTGGCGGGCCTCTTCACCCCGCCGGAACCCTATAGCACACCGCTCAACTACCCTGTTTTACTTCGCCCCGCTCGGGTGCAGGCTATCGTACAGCAGCTGCGCCGCGGCATGTAGTAGAGGCTGGTCGGTGGTGCGCTCCTGGCAGCGCTGCAGGTCGTAGTGACACAGCGTGCCGAAAGCCTTACCCTGCCCGTCGCGGACAAGCGCGCCGCAGTAGGAAATAACCGGCGTTTCGATGCCCAGCGCCTGCGGGTCCACGGCGGCGTCCAAAATCTGCACCGGTGCCTCGTGGCGGCCCACCAGCGAGCAGTACGTGGCGGCCATGGGCGCGTCGGCCCCCTGCCGTACGTCGGGCGTATTCCGGTCAAACAGCACCTCGCTGCGCAGCATGTCCCCATCGAAGCGCCACACTCCGGTGTAGCGGTGGGGCGTGCGGTGGTTCAGGTAGCCCAGGGCTGCGTACACCCCCTGCTGTTGCAGCAGCGCGGCAAACTCGGCTATTTCCGCCTGCATGGTGTTTTCTTCGTTCCGGGTTGTTGCATTCATCATGTAAAGGGGAAAGGCCGGCGGGCCGGCGGTCGGGTGCCCGAGGTGACGGCTAGGCCGCCGGGCCTACGGGGGGTGTTTCGGGTGTTGTCAACCCAGCAACCTGGTCAAGCCTGCAAAGTTAATGTACCGCCGGCTTTGTTACCTGGCCCATCTCCAACCGCTGCTGCGTGGTCTGGTCGTTGAAATCGTTGCGGGCTGGCACCACGGCGCAGCGGGAATGGCCCGCCTCCGCAATGACCCGCGGCACCAGTCGCGCAGCCCCCAGCCCCAGTTATACCCCAGCTACCGGCAAAGGTTGAGCTACGCCCGTTATGAAAATCTACTGGTTAAGTTTAGGTGGGGCGGCGGGGGCGGCGGGCAAGGGCACTTGCCGGAGCTCGGCGCGCAGTTGGCGCACCTCCTCGTGCAGGGCCGCCACGGCGGCGGCCCCAGCCACTTCGGCTTGCGGGTTCTCGGCGTCGCGACCCATGAAGAACGTGGCCAGCGTAGCCGTGAAATAGCCAAATACGGCAAAGCCGTAGAGCGCCAGCAGAAAGCACAAGGCGCGTCCCTCGCCGGTTTTGGGCCAATACTCGCTGCCCAGGCTGGTGAGCAGCATGGCCGTCCACCACAGGGCGTCGGGGTAGGTGCGCAGGCCGTCGTGCACGTCTTTCTCGAAGGCATACATGCCGGCCGCTCCCACCAGCATCACCACGCCCGTCAGGCCCAGCACGTAGCCCACACCGCGCCGGCCGAAGCTGGCGGCCAGCGCCTTCATGCCCCGGTTCAGCGAGCCCACCACTTTCACCAGCCGCAGGCCGCGCACGGCCCTGGCCGCCCGAAACACGCGCGCCAGCCGAAACAGGCGCAGGGCCGGCACCAGCAGCGAAATCAGCGTGATGATGTTCTGCTTAAGAAACGACAGCTTCTGCGGGGCCAGGATGAACTTGACCAGAAAATCCAGGATGAAAATCACCCAGATGATGGTTCCCGCCAGCTCCAGCGCCGGGGTCAGCCCCCAGAGCAACTCGACGCCCAGCAGCAGCAGCCAGCCGAAGCCCAGCACCAGCATGGGCGTTTCCAGCCAGTCGGTGAGCTGCTGCAGCAGCTGGTAGCGCTCGTGCTGAAGTTGCTGCTTTTCGGGGTTCAGAGGGGGCATAGGAGGTGATGCGGCGCGTTGGGGTATCCAGAAGCTTACGCCTCTGCCGCGGTCGGGTTCCGGTCTGCCAGCGCAGGCCGGATTCTGCCGTGGGATGGGAGGCTGCCCGGTTTGCCCGACAGGTAGCGTTCGGAGTGAGGGTTGGAGAGCATCGAAAAGTGTGGGGTAGTGGTGGTCACCACCTCTCAGGGCAGCTTGGAAAGCCGTAATCATCGGGGAAAACAATGACCCAATCAGCAGCTTTACCCCCTGCTGCCTTGGATACTGACCGATTGCCCCACCCTTTTTGATGCTCTCCAACTATAACTCAAAGCCCCGCCCCTCAGTAAGGGTATGGTAACTGTTTGCTTTTTTCACTCAAATACCCCGCTTGAAATGGATACTCAAACCTTACTCCACTGGCTGTACGTGGGCTCGATGATAGGGGGCGCACTGCTGTTCTGGGCCTGGAGCCGCAACCCCAAAGGCGTACCGCAATACGAGTACAGCATCGCCATGATGATTCCCATCTGGTCGGCGCTGGCGTACATGGGCATGGCCTTGGGCCAGGGCAAAACGCAGGTGGCGGGGCAGATTACGCACTATGCCCGCTATATGGACTGGGTGGTGAGCACGCCGCTGCTGCTGCTGGCGCTGGCCTTCACGGCCATGTTCTACGTGCCCAAAGATGACCGCAGCAAAACCCTGCTGTTTGGCTTGGTGGCGGCCGATGTGGTGATGATTGTCTGCGGCCTGTTGGCCGACTTGTCCGAATCGAGTACCGCGCGTTTGGTGTGGTACCTGTGCGGGGTGGGGGCCTTTGTGGCGGTGCTTTCGCTGGTGTGGGGCCCCGTGCGCCGCATTGCCTTCGACAGCGACCCGGAGCTGGGCGGTATCTACACGAAGCTGGCCAGCGTGCTGACCGTGCTCTGGTTCAGCTACCCCACCATCTGGGCACTGGGGCCGTCGGGCCTCGGCCTTCTCAACCAGACTACCGAAACGCTGCTGTTCGTGGTGGTTCCATTCTTTTCCAAAGTGGGCTTTAGCATCCTGGATTTGCAGTACCTGCGCGACCTGGCCCCGCGTAAGCCGGCCTACCACCACACGAAGGCTGCCGCCAGTGCCTGAGGGAGCGGCAAGTTTCGGACGGGTTCCCAAAGTCCATCAGCAGCTTGCCCTGGACCACCATAACCAGCTCGTCTTCTTCGGCGCGGCTGTGCTAAATGAATTCGCCGTTCATCTTGGCAATCTTGATGTGCTGGTCGTTCAGCTCGCCGATGATGCCGGGGAGGCAGAAGTCCTGAAACTGTGTGAATGTATCGGTCAGGGTAATGTTCGTAGGAGCGCATGAAGGCTGGATTCGTCCAGCGGTTCGTCAAAGGTTGTAAAGGGAGTTTTCTGCATTGCGCAGGGTCCATTTATTGCCCTGGGTCACGTGAATTAAGTCAAAACGCTAAAGCAGGACACCATAGACTTGCGGGACAAGAAGGTACTCATAACCAAGGGCAGTGGCAGCATTGGCAAAGCCCTCGTAGCCGAGCCGGGGCAGCGCGGCGTGCGCGCCATTGCCGTCATGGGCCGCCGCCCGGAGCTGCTGGATGCGCTGGCTGCCGAATTTTCCGGCGTCAACTTCCTGGTGCCAGCGACTACGGGATACTGCGTGGCTGGTAGCACAGGTGGTTTGACTGCGGCCCCGTCCATGCTGTATCACACAACGCATTGCGGCGGTTGTGCCAACGCTGCGGTACAAGATTATTTCCAGAGGCATTAAACATTCCGGCTTGGGCGTCTGGCACTGCCCCGCCCCGATACTGTGTCTCCAGAGTAACCCAGTGCCACGCGCCCAAAGGCCCACAACCCGCCGGAAATGCCCGTAAACTGCCGGAATTATCCGTCCTTTGCCCGGCTTGTTTTTCCTTTCCGTGCTCTATGCCCGTTCGTATTCCGCAGCTCCGAACCGTTGATGTGACCCGCTACGTCACGCCGTTGCGCGAGGGCGGCTCCCTGCCCGCTCTGGTGGAGGCCGAGGATGAGTTTCTGTACGTAGTCAAGTTTCGGGGAGCGGGGCAGGGCATCAAGGCCCTCATTGCGGAGCTGATTGTGGGCGAGCTGGCCCGGGCGCTGGGCCTGCGCATGCCGGAGCTCGTCTTTTGCCGCCTCGACGAAGCCTTCGGGCGAAGCGAGGCCGATGAGGAAATTCAAGACTTACTGCGCGCCAGCACCGGCCTGAATCTGGGCCTGCACTACCTGGCCGGGGCCATTACCTTCGACGCGCTGGTGACGACCATCGAGCCCCGGCTGGCCTCCCAAATCGTGTGGCTCGACTGCCTGGCGCTGAACGTGGACCGCACGGCCCGCAATACCAACCTGCTGATGTGGCACAAGGAGCTGTGGCTGATTGACCACGGCGCGGCGCTGTATGTGCACCATGCGGGCCCCGGTTGGGCCGCGCCCCGGCCCCGCGCCTTTGCCCAGGTGAAAGACCACGTGCTGCTGCCCCAGGCCAGCGAGCTGGCTGCCGTCGATGCCGAGAGTCGCGCCCTGCTCACGCCGGAGGTGCTCAGCGGCATCGTGGCGCTGGTGCCCGACGAGTGGCTGCTGGAAGCCGTCGCCGAGCAGCCGGCGGCTACTGCCCAGGAGCAGCGGACTGCCTACGTTGGGTTTTTGCAACACCGCCTTGCCGCCTCAGAAACCTTTGTTCAGGAAGCCGAAGATGCCCGAAAAGCACTTATTTGAGTACGCCGTGCTGCGCGTGGTGCCCCGCGTGGAGCGCGAAGAATTCCTGAACGTCGGCGTCATTCTGTACTGCCGGGCCCAGGGATTTCTGCAAACCCGGTGCGCTCTGCCCGAGGAGCGGCTGCGAGCCTTCGCCAGCGCCGGCCTCGACCTGGAGGAGCTGGCCGGGCGCTTGGGGGCCTTCGAACGAATTTGCCGGGGCCGGCCCGAGGGCGGCACCATTGGCGCATTGTCGTTGGCCGAGCGGTTTCGCTGGCTCACGGCCACGCGCAGCACCGTGGTCCAAACCTCGCCCGTGCACCCCGGCTTGTGCGAGGATGCGGCGGCCACGCTGGCGCGGCTTTACGCACAGCTGGCGCAGTAGGCCAATACACCGCTACGAGCCTTGCCGCCACCAGAATAGCAGGCTACGGCAGTGCCTGTGAGATTCAGAAAAAAAAACCGATTTTCGTGGCCTACGGAATGCTGCTGAAGCCTCCCAACCACCTTGTCAGGACCTTGTAACGGAAGGGTACTGCTGCTGCGGTCAGCTGGCCCCGAGCAGCGGATCAGCTTCAAGACAGCTCCACAGGTAGAAGTGCAAACTTTTCGGTGAAATAAGAATTGTAAAGGCGTGAAGTGAAACCCAAATTCAACATGGACAGCAACCTGCATAACCTTCCCCCCGAAAACTCAATCCTGTACGAGTTGAACGAGCCGGCGGCCCAATGCCCCTTTAGCAGCGGCGCGGTGAAACAAACCGCTGGCGGCGGCCGCACCAACCGCGAATGGTGGCCGAACATGCTAAAGCTGAGTATTCTGCGCCAGCATGACTCCTTTTCCAACCCACTGGGCAAGGACTTCAACTACGCCGAGGAGTTCAAGAAGCTGGACCTGAATGCCGTTAAGCAGGACCTGTTCGAGCTGATGACGAATTCGCAGGACTGGTGGCCGGCCGACTACGGCCATTACGGCCCGTTTTTCATCCGGATGGCCTGGCACAGCGCCGGCACCTACCGCATCGGCGACGGCCGGGGCGGCAGTGGCTCCGGGGCCCAGCGCTTTGCGCCCCTCAACAGCTGGCCCGACAACGCCAACCTGGACAAGGCCCGCCTATTGCTGTGGCCCATCAAACAGAAATACGGTCAGAAAATCTCCTGGGCCGACCTGATGATTCTGGCCGGCAACTGCGCTTTGGAGTCGATGAACTTCAAAACCTTCGGCTTTGGCGGTGGGCGTGAAGACGTGTGGGAGCCGCAGCAAGACATTTACTGGGGGCCCGAAACCGAGTGGCTCGGCGACAAGCGCTACACCGACGACCGCAAGCTGGACAACCCGCTCGGGGCCGTGCAGATGGGCCTCATCTACGTGAACCCGGAAGGACCCAACGGTGAGCCCGACCCGCTACGCTCGGCCCACGACATCCGCGAAACCTTCGGCCGCATGGCCATGAACGACGAAGAAACGGTGGCCCTGATTGCCGGCGGCCACACCTTCGGCAAAACGCACGGTGCTGCCGACCCCGGCGCACACGTAGGTTCGGAGCCCGCCGGTGCTACCATGGAAGAAATGGGCATGGGCTGGCGCAATAGCTTCGGCAAGGGCCATAGCAGCGACACTATCACCAGCGGCCTCGAAGGCGCCTGGACCAGCACGCCCGCCAAGTGGAGCACTGATTACTTCGATTTTCTGTTCGGTTTCGAGTGGGAGCTGACCAAGGGCCCCGGCGGCGCGCACCAGTGGCGGCCCGTCGATGGCGGCGGTGCCGGCACCATTCCGGATGCCCACGACCCGGCCAAGAAGCACGCTCCCTTCATGCTCACCACGGACATCGCCCTGCGCGTAGACCCGGCGTATGAGGTTATTTCGCGCCGCTTCCAGCAGAATCCGGCCGAGTTTGCCGATGCCTTTGCCCGGGCCTGGTTCAAGCTGACGCACCGCGACATGGGCCCGAAAGAGCGGTACCTGGGTCCGGAAGTGCCCACAGAAGAATTGCTCTGGCAAGACCCAATCCCAGCCGTTACCCACGCGTTGGTTGACGACCAGGATGTTACGGCCCTGAAAGAGAAAATCGTGGCTTCCGGCCTGTCGGTGTACCAGTTGGTATCGACTGCCTGGGCTTCTGCCTCCACCTACCGGGGCTCCGACAAACGCGGTGGCACCAACGGTGGACGGCTGCGCCTGGCCCCGCAGCGACACTGGGAAGTAAACAACCCGGCCCAGCTGGCGCAGGTGTTGCAGAAGCTCGACGGTATTCAGCGGGAGTTCAACGGTGCCCAGGCTGGCGGCAAGCAGGTTTCAATGGCTGATCTGATTGTACTCGCAGGTGGGGTAGGCATTGAGCAAGCTGCCCGGCAGGCCGGGCATCAGGTGACGGTTCCGTTCACCGCCGGCCGTGCCGATGCTTCCCAGGCGCAAACCGATGTCGTATCATTCGCGGCCTTGGAGCCGGCTGCCGACGGGTTCCGCAACTACCTAAAGTCGCACCACAAGGCGGCGGCCGAGGAAATGCTGATCGACAAAGCCCAGCTGCTGACGCTGACCGCGCCCGAGCTAACGATATTGTTCGGGGGCCTGCGGGCTATCAACATCAACTTCGACCAATCCAAGCACGGCGTCTTCACCGACCGTCCGGGCGCGTTGACCAACGACTTTTTCGTGAACCTGATCGACATGGGAACCACCTGGAAATCCACGTCGGATGCGCAAAATGCCTTCCACGGCCGTGACCGGAAAACCGGCGAAGTAAAGTGGACCGGCACCCGCGTGGACCTGATTTTTGGCTCCAACTCCGAGCTGCGGGCCCTGGCCGAAGTCTACGGCTGCTCAGATGCTCAAGAGAAGTTCGTAACTGACTTCGTGGCCGTCTGGACCAAGATGATGAATCTTGGCCGGTTCGACCTCGCCTAAGTGTGAAGTAGCCGACAGGCTGTAAACAGGTCTAGAACTGTTGTAACAAAAAAGGTGGCCTTGCGAAAGGCCACCTTTTTTGTGCGGTAGAAGTACCTGGCTAACGCCGAACTCCAGTTCGCTAAGCTCGGATGCAATGCAGCCGATTCTATTGTCAAGCCCAGACTATAGCTCGGCTTAGCTTTTCTTGCCTGCTGGTTTAGCGGCGGGCTGCTTGCTGGCTTTAGGCGTCTTGCTGGTCGTTACGGGGAAGCCCCGCTCACGCATCAGCGCCTCAATTTGAGGGTCGCGGCCCCGGAAAGTGCGGTAGGCATCGGCTGGGTCCACGGTGTTGCCGACCGAGAAAATGCTCTTGGTCAGGCGCTGGCCCACGGCTTTGTCGTAGGGGCCGCCGCCTTCGGTGAAGGCCTGGTAGGCATCGGCCGCCAGCACCACCGACCACAGGTAGCTGTAGTAGCCCGCCGAGTAGCCATCGGAGGAAAAGACGTGCGAAAACTGCGGCGTACGGTGGCGCATCACGATTTCGCGGGGCATGCCCAGCTGCGCCAGCGTTTCGCGCTCAAACTTGTCGGGGTCAATTTTCCGGTCGCCGGCCAGGTGCAGCTTCATGTCGATGAGGGCGCTGCCCAGAAACTCGGTGGTTTCAAAGCCCTGGTTGAACGTTGCCGCTTTTTCGATGCGGTCGACCAGCGCCTGGGGAATGGGCTTGCCGGTCTGGTAGTGCACGGCAAACTTTTGGAGCACCTGGGGCGTGGCAAGCCAGTTTTCGAGCACCTGCGAGGGAAACTCGACGTAGTCGCGCACGACGCTGGTGCCCGATAGGCTTGGGTAAGTCACGTTGGACGAGAGGCCGTGCAGGGCGTGGCCAAACTCGTGAAACAGCGTTGTGGCATCGGTCCAGGAAATAAGCGTGGGCTCCCCGTCCTTGCCCTTCACGAAGTTGGAGTTGTTCGATACGATGGTCGTCACAGCATTGCCGTCCATGCGCTCCTGGTTGCGGTAGGCGTTCATCCAGGCCCCCGAGCGTTTGCCGGGCCGGGCGTAGGGGTCGAAATACCACAGGCCCACCGGCTTGCCGGAGGTCTTATCTTTCACCTCCCACACTTTCACGTCGGGGTGGTACACGGGCACGTTGCTGACGGGGCTGAAGGTGAAGCCGAACAGCTCGCCGGCCACCCAGAACATGCCTTCCCGCATTTTATCGAGCTGCAGATACTGCTTTACTTCATTCTGGTCGAGGTCGTAGCGCTCCTTACGCACTTTCTCGGCGTAGTAGCGGTAGTCCCAGGGCTCGATCTGGAACGTAGCGCCTTCTTTTTTGGCCAGGGCCTGCATGTCGGCTACTTCCTGCTTCACGCGGGCTACGGCCGGCGTCCAGACTTGCTCCATCAGGGCCATGGCCTTCTCGGGCGTTTTGGCCATCGTGTTGTCGAGCCGCCAGTGGGCGTGGGTTTTGTAGCCCAACAGCTTGGCCCGCTCGGCGCGCAGCTGCAGAATTTCGGTAATCAGGGCGTTGTTGTCGTGGGCCCCGCCGTTGTCGCCCCGGTTCACGAACATGCGCCAGGCTTTTTCGCGCAGCTTGCGCTGGTCGGAGTAGGTCAGGAAGGGGTCGATGGACGAGCGGGTGTTGGTGATGACGCCGGCGGCGGCAACCTTGCGGGCGGCGGCGGCATTGGCCGCGTCGTCGCGCAGGGAAGCCGATAAGCCGCCCAGGTCGGCGGGCGCTTTGAGCACCAGCACCGAGTCGGTTTCATCGGCCAGCACGTTCTGGCTAAAGCGCGTGAAAAGGCCGGCCAACTGCTGGTTGATGGCCGACAGGCGCGTCTTGGCCGTGGCATCGAGCTTGGCGCCGGCCCGCACGAAGTTGTTGTAGTACACCCACGTCAGGCGCTGCTGCTCGGGAGTAAGCTTTTTCTTGTCGGGCGAATTGTAGAGCGTTTCCACGCGCCGGAATAAGGGCTCGTTCTGGCTGATCTGGTCGGTAAACGCGGCCATGCGCGGGGCCATCTTGCGCTGAATGGCCTGCACTTCGGGCGTGCTCAGCGTGCCCGACCAGATGCCGTACACGGTCTGAATCTCATCGAGCCGTTGCCCGGCCCGCTCCAGCGCGGCAATGGTGTTGTCGAACGTAGGTGCCTGGGCGTTGGTGGCAATGGCCTGAATTTCGGCCAGATTCTGGGCCATACCGGCTTCCAGAGCCGGCTCAAACTGACTTACCGTCACTTTATCGAAGGGCGGAATGCCGCCGTACGGGCCGGCCCAGGGAGCCAGCAGCGGATTGGCAGCGGCGGTCGTCTGGGCCAGGCTGGTGGTAGGCGCTACGCTGGCCGCCAGGCTAAATGCGAGTAGGGAATTGGCCAGCAGCAGCCGGCCGGGAGAGGCAAATAGGTTGGACATGAGTGGGAGGCCCATCGGGAGTGAGTGAAAGGTTGAAGATACACAAGGAAATGTGGCTCGGGTTGCGTGGCTCGCTTGTGTAGGTGAGCTGGCTCAGCCAACCGGCCCTGTCAGCCCTAAACTGCCCGAGCCTCATGGTCGTCAGGTCTTCCTTCGCGACCTTTGCGCCATGCATACCCTAGAACAGCTGCGCGCCGGGAAGCTGGCCGGCTCCTCCCGTCTCGACTTAGCCTGCGGCCTGACCGAATTCCCGACTGAAATATTCGATCTGGCCGACACGCTGGAAATCCTGAATCTGTCGGGCAATAGCCTCTCGGCCCTGCCCGCCGACCTGAGTCGCCTGCACAAGCTGCGCATCCTGTTCTGCTCCGACAATCAGTTTACCGAGCTGCCCACCGCGCTGGGCCAGTGCCAGCAGCTACGCATGGTGGGCTTCAAGGCCAATCAAATTCAGACGCTGCCCGGCGCGGCTCTGCCACCGGCCCTGCGCTGGCTTATTCTGACCGATAACCAGCTGCGAGAGCTGCCGGAGGAAATAGGGCGCTGCACCCAGCTGCAAAAGCTGCTGCTGGCCGGCAACCAGCTGCAACGCCTGCCCGAAACGATGCAGGCCTGCACCCGGCTGGAGCTGCTGCGCCTGGCCGCCAACCGCTTCACGGCGCTGCCCGAGTGGCTGCTGGCGCTGCCGCGCCTCACGTGGCTGGCCTACGCCGGCAATCCGTTTTGCGCCGCCACCGAAGCCTTGGCCGAAGCACAGCATCCTATTGGCACCATCGAGTGGCAGGCGCTGCGCATTGGCCGGCAATTGGGCGAGGGTGCTTCGGGCATCATCTCGCAGGCCAGCTGGCAGCCGGCCGAGGCCGCCGCCGCGCGCGAAGTAGCCGTGAAGGTGTTTAAAGGCGCAGTGACCA
Source organism: Hymenobacter elongatus (assembly GCF_004745955.1). Lineage (GTDB taxonomy): Bacteria > Bacteroidota > Bacteroidia > Cytophagales > Hymenobacteraceae > Hymenobacter > Hymenobacter elongatus. The sequence continues at coordinate 44,082 of NZ_SRLD01000011.1, read as the reverse complement.
GCGACGGATTGCCGCACAGCGAAATGGTGGCCTGCATCAGTGCCGGAGCGCATCCCAATCTGACAACGGTGGAGGGCAAAATCGGGCGGCACCCAGCCGGGGCCGAAGGGCTGGTGCTGGCCCTGATTGACCCGGCGTTTGGCAACCTGGCCGGGCCGCCGAGCTTTGCCACCTGCACCCGCGACGTGTATGCGGCCGGCACGAGCTTCGGCCCGGCCGTGGTGCTGCGCATCGTGCGGGGCATTGCGGCGGCGGCGGCGCACCTGCACCAGCGCGGCATTCTGCACGGCGACTTATACGCCCATAATATCCTGGTTACCGCCGCCGGCGACTGTTTGCTGAGCGACTTTGGCGCAGCCAGCTTTTTTGACCCGGAAGCTCCCGCTACGGCCGCCGCGCTACAGCGCCTGGAAGTGCGGGCCTTTGGCTGCTTGCTGGAGGAACTGTTGGAGCATTGCGCCACCGCGCCCGCCGCTTTTGCCTCCCTGCACGAGCTGCAGCAGCAGTGCGTGCAGCCCGTAGCGGCGGCGCGGCCGCTGTTCGCCGATATTGAGCAGGTGCTGTTGCAGCTGTAGGTAAAGCAATAGGGGATTTTTGGGGATTACGGCAGTAACAATAGCCGTGGGCGTCTGTATAATAATGAAGCTGTTTAGGAAGTCGCTGAAATCAAATTGAACGTCATGCTCATCTGGCGTCCGCTAGTCGAAGCATCTCGCGTGCACTGGTAATCTGAGTGCTACTGCACGCGAGATGCTTCGACTACGCGGACGCCAGATGAGCATGACGTTCGATAGACTTCCTAAATAGCTGCACTGCTATATACAACGCCTGACGACTGGATAGTATGAAGCTGCCCGGACTAAATCTGCGACCCAAAAGAGACGACGACTCCGACGATGCCTACAGCAAGTGGAGCTGGTACAGCATGGCTATTCTGTCGGTGCTCTGGATGCTCTACAACCTGCTGGACGGTAAGTAGCCTGTCGGTGGTTGAGCCCCGAAAAGGCCTGGCTGCTGCGGTAGCCAGGCCTTTTCGTGTTTTTGCGCAAGCGGGTTTAGAGCGTGTGTGGGGATTTTGCTTTTCGTGTCCTGCTTCGACAAGCGGATGCCAGATGAGGCAGGACGGAATCGGCTTTTTAGAAAATCTCAGCCATGAAGCAGCGTTTGCCTCACCAGTACCGAAAGCCAAATAAAATATAGGGCCGGCTGTAACCTTCGGGAAGTAGAGCAGTGTCTACTGCTGCCTGCTAGTGCCGACGGCTCTTCGGGGCTTCGTTAGCCAATCTGCCGCTTCGGCTTGCCACTTCCTTCCCGGTTTTCCGGACCTGTTTTTCGCGCGCATTTGGCGCTGCCGGGCACCGCTTTGCCCCTTGGTTCGGAGCACGGCCGGTCTTTGCTCAATTCTATACCTCTGTCTTACCCGCCAAACCCTCTCTGCTATGCGCTGCACTCGTACGCTTCTTTCCTGGGCTCTGTTTCTGGTGCTGAGCTGGCATAGCCGCTGGGCCGTGGCCCAACTGCCAACCGCCGCCCCCGCCCAGGCATCTCCCAAGCGCCAGCTGCAGGCCTTGCGCACCACGGCGGCCCTGAAGCTCGATGGCGTACTCGACGAGGAAGCCTGGCAGCAGGCCGCGGTTGCTACCGACTTCGTGCAGCAGCGCCCCAACCCCGGCGTGCCCGAGCGGCACAAAACCGAAGTGCGGGTGCTCTACGACGATGCTAACCTCTACATCGGGGCCGTGATGCACGATTCCTCACCGGACTCCATTCTGCGCGAGATAACGCAGCGCGACCAGTTCGGCAATACCGACCTGTTTTCCGTGTTCCTGGATACCTACCACGACCAGCTGAACGGCTACAATTTCACCGTCACGACTTCGGGGGTGCAGCTGGATGCCCGCTACTCGCCGGCCGGCGGCGAAGACTTCAACTGGAACGCCGTCTGGGATGCCCGCACCACCCGGCGCGGCACCGACTGGGTGGCCGAGCTGCGCATTCCCTACTCGGCTATTCGCTTCAGCAAGGCGTCGGAGCAGCTGTGGGGGCTCAATTTTGCCCGCCAGCGCAAGCGCGACAACGCGCAGTTTTTCTGGAATGAAGTGAGGCCCACCGTCGATGGTTTCGTGAACCAGTGGGGCGAGCTGCGTGGCCTGCGCGATGTGCAGCCCCCGCTGCGCCTCTCGCTCTCGCCCTACGTGTCGGGCTACGTGAACCACAACCCGCTGAGCGGCGAGGGCAGCCGGCGCACCACGACGAGCTTCAACGGCGGCGCTGATGTGAAGTGGGGTATCAACGAGAGCTTCACGCTCGATGCCACGCTGGTGCCCGATTTCGGGCAGGTGCAGAGCGATAATCAGGTGTTGAATCTGTCGCCGTTTGAGGTGCAGTTCAACGAAAACCGGCCCTTTTTCACCGAAGGCACCGAGCTGTTTACCAAAGGCAATCTGTTTTACTCGCGCCGCGTGGGGGCCGCGCCCATCGGCTTCCGGCATGTGCTGGTGGGCAGCACCGAAAAGCTGGTGCGCAACCCCGCCGAAACGCAGCTGCTGAACGCCACCAAAATATCGGGCCGCACCAGCAAGGGCTTGGGTATCGGCGTGTTCAATGCCGTGTCGAACGACATGTATGCCACCATCCGCAACCTGGAAACGGGCCAGGAGCGGGACGCCCTGACCCAGCCCCTGAGCAACTACAGCATTGCCGTGCTCGACCAGTCGCTGAAAAATAACTCCTACGTCTCGCTCATCAACACCAACGTGACCCGCGCCGGCCGCACCTACGACGCCAACGTGGCGGGCGGCCTGTTTCGCTTCGCCAACAAGCAAAACTCCTACGCCCTGGATGGGCGTATGGTGTATTCGCGGCGGCGCGGCAACGTGTTCGGCTCGGCGGCCGAAATCGACGACCAGGATGGCTACAAGTACACTATCGGTCTGGGTAAAATCAGTGGCGGCTTCACCTGGAACCTCAACCACGGCATCGAGTCGGGCACTTATAACCCCAACGACATGGGCATCCTGTTTGGCAACAACAGCATCAGCCAGTCGTTCGACGCGGCCTACCGCAAGTACCAGCCGTTTTGGAAGGTCAACAACATGGCTTTTTTCGGACAAGTCAGCCACTCGCTGCTCTACCAGCCCACGCGCTACCAGAGCCTGAGCCTCTACAACGGCTTCAACACGACCTTCACGAAAAGCTTTCTGCAAGTGGGCTACGATTTGAGTTTCAGCGCCGCAACCCACGACTTCTTTGAGCCGCGCAGCCGGGAGCGGGGCATCCCGTTGGGCACGTATTTCGTGCGAGTGCCTGCCAATACCGGTCTGGTTGTGTTTTTTAACTCCGATACCCGCAAACGGTTTGCCCTGGGTATGAACGCGGGCCTGCAGCGCTTTGGCCAGGAGCCGCGCCTGCCCCGGCCCCGCCGCGCCAGCTATACCCTGGGCGCGTATCCGCGCTACCGCGTCAACGACCACCTCACGTTTCGCTACAGCCTCGACTGGGGCCTGAGCCGGAACCAAATCGGCTACTTGAACGGCGGCCTCGACCCCGAGGAGCCGCTCGACCAGCCCTTTGCAGGCCAGGCGCTGCTGGGCCGCCGCGACGTAGCCACTGTATCCAGCGTGCTGTCGGCGGCCTACACGTTCACCAACCGCATGTCGCTGACGCTGCGTACGCGCCACTATACCAGCAACGTGCGCTACCACGACTTTGCCACCCTGGCCCCCGGCGGCACCGAGCAGCTCGCCGACTACCAGCGCACCCGCGACAATACCTACAACGCCTTCAACGTGGACGCGGTGTACGCGTGGTGGTTCGCGCCCGGCTCCCAGATCAGCGTCGTTTGGAAAAATGCCAACAGCCCCGGCAGCCAGTCCCCGGACTTTACGCCGCTCTACTTCCGCAACCTGAACAACACCCTCACCACGCCCCACGCCAACTCCGTGTCGGTAAAAGTGCTCTACTACCTGGATTATCTGGCCCTCCGCCGACGGTAGCAGTGGGCTTCGGGGTGCGGTATTCATTCTATGTCATGCTGAGCGCAGTCGAAGCATCTCTACCGCAATGGTATCTACTTCCTAGCGGAGTGGAGATGCTTCGACCTTGCTTAGCATGACGGACTTTTACCAACATCATCCTCCTCGAGAGGCCTGTACCACGCAGACGCCAGCTTGAACAGAGCTGACTTTGCTGCAACATCCCCAACACCCTCCAAACCTGCTGAACTCTCTACAGAAAAGTGGGAACCCCGCTGCGCCAGCGCGGGCCGGTGGGCGAGGGGTTTTGCGTAAGTTTGGACTCCTATTCCGAACCGGAAAAGCCGTTGCTTTTCTTCCATTCTGCGCTTGTCTTCTTGGAACAATCCGTCGTCTACCGACCCCGCCGCTGGGTGCTGCCTACGGTAGTGCTGGCCCAGTTTGCCGGTACTTCCCTGTGGTTTGCCGGCAACATCGTATTGCCCGATCTGCTGCGCGCTACGCACCTGACGGGCAGCTCACTCGGCACTATGGTTTCGGCCGTGCAGCTGGGCTTCATCGTCGGCACGCTCTGTTTCGCCCTGCTGCTGCTCGCCGACCGGGTGTCGCCTTCGCGCCTGTTCTTGCTGAGCGCCGTGGCCGGCAGTCTTGCCAACCTGGCGCTGCTGGTGCCGGCCCAAACGCCGGTTTCGCTGCTGGCGCTACGCTTCGGAACAGGGTTGTGCCTGGCGGGTATTTATCCGGTAGGAATGAAAATAGCGGCCGACTATTTCGTCGGTGGTCTGGGCAAAGCGTTGGGCTATCTGGTGGGGGCGCTGGTGCTGGGCACGGCGCTGCCGCACCTGTTGCGCTGGCTCACCGCTGGCTTTGCCTGGCAAGCGGTGGTGCTGGCCACGTCCGGGCTGGCCTGCGGGGGCGGGCTACTGCTGTGGCTTTTGGTGCCCGACGGGCCGTTTCGGCGGCCGGGTAGCCGGCTGCAGTTCAGCGCCGTGCGCGCCGTGTGGCGGCATAGGCCGTTCCGGCAAGCGGCGTGCGGCTACTTTGGCCACATGTGGGAGCTCTACACGTTTTGGGCATTCGTGCCGCTGCTGCTGGCTACCTACAGCCGCCTGCACCCGGGCGGCAGTGTGCCGGCCGCTGGTTTGGCCTTCCTGCTGATTGCGGCCGGGGCTCCGGCCTGCGTGGCCAGCGGCTACGTGGCCCAGCGCCTTGGCACGCTGCGCACGGCCCGCCTCGCGCTCTGGGTATCGGGAAGCTGCTGCCTGCTAAGTCCGCTGCTACTGCTGTATTTGCCGCTGCCCTGGTTTGCCGTCCTCATGGTAGTGTGGGGCATGGCCGTGGTAGCCGATTCGCCGCAGTTTTCTACGTTGGTGGCCCAGCATGCACCTGCCGCCCTCAAAGGCACCGCCCTCACACTGGTCACCTGCCTGGGCTTCGCGCTGACGATCGTCAGCTTGCAATGCTTCACGGCTCTGCAGGCCTATTGCGAAGCCCGCTACCTATTCCTGCTCCTGGCACCTGGTCCCTTTCTGGGGTTGTGGGCCACGCGCAACGCGGGCCGCGTCTCAGGCTAAAAGGCAGCCTAAATACCGCTACACAGAAACGGCTCACCACTCGAAAAGTGGTGAGCCGTTTCTGTGTAGCGCAACCTAAGGATGTGCCTGGCATAAGTTGCGCAGTACTGCTACTCGTTAGAGCGGTTTCGGATTCAGTGTACGAGGTGGCAGTAGCGCGAACTGTGTAGTTCGCGTCGCCGCGCCGGTAGAACGACTGCGAACGGCGCGGGGACGCGAACTACACAGTTCGCGCTACTATCCATTGACCCCGAAACCACTCTAGTGAGTCACAATGAGGCGCTGCATCGAAACAGCGTCTCCGGCCTGAATCTTCAGAAAGTACGTGCCATTGGCCCACGCGCGGGTATCGAGCGTGTGGCTGCGACCCACAAATTTGGCTGTCGTCAGCAGGCGGCCCTGCAGGTCGTAGGTGGTGATGGTTGTCGTGACAGAAGCCGGGGCAACGGGCAGCTCTACGCGCACCTGGTCGGCTGTCGGGTTGGGGTAGAGCTGCGGGCTGAAAGCAGATTTGGCCAGGCTGGTAGCAGTAATCTGGGAAGGAGTAAGCTGCAGAACCCAGGTTTGGTTGGCGGCCAAGGTCGGCAGCGAAACCGCCCAGCTGCTGAAGCCGCCCTGGGCATCGAGCGTAACTGTGCCGGCCGCCAGCCCGCCATATAGCTCCGTAACCTGGTAAGTGCCCGCCGGCAACGACGACACGGCCATCGATAGGGCGGCGTTGCTCACGGCGCTGTTGCCGAAGTTGGATACCACCACCACGGCTTCCTGCTGGAACACGCGGGCGTAGCTGAGCAGCGCAGATGCCGTAGCCGTTACGGGCAGCAGGTAGCCTTTGCGGAGCGCGGCGCGTGAGGTGCGCAGCCCGATGAGCTTCTTATAGTGCGCGAGCAGCGAGTTCGGGTCGGCCTGCATGGTGGCTACGTTGAACTGCGCGTAGTTGGCATTCACGCCCCGCCACGGCGAGCCGGTGCTGAAGCCGGCATTTGCGCCGGCCGTCCACTGCATGGGCTTGCGTTTGTCCTCATCGACGCCCGTGCCCAGCATGCCTACTTCTTCGCCGTAATACAGGAAGGGTACACCCGGCAGCGTCAGGTAGAGCGCGGCGGCTTGCTTCATCCGGGCCATGTTGCCACCCAACGTGCCCAGTACCCGGTTTTGGTCGTGGTTGGTCAGGAAGGTGGCGTACTGCAGCTTGGGGTAAGTGCTTTCCACCAGCGCAAGCTGGTTGCGCAGGCCCGTCGGGTTGCCCGAGCTGAGGCCGCTGAGAATGGCCGAGGCCAGGTCGAACTCAAAGCAGGCGTCCAAGCGCTTGTTAACCACATAAGGCACCACGGCCGCCGTGTTGGACCAGGCCTCGCCCACCACGAAGGCTTCGGGGTTGGTTCGCTTCACGGAGTCGCTGAACTCCTCCAGAATGCTCAGCGTTTCGGGCGTGTTTTCCAGGCTCTGATTTTTCTCCACCAAGTATTTCACGGCATCGAGGCGGTAGCCATCCACGCCCTTTTTCAGCCAGAAGCGGGTAGCATCCCACATAGCGGCTTTCAGCTGCGGGTTCTGCCAGTTCAGGTCGGGCATCCCATCGTAGAAGATGCCATAATAGTACTGGCCGTTGCGCTGATGCCATACCGTTTGGCCCCACGGCCCTGAATATGCCGGGTTGGTGGCCGACCAGCGGTACCAGTCGCGGTAGGAGCTAGTGGGGCTGCTGGCTGATTGCTGAAACCACGGGTGCTGGCTCGATGAGTGGTTGAGCACCAGATCAATAATGACTTTGATGCCCCGCGCGTGGGCGGCGGCCAGGAAAGTTTCAAACCCGGCCATCGTGCCGTAGTCCGATTCCGTGGCCTTGTAGTTGGTCACGTCGTAGCCGTGGTAGCTCGGCGACTCCATCATGGGCATCAGCCACAGGGCCGTAACGCCCAGATCGGTAGTGGTGGTGGCGTTGCCGTCGTTGAGGTAGTCGAGCTTGGCGGTTAGGCCCGCGAAGTCGCCTTTGCCGTCGCCGTTGCTGTCGTAGAAGCTGCGAACGAAGACTTCATAAAATACCGCGTCGTTCCACCAGTGGGTGCTGTAGTCGGTGGGGGAGGCGCCGCAGGTTTGGCAGGAGCTGAAGCACAGCGGCGGCACGAGGTTGACGGCAGCCGTGGCATCCAGAATGCGGCTCAACGCCCCGTTGGCATCGGCAGTGGCGCAGGTGGCGGGCACTTGCTCGGCTTCCGCCAGCGTGTTGCCATTCACGTACCGATACTGAAACCGGCCCGCCGCCGGCAACGACACCTGCCCTTCGTAGATACCGTCGCCGTTGGTGTCGGCGAGAGGTATGGCGGTGGGGTCCCAGTTGGTGGCGTAGCCCGCCAGCGTCTGGAAGTTGCCTATCACATGCACCCCCGACCGTGATACGCTCTGCCCGCGCATGTTCACGGCAAAGTGAACCTGCGTCAGGCAGCCATTAAAGGGAGTAGCGGGCAGGCGCAGGGCGGCCGCGCCCACTGTTACCTGGCGGTTGATATTTCCGCCGCCGTCGTTGACGCCGCAGTCCAGGGTCGGGGCTTCGGCTCCGTTCCAGCCATTGCCGTTCACGAATTTGTAGAGGTAGGTGCCCGCCGGCACCGCCACCGTGACTTCGAAGATCTTGTCGCCGTCGGGGTCGGTGAGTAGTGTGGTAGCCGGGTTCCAGTTCCCGGCATAGCCAGCGGCAGCCTGAAAGTTGCCCGCTACGTGCATGCCGCTGGCCGCTACTGTCTGCTGCCGCATATCGACCCGGAAGGTGAGCTGGGTGGCTTGCCCGATGAAGCTAAGTAGCAGAAAAGTAAGGAGTAGCAGGTGTTTCATGGTAGCGCTCGTGGGGGAGAGAGTAGCGGTATTTTGCTGCGTCAAAGGTACCGCAATCGGAGCATACCAGTGGTAGTGCCGCGCTTGGTCGCCCAGCTATTCGTGCCGACTGCCGTATACTGCGGCCATGAGCCTAGACCCCGCCACCTTTCTGCGCCACACGGCCGAAACAGAAAAGACGATCATTCACACCCGGACGGCTGCCGGCGACCCCGAGCAGCACGATGCCCTGCTCATTGCCCAGACCTACCACCAGAAGCTCTTCGTGACCCTGGAAACCCGCCGCCGCTACGTCACCCACACCATCGTTGATGAGGCTTCTGACGAGGTAGAGCTGGATTTTGTGCAGGATTATGAGGAAGTGGAAACCCTGCTCGAAGACGCAGGCCTGTACGGTCGGCACGAGGGCGAAGTCGGGGTTCTCTACCACAACCTGCTGTTTCTGCTGATGAACCCGTAGCATGTGGAGCTGCGCTGGATCGACGTACTTCGGTTTGCTACCTACAGCAACCCCGAGCCGCCCCGCCGGGTGCGGCAGTCGGCGGCGGCGTGGGCCCGCCAGCTAAAGCCCGCTGAATTCCGGGTGTTGCGGCAAAAGGAAACCGAGCCGCCGTACCGCAATGCTTATTGCCGCGTCTACGAATTGGGGCAGTATGTATGCGCGGGCTGCGGCAGCCTGTTGTTCAGTTCCACGGCCAAGTACCATGCTATTTCGGGCTGGCCCAGCTTCACCCAGCCCTGCACCAAAAATGCCATCCGATACGCCTTCGACGACAGCCACGGCATGCAGCGCGTCGAGGCGCTCTGCAGCGTCTGCGACGGTCACCTCGGCCACGTATTTCCGGATGGCCCCGCGCCGGGCGGGCTGCGCTATTGCATCAATTCGGAAAGCCTGCGCCTGATCCTGCCATAGGTCGTCGGTAGGCCGCTGCCTAACCCACGGCTCCGATGTGTAGTATAGCCAGAGAAAGAATTTACACGCATTCCAGTACTATCTGTGGCAAAGCCTACGCACCCAGCTGACACGCAGCGTCTCACCGGTTTCGTGCGTGTGCGCGGGGCCCGGGAGCACAACCTCAAAAACGTTGACGTCGATATTCCCCGCGACGCGCTGGTGGTGTTCACCGGCGTGTCGGGCTCCGGCAAATCGTCGCTGGCCTTCGGCACGCTCTACGCCGAGGCCCAGCGCCGCTACCTCGAGTCGGTGTCGCCGTATGCCCGGCGGCTGTTTCACCAGATGGCGGTGCCCGAAGTTGATAGTATTGATGGGCTGCCCCCGGCCGTAGCCCTGCAGCAGCAGCGCGGCACGCCCACCACCCGCTCGTCGGTGGGCAGCGTCACCACGCTTTCCAACCTGGTGCGCATGCTCTACTCGCGGGCCGGCGACTACCCGGCGGGTCAAAGTATTGTGTACGCGGAAGGCTTTTCGCCCAACACGCCTGAAGGGGCTTGTCCCGCCTGCCACGGCCTGGGCCGGGTGTATGAAGTCACCGAGCAGTCGATGGTGCCCGACGACTCGCTCACGATTCGGGAGCGGGCCATTGCGGCCTGGCCCCAGGCGTGGGGCGGGCAAAATCAGCGCGATATTCTGGTTACGCTGGGCTTCGACGTCGACCGGCCCTGGCGGGAGCTGCCGCAGAAAGACCGGGACTGGATTTTGTTTACCGAAGAGCAGCCCGCGGTGCCCGTATACCCCGGCTACTCGCCCCAGGAAACCCAGCGCGCCCTCAAGCGCCGGGAGCCGCCCAACTACATGGGCACCTTCAGCAGCGCCCGGCGGCATGTGCTCCACACCTTTGCCACTACCCATAGCCCCCTGATGAAAAAGCGGGCGTTGCAGTACCTGCTCAGCACCGAGTGTGCCCTGTGCCACGGCAAGCGCCTGCGGCCCGAGTCGTTGGCCGTCACCTTCGCCGGGCTCGATATTGCCGATATGTCGCGGCTGCCGTTGCAGCGCGTCGCGGCTTTGCTGCGGCCCTACGCGGCCGGTACCGCCACCGGGCGCAAGCGGCACGACGCTGCCCACCCCGAGCAAACTATTGTGGCCCAGCGCATTGCCGAAGACTTGGTGGCGCGCCTAGCGGTGCTGCTCGACCTGGGCCTGGGCTACCTGGCGCTGGAGCGTAGCACGCCCACGCTGTCGCCGGGGGAGCTGCAGCGGCTGCGGCTGGCTACCCAGCTGTATTCCAATCTGTTTGGGGTGGTGTATGTGTTGGATGAGCCGTCGGCGGGCCTGCATCCTTCCGACACCGAAGCCCTGCTGCAAGCACTGGCAGGCCTAAAGCAGGCCGGTAACTCCTTGTTTGTGGTGGAGCATAACCTGGACGTGATTCGGCAGGCCGACTGGCTCGTGGACGTGGGGCCGGCCGCTGGCGAGCAAGGTGGCGAAGTGCTCTACAGTGGCCCACCCGCCGGGTTAAGCGGTATTGAAGCCTCGCAAACCCGCCGCTACCTGTTCACCGCCGCCGCCGAGGGAAGCGGTGACCAGGTACCGCGCCTGCCACGCGCGCCCAGCGGCTGGCTGCGGCTGCGGGGCGTGAGTCGCAACAACCTGTGGCTGCTCGACGTGGATTTTCCGCTGGGCGTGTTCACTACCGTTACCGGCGTGTCGGGCTCGGGCAAGTCGAGCCTGGTGAGCCAGGTGCTGGTCGAGCTGGTCGCCGGGCACCTGGGGCAGGCGGTGGAGGCGGAAGAGGAAGCCGCCGACCCGCTGGAGCGCACCGCGCCGGCCGAAACCAGCGGCCGGATTACGGGCGGCCTGGAGCATCTCAAGCGCCTGGTGCGCGTCGATCAGAAGCCCATTGGCCGCACGCCGCGCTCCAATATGGCCACCTACACCGGCCTGTTCGACCACGTGCGCAAGCTCTTTGCTGCCACGCCCGCCGCCCGCAAGCGGCGCTACGACGCGGGCCGCTTTTCCTTCAATGTAGCCAAAGGGCGCTGCGAAAACTGCCTGGGTGAGGGCTTCGTGATGGTGGAGCTGCTGTTTTTGCCCAGCGTGTATGCGCCTTGCCCCGTGTGCCACGGTGCCCGCTACAACGCCAAAACCCTGGAAATAACCTACCGCGACAAAAACATAGCGCAGGTGCTGGGCCTGACCGTAGACGATGCCTGGACGTTCTTCGCTGACGAGCCCACGGTGCGGCGCGCCCTCACGGTGCTGCGCGAAGTGGGCCTGGGCTACCTGCGCCTCGGCCAGCCCGCCACGGAGCTGTCGGGTGGCGAGGCCCAGCGCATTAAGCTGGCCACCGAGCTACAGCGCGCCCAGCGCGGCAACTCGCTCTACGTGCTCGACGAGCCCACTACCGGCCTGCACCCGGCCGATGTGGAGAAGCTGCTCACCCAGCTCAATGGCCTGGTGGAAGCCGGTAACACGGTTATCGTGGTGGAGCACGACATGCGCGTAGTAGCCAGCAGCGACTGGGTGCTGGACATTGGCCCCGGCGCGGGCGAAGAAGGCGGGAAGGTAGTAGCCGCCGGGCCACCGGCGCACCTGGCCGCGGTCAAAGCAAGCCGCACCGCTCCCTATCTGCGGCGGTTTCTCAACGAGTAGCCAACTGCTTACACGCTGTTAGCACGGTTGCGCAGCGAATGGACGCCGTACCGCGAAGCTGCGCTGCACGACGCCGGGCACAAGTCGACTGCGGCCTTCAGCCACAACGTGCGGAGACTTCGCGGTATCCTGAGGCGGTACAATGACCCACCCGAAAAAGGTACTGATAGTTTGGTTGGTAGCGCTATAGTGATAAGCCAACTGCCGATTCTGTCTTGCTACTCATGTCTTTAGAGTAGGTGTGCGAAGGGCGGGCGTCAGGTGCTGTTGCCGCTACTTCGCTACCTTTGCCCAACTTCGCCGTTGCCCTTTCATGCTGCCATCCTTTGTAGAAGAGTTTTTTCGTAATCCCGCCGCGGTTGGCTCGCTGGTGCCCAGTTCCCGGGAACTGACGGCTAAAGTGCTGGAGTCCATCGACTTCGCCCGGGCCCGCTGCATCGTGGAATACGGACCCGGCACGGGCGTTTTCACGGATGCTCTGCTGAAGCGCCGCGACCCGGCAACCATTCTGGTGCTGGTGGAAGTGAATGAGCGGTTCACGAAGCTGCTGGCCGAACGGTATGCGGGCCAGCCCAATGTGCACGTCATTCTGGGCTCCGCCGACCAGACGGGCGACTACCTCCGGGAGCTGGGCCTGGGTCCGGTCGACTATGTGGTGTGCAGCCTGCCGTTTTCGTCGCTTACCCAGCGCCTGGGGTGGCGTATTCTGGAGCACACCCGACCTCTGCTTACCCCCGAAGGCAAGCTCATTCTATTTCAATACTCCAGGCAGAATACGAAGCTGTTCGGCAAGTTTTTCCGCCTCCAGAAGCAAGCCCACGTTCTGCTGAACCTGCCGCCCGCTTACGTGCTGGTATACGCGCCCAACAGCGACGGAGTAGCCACCAGCTAGAGTAGGGCGACTAGCAGCGCCGAGGGAAGGTATTTTCACAGCAGTAAGCATCCTGCTTACTGCTGTGTGGATAGCAAACAACCAGAACGTCATGTCTCCTCTCTGTTTGAAGCGCAGAATGGTCGACATGACGGGCAAAGGAGGATGAAACGCCTAAAAGCGGTGCCCGCTCACCGCCTCTAGCGCAATACGCGCAGCTCGTGCGGCACCGTATATCCCTGGAGGGCTTGCTGCACCGTCTGCTCCACGTTCAGATCCGCTGCGCCCGAAGCCTGTATTTCGGCCACCAATCCCAGCTTTTTATCCTCGCGCACGCTGATGGGCTGCACGCGCAAACCCGGAACAGCAGCTAGTCGCTCCCCGAATACCCGGCTAATTTCCTGCTTCAGCAGCGCCGGTTTGAATATCTTGCCGATGGCTGTCAGGGGCAGCTCGTCGGCAATGTGGATGCGCTTGGGCACGGCGGCCCGCTCTGGAATGGCGGCGGCAGCAAAGGCCAGCAGCTCGGCCTCCGTGATGGTGTGGCCGGGCGCGCGTGTCACGTAGGCTACCGGCAGCTCACCCGCGTCGGGGTCGGGGCTGCCGATGGCGGCGGCCATGGCCACGGCCGGGTGCTGCAGTAGCGCGTCCTCAATCACGCGCGGATCGATGTTGTGGCCGCCCCGGATGATGAGCTCCTTCTGGCGCCCCGTAATGTAGAAATAGCCCTTTTCATCCTGCCGGCCCAGGTCGCCGGTGTTGTAGAACCGACCGCCGCCGTCCCCAATATCCACCCAGAGGCCCTGATTATGCTCGGCTTGCAGGTAGCCCTGAAACACGTTTTCGCCCCGAATAATGAGGGTACCGCTCTCGTTGGGCTCGGCCGGGCGCAGGTAGTGGCCCGTTTGCGCGTCGAGCACCACCACCCGCACATCCTGGTAGGGCAGCCGCAGCCCGATGGAGCCTACTACCGGCTCGCCGGCCAGCGGTGTCACCGTGTTGGTGCACGAGCACTCGGTGGAGCCGTAGCCTTCGGCGATGCGTAGCCCCGTGCGGCGCTCAAACTCCAGAATCAGCTCCCGGGAAAGTGGGGCCGCCCCGCAGATGGCGTATTTGAGGGAACTCAGGTCGTGGGAGCCGATGGGCACGTCGAGCAGGCGGCTGAATACGGTGGGCACGCCGCTAAAAAGCCCAATGCGGTAGTGCGCTATCAGGTGCCAGAAATTGGCCACGATGCCCGGCCCCCGATACCCCTGCGGGCTGCCCAGCACTAGCGTGTGGCCCATCGACCAGGGCGCGCACACCGTGACTACCGCCCCGTTGATATGAAACAGGGGCAAACCACAGAAGTACACCAGCGGTCCGGTTTCGGCTGCCGTGCCCGTGAGGTATTCCGTCAGACTGGTCATCACCGTAAGGTTGCGGTGGGTGAGGGGCGCTATTTTGGGCGTGCCGGTGGTGCCGCCCGTGTGGAAGTAGCAGGCCACGTCGGTGGAGCGAATAGTGCGGCCGCTCGTTAGGCGGTCGGTGGGGCGAGTGCGCAGTTGTTGGGCAAAGTCAAGAACCTGCTTGCCGGGCAGGGCCGGGCGCTTTTGGCCCAACCGCAGCGCGCTTACGGCCAGGCGCTGGGCGAAGGGCAGGTAGGGCAGCAGATCCACCGTCAGCACCGTTTCGAGCGTGGGCACCAGCGGCGCGACGACTTCTACTTTCTGCCAGATATCGGTTTTGGGAAAGCCCCGTAGCGTAACCAGCACCTTCGTGCCACAGGCGTTCAGGATGTCGGCAATCTGGGCCGGCTCCAGCAGCGGGTTGATGGCGTTGACGATGCCTGCCGCCTGCCCGGCAATAAAGGTAAACGTGGTTTCGGGCAGGTTAGGCAGCAGATACGATACCACATCGGTAGGGCCGATGCCGAGGTCTTGCAGCAGGTTGGCAGTTTGGTGCAAGCGGCCCAGCACCTCGGCGTAGGAGAAGTCCACCGACTCGGTGGGCTTCTCCCCGTTCAGAACGAAGCGCAGCGCCAGCGCCTGCGGATTGGTGGCTGCCCCGCGCCGCACCATCGTGAACGTGTCGGGCGCTACGGGGCGGGCGCTCAGGGGCGTTTGCTCAATCAGGGCAATATCGGCGAGGGTCTGGTAACCGGGCATAAAAACGGCGAAAGGATACGGGGGAGGCGCAAAACTACGCAAGTTCCGGGGCGGTCCGCCCGCCTGGGGCCGGGCACGGTGTGGCGTGTAGCACCGGCCGAAGTGCTACCAGCACACGACACCTGTCTGCCAGAAGCTACCGCCCATTTCCAGCTGGCCCACCAGCGGCTCTGTTTGGGCCGGCTTACCAGCTCTTTCCGGCCCCGGTGCTGCTTTTTGCGTAACTAGTACCTGCCGCACGCCATCTTGGCGGTGCGCTTTTTCTACGGGCTCCCCTCCATGTCTTCTTTCTACCAGCCATCGGCCGAACTGTTGCAGGCCTTTGGCTTTTCCCGGTTTTCGGCCCCGCCCCGGCAGGCGCGCTACAGCCGCCCCAGCGCCTGCGGGCAGGAAACTATCGTGCTATATGACGACGGCGAGCTAACCCTGCTCGAAGCCGTGGAGGGCCAGATGCTCTATAGCTTTCAGGGCCGCGTGGCTTCCGAGGCCGAGTTCCGGGTGCTGCTGCGCCAGGTAAACTGGCCTGCCGAACTCGTGGCTCCTTCATAAAGCATGGGTACGCATCAGGTTGTGTAAACAGTAAGCAGAAAGAACGTCGTGCTGCGCTTATCGAAGCATCTCTACCGTAGTAGCAACCAGAAGTAGAGCGGGTTTGGGAACTGGCAAACATCCTGTTTGCGCCCTGCTCATCTGGCGTCCGCGCAGCGTAGCGGAGTCGAAGCATCTCTACCGCTTCGGCGAAGAGCCGCTAACGGCGCGGTAAAGATGCTTCGGCAAGTGGACGCAATATCTAGCAGGACTTCCAAAGAAGGCAAAACACTCCAAAAGCGCTACTGTACATACAGCCTGAAACGTACTTAGGGTTGTCCAAAAAGCCGATGTCAGATCAGGCATGACACGAAAATTAAAGTCCCAGGTATACTCTTGGAGTAGAGTTGTGATAATATTTTTTGCCGATTAACTTTTGTCGCATTTGAGGTGAAGTGTCTGCCACGATGACCGTACCGGATCAGCAGACGCAATAGGCCAAGAGACGACATGAGCGGGCAGACTCTATAATTCTGCAAGTATTCGTCGGAATAGCGCACCGCAAACAGCCAATTTTAGCGGTTGCTTTGTGGTAGAAAAACCCCGGCGGATTTCTACCCGCCTTCTCCTGCCATGAAACAACCCAATGTAGTGCCCGGTCCACCCGCGCCCCCAACGGCTACCGATACCGACTACACGACAGAAACAGCAACGCTCGATATCGAGGGCATGACGTGCGCCTCCTGTGCTTCCTTCGTTGAGAAGTCGCTGGGGCGCACGCCCGGTGTGCGGAAGGCCTTAGTGAATTTTGCTACCGAGCGGGCCACCGTGGAATACCTGCCCGGCCAGGCCAGCCCCGACACCTTGCGGGCGGCCGTGGTAGCAGCCGGCTACGGCGTGGCCGCGCCCACCGCCCCACAGACCAGCGTCGCCGAGCAGCAGGCCGCCACCGACCGCCAGAAAGCTGCCGCCTACCACAGCCTGAAGCGCCGCCTGTGGGTGGCGGCCAGCCTGGCCACGGTCATCATGGTGCTTTCCATGCTGATGCTGTGGCCCGCTATGATGAGCCGCCTCCGCATGCCGGTGCTCAACTACCTGCTGCTGGCCCTCACGCTGCCCGTGCTGCTCTACAGTGGCCGCGAGTTTTACACCTCGGCCTGGAATGCCTTTCGCCACCGGGCCGCCAACATGGATACGCTCATTGCGGTGGGCACCGGCGCGGCTTTTCTCTACAGCCTGCTGGCCACGGTGGCCCCGCGCTTTTTTGTGCGCCACGGCATGCAGCCGGAGGTCTATTACGATACCACGGCTACCATCATTGCCCTGATTCTGGTAGGCAAAGTGCTGGAGCTGCGTGCCAAAACCCAAACCTCAGCCGCCATTAAGGCGCTGATGGGCCTGCGGGCCAAAACGGCCCGCGTAGTGCGGGCCGGGCAGGAACTAGAGGTGCCCATCGAGCAGGTGCGGGTAGAGGATGTGGTAGCGGTGCGGCCCGGCGAAAAGGTGGCTACTGATGGCGTGGTGCTGGAAGGCCGCTCGGCTGTGGATGAAGCCATGCTGACGGGCGAAAGTCTGCCGGTAGAGAAAAAAGCCGGCGACCCGGTGTTTGGGGCCACGCTCAACAAGACCGGCGCATTTCGCTTCCGCGTCACCAAGGTAGGAGCCGACACCATGCTGGCCCAGATTGTGAAGCTGGTGGAAGAAGCCCAGGGTTCCCGGGCCCCTATTCAGCGGCTGGCCGATAAAGTCAGCGCCATCTTTGTGCCCACGGTGGTGTGTGTGGCTATTGCCACGTTTGTCCTTTGGTTCGATCTGGCTCCCGAAGCCACCCGCTTCCCACTGGCGCTGGTCAGCTTCGTGACGGTGCTCATTATTGCCTGCCCCTGCGCCCTGGGCCTGGCCACGCCCACGGCCATCATGGTAGGTACGGGCAAAGGAGCCGAGCACGGCGTGTTGATTCGCAATGCGGAAGCCCTGGAAAAAGCCGGCCGGGCAACCACCGTACTGCTCGACAAAACAGGCACCATTACCCGCGGGGAGCCCGCCGTGACGGACTTCGTGCCTGCCACCGGCCAGCAGCCCGAGCACCTGCTGCGGCTGGTGGCGGCCCTGGAGCAGCAGTCGGAGCACCCACTGGCCGAAGCGGTGGTGCGCTATGCTGCCGCCCAGGGCGTAGGTGCCGCCCCGGCCACCGATTTCGAGGCCGTGGAAGGTCAGGGAGCCCGGGGCACGGTAGAAGGGGAGGTGGTGCTCATCGGCAACGCGCGGCTGCTGGCCGAAAGCGGCGTTGTGCTGCCGGACCTCGTTCGGCAGCAAGCCGAAACCCTGCTTGCTCAGGCCAAAACCGTGCTTTACGTAGCCGTGCAGGGCCAGGCGGCCGGTGTGCTGGGTGTAGCCGACACCGTGCGCGATACATCGGCGGCGGCCATTGGGCGCTTGCAGGCGATGGGCCTGGACGTAATTATGATGACCGGCGACAATCCACAAACGGCCGCCAAAGTAGCAGCCCAGGTGGGTATCACGCGGTTTTTCGCCGAAGTGCTGCCGTCGGGCAAAGCCGAAAAAGTACGCGAGCTACAAGCGGAAGGCCGCGTGGTAGCAATGGTCGGCGACGGTATAAATGATGCTCCGGCCCTGGCCCAGGCCGATATCGGCCTGGCTATGGGCGGCGGCACCGATGTGGCCATGGAGGCGGCCGGCATCACGCTCATGCGCTCCGACCTGGACGGGGTCGTAACGGCCATTGAGCTGAGCAAGCAAACGATTCGGACCATCCGGCAGAACCTGTTTTTTGCCTTTTTCTACAATGTGCTGGGCATTCCGGTGGCGGCTGGCGTGCTGTACCCGGTGTTCGGGGTGCTGCTCTCGCCCATGCTGGCAGCGGCGGCTATGGCACTCAGCTCCGTGTCGGTGCTCACCAACTCGCTGCGCCTGCGGCGCTTCACTACGCGCTAAGAGCGTGCGTGGGATTTTTCAAAAATACCGATTCCGTTCTATCTAAATCCGGCGTCCGCTTGTCGAAGCAGCTCTGCCGCAGTAGTAGACAGAATCAAGGCAGTCTCCGGGTCAGGATGCCGCTTCAGGATACCGCGAAGGTTTACTGCGCGAGTCGGTGCTGAGGACCGCCGCCGACTCGTGCCGGGCGTTGCGCAGTACACCTTCGCGGTCCGGCGTCCACTGGTTGCGAAACCGCGCTGGTTTGGCGGTAAAGATGCTTCGACAGGCAGACGCCAGACCAGACAGAACACGAAAACCATAATGTCAAACACGCTTTAAGACTCACCTTCTGCTATGGATAATACCGAAATAATGGTCACCGTTGCGGGCCTGGGCCTCATTGGCTTCGTGCTCTGGTACTTCTTCTTTTCGGCCCGTGTGGTGGCCAGTGCCGTGGTGGCGGCCGGCGGCGTGCAGCAGGTGGATATTACGGTGCGGGGCGGCTACTCACCGGCGCTAATCGAGGTGGAAGCCGGCCGACCCGTGCAGCTCCGCTTCTACCGGGACGAAGAGGCTTCCTGCTCCGAGGAGCTGCTGCTGCCCGATTTCAATATCCGTCGCGAGCTGCCCGCTTTCCAGACCACGGTGGTAGATCTGCTGCCCCAGCAGCCCGGCTCCTTCGAGTTCACCTGCGGTATGGGCATGCTGCGCGGCCGGTTGCTGGTGAAGTAGCGAAGCCGGTGCGGTATGGGTATCGATGCCCGCAGGCATTGGCGAAAAAGCTCAGCTGCCTGCACCTCCGGCATACCCCTCAAACACTGGTTTCAGTGTACTTTTGCGACCAGCAGAAGGTAATGCTTGTCATAAGCACTACTGCCGATCCACAGCCGCTCATCCGTCTTTTTTACGATTGCTCGTCCTTCATATGAAAGTGCACTCTTTTCTGTCCGTCGTTCTTTTCGTGAGCAGTGCCCTACTAAGCGGCTGCGGCGACTCACAACCGGCCACTACTGCTACTACTGCCACGCCATCGGCGGCGGCAGCTCCCGATTCTGCTGCTCCTGCGGCCTTGCGCGCCGTGTATGAGTGCCCGATGAGCTGTGAAGGCAGCCGCAGTGCCAGCCCCGGTAAGTGCCCGGTGTGCGCAATGGAGCTGGAAAGAAAAAGCTAAGTAGCGCCGCGCCGCTCCCGCCGCGCGTAGAAGCCGCCCCCGAGTAAGTCCTGCGCTTCGCCGCTGGTCTTACTCGGGGGCGGTTTGCGTTGCTGCTCCTGGCAAAGCCGGAAACTAAACTTTGCAGCGTAGCCCGATACGCTCCAAAGGCCTATTAGTACTATTTGCAGGTGGCTGGTAGGACGTAGTCCAGCGCAAAATGCTTACTTAGCTACTCGTGATGAGCGTGTCGCCGCCCGTAAGTATTTGCATAAGTGATACAAACTCATTACTTGCAGCTGCTTAATAATTTAGTAACATGGAAGTCGAAACCTTGAAGTATCCCGCGGTCCGTAATTATGTGGCTGGTCAGTTCGTGGACGATAGTGGCAGCCGCAGCCTGGACGTATTCAGCCCGCTGAGTGGGGCCGTTATTTCCACGGTGCCCCTTTCGGGTATGGCCGCTCTGGACCAGGCCGTGACAGCCGCCAAAGCGGCTTTTTCCGCCTGGTCGGCGGTGCCCATCAAAGAGCGGGTACAGATTTTTTACCGTTACAAGGCCTTACTTGAGCGTGACATGAAAGAGCTGGCCGACCTGGTGCGCGAAGAGAATGGCAAGACCTACGACGAGGCCCGCGCCGAGGTAGAAAAGGCCATCGAGCTGACCGAGTTTGCCTGCTCCATGCCCCAGCTCATTCAGGGCGAGTTTCTGGAAGTAAGCAAGGGCGTGGAGGCCCGCGTGGAGCGCAAGCCACTAGGCGTGGTGGCCAGCATTGCCCCCTTCAACTTCCCTAACATGGTGCCCCACTGGACCATTCCTAATGCGCTGGTGCTGGGCAATACCATGGTTCTGAAGCCCTCGGAAGTAGTGCCGCTGAGCGCTGGCAAGATAGCCGAGCTGCTCAAAGAAGCCGGCCTGCCCGACGGCGTGCTCAACATCGTGCACGGTGACCGGGAAATCGTGGAGGCCATCTGCGACCATCCCGATATTCAGGCCGTGTCGTTTGTCGGTTCCACCAAGATTGCCAAGCTGGTATACATTCGGGCTACCAGCAACCTGAAGCGCTGCGTGGCGCTGGGCGGCGCCAAAAACCACCTGATGGTGCTGCCCGACGCGCATCCGGAAATGACGGCCTCCAATGTGGCGGCTTCCATGTCGGGCTGCGCAGGGCAGCGCTGCATGGCCGGCTCCACGATGGTTGGAGTAGGGGCCGTGGATAGTATTGTGGCCAAGATTGTAGAAGAAGCCCGCAAGATCGTGCCCGGTCATAACCTAGGCTCGGTTATCAGCAAGGAAGCCAAGGAGCGCATCGAACAGCACATCACGGAGGCCGAAGCCGCTGGCGCCAAGGTGCTGCTCGACGGCCGCAACGCCCGCGTAGCAGGCCAGGAAGAGGGCTACTATGTGGGGGCCACCGTGGTCGACTACGTGACGCCCGATATGCGCATTGCCCAGGAGGAAGTGTTTGGGCCGGTGCTGGCCATTATGCGCACCAACACGTTGGATGAGGCCTTGGCCATCGAAAACGCCAACCCCTACGGCAACGCTGCCGCCGTCTTTACCAGCAGTGGCAGCTCAGCCCGCTACGTCATGGACCACGCCAACGCTGGCATGATTGGCGTCAATATCGGCGTACCCGTGCCGCGGGAGCCGTTCTCGTTCGGTGGCTGGAACGAGTCGAAGTTCGGCGCCTGCGACATCACCGGCAAAAGCTCCATCGAGTTCTGGACCCAACTCAAGAAAACCACCACCAAATGGAACCCCGAGTCGCGGGTGAACTGGATGAGCTAGGCCATTCCGGCCGCGCACCCACCTTCACCATCGCGCTTACTGCATCTGGCATCCTTCGCAGGCCTACACCAACTGAAGGATGCCAGATACGAGGCTTCGGCTTTCTGTCTGCCTAACGGCCAAATGTAGTAGTCAAAACTTCCGTCGCTCAATGTCTCATGGCGTTGGAGTGGCGGCTTTTCGCTACCTTTTAAGAGTCTAACTACCACGTTCTTTCGCCTACCAGCACCCGTATCCTCCCAATGGAAACCTACACCGATACCGACAAAGACCAGATTCTGCACGATAACCTGGAGCACACGCTTTTTTCCTGGTCGAAGCAGACCGGGCTGAGTCCCATCAGCGCCGAGCGGGCCGAGGGCGTGTACCTCTGGGACCGGGACGGCAAGCGCTACATCGATTTTTCGTCGCAGCTCATGAACGTCAACATCGGCCACGGCGACCAGCGCGTGACGGAGGCCGTAGCCGCCCAGATGCGGGAGCTGAGCTACGTGTATCCCGGTATGATTACCAAGGCCCGGGGCGACCTGGGCAAGAAGCTGGCGGAAATCACGCCCGCCAACCTGACCAAAGCTTTCTTTACGCTGGGTGGGGCCGAGGCCATCGAAAATGCCATTAAGCTGGCCCGCGTTTACACCGGCCGCCACAAAATTGTGACGCTGTACCTGTCGTTTCACGGGGCGAGCTACGGGGCCATCAGCGCCGGTGGCGACCCGCGCAAGTTTGCCGTCGACAGCCAAGCCATGCCGGGCGTGGTGCACGTCGAGAATCCGTATTCTTACCGCTGCCCGTGGTATAGCGCCACGCCCGAAGAGTGTGCCGAGCGGGCCGCCGCCGCCATGGAGCGCATCATTCAGTACGAAAACCCCGGCAGCGTGGCGGCCATTATTCTGGAAGGCGAGTCGGGTACGTCAGGCTGCATCAAGTATCCGCCGACCTACTGGCGGCGGGTGCGCGAAATCTGCGACAAGTATGGTATTCTGCTGGTGGCCGATGAGGTGATGAGCGGCTTTGGTCGTACCGGCAAGTGGTTCGGCTCCGACCACCACGGCGTGAAAGTAGACCTGATGTGCATGGCCAAGGGCATCACGGCCGGCTACCTGCCCTTGGGCGCGGTGATGGTGGATGAGGCCATTGCCAAATCGTTCGACGACAAGCCGCTGCCGCTGGGGCTTACCTACTCGGCCCACCCTGTGTCGTGCGCCGCCGCCGTGGCCGTGCTCGATATTTATGAGGAGGACAATCTGCTGGAAAATACCGTGGTCATGGGTCGTCATCTCGATGCGCGCATGGCCGAAATGATGGCCCACCATCCCAGCATCGGCGACTGGCGTAATACCGGCCTGTTTGGCTGCGTCGAGCTGGTGAAAAACCGCGCCACCAAAGAACCGATGGCTCCCTGGAATGCGGCTCCCAGCCAGATGGAAATTATGAACAAAGTGGCGGCCAAAATCAAGGAGCTGGGCATGTACACTTTCGTGCGCTGGAACTACATTTTTATTGCCCCGCCCCTGAGCATTACCAAAGACGAACTGGACGAAGGACTGGATATTATTTCCCAAGCCATCAGCGTCGCCGACCAGTACGTAACGCAGTAGCTTTTAGCCCCGGCCACACTAGCGCGAACGGGGTAGTTTGCGCTAGTGCCACTTGTGTATTTATTCGGTAACAGCAACAGGATTAAACTGAGCCGCCGGCTGCCCTGTGCTAGTGGGGCAGGGTCGTTGCTATTTCCATTCTTCCGGGTAGCTTGCCAGCTGGCGTAACCAGCTTAGGGATACTATTTTCTAGTCGAAAAAATAAGCCTTTGCGGTAGCTTGTATTTGGGAGGCGAAAAGCCTAAATTTTCAAATTAAACTTCTTTCACTTTTCCCTGCTGAATGGCGTCTTTGCTTCTTAAAAATGGCCGCGTGGTGACGGCCGATTCCGACGCGGTGTGCGACGTGCTGGTGGAAGGGGAAACAATAGTGGCTGTGGGCCGCAACTTGCCGGTTCAGGCCGACCACATCATTGACGCCACCGGCAAAATCGTCGTGCCCGGCGGCATCGATCCGCACGTGCATCTCGACATGCCGTTCATGGGCACTTTCAGCTCCGATACGCACGAAACCGGCACCCGTGCCGCCCTGCACGGCGGCACGACTACGGTCATCGATTTTGTGCTGCAAAAGCAGGGGCACTCCCTGCGCGAGGCGCTTACGGAATGGCAGGGCCGCGCTACCGGCACCGCCGTCGGCGACTACTCGTTTCACATGGCCGTCACCGATTTCAACCCCGCCACGAAGGCGGAAATCAAGGACATGGTGGCCGAGGGAATTACGTCCTTCAAAACGTTCATGGCCTACAAAGGCGCGCTCATGATTGACGATGCCCAGATGCTGGGGCTGATGCAGGAGGTGCGGCAGCACGGCGGCCTCGTGACGGCCCATGCCACCAACGGCGACATGATTGATACGCTCATTGCCCAACACCGTGCCCAGGGCAAGCTCACGCCGCGCTACCACTATTTGTCGCAGCCCGAAGTGACGGAGGCGGAAGCCTCGGGCCGCTTCGCCGACATTGCCAACTACACCGACGTCAACGCCTACATCGTGCATCTCACCTGCGAGGGCGCCCTGAACCAGGTGCGCCGCGCCACGGAGCGCAACCAGCGGGTGTTCGTGGAAACCTGCATTCAATATTTACTGCTCGACGCCTCACTGTATGACAATGAAGAGGAGGGAGGCAAGTGGGTGATGTCGCCGCCGCTGCGCGAAAAAAAGGACCAGGCAACACTCTGGGCCGGTATCAACCAAGGGCTGGTGCAGGTTGTGGGCACCGACCATTGCCCCTTTATGTGGGCGCAAAAGCTGGCGGGCAAAGACGACTTTTCTAAAATACCGAATGGCCATCCGGCCATTGAGCACCGCATGGAGCTGCTGTTTTCGGAGGGCGTGAGCAAAGGCCGCATCAGCCTGCAGAAATTCGTGGAAGTGACCAGCACCAACGCGGCCAAAATATTCGGCATGTTTCCGCGCAAAGGTACCATCAGCATCGGGGCCGACGCGGACCTGGTGATTTTCGACCCCACTGCAACCCACACTATTTCGGCCGCTACCCACCACATGAACGTCGACTACTCGGCCTACGAAGGCTGGGAGCTGACGGGTAAAATCGACACCGTGCTGCTGCGGGGCCAGGTAGCCGTGGATGGTGGCGAAACCAAAGTCGGCCGCGGCTACGGCCAGTTCATCAAGCGCGGCAAAACTGCTTTTTAGGGCCAGAGGCTAGAAAGTTAGTTCCCCTCCTCAGATGAGGAGGGGCGCCTGAAGGGCGGGGTGGTTGACCACGGCAGAACGGCTTTTCAGAGCTAATGCCAGAAAGTCGTTCAACGATTATCAACCACCCCTAGCCCCTCCTCAGATGAGGAGGGGAACTAGTTTTTAGCTCCGGTTTCTGCCATTGAAAATTCAACTCTCAACACCCAAAATTCCCCCAACCCAATGCCAAGAATTATTAAATCCGGCCTGATTCAGATGAGCCTGCCGATGACCGAAGGGGAAGGCACGATTGCCGAAATCATGGAGGCGATGGTGCAGAAGCATATTCCGCTCATCGAGGAGGCTGGCCGCCAGGGCGTGCAGATTCTCTGCCTGCAGGAAATCTTCAACACGCCGTACTTCTGTCCCGGCCAGGACAAAGCCTGGTATGCCTCGGCCGAAGCCGTGCCCGGCCCCACCACCGACCGCATGGCCGAGTACGCCAAGAAGTATAACATGGTGATGATCGTGCCGGTGTATGAGCGGGAGTCGGCGGGCTTTCTCTACAACACGGCCGCCGTTATCGACGCCGATGGGACTTACCTGGGCAAGTACCGCAAAAACCACATTCCTCACACGTCCGGTTTTTGGGAGAAGTTCTTCTTCAAGCCCGGCAACATGGGCTACCCCGTGTTCCAGACCAAGTATGCTAAAGTAGGCGTGTATATCTGCTACGACCGGCACTTCCCCGACGGAGCCCGGGTGCTGGGGCTGAACGGAGCCGAAATCGTGTATAATCCTTCGGCGACGGTAGCAGG
This sequence comes from Hymenobacter elongatus, assembly GCF_004745955.1. GTDB lineage: Bacteria > Bacteroidota > Bacteroidia > Cytophagales > Hymenobacteraceae > Hymenobacter > Hymenobacter elongatus. The sequence continues at coordinate 18,667 of NZ_SRLD01000011.1, read as the reverse complement.
CCTCTCGCAGTATCTCTGGAAGCTGGAGCAGCCGGCCCACGCCGCCGCCAATGGCTACTTCATGGGCTGCATCAACCGCGTTGGCGTGGAGAAGCCTTGGAATCTGGGCAAGTTCTACGGCACTTCGTACTTCGTAGACCCTCGCGGCCAGATCCTGGCCCAGGCCAGCGAAGACAACGATGAGCTGCTGATAGCCGAATTCGACCTCGACATGATTGAGGAAGTGCGCAACACCTGGCAGTTCTTCCGCGACCGGCGCCCCGAAACCTACGACAAGCTGGTAGAGCTGTAGGCAGCTGTCAGCTTTGCTCAGCACGTCCTGCCTGATCGGGTCCCGGTCGGGCAGGGCCCCTGGTTTTTCAACCTGCCCTTTCCCCTTGCTATAGCCACACTGTTACCCTCTCCCTTAGTACCATTACCATGGCCGAGTACCAAACTCCCACTTCCGAGCCAGAATTTCACGCGAATTTTGCCCAGATCAAGCCCCGGATGAACACCTCCGAGGCGCTGTTTGAAAGCTCGCGCTGCCTGTTCTGTTTCGATGCGCCCTGCATCAATGCCTGCCCCTCCGGCATCGATATTCCCCAGTTCATTCGGCAGATAAATACCGGCAACACGACCGGGGCGGCCCGCACCATTTACGAAGCCAACTACTTCGGCAATGCCTGCGGCAAAGTGTGCCCCACCGAAGTGCTCTGCGAGGGTGCTTGCGTGTATAACCTGCAGGAGGTGAAGCCTATTGAAATCGGGCGGCTGCAGAGCTTCGCCACGCGTGAGGCCATCGAGCAAGACAAGCAGCTATTTGGTCCGGGCCCCGCCAATGGCCGCAAAGTCGCGGTTATTGGGGCCGGGCCAGCGGGCATTTCCGCTGCCTGCGAGCTGCGGAGCCTGGGCTATGAGGTAGATGTGTTTGAAGCCAAAGACCAACCTTCCGGCCTGACGGTGTATGGCGTGGCTCCCTACAAAATCACGAACGAGGAAGTGCTGGCCGAAATGGCGTATCTGGAAGGGCAGTTCGGCTACCGGGTGCACTACAACCAGCCAATTAGCTCGCGCCGCGAGCTGGAGGCGCTGGAGGCATCCTACGATGTCATATTCTTGGGTATCGGTTTGGGGCCGACCAACGCGCTGCAACTGCCCGGCGAGGAGCGTAGCAACTGCGTAGGCGCAGTCGAGTTTATCGAGCAGCTGCGCCAGCGCCACCACCACACCGCCGTGGGCCGCCGCGTAATTGTGCTGGGCGGCGGCAATACTGCCATGGATGCGGCGTCGGAAGCGGCCCGGATGGGCGCGGAGGACGTGGTGCTGGCCTACCGGCGCGGCAAGGAAGAAATGGGCGCCTACGACTTCGAGTACGATCTAGCCAAGGGTGTGGGCGTAAAGGGTTTGTTCAACGTGGCTCCGGTCGAAATAGTGGGCAACGGCAAGGTGGAAGGCGTGAAGTTCGTGCGCACCGCCACCCTGAACGGGCAGGTGCGCACCGTGCCCGGCAGCGAGTTCGTAGCGCCTTGCGACATGGTAATTAAAGCCACTGGCCAAGCCAAACAGACGCAGCTTCTGGCCCTGATTCCGGGACTACGTCTGGACGACAAAGGGCGTATCGTAGCCGATGAGCGCACCGGCCAGACCACCAACCCCCGGTACTTCACCTCCGGTGATGCCCGCAACGGTGGGGCCGAAGTAGTAAATGCCTCGTCCGAAGCCAAAGCTGCCGCCCGCGGCATTCACGAGTATCTGACAAAGACGAAAGACTAAGGCTAAAAGCTGGTCTAGTTCCCCTCCTCAGATGAGGAGGGACTAGGGGGGGGTGACTCCGCAGAACGATTTTTAGAGCTAATGCCAGAAAGTCGTTCAACGATTGTCAACCACCCCTGGCCCCTCATCATCTGAAGGGGGAAACTAGACTAGCTTGTAGCTTCTACCCCACCAAACCGAATACATGGCTATGCCAGACCTCTCCATAAATTTTGCCGGAATAAAGTCGCCTAACCCGTTCTGGCTGGCTTCGGCACCGCCCACCAACTCGGGCTACCAGGTGATGAAAGCCTTCGACGCGGGCTGGGGCGGCGCGGTGTGGAAGACGCTGGGCGTGCCCGTCGTGAACGTATCGAGCCGCTACGGCAGCATGAACTACCGGGATAAGCGCATGGTCGGCTTCAACAATATCGAGCTGATTTCGGACCGGCCGCTTTCCGATAACCTACGCGAAATCGAGGAAGTGAAAAAGCGCTTTCCGCACCATGCCGTCATTGCTTCGCTCATGGTGCAAAGCCGCCAGGAGTGGCACGACATCGTGCGCGACGTGCAGAATGCCGGCTCCGACGGAATTGAGCTGAACTTTGGCTGTCCGCATGGCATGTGCGAGCGGGGCATGGGCTCGGCGGTGGGGCAGGAGCCGGCAGTGCTCCAAACCATTGTGGAATGGGTGATGGAAGTGGCCCGCATTCCGGTTATCGTGAAGCTCACGCCCAATATTTCCGACATCACCGAGCCTGCCATGGCTGCCCGGCGCGGTGGGGCCGATGCCATTTCGCTCATCAATACCATTCAGAGCATCGTGGGCGTAGATCTGGATTTGTTCGCGCCCTACCCGATTGTGGACGGTAAGGGCTCCAACGGCGGCTATTGCGGCCCGGCCGTGAAGCCCATTGCCCTGAACATGGTGAAAAACTGCGCCCAGCACCCCGATGTGCGCCTGCCTATTTCCGGCATCGGCGGCATCGAAAACTGGCGCGACGCGGTAGAGCATATCTTGCTCGGCGCATCGTCGGTGCAGGTGTGCACGGCGGCCATGCACTTTGGCTTCGGCATCATTCGGGAAATGACCAGCGGCCTGGAGCAGTATATGAAGGAAAAAGGCTTTCACACCATCTACGACATGGTGGGCAAGGCGCTGCCAAATGTGAAGCACTGGGAAGATCTGAACCTGAAATACAAGGTAACGGCCACTATCCACGAGGAAAAGTGCATCGGTTGCCAGCTCTGCTACACGGCCTGCGAAGATGGTGCCCACCAGGCCATCAGGCTGAATGCGGGCACGCGCGTCCCCGAAATTATTGAGGACAACTGCGTGGGCTGCAACCTGTGCTCCCTGGTATGCCCCGTAGAGGACTGCATCACGATGGACCGCCGCGACGATGGCAGCGAGCAGCTCACGTGGAAGGAACGCACCGCGGCGGGCACCATTCCGACGGAATTCAACGACGAGCGCGCTGGCGGCCGCCACCACTGGGTGCCTGAGCCCGCAGCCGCCCTCAACAAGGAAAAGCATAAAACGCTGCCCGGTAAGGCCCGGCAATATGCCGAGTCGGCTACGGCTTTAGAGCCTGCACCACATGGGGCAGGGGGGAGTGAGTAGGATAAGATAAAACATATGTCGTTGATATTTAAGGGCTTCGTACTGCTTGCTAACCACAAGCAGTACGAAGCCCTCTTTTCTGCGCCATACATTCGATAGCAGTACATGCTAAGTTGAGGTTGCTTAAGACAATTAAATGTTTGATTAATACCTGTGTACAGGTTTGTAGAGCTGTATTTAAAATAAAAGTGATATTTAATATTGTTTAAAGCATAATTTATGTTTTCTTTGTTTCAATAACCTCCTGAACGCTGCTCCCACTGCAGGTTCACTGCCTATTCAGCCTTACTTACCCGTCGTATATGGAACGGTACAGACATTACTCAGACGCTTCACGCCTAGTTCTTCCCGTAATCGATGTGCTGCTTATTCTGGGCGCATTTCGATTGGCGAGCCGTATGCTGCTCGGAAACTGGCACTTCGCGGGCTATTATCCTTTCTGCTTCGTCATCTTTGGGCTGCTCTGGTGGCTGCTCTCGGGGCAGTTTGCCAACATCTATCGGGTCGATAAGCTGATTACTTACCCCGAGAAGCTGCTCTATCTGATGCGCACCTTCTTGCTGCATGCCAGCATTATGCTGGCCGTGATTCTGATGCTCGACCTGGATTGGCTGCCGCTACGCTACATCTTCGCCGTCTATAGCTTCTCGGTGACCGGAGTCGTGGGCGGGCGCTTTTTTCTGACCTTCTGCTACCGGGCCTACCACCAGCACATTACCCGGGCACATAGTCGGTTCATCATCGTGGGGGCCGGTGAAAGCGGACAGGAGCTGTACCGGTTTCTGGGCTCGCACGATCCTATTGGCAACCAGTTTCAGGGGTTCTTTGCTGATGAGCCCGTGGCCGATAGCCTCCGCTCGTTCGTGCGCGGCGGCCTCGCCGACCTGCGTGACTACTGCCTGCGTACTCAGGTTGATGAAATCTACTTTACCCTGCCCCTCGACCGCCACGAGCTGATTGAGGAGTTGTCGCAGTTTGCCGACGACCATTTCCTGTCCTTCCGCATCGTTCCTGACTTTCGGGGCACGGTCCGCCGCGAGGTCAACGTGTACTTCTACGACCACCTGCCCATCCTCACCATTCGGCACCAGCCTCTGGGCATCCGCACCAACCAGGTGCTGAAGCGGGTGTTCGATATTGGCTTTTCGCTGGCCGTTATCCTGCTGGCTTTCCCCATCGTGCTGCCGCTGCTGGCGCTGCTTATTAAGCTCGATTCGCGTGGGCCCGTTTTCTTCAAGCAAATGCGCCCCGGCAAGCGCAACGAGCTTTTTCCTTGCTTCAAGCTCCGCACCATGAGTGCCAGCCACGGCCAGGCCGAGCTACAAGCCACCTTTGCCGACCCACGTATCACCCGGATAGGCCGCTATCTGCGCAAATACAACCTCGACGAGCTGCCGCAGTTTTTCAACGTTTTTCTGGGGCACATGTCGGTAGTGGGCCCCCGGCCCAACATGATTTCTCAGCTCGAGGAATATTCCAAGCACATCCGCACCTACCAGATGCGCCACGCCGTTACGCCCGGCATCACGGGGTATGCGCAGGTCAATGGGTATCGGGGCGAAACCCGGGCTCCGCAGGCCATGCGCAAAAGGGTGGAATATGACCTGAAATACATGGAAACCTGGACGTTTGGGCTGGATATGAAAATAATCTGGCAAACCGTCTGGAACATGATTCGGGGCGAGAAAAACGCCTACTAAGCCTGTGCGCGCTGCCCATAGGGGGCAGCACTAGTTGAATGCCTTTGTCTGAGCCCGAAAAAGGGGAGGGGGAGGGAGCAGCCTCGGAAGCCAGGGTCCGTTAGACCAAGTTGACGGACTGCTCCCAAACCCTCCCTATTTTTTTATCCGTTTTGCCTACCCGCTATGCTACCCAAACGACCTGTGTTGGATTCGTGGATTTCGACCGGAACCTTTGCTGAGTTCGTGGGTGCTATTCTGGATTTGGGGGCGGCCCGCTCCTCGGCGTATGTGTGCTGCGCCAACGTGCACATGCTGGTAGAAGCGCACCACGACCCCGATTTTAGGCGGGTGCTGGATGAGGCCGACGTGGTGGTGCCTGATGGCAGCCCCGTAGCGGCGGCAATTGGGCTGTTTCATGGGCAGCGCCAGGCGCGCGTGGCCGGCATGGATCTGCTGCCCGCACTACTCACCGAGGCCGCCCGCCGGGGGCAGTCCGTTTATTTCTACGGCACCACCGACGAGGTGCTGGCTGCAATGGTAGCGCGGGCCCGGCGTGAGTTGCCAGCCTTGCGTATTGCCGGCACCTGTTCGCCGCCTTTCCGGGCGCTTACTCCCGAAGAAGATGCGGCCGAAACAGCCGCTATTGCCGCCGCCGACCCTGATTTGCTGTTCGTGGCGCTGGGCTGCCCGCGCCAGGAGCGCTGGATGGCCGCGCACCGGGGCCGCATCCGTAGCTGTATGCTTGGCGTTGGGCAGGCTTTTCCGGTGTATGCCGGGCTGGAGCCGCGCCTGCCGCGCTGGGCGCGCCAACTGTGGCTGGAGTGGGCCTACCGCCTGTGGCTGGAGCCGCGGCGGCTGTGGCGCCGCTACCTGCATACTAATACCCGGTTTGTCTACCTGATTGGGCGGCGTGCCCTGGGATATATGGCTGGTCGGCCCCATAGCGCCGCCTGAGTGCTCTCGTGCGATGGAGCATTGTCCTAGTGAGGCACTCTGGGCTACACAACTTTCTGCTCTACCCATAGCTTCCCCGCCTCGCGTGGCCTGCAGTCTTGTGCCCACTCTGTCCAGGTAGGGCGGAGCTGTTCTGTTTTCTGTCTAACAGGATAATGTTGATTTATAGTTGATTTTTATTAAAAAATTATACTAATTTTTATTGTTAATATTACAATATAGACTATATTTCGATACCTAAAGAGTAGCGCGCAGGCTGTAGGCTGCGGGTTTCATCGTCTTCTCTTCCTTCTCTCTTCTTGTCTTGAATTCAACCAACACGCGCACCTATGAAAGCAGTTATACTGGCGGGTGGCTACGGCACTCGTATTAGCGAAGAAAGCGGCGTACGGCCCAAACCAATGGTAGAAGTAGGCGGCCGGCCTATCCTGTGGCACATCATGAAAATATATGCCCACCACGGCATTCGCGACTTCGTGATTTGCTGCGGCTATAAGGGTTATATGATAAAACAGTATTTCTCCGACTATTTTCTACATAATTCCGATGTGACATTTCGTATGGACCGGAACGAGATGCAGATTCATCGCAGCAATGCCGAGCCCTGGACCGTGACTTTGGTCGACACCGGGCAGGAAACGATGACTGGGGGCCGCCTGCGGCGGGTGCGCGAGCACTTGGACAATGAAGCCTTCTGCCTGACCTACGGCGATGGTGTCGGCGACGTCGATATTCGGGCCGCCATCCAGTACCATCAGCAGCAAGGGGCGCTGGCTACCCTCACGGCAGTGCGCCAGCCGGGCCGCTTCGGGGTGTTTTCGCTCACCGATGAGGCCAGCCGAATCAACAGCTTCACCGAGAAGCCCGAGGGTGGCGAAACGCCCTGGATAAACGGCGGATTCTTCGTGCTGGAACCAGAGGTGTTCGATTATATCGAGGACGACAGCACGGTGTGGGAAAAAGCGCCGCTGGAGCGCCTCGCCGCCGCTGGCAAGCTAGCCGCCTACCGCCACACCGGCTTCTGGCAGCCCATGGATACGCTGCGCGACCGGAACATGCTGGAGGAAATGTGGAGCGCCGGCAAAGCCCGCTGGAAAATATGGGATACGGCGGCCGAAACTGCCTCCATCGACCCGGTGCTGACGCACATTATGACCTCGGCCGTGACGGCCCCGGCTGGGCAGCGCGTAGCGGCCCCCACCTTGCTGCCGAAAGACTAAAGCACAAGGCAAGTGACCAAGCAAAATTTTGCACCAGAGTGTAGTGCGCAACTGGTGGCTTCTACTCTAAAGTTTACTTTCTGACCTCAACTTTATGCAGCGCATCCTGATTACTGGCAACATGGGCTACGTTGGGCCGGGCGTAGTTCGGCACCTGCGGCAGCAGTTTCCGCAAGCCGAACTCATTGGGTACGATATGGCTTATTTCGCCCATTGCCTCACCGGAGCGCAGCGGCTGCCCGAGGCGCGTCTCGACCGTCAATTGTTTGGCGACGTGCGCCACCTGCCGGCCACGCTGTTGCAGGGCCTGGACGCGGTGGTGCATCTGGCCGCCATTTCCAATGACCCAATGGGGCAAACCTACGAGGATGTTACGTTGGAAATCAACCACCAGGCCGGCATTTGGCTGGCGCGGCGGGCCAAAGCTGCCGGTGTGAAAGCCTTCGTATTTGCCAGCTCATGCAGCATGTATGGAGCCGGGGGCGAAGGAGCCAAAACGGAGCACTCGGACTTGAATCCGCTGACGGCCTATGCCCGCTCGAAGGTGCTGAGCGAGCAGGATTTGGCGCCGCTGGCCGATGATAATTTCCGGGTGACCTGCCTGCGCTTCGCCACGGCCTGCGGCTGGAGCGACCGGCTGCGGCTCGATCTGGTCGTCAACGACTTCGTGGCTGGTGCCGTGGCTACGGGCCGCATCAGCATTCTGAGCGACGGCACCCCGTGGCGGCCCCTGATTCATGTGCAGGATATGGCCCGCGCCATCGAATGGGCTATTGGCCGACCCGTAGGCTGCGGTGGTTCTTTCCTGGCCATCAATGCTGGTTCAGAAGAATGGAACTACCAGGTGAAGGACTTGGCCGCTGCCATTGCCGCCGCTATACCCGGTACGGAGGTGGAGCTGAACCTAAGCGCGCCCCCGGATAAGCGCTCCTACCGCGTCGACTTCAGCCTGTTTCGCCAGCTTGCTCCCGACCACCAGCCCCGGCGCACGCTCGCCGATACTATTGCCGAGCTGCACGAAGGCTTGCTCGGCATGGGCTTCCGGGACCCCGACTTCCGCTCCTCGCAGCTCATGCGCCTGCGGGTGCTGACCAGCCTGCGCGAAATCGGCCAGCTCGATGCCAGTCTGTGTTGGCACGAGCCTGCTACTGCCACGTCCCTCGCTCTCCGCGCGGTGGCACCCGCCGAAATGGCTTTATCCTAACCGCTCCCTACCCGTTCCCATTTCCACCACCGCTACATCTTTCCTGCTATGATTTTCACCGAGACCGAATTACCAGGTGCCTTCATTATCGACGTAGACCGCATGGCCGATGAGCGGGGCTTTTTTGCGCGCTCCTGGTGCGTAGACGAGTTCTCCAAACATGGCATTCTCATGCCCCCGCTGCAAGCCAACGTCTCCTCCAATCCGCAGCGCGGCACCCTGCGCGGCATGCACTACCAGCTGGCACCCTACGAAGAAACCAAGCTGGTGCGCTGTACGCACGGTGCCATATACGACGTGATAGTGGATCTGCGGGAAGAGTCGCCGACGTATGGCCAGTGGCTGGGCGTAGAGCTGACGGCCTCCAGCTTCCGCATGCTGTTTGTGCCGGCGCGCTTCGCCCACGGCTTCCTGACGCTGGCCGACGACACCGACGTGTGCTACCAGGTATCGGCCAAGTACGCCCCCGGCTCGGAGCGGGGGCTGCGCTGGGATGATCCGGCCATTAAGATTCAATGGCCCTTCGACCCCCGCATTATCTCCGAAAAAGACCGGAGTCATCCGCCATTTCAGCTGCTGGTGCCCTCGTCGGAAGCGGAGCTCACCGACTAGGCCGCAGCATTCATTCCGTTGTCCGCTGCCAGCTATACTCTTTCTTTCATCACCTGCTTTCTGAAAAGTTATGCTCATCATTGATACCGCACTGGCGCAACGCCAACGCCTGGGTCAACCCATCCGCGTGGCGATGGTAGGGGCCGGATTTATGGGGCGCGGCGTAGCGCTGCAAATTTGCCGCTACGTGCCGGGCATGGTGCTGGTCGCCATTGCCAACCGCACTTTGTCGCAGGCCCGGCGTGCCTACGAGGAAGCCGGGGAGCTGGCGGCCCGGGAAGTAGACTCGGTGCTGGCCCTGGAAACCTGTATTCAGCGCGGCCAGCCGGCTATTACGGACGATGCGCTGCTGCTCAGTCGGGCCGAAGGTATCGATGCCATTATTGAGGTGACCGGAGCCGTGGAGCACGGCGCGCACGTGGTGCTGGAAGCCATTCGCCACGGCAAGCACGTGGTGCTGCTCAATGCCGAGCTCGACGGCACGGTAGGAGCCATTCTGAAAGTGCACGCCGACCGGGCCGGGGTGGTGTACACCGTATCGGACGGCGACCAGCCGGGCGTGACGCTGAATCTGGCGCGCTTCGTGAAAGGCCTGGGCGTGAAGCCCGTGCTGTGCGGCAACATTAAGGGCCTGCACGACCCGTACCGCAACCCAACTACGCAGGAAGCTTTTGCCCGGCAGTGGGGCCAAAACCCAAGCATGGTGACGAGCTTTGCCGATGGCAGCAAAATCAGCTTCGAGCAGGCCGTAATTGCCAATGCCTTGGGCATGGAAGTGGCGCAGCGGGGCATGCTGGGGCCTACAGTAGCCCCGGGCACGCCTATCAGCAAAGCGGCGGAGTGGTATCCGCAGGAGCTGCTGCTCAGCGGTGGCCCCGGCATCGTCGACTACGTGGTGGGGGCCGAGCCCGGGCCGGGCGTTTTCATTCTGGGCACCCACGATGATCCTATTCAGCAGCATTACCTGAAGCTGTACAAGCTGGGGCCGGGGCCGCTCTACTGTTTCTACACACCCTACCACCTGTGCCATTTCGAAACGCCTACTACCGTGGCCCGGGCGGTTCTGTTTCAGGATGCCGCGCTGGCCCCGCAGGGTGCGCCCCGCGTGGAGGTAATTACGGCCGCCAAGATTCCGCTGCGGGCCGGCGAAACCCTCGACGGTATCGGGCACTACATGACCTACGGGCTGGCGGAAAACGCTGCCGTGGCGCAGGAGCAAAACCTGCTGCCGCTGGGCGTGGCCGAGGGCTGCCGGCTGCTACGGGATGTGCCCAAAGACCAGGCGCTAACCTACGACGATGTGGAACTGCCGGCCGGCCGGTTGGTCGACCAGCTGCGCCGGGAACAGGAGGCGTATTTCGGCTTGAGTGCCCGCGTCAGCTCGGCTGAGGCAGTGGCGGCTGAGGTTGGGTCAGCCGTTGATTAACAGCTATCTACATTATTTTATTTTCCTGCTGCTTTCCACCCCACCTACTCTCACCCACACATGAACACCGACCAGATCAGCCTACTGGAATATGCCGGTGCCGACCGTCATATTCCCCTGAACCCGGCACCCAGGCCGCCATCTGAGGATGCCAACCCTGCGCCAGACGACACCCGGCAGCCGGGCCGAGCGGCGTCGCACTATCCAAGAAAGGAGGGTGACACGCTCACTGTACTGGTGCTGGAAAGCAATTACCGGCTCACGGGGGCAGTTTTGTTTTGCCTGTGCCGCCAGAAAGGCGTCGTCGTTCATCTGCTCTCGCGCAATTCGGCGAGTCCTTACCGCTTTTCACGGTACGTGCGCAAGCATCACTGCTTTTCGCCAGAAAAATCGGACGCTGAATTCCTTGCTTACACCCGGGAAGTCGCCGAAAATACGCAAGCTGAGGTGTTTTTGCCTATTGATGTGGCGGGTATGCGCTTCACCATTGCGCACCGCCAGCAGCTGGCCGCTTTTCTGCGGGTGCTGCCGCTGCCCGAATCGGCCGCGTATGAAATAGCCACCGATAAGAGCAAGCTGGGCGCTTTCATGCAGGCCCGGGGCATCCCGGCGCCCGACACCATTCTGGACGTGCGGCGCAACCTGGCGGCGCAGCTCGAGGGGTTCCGTTTTCCGGTGCTGCTCAAGCCGGTGGACGGTATAGGCGGGGGCGGCATTGAGCTGTTTCAGGACGCGGAAACGCTGCGGCGGGCCGTGGCTGCCCTGCCCGCCGCGAGCAACTACGTCATCCAGAACTGTATCGAAGGCTACGATATCGATTGCAACGTGCTCTATCACAAGGGCAAGCTGGTGGCGTATTCTATTCAGAAGGGGATTTTACCGGCTGTTTCCACCTATGCGCCCACCGAGGCCATCGAGTTTGTGCGCAATGAGGCCGTGCTCGACGTGGTACACCGGGTGATGTCGGCCCTGAACTGGAGCGGCGTGGCCCACCTCGATCTGCGCTACGATACCCAGGCGCGGCAGATGAAGGTCATTGAAATCAACACCCGCTTCTGGCTGACGGTGGTAGGCTCGGCGGTGCGGGCCACTATGAACTTCCCGGTGCTGGCGTGCCGGGCCGCGCTGGGCCAGCAGATTCCGCCCGCGTCCTTTACGCTGGGGCGCTATATTCCCTTCGCCAATTTTCTTCGGTACAAACTATTGGGCCGAGGTCCCAATAAAATTCCCTTCTCCTGGCAGGATACGACCATTCGGGGCTGGCTCGGCGACCCTTTGCCCAAGCTTCACCACCTGCTCCATTCCTTCTCTACAAATACCTAACGCGGCCGTCAATTACGTGCATCCATGGAACCCAATAAGGCCCGGCAACCTGCTGATGGCCGCTGACTTCTCCTTTGCTTCTGGTCGAACTACGCTGACTCCTCCCTAAAACAGGTGTGATAGGGAGGGTATTGCCCGGCTGCTGGCGTCAATTTTTTCATTCTCCCTCCCTAATCCCACTACTCGTGAAAGCTCCCGCTACTCTCTTGCTGCTAGCCCTGCTCGGCTACCTGCCCGCATCCGCCCAAACTACGCCCCAGGCGGTAACCAGCTTTGTGCTGGTCAATGCCGATACGGACCTGGATATTATGCCGCTCGTGAGCGGCGACAGCATAAACCTGGTGCAGATGCCCACGCGCAACCTGAATATTAGAGCTACCACTACGCCTGCTGCCGTGGGTAGCGTCGAGTTCAGCCTCACCGGCGCCGACACCCGCGACCAGACTGAGTCGCTGGCGCCGTATGCGTTGTTTTCGGATGCGGGCGGCGACTACAATGCCTGGACGCCCGCCGTGGGCAAATATTCGCTCACCGCTACGCCATATACCGAAGCTGGTGGCGCGGGCACGGCCGGCACGGCTCTGACCATTACGTTCAAGTTTATCAACCGCACGGGCATTATTACGGCCCAGGCGAAGCCAACCGTTGACCGTGGGCTGCAAGCCTATCCGAACCCGTCCGCCGATGGCCACTACCAAGTTGTGCTGCCCGAAGCGGTGCAGGGTTCGGTGCACTACACGCTCCTGTCGGCCGTGGGGGCGCTGGTGGCTGAGGGCACTGTGCCGGTAGCACAAGCAACCACGCTGCTGCCCCTCGATTTTTCCCGGCAGTTGCCAGCCGCCGGCTTGTACTACGTGCGCCTGCAAGGAAAAAAGCTCAACGCCCAGCTTAAGCTCGTGCGCCGCTAAGATCTTTACAAGTTCAGGCAGCCTCAGCAAGAGTGAGACCCTAGGCCTGTCACCGGCTCGCATCCTCCTTATTTTTAGTCGCCCTATATCAGCCTAGAAACAAGCTATCCGAGGCCACCCTATTTTATGAAGACAGAAGAGAAGCAGCTCCCAGGCCGGGAGCTGCTTCTTTTTTGGAGCGATAGTGAGGATGAACAGTTAGTCTGCGTTGCCTGTCATGAAGCTGTCTAGGAAGTAGACTGACGGGGTGACTGATCTTAATGACTTCCTGAACAGGTTCCATGTGTAGCTAGCAAGCTGAACAGCGTTTGGTATCACATGATTTAGTGAAATAATTAATTTTTTAATAAAAATAATTATAGTAACTTCTTCTGTTTAGAAACCAGACCCCAACGGAGCCACTCGCGAGGCACCGCTCGGGGGCACTCTGGACTGTGCTCTGTTGTCAGTATCTACCACCGTTTAGTAGTTCCTGTTTCCGAGTCCGAGGCCGCTGTTGGGGCATTGCTCTGCTGTAGTTGCCTCAGTCTCTTTGGCGTTTGCCCTAGTGTGTTGCTACTGCCGGAAGAAGTGTAAGGAGGTATACCCTGCCAGAAACGAAAACCCACGACACAAAAGCCAGATACGCTGCATCAGCAATGGTGTGCCCAAGCTAAAAAGCGGGTATCGTGCTCCGGCTGGTAGCCGCCGCGCCCTGGTGGTAGTGGGCTTGTAGAAAACGGATGCATTGCCTAATTCTAATACAGACAGCATGAAAAATACGTGTACATGGGTGCTCTGGGTGCTTTTTTTAACACTGCATTGCCCACAGCTGCGGGCCCAGGCTCCCCCCAGTGGCTTCACGTCAGCTGTTGTTTCAGCGAACTGGAATGAGGCCGTAGGGCTGACGTTCACCAAAACCGGCTCGAAAATGTTCGTGTGGGAGAGGCCTGGTACGGTGTGGGTAGTGGAAGGCGGACAAAGAAGGCTGCTGCTCGATATCAGCCCCGAAGTGGGCGCCTGGGCCGACCACGGCCTGCTGGGCTTCACCCTCGACCCCAACTTCGATACGAACGGGTATATCTACCTGCTCTATGTAGTAGACCGGCACCACCTGCTGAACTTCGGGACGCCGGCCTATAGCGCCACTACCAACGACTATTCTACCGCCACCATTGGCCGCCTGACCCGCTACACGGCCACCAATCCGACCGGAAATTGCACCGTGGCCGCCTCCAGCCGGAACATACTGCTGGGCGCGACCAAATCCACGGGTATCCCGTCCACGTTCAGGGGGCACGTCACCAATTCGCTGGTTTTTGGCTCCGACGGCACGCTGCTGGTGTCGACCGGCGACGGCGCACATCCGCTGCCCGACTACGGCAACTACAACGCCACCTATGCTCAGCAGGCCCTGGCCGACGGCATCATTACGAGCAAAGAAGATGTGGGCTCGTTTCGGGCCCAGCTGGTGAACTGCCTGAGCGGTAAGATTCTGCGCATCGACCCCGCTACGGGAGCCGGGGTTCCCAGCAACCCCTACTACGACGCAGCGGCTCCCAATGCCCCGCGCTCCAAGGTGTGGGCCCTGGGTTTTCGCAACCCGTTTCGGATGAGCTTAAAGCCCGGCACGGGCAGCACCGATCCTACCACAGGCAACCCCGGCATCCTCTATATCGGCGAGGTGGGGGCCGCGCTCTGGGAAGAAACCCACGTAGTAGACAAGCCCCGGCAGAATATGGGCTGGCCTTTGTTTGAGGGCCTGACGCCCTACAGCTCGTTTTCCTCGCAAAACACCTACAACTACGACGCGCCCAATCCGCAGTACAACATTGGCGGCTGCACGCAGCAGTACTTCTACTTCCGCGACCTGATCAAGCAGGCTACCACCACCGGCACGGCTACTTTTACTAACCCCTGCGACAATACCAAAGCCATTCCGGCCTCCGTCGCCACCTTCGTGCACACGCGTCCGCTCATCGACTGGGGCCACGGCGACGGGCCTTCGCGCACGGGCATCTTTAGCGGCCAAACTGCTGCCACCGTCAATATCGGGGCCGCTGGCTCGCCAGTGTCGGGGCCGCAGTTTGGCGGCAATTCCTCCTCGGGCGGCGTGTTCTACCCTTATTCCGATTTTCCGGCGGGCTACCAGAACGCCTATTTCTTTGGCGACTACGTGGGCGGCTGGATTCGCCGCATGAGCCTGGATGCGAACAACAAGCCCACCGCCGTGCAGGATTTCGTGAACAATGGAGCCGTGGTGGTCGGCATGGCCGTGAGCCCGGGCGAAACGGGTTTGTTTTACGTCAATTTTTACCCGTCCGAGATTCGCAAGGTTACTTACAGCTCCGGCGGCAACACGCCCCCGGTGGCCGTGGCATCGGCCAACAAAACCTTTGGCCCCGGCCCGCTGGCCGTGCAGTTTACGGGCAGCGCTTCCTCCGATCCGCAGGGGCAGCCCATAACCTACGTATGGAATTTCGGCGACGGCACCACCAGTACGGCCATCAATCCCGCGCATACGTTTACGCCGCCCACTTCGGCCCCCACCAAATATACGGTGACGCTAACCGTGAAAGACAGCCAGGGCAGCACCAACCAGACGTCGCTGAGTATCTCGGCCAACAATACGCCGCCGCAGGTGACCATTACGAGCCCGGCGCTGAACACGCTGTATTCGATGACGGGCAACTCGACCTACAACCTGCGGGCGACGGTGACGGACGCCGAGCATAGCGGCGCGCAGCTCTCGTATCAGTGGCAAACGATTTTGCACCACGAGCAGCATCAGCATCCCGAGCCCATCGACCAGAATGTGCAAACCACCACGACCATCGCGCCGTTTGGGTGCGGAGCGGAGAATTATTACTACCGTATTACCCTCACCGTGACCGATGCTGCCGGCCTGGCCACCACCAAGGAGGTGCGGCTCGACCCCGATTGTGCTACCACCAGCTTCACGCTGGTCGATGCCGACAGCAACGAGGATATCCAGGCCGTTATCAACGGAACGGTGCTGAACCTGGCGACGCTGCCGACGCGCAACCTCAATATCAGAGCCAATGCCAACCCGGCCACCACGGGCAGCGTGGTGTTTGCGCTAACGGGGGCGCAGGTGAAAAACCAAACCGAGTCGGTGGCCCCGTATGCTCTCTTTTCGGATCTGAATGGCGACTACAACCCCTGGACGCCGCCGGTGGGCAACTACTCGCTGTCGGCCACGCCCTACAGCGGCTCCGGTGGTGGTGGCACGCCGGCTGCGATGCTGACGGCCAGCTTTTCTGTCGTCGATCAGGCAACTCCCAATACCTATGCGCTAACGGTGAACACCAGCGGTACGGGCACCGTGAGCCGAAATCCAAGCCAGGCCAACTACACTAGCGGTACAATCGTGACGCTGACGGCCACGCCCGGCACCGGGCAGGAATTCACGGGCTGGAGCGGGGCGGCGACGGGCAGCACCAACCCGCTGGCCGTGACCATGTCGGCCAACAAAACCATTACGGCCACCTTTGCTCCGCTGCCCGGCGGCGGCACGGCCGTGAGCAGCTTCACACTCGTGAATGCCGATACCGACCAGGATATTCAGCCCCTGCCCGACGGCTTCACGCTGGACTTGGCCACGCTGCCGACGCGCAACCTGAATATCCGGGCTACCACCAGCCCCGGCAGCGTGGGCAGTGTAGTGTTTGCCCTAAGCGGGGCGCAAGTGAAAAACCAAACCGAGTCGGTGGCCCCGTATGCCTTGTTCAGTGACAGCAACAGCGACTATAACCCCTGGACGCCACCAGTAGGCAATTATTCACTTACTGCCACGCCCTTCAGCGGTGCTGGCGGCGGCGGTATCACGGGTACTCCGCTCACCATCAGCTTTATCGTTGTAGACCAGCCAGCCCCGCCGGTTACCTACACGCTGACGGTGAACACCAGCGGCACGGGCACGGTGAGCAAAAGCCCGAATCAGGCCACCTACGCCAGTGGCACGGTCGTGACGCTGACGGCCACGCCCGGCACCGGGCAGGTGTTTACGGGCTGGAGCGGGGCGGCGACGGGCAGCACCAACCCGCTGGCCGTGACCATGTCGGCCAACAAGACCATTACGGCCACTTTTGCTCCGCCGCCCCCACCAGCCGTGACAAGCTACACGCTGGTGAATGCCGACACCGACCTGGACATTCAGCCGCTGGCAACGGGCGCAACGCTGAACCTGGCGACCTTGCCGACGCGCAACCTGAATATCCGGGCCAATGTGAACGGGGCCGCCACGAGTAGTGTCGTGTTTGCCTTAAGCGGGGCGCAGGTGAAAAACCAAACCGAGTCGGTGCCCCCATATGCTCTTTTTTCGGCGGTAAGCGGCAACTATAATCCCTGGACGCCCACTGTGGGTACTTATTCGCTCACGGCCACTCCTTTTTCCGGCACAAATGGTGGGGGCACGGCCGGCTCGCCGCTCACCATCAGCTTTATCGTTGTAGACCAGCCAGCCCCGCCAGTTACCTACACGCTGACGGTGAACACCAGCGGCACGGGCACGGTGAGCAAAAGCCCGAATCAGGCCACCTACGCCAGCGGCACGGTCGTGACGCTGACGGCCACGCCCGGCACCGGGCAGCGGTTTGTGAGCTGGAGCGGGGCGGCGACGGGCAACACCAACCCGCTAGCCGTGACCATGTCGGCCAACAAGACCATTACGGCCACCTTCGCCGTCATCGTCGCGGTGGAAAGCTATACGCTCATCAATGCTGATACGGACCAGGGGATTCAGGCTTTGGCCAGCGGAGCCACGCTGAACTTAGCCACGCTGCCTACTAAGAATCTGAATATTCGGGCCAATACCACCCCGGCAACGGTGGGCAGCGTGGTGCTGGCTCTGAGTGGCACCCAGACCAAAAGCCAGACCGAAAACATAGCGCCTTATGCGTTATACAGCGACAGCAACAGCGACTACAACCCCTGGACGCCCGCCGTGGGTAGCTATTCGCTTACGGCGACACCTTATTCCGGCACGAATGGTGGGGGCACGGCCGGCACCAAGCTAACTATCACGTTTGCCGTTACCAACCAGGCGCCGCCAGCCGTGGCGCTGGCCAGCCAGTCCTCATCGGCGGCAGCCAAGCTGCTGCAGGCCGAGGTCCACCCCAATCCGTCAGCTGATGGACGCTTCACGATTCGGGTAGGCCAGCCGCTGCAGGGCGAAGTTAGCTACACGCTGCTCTCGGCGTTGGGGGCGGTGGTGGCAAGTGGTCGGCAGCAGCTGCTGCAGCCGCTGATGATGCTTTCCTTCAATTTATCGGCCGCTATGCCAGCGGCCGGGGTGTATTATTTACTGCTTGATGGCCCGCAAGGAACCGCGCAGATAAAGCTGCTGCGCTACTAGCACTTAACATCATAAACGTCGCTTGATGCTGGTGAGGGTAATTTAGTTGCCTCTGCCAGGCTCAGGCGACGTTTTTTTATTGCCCGTGGTTGATGCATCCCGCAGTAGACCGAGGGCAGCATCGCAGGTTAGGTCCAGCTAACGTTTAGCGCCCCAGGTCGTCTCAATAAGTGCAGATAGGCGCTTTGTAGCCATTTTGGACCCTGCTGCTCTGCTTTGGTTGTACCTATGTTAATGATTGATATTTTTTAATAAAAAATTACATTAAACCTGGGTCACACGTATAGCCATTATTCCCAGTGGGTTGGAAAGGATATGTGAGCTTGGGTAGCGTAGCAACCGTGCTGTAGATTTTTGCAAGAGGTAGAAAAAGTGCTGCGCCTGGTTAAAGAGGGGCTGCTGAGACACTAATGCTTAGTCAGGGGAGTTTTTCGAACAAAAAAGCAGATTGGTCGTTGCTTTTGAATGGGAAGACCACTCACGCCATTCGTCCTGTTGTCGGCTGACCGCCTGACCATTGAAGCCTTAACGCGCAAAGGCCGCCACGCCGGGCGCACGGTCCAACGCGGGCGGATGCTCTTACGTCTGGCCGACGGGGCCAGCGGCTACACCGTGGCCGATGAG
>NZ_SRLD01000119.1 GCF_004745955.1 Hymenobacter elongatus | reverse complement strand
CTAGGGCGTGTTCTCAATTTAGCCAGAGCATGATGGCGCGTAGTTGGACAAACGCGGCGTAGGAATCGGCGAGCTTATCGTATCGAGTGGCCACGCGCCGAAACTGTTTGAGGCGGTTCATGAGCCGCTCGACCTGGTTGCGGTCACGGTAGGTGAGCGGGTCAAGGTGGGGCGGCACGAGGCGGTTGGGGCGGGGTGGAATGACGGCCACCGCGCCGATTTCGGCGATTAGGACCCGGATGGCGTCGGAATCGTAGGCTGTATCGGCCAGCACCTGCCGGGCCGGGGCCAGCAGCGGGCAGAGCAAGTCGGCCGCTTGCGGAGCATCGCCCACCTGGCCCGCCGTTAGGGCAAAGACCAGCAGGCTGCCGGCCCCGTCGCCGGCTACGTGCAGCTTGGTGGAAAAGCCGCCCCGACTACGCCCCAGGGCCTGCGGCCCTTTTTTTACGGGCCCCGGCCGCGTGCTGGTGGGCCCGCACGGTGGTCGAATCGAGCTGCACCTGCCGTTGGCGTGGACTGGGCACGGCTTGACCCGCGGCCTGTAGCGCGGCCAGTACCTGGGCCCACACGCCGCGGGTGCGCCAGCGGCTAAAGCGCACGAATACCCGATGCCACTGCCCCAGGTGCGGGGGCAGGTCCCGCCAGGGCAGGTCCGTGCGCCCCACCCACAGCACGGCTTCGACAAAGCCCCGGTTGTCTTTGGCCACCACCCCGCGCCGACCCACGCGGCCGGGCAAAAGGGGCGCAATCAGTGCCCAATGACTATCGGTGAGCAACGTACGGTCAGCATTCATG
>NZ_SRLD01000118.1 GCF_004745955.1 Hymenobacter elongatus | reverse complement strand
TAGGTTGTACGGACAATTATCTTTGCGTTCGTGCAAAGTTTAGATGAAATCAGTGACCGCGCGTGGGCGTTGTTGGCGCCGCACCTGGCGGGCAAAGCCGGGGACGTGGGCCGCACGGCGGGCGACAACCGCCTGTTTTTGAACGCCGTGCTGTGGATTGCGCGCCACGGCGCTGCCTGGCGGGCGCTGCCGGCCCGCTTTGGCAAGGCCGACACGCAACGCAAGCGCTGCCGGCGCTGGGCGCAAACGGGCGTGTGGCAGCGCTTATTTGAGGCCGTGCAGGAGCCGGACCTGGACTGGGTGATGCTCGATTCGACCGTCGTGCGGGCCCACGCCCAGGCGGCGGGCAGCCAAAAAAAAGCCGCATCGGCGACGAGGCCCTCGGCCGCAGCCGCGGCGGGCTGACGACGAAAATCCACGCCCTGGTCGATGCGCTGGGCAACCCGCTGCGCCTGCTGCTCGGCCCGGGCCAGCAGGCGGATTGCCAGCGGGCGGCCGAGCTGTTGGCAGCCGCGCCGGGCGCGGGCCACGTGCTGGCCGACAAAGGCTACGACACGGACGCCGTGGTGGCCAACGCGGAAGCCCTCGGCGCCCGGGTGGTCATTCCCAGCAAGAAAAACCGGCGCGTCGAGCGGGTGATTGACCGCAACCTGTACCGCGACCGCAACAAAGTCGAACGCTTCTTCAGCCGGCTCAAGCAGTTCCGCCGCCTGGCCACGCGCTACGACAAGACGGCCAGCAGCTTTTTGGGAATGCTGCATTTCGTTTCTGCCTTACTCTGGCTCCGGTAATTGTCCGTACAACCTAG
>NZ_SRLD01000117.1 GCF_004745955.1 Hymenobacter elongatus | reverse complement strand
CGGTACGTGATAGCCGCAGTGGGCAAACCAGTGGCGGGCATCGGGGCTGCTGATCCAGGCGATGGCCTCGTGCAAGGCCGCCTTGAGGGCCTGCTCGGTGCGGGCCTGCGCGGCCCGCAGCTTGGTTTTGAGCTTGCTCCAGGCCTGCTCGATGGGCGAAAAGTCAGGCGAGTAGGGCGGCAGAAACAGCACTTCGACGCCGCGCTTGCCCAGCCACTGGCGTAGGCCCGTCAGGTGATGCACGCGCAGGTTACCGAGCACCAGCACGTCGCCGCGGCGTAGCTGCGGGGCCAGAATGCGGGCGATGTAAAGGGCAAAGCTGCGCTGGGTTAGCGGGGCAGACAAGACCTGTACCCCGTGTAGCCCGCGCACGGACAAGGCCCCGATCAAGGTCCGGCTCCGGCCCCGATTCAGCGGCACAGCCTGTCCCACCCGCCGTCCGCCCCGGGCCCGGGCATAGCGGCGGCACTGGTCCAGGCCCGTCTCGTCCAGGAAGTGAAACCAGGCCACATCGGGGCAGGGCACGACGGTCTGTACGTAGTGGCGGCGCGCTTCCTGCACACGGGGCGTATCACGTTCCGTGGCGTGCCGGCTTTTTTTGGCGCCGCAGCCGGTGCTCGTGGAGCACTTGCCACAAGCAGGTCTGGCCCACGGGCCGGCCGCCGCTGGCCTGCCAGGCGGCGCCGAGTTCGGCCAGCGTCACGTCGACGTGCTGGCCCACGTAGGCGACCAGCCAGGCCTGGGCCGCCGCATCTAGGAAACGGGCCCGGCCGCCACGCGCCGGCTTGGGGGCTAACGAACCGGTTTCGCGCTGCTGCCGCAGCAGCGATTTGATAA
>NZ_SRLD01000116.1 GCF_004745955.1 Hymenobacter elongatus | reverse complement strand
AGGGCCTGCAACTCGGTGTATTTTTGCTCGGCCAACGCTAGGTATTCGGCCTTACTCATGGCGGTGGAGGGGGCTGTAGTCATGACCTAAGTTACGAATACGCAGCGACAATTTGGGTTGCACCCAACGACGGCAACGACCAGCCCGACAAAAACAAGCGCGTAGGCCAAACCGGTGGCCTCTACCACGTGCGCACCGACCGCTACGAAACCATTCGGGACAGGCTGATCGAGGCCATGAAGGCCGGCGGGGGCGGCGACGCACCCGAAAACGACGCCGAAGCCCTGCTCTACGCCCGGCAGCTCACCGCCGCCGACTCCACCGACCTCATCCTGATTGCCGATAACTACACCTTCCCCCGCGACGCGAAGCTGCTCAAAAACACCACCGCCCACGTCCGCATCATCCTCTGCGGAGTGCACGACTACATCAACCCGCGCTACCTGGCCCTGGCCCGCAAACACGGCTTCTCCCTGCACACCATCGAGGGCGACATCCAGGACCTAAGCAAGCTGCTGGAAGGCGAAATCATCACCATCCAGGGCCAGCAGTACCAGGTGACCGGGGATGGATTTAAGCTGGTGCAGAAAATATAACGCCCGCTAACCGCTGGGTTCGGCCCGGGCGTCTATCAGAAGGCATTTGCTTGTGTGCCCACGCTCCTGCCAACCGCGCAGCTACAGCCAGCGCCGGGTTAGCAGCCCCCCCCCCCTGAAGGCACGTTTCCCGGGCACAAGACAGCAGCATGTATTGCGCTCCTAAGAGCCTATCCAAATAGGCAGTTATACCAGGTGATTCGAGCGCAAGCAAAATGGAGCATGGCCAGATAGTTTTCGGGTTTTTTGGCCCAACGAATCAGCAGGTGGCGGAAGCGGTTGAGCCAGG
>NZ_SRLD01000115.1 GCF_004745955.1 Hymenobacter elongatus | reverse complement strand
CCTGCCGCGCCCCGGGGTGCTGACACGCCGCAGCCACGCGCGTGCGTAAATCCAGTGAATAAGCTTGCATCCTGGGACTTACGACCAAACCTCGCCGTAAGATACACCGTTCACGAATCTGCTATATTTGTTCGAAAGCACCGGTATTAGTAATAACTTAAAGGAGCCAGGATCGGCTGATATGTATTTTGGTGAATTTACGGGTAGACTTATTCTGACAAAAATGTTAAATGGTAATATCACTCATTTTCTGTATAAGAAAGGATCTGTTATAAAATGGGAGAATAATAAATCTGAAAAAGGTAATTCGGTTAATGAGTATTCTGATAACGATAAAGCAGCGCGAGCTTGCGAAGATTATTATACTTGCTATTGGAGTGCTTATTGCACGTATCGTAATATGATAGTTGGCACGACAACTTATGGAAATGGTTCATGTAACTATCCGAGCTTGTCACCGTGTGGATATTATTATGCTGAATGGGAGCAAGTAGGTGAACAGGTTTCTCAACAATGCTATAACGATGATCCACCGCCGCCGCCCCCTGGTGATGGCGACGGTGGTAATGGTGGTGGATATAATTTTGGGGGAACTACGAATTACGAAGTGTTTGATAATGAGTGTCAAGGGCTAAATAATATGGTCAATAGACAAGCCGTCCAGGGAGGCCTAGAAACAGCTGCCTATTATACGACAGACGGACACATGATTTTGTTGCCTACAGTTGGGAATACTCCTACAACGGTTAACATTTCTTTTCCATACAGAGATATGCTGACCTCCTCCCAAGAAACTGGTCCACGCTAAAGTAGAGAAATCAGGCCCTTGTTGTATCTTAAACCAAGAGACATGCGCCATGAAAAAGACGAAGTTTACCGAGGCCCAGATCGTGTTTGCCCTGC
>NZ_SRLD01000114.1 GCF_004745955.1 Hymenobacter elongatus | reverse complement strand
CCAGTAATGGTGGCTTTAGCACGGGTGTTCACCTCTTCCCATTCCGAACAGAGTCGTTAAGCCCCGTAGCGCCTATGGTACTGCCTTCACCGGCGGGAGAGTCGGTCGCCGCCAACTTTATTTATACTTCCCTGCCCTCCGCGCCCCGTGCTGCGGAGGGCAGCGTCGTTTCTACCCTGCCCTGACCCCTCTAGTACTGTAGTGGTAGAGCTAGGTGAAAGTATGACCGCCTTGTATGCTTCGCTTGTGCTGTAATGGCCATTCTACGCACAAGTAGACCAAAATTCTATGTATCAGTGACACAATACGGAATACAAAAAACACTTAGATCGGTTCTCAGGTTAGTGTAGCAGCTATCCTTACCATATGGTATGACGGCTTACTCCGACGATTTATGTGAGCGGGTAGCATTGGCTTACCGCTATGCAGGCTAGCAGGCAGTATGCCTCGGCAGATGGCAGTCCGCTTCAATATTTCGGCCTCATTTGTGCGCAAATTGCGGCAGCGCGAGTTCACTACCAGTTCGGTGGTGGCGCTGGCCTATAGTGGGCCGACTCCCTTGCTGCTGCGCAAAACTCAGAGTTCTGCTAGTGGCATGTCTGCGTCAGCAACCCCCGATGTTACGTTCGACGAGTTATGCATCTAGCTGGCCGCCTTAGGCGGACCTGCCGTGATTCGGGCCATGCTCGGGCGGGCGGTGCA
Source organism: Hymenobacter elongatus (assembly GCF_004745955.1). Classification (GTDB taxonomy): domain Bacteria; phylum Bacteroidota; class Bacteroidia; order Cytophagales; family Hymenobacteraceae; genus Hymenobacter; species Hymenobacter elongatus. Next base: position 207 of record NZ_SRLD01000114.1, on the reverse strand, counting down.
GACGCTGGAATGTTGGCGAAAAAAAGATCGATCATGCCGCTGAGCGCGACACCACCCGCGTGAAGGCATTGGGGCCGCCTCAGATTAACCGCACTATGTAGCCGGGGCGCAGAGAGCGGCCAGCAGGCGTTCTAAAAAGGGTTCATCCCAGGCCAGGCGCTTGCGTTTATTCTTGATACTGCGCTTGGTCGGGTCCTGTTTGAGCAG
>NZ_SRLD01000113.1 GCF_004745955.1 Hymenobacter elongatus | reverse complement strand
GGGGCGCGGCAGGCTGCGGTGGCCGAGCGCTTCGGCGTGAGTGTGCCGTTCATCAAGAAACTGCTGCGCCGCCAGCGGCAGACCGGCTCGTTAATGGCCAAGCCGGCCAGCGGCGGGCGGGCCCGTTACCTGGACGCGGCGGCCCAGGCTTGGCTGGTGGCGTATGTGCACACGCATGCGGACGCGACGCTGGCCGAGGTGAACGCGGCCTGGCAACTCCAGGGCGGGCGCGCCGTGTGTCAGACGTGCGTGTGGCAGGTACTGGCCGCGCACGATCTGCGGCGTAAAAAAAAGCCTGCACGCCAGCGAGCGTGACACCGAGCGCGTCGTGGCGGCGCGGCGCCAGCACGTCGAGCAGGTCTGCTCCCGGGCCGACGTGGCCCGTTTCCACTTTCTGGATGAAACCGGCTTGCGCCTGCACTACGCCCGCACGCATGCACGCGCCGTGGGCGGGCGACGCGCCCGGGGCAACGCGCCGCTGCGACGGGGGCCCGCCTGCACGCTCATTGGCACGCTCTCGGTGCGCGGGCTGCGGGCCGTGCAACTGTTCGAGGGCGCGCTGACCAAGTCTAGCTTTGCCCTCTACCTGGCCCGGTGCCTGGCCCCCACGCTGCGGCGCGGCGACGTGCTGGTACTCGACAATCTGCCCGTGCATCACCTGACGGGCTTACGCGAGTGGCTGGCCAGGCGCGGGGTCGACCTGGTGTTTCTGCCCCCTTACTCGCCCGATTTCTCGCCCATTGAGCAGGCCTGGAGCAAGCTCAAAACCACGCTGCGAACCGCGCAGGCCCGCGCCCACGAGGCCCTCAAACAGGCCCTCTCTCAGGCTATCGACTGCATTACCAGCCGGGACGCCCGGAACTGGTTTGACCACTGCGGCTATCACACACAAGCCGGCAAACGATAAGGATACATGGTTCACGAATCTGCTATA
>NZ_SRLD01000112.1 GCF_004745955.1 Hymenobacter elongatus | reverse complement strand
CGGCCAGCGCTGGTCCAATGGCGGGCTCGACCGCCTCGTACGCTTACGCTCGGCCCTGAAAAGTCCACAAATGCACTTGCTTACCGACCTGTTTAAAAAATCAACCGCGTAGTTTTGAATTACACCCCTTATCATAATATTTCAAATGCGTATTTTGGAATTTTATCACCCTACACAGGATTTAATTACATAAACACTTTTCTAGCAAAATGAACAAAAAACTAGACTTCGAATTCATGTACAACCGTAATCGTTTTATTATTGAATTTATAATAAAGCATGATCCTGAGTCCATAGGTGCTCCTATGATATTAGGCATACTTAATGAGGTATATGCATCGGGGAATAAGGTAGGTATGAAGTATATAAATAAGGATTTAAAACAGATTGCCTTAGCATTAAATACACAACAACGGGCTATGCTAAGCTCTGAGTTGATTCGACTAAATCTGCTAGATTAATTGCTTTATGCGTAAAATCCTACAGTCGCTTGGTTATGCCGAGTAACCTATATACCCTAGTTGCTCTGCTGCGCCACGGCAGCTTACGGTGCGTAACCCAGACGCACCTAACAGAGGATTCTTACCACCCACCCGCTACAGTCTACAACTCGTAGTGCTGTGCGGTAGTGGAGGGAGCTAATCGAGGCAGCGTAAAAAAAGCAACCTCTGGAAATCACCCTATCTGTTTTAAACTTTGTCTAGTGGTGTTGTAAGCTTCCCCGTCAGGTAGGCCAGGTAAAAGTAGAGGTCAGGCAGCTTGGCGGAACTCAGTTGGGGTCATAAAGTCGAGGGCCTGATGGGGCCGTAGGTGGTTGTAGTCGTACTGCCACAAGCGGCAGTGCTCACGCACCTGCTGCAAGGTAGCAAAGAGGTAGCCGTTGAGCAGCTCGCGACGAAACGAGCCGTTGAAGCGTTCCACGTAGGCATTTTGGGTGG
>NZ_SRLD01000111.1 GCF_004745955.1 Hymenobacter elongatus | reverse complement strand
GGGTGTAATTCAAAACTACGCGGTTGATTTTTTAAACAGGTCGGTAAGCAAGTGCATTTGTGGACTTTTCAGGGCCGAGCGTAAGCGTACGAGGCGGTCGAGCCCGCCATTGGACCAGCGCTGGCCGCTTCGTTTGAGGCGGACCTGTAGCAGGGTGCGGTGGGCGGCCTCGACCGGTCCGCTGCCGCAGAGCAGTCCGCGTTGGCGGAACAGGTCGTAACGCAGGCGGGTGCGATTGGTGCGCAGGTAGTGGCCGAGTTGCGCGGCCAGCGGGGCCGGCAGCCCGGGCAAAGCCGCCACCGCCTGTTCCACGGCCGGGCTTTGTCCGGCCCAGAGCCGGGCATATTGCGCCGGCAGCCAGGTAGGGGGCGCATCGGCGGCCTGGGCGGCGGCGGCGAGCTTTTCGGCCACGTGATAGAAGTCCAAAATGTGCGTGGCGTGAGGATAAGCGTCTTTTAGCCAGTGGTGAATCCACTGCGCCCCGTCGGTGACGAAAACCTGGTCGGCTTGTGCGTCGGGCGGTAGTACGCGCTCAAAGCGTTGGGTAAAGGCGGCGTAGGCACCCCGCTGGGCCACGTACTGGGACGGCCCGGTCTGCTCGGCCGGGGCAGTATGCTGGAAGATGCGGCCGACCTTCACTTCCTGCCAGCCCGTGTCGGTGAAGAGCATCGAGCCATCGACCATGCCGTAGACCGGCCCCGGGCCGGCGCTTACCGGCGGACAGGGCGCATCGAGGGCGGCGGCGGGCAGGGCCTGGGCCGCCGCCTGGGTGCGGCGGTAGACCTGGGTCGTGCTCACGCGGATACCCAGCAGGGATTCGACCAGCGGCGGCACGTGGGCAAAGACGTGGTCGGCCGCCAGCAGGACCAGCTTGGCCTGCAGGTAGGGGCTGGTCCGCGAGCCCAGCACCGGGGCGCTGAACGGATTGGCTTTAGCGATGGCTACGCGCCCGAACCGGGTCTGGACGCTGTTTTTTTTTGCTTGTTGGCGGGCACCG
>NZ_SRLD01000110.1 GCF_004745955.1 Hymenobacter elongatus | reverse complement strand
TATAGCGGTTTCGTGAACGGTGTATCCTTTTATGGGTTTTTCCGTACGGTAAGATATGAAACCTTATTCGCTTGATTTACGCACCCGCGTCGCCGCAGCCTGTGAGCAGGCCGGCTCACGCCAGCAACAGGTCGCCGACCGCTTTGGGGTGAGCGTCTCGTTCATCAAGAAGTTGCGTCACCAGCAGCGCCAAACCGGCTCGTTGGCTCCCAAACTGGCCAGCGGCGGTCCGGCCCGGGCGATTACGCCAACCGAGCAGGCCTGGCTCGTGGCCTACGTGGGGCAGCACGCCGATGCCACGCTGGCTGAATTGAACGCCGCCTGGCAGGCCGAATTTGGTCGCCCCGTGGGCCAGACCTGCATTTGGAACGTGCTGGATGAGCAGGGGCTGCGGCGCAAAAAAAAAGCAACCACGCCACCGAGCGCGATACCGAGCGGGTCATAGCCGCCCGGGCCGAACACGTGGAAACCGTGTGCACGCGGCCCGATGTGGCCCGCTTCCACTTTCTCGACGAAACAGGGCTGCGCCTGGACTACTGCCGCCGCTATGCCCGGGCCCCGGGCGCTCAGCGCGTGGGCCAGCCCGTGCCGCTGACGCGGGGCCGCTCGCTGACGCTGATCGGGGCGCTGTCAGTACGGGGCTTAGGAGCCGTGCAACTGCTGGAGGGCGGCCTCAAGTACGTGAGTTTTGCGTGGTACGTGACCCAGTTTCTGGCCCCCACGTTGCGGCGGGGCGATGTGCTGGTGATGGACAATCTCTCGGTCCACAAACTGCCGGGCGTGGTCGAATGGCTGGCTGAGCGGGGCGTGGAGGTAGTATTTCTGCCGCCCTACTCGCCTGACTTCAGCCCCGTCGAGCAGGCCTGGAGCAAGCTCAAAACAAAGCTGCGCGCTGCCCAGGCCCGCACCCGGCAAGCCCTGGAGCAGGCCCTGCAGGAAGCCATCAGCTGGATTACGAGCCAAGATGCGCGCAACTGGTTTGACCACTGCGGCTACCATACCCAATGCCTGCAATGAGGGGTAAACCGTTCGCGAAACCGCTATA
>NZ_SRLD01000010.1 GCF_004745955.1 Hymenobacter elongatus | reverse complement strand
CCAAGGGGATGAGCCTTCGGGGTATGCACCGGCAGCAGCGGCCGCAGACGCTCCCACAAGGCATCGGAAATGATGAATTCTTGAGTCGTTGCCATACCCGAAAATAATGCCTATTTGGATAGGCTCTAAGTACTCAAGCAGAAGTAACCGTAGCAAAAAAGACGGTCATGCTTGATCTGGCGTCCGCTTGCCGAAGCATCTCTCCCGCAGTAGTAATTGACTTTACCAGTGCGGGAGAGATGCTTCGACAAGCGGACGCCAGATGAGCATGACGTGCTACACAGACCACAACAGCTATTTTCGGTCGCTGTCCATACAGCCTGGTTTGAAATCCGGACCCGGCTTAGAACCGGTAGCGGGCCTGCACTTTTACCTCCGAGCGGCGCGGCCCCTGCAGCTCTTCGAGACCCGAGCCAACTGTATTCTGATTGCGGTAGCGGGTTTCGGCGTAGCGGGCCCACAGCGTGAGGTGCTTGGTGCATTTCACTTCGGCCAGGACGTAAGCGCGTGTGCCTTGCCCACTGAGTGCCGGCACCGAAAAAGCGTAGAGAACATCCTGCTCGAATACATATTGGCGGGTATCAAAGTCATCGGTATCGAACAGGGCGTAGCGGCCCCCGAGGCGCAGCCGCCGCCCGATGCTGAGGGAAACATCCTGCGCCAGCACATACCCCGTGCGCTGTGGGCCGTTGTCTTCGCGGTAGTGGCTGCCTTGCAGGCGGGTGCGCAGACTCAGGGCCAGGGTTGGGCTGGTATCATAAAATAACAGCAGGCTGCGGCGCTGCGTGGGCGCCGTCAGGGCTAGGTTGCGCGTCGCGGCGGTGGCCACGTCGTATTCCTTGACGCGGGTGCGAACCTGAGCGTAGAGCAGGCTGGTTTTGGACGGCGCGTAGGCCACGCGCACCAGCCAGTCGTAGCCCTGCGTAGGCGCGCCGGCCTGGAATTTCAGCCACGGAAAGCTGAACTGGTCGTAGTAGGCCGACACTTCCCAGCGCGCCACCGGCCGCACCTTGAGCCCGACATATAGGCCTCGCTCGTTGATGTTGCGCGTATTTTCGCTCAGGGCATTGCCGTAGAACGTATGAAAGTCGCGGGCATAGTTGCGGTAGAGTACCGATACATCTACGTTGGAAGCCAAACTGGCCAGCATGCCGTTGACGGTGCCGATGCCACCGCTGCCCGAGCGGGCCGTTTCCCCGAACAGAAGTATGTTCCGAATTACGTAGCTGTAGTGCGCGCCCACGGCCAAGTTGTGGCGGCCCCGAAACTCGAAGGAATTGTAGAGCTCGGGCCGGCGCTGCAAGGGCTTATCAAAATGAGTGTCGACAGCGGTCAGGCCGGCGCTGAAGTTGCCGCTGCGGCTGGTGTAGCTCAGGTTGCCGCCCCCGATGGTTTCGCGCAGCGTCTGGCGGTTGGCCAGCTCATTGGCCGTGCGATGAAAGCCAGTCAGGAGCAAGCCCGACGAAAACTCGTCGAAGCCGGCCAGCGAGTCGGTGGCACTTTGCACGTTGGCATCCACCCGCTTGCGCGACACGAAGGCACTGGCCCGCAGGGTGGACGTGAGGCTGACCGTGGCCGCCGCCCCGCGAAAAAACGTGCTTTCCAGCACCGATGAGTACGGCCGCACGCCCAGGCTACTGCGTCGGATAGTGGTGATGGTTTCAGCGCCCTTGCCCACCTGCAGCCCCGACGACAGCAGCAACCCCTGGCCGAACTGCAGCTGATAATCGCCCACAGCGAGGGTTTTGAGGCGGCCGCGCTCCTGCAGCACGAAATGGCCGGAGTAGAAATCGGCACCGTAGCGCCGGCTGCCCGGGCTCCACGTCAGCGGCTCGCCCGCGTCCTTCTCGGCCGTGAAGCCCAGGCTGAAGTCGCGCTGATGACTGACGCGGTAGCGCACCAACAGCTTGTCGGGGGAGCCCAGATACCGGCTGGCCGGGGCCCCGCTGCTGGTCGTGTCGGGGGCAGCGTAGCCCTGGCGCTGCTGCAGCACCCGCTCGTAGCGCACAAACAGCGCGTTGTTTTCTTCCTGGGCAATGCGTTGCCAGAGCGGCCCCCGACCCGCGTTGCCCGTGCTACTCTGGACCGTGATGAAAGGCGACACCCGGTAGATAGTGCGCAGGTCGAAGCCCTCCACGCTTTGCAGCTCATACAAGCTGAGCAGGCCACCTTCCAGCTGCCGATGTTCCAGCAGGGCCGAAATCTGGGTTTCGGAAAGCAGCAGCAGCGCCCGCAGCTCTTCGCGGGTGGCAGTGTTCAGATTGAGCGGCGTCTGGTAGTAAAGCAGCAGCGTTTCGTAGAGGTCTTCGTACGGCACCTGGTCACTCTGCACCTCAGCAAACAGCTCCTGCACCAGCCGGTCGAGGTCGGCGGGTGGGCGCACGTATTCCTGGGCCCGCGCCGGGCGGGCCGCGCCTAGCAGCATTGCCAGCACAGCAGGAAATACGAGCAGCGGTAGCCGGGGCCGGAGTTTCATTGGGCCGCGCGGGTTAGCTGGAGCCCAATAGCCAGGTGCTGACTCAGGCCCAGCGCCGTGTGCCAGGCCGCCGCGTAGTCGAGGCGAAACTGCCCGGCCTGCAGGCCGAAGCCGCCCGTGGTTTGGCTGCTGAGCGTCGAAAACCCGGCCCGTACGGCCAGAGCATCAATCACCTGGTATTCAATCCCGGCCTTGAAGTCGGCCGCTTGATCTACGTCTTTCTCCGTTTCCGCATTCAGCATCACCTTCTCGGTGGGCCGGTACGACAAGCCGGCTTTGAGCACGGTGGGCACTCGCTCGTCCTGATATTCGGCCAGCCGGGCTTGGTTCAGATTGTAGAGGTAAGCGCCAAAAAACAGTCTTTTGGGCACCACTTCGGCCTGCCCGCCCAACGAAACGGCCAACGCCCGGCGGCTCCCGAGGCCTTCGATGCTCACCTGCAGCACGTCGAGGCGGGCTCCAACGCTCACCAGACTGCCCCGGTAGCCGTAGCCCGCGCCCACGCGCTGCTCCGAGTAGAGCTTGTCGCCGAAGCGCTGGGCCTCGAACCCCACCACGCCCCGCGTCGCTTTGCCAGCAGCCCCACTACCGATGGGCAGTGCCACCGCCAGCACCGCCGTATTCAGGGCCCGGCTGAGGTAGCGGTTTTCAGCGTAGAAACCCACCGCCGGACTCGTGACCTGCCCTAGGCCCGCCACGTTGTTGCCAATGGCCCATACGTCCGTCAGCGTTACGGACGCATTGCCCAACGCCGCCGCCCGCGCCCCCCGAATACCGGGGCCGTTGCCCTGCGCCGCCGCCAGGGAGATGGATACCACGAAAGCACTCAGGAGCAGGTAGATTTTCAGCATAGGCCGGGGCCGGGGGCCTGAGAACTATTTTTCACTCCCTAAGTAGCCAAATGTTCGGCGAAAACAGCGCATACCAAACCGGCTATTTTCCGGGGGCACAGCAAAAAAGCCCCGGCGCACAATGCACCGGGGCCTTTGCAGCTCAGTAAACGCGCAACCAGGTTTACATACCCGCCGCGCTTTCGGCTTTACCCTTCTTTTTCTTGACCTTGGTCTTCTGACCGTCGTCGGTTTTCACTTTCATCTTTTCCACGTCACTCAGCGCATCTATCATCGCCGAGCTGCCCTGTTGCGGGCCCACGCCGGGGTTCGGACCGTTGTTGACGATGGTCATCTCATCGACGAGGGCTTTGCCGCCGCCGAGCTTCTCCACGCACCAGAGCACGTAGCGAATGTCCACGTTGATGCAGCGTTTCAGGTCTTTGTCGTAGGCCAGGTCGCCGGTCATGGCTTCCCAGTTGCCGTCGAAAGCAATGCCGATCAGCTCGCCGCGCCCATTGATGACGGGCGAGCCGGAGTTGCCGCCGGTGATGTCGTTATCGGTCGTGAAGGCTACGTGTAGCGTGCCGTCCTTATCGGCAAAGCGCCCGTAGTCCTTGGCGCGCAGCAGCTCATTTTCCTTTTTAGGCACCACAAACTCGGGGTTGGTCGGGTCTTCCTTGTCCAGTATTCCCTGGGCCGTGGTATAATACTTATACTGTACCGCGTCGCGGGGCGAGTAGGCGCGCACGGTACCGTAGCTCAAGCGCAGGGTAGAGTTGGCATCAGGCGAATACACTTTATCGGTATTCTTGGCCCGCAGGCCCGCCACGTAAGCCCGGTTAGCCCGCGCCAGTGTGGCCTGGTGGCTCTGCATTTTGGGCAGAATATTCTGCGTGTAGTTCGTGTATACAGAGTTCCAGGTCTTGAAAGCAGGGTCGTTTTCCAGCTTGGCCACGGTAGGCGCGGCCAGAAAAGCGTCCGTTTTGGCCTTCGACGTCAGGAAGGAAGTGGCGAAAACATAATCGGCATATTTCTGCATCGAGCCGCCGTACTGCTTGGCCACGGTCTGGAACACGTCGGGCTGCTGGGCCGGGGTCACATCGGAGGCATAGAGCTGCAGCAGGGCCGCGAATACCTTCTTGTCGGTGGGGGCATTGTAGTCTTTGAAATGGTCCTCCACGACTGCCCGCAAGTCGGCGGTGGCCTTCTGAACAGCGGCTTTGTCGGCTTTCGGATCTTTCAGCAGCGTATAGAGCGGAGCCATGCGCCCGGCAAACGAGACGATTTCGGTGCCGTAGGCCGCCTCATTCACATACACCGAGCTCAGGTTATACTCGCGCAGGCCAGCATATGCCTGGTTGATATCATTCAGGGCCGTGCCGTAGCTCTGGCCGCGCGTGGCGTCGGCCGCAATCCACTGCGTGAGCGAAGCTTCTTCGGCCTTCTTCTGGTCCACGGTTTTCAGGCGCTTCATGCCCTCATTCTGCCCGATGAAGTATTTCCAGTAGTTGGCAATGCCGGCGTACTTCGACGCGTACTTCAGGCGTACGGCCGGGTTGGCATCCGAGTCTTCTTTCCACAGCTTCAGGCGCGTGTCGCGCAGCTTGATGCGGGCCGGATTGCTTTGGTCGAGCGTCAGTTGCAGGCCGGCGGCGGGCAAAAAGCGCTGGGTGCGGCCAGGAAAGCCAAACACCATCGCAAAGTCGCCCTCGCTCACGCCCTGCAGGCTCACGGACAAGTGCTTTTTGGGCACATACGGCACGTTCTCAGCCTGAAAGCCGCTGGTAGGCTTGTTGCTTTTATCGGCGTACACCCGAAACATGCTAAAGTCGCCGGTATGACGAGGCCATTCCCAGTTATCGGTGTCGCCGCCAAACTTGCCGATGGCTTCGGGCGGGGCTCCCACCAGGCGCACGTCGCCGAAGCGCTGATAGACGAAGAGGTAGTACTCGTTGCCGGCAAAAAAGTCGCGCACGTAGGCTACGTACTGGCCGTTTTCCTTGGCAGCGTCGGCCATTTCCCGCTGCCGCTTCTGAATCAGCAGGGTGCGCTCCGCTTCCGGAGTTTGGGCCGTAATGCCGTCCAGCACCTTGCCCGTTACGTCTTCCATGCGCACCAGAATATCCACGAACAAGCCCGGATTGGTCTTTTCCTCGCTCTTGGTGGCGGCGAAAAAGCCTTTTTCCAGGATGTTATTTTCCGGCGTGCTGTGGGTCTGGATGGCGTCGTAGCCGCAGTGGTGGTTGGTCAGCAGCAAGCCTTGGCTGCTCACAAACTCGCCGGTGCAAAAGCCGCCCAGCTGCACGATGGCGTCTTTCAGGCTGGAGTTGTTGACGTCATAAATCTCTTCGGCCGTCAGCTTGAGGCCTTTTTTCTGCATGTCGGCGTAGTTGAGCCGCTTCACATACAGCGGCAGCCACATACCTTCGTCGGCGCGGGCCGTGGCGGGTAGCAGGAGGGCCAGCAGCACAACCTGGGCCCAGATTTTTTTAAGCATAGGTGGGAAAAAGGAGAGTGGAAAATAGTCCCGGGCGCGGCCAGGGCTTGTTGCTCCCCCAAACTTACAAAAAGCACTTCCGGTTCGCCGCATCCGCCACGAAGCCCCTGAGTAATGCGGGCGACCCTTGCCCCCGCCCGATCTTCGTTACTTTGCGCTATGTCTTACCTTTTTCGGCAGTTTTTTCTGGGCCTGATCTGGGTGTATCGCCACCTGATTTCGCCCCTGACGCCGCCCAGCTGCCGCTACCAGCCCACGTGCTCGGCCTACGCGGCCCAGGCGGTGCAGAAGCACGGGCCGTGGCGGGGCGGCTGGCTGGCGGTGCGCCGCATCGGCCGCTGCCACCCGTGGGGCGGCCACGGCTACGACCCCGTACCCTAAGCCGCCCAATAGCGTATACGCTACCTCGCACCACCGCCTTTGCCCCCGGCAGAGGCTTTCTTTTCGCCCGTATTTTTCCGCCGCATGCGCTTCTTTCTGCTAAATGCTTCCCTGATTACGCTCTTACTTTCTACCAGCTGCTCCGAAGCCCAGAGCGACGATAAAAAAGGCAAGGGCGGCAAGAAAAAGGACAAACAGGAAAGTCTCGAAAACACCCTCATCGACAGCGCCATTCCCGGTTTGCGACGCGTAGGCTCCCTCAATGGCGGCGTGCCGGAAAGCTCGGGCCTGGCGCGGGCCGAAACCGCCGGCACCTTCTATACCCACGCCGATGCCGGCAATGAGCCCGTCCTCTATAAAATCGACATGACCGGCCGCCTGCTGGGTAAGTCCACGCTGCCGTTTACCAACATGGACTGGGAAAGCCTGGCCCAGGACGACAAAGGCAACCTGTTCGTGGTGGATGCGGGCAACAACAACAACACGCGCCGCGACCTGCGGGTGTACCGCCTGAACCCCGGCACCCAGGAGCTGGGCAAAATCAACTTCTCCTACTCCGACCAAACGGCTTTCCCGCCCTCCAAAAAGCAGCGCAATTTCGATTGCGAAGCCTCCCTCTGGCACGCGGGCAAGCTGTATCTGTTTACCAAAGACCGCGGCGCACGCAGCACCAGCAAAGTGTATAGCCTCAACGACCAGCTCGGCACCCAGAAAGCGCAGCTGCTCACGCGCCTGACGATTGCCGGCGAGGTCACCGGCGCCGACATCAGCTCCGATGGCCGCCGCATTGTGCTGCTGGGGCAGGAAGAGCTTTTCCTGCTGGAAGGCGGCAGCTTCGAAGCCGCGCTCAAAGCCACGCCCCGCCGCATCTCGCTGAAAGGCTCCGGCCAGACCGAAGGCGTCGTCTTTCACAAAGAGAATCCTAACCTGCTCTTTATCAGCACCGAGGAAGGCAATATCTACGAGTATACACTCAAGTAGCACCTGCCCAGCCTGAAAAGCCAGTGAAGCGGTTCCTGTCCGTCCTGCTCATCGGGCATCCGCTGGCCGAAGCATATGAGTAGCACTGCGGGAGAGAGGCTTCGCCTGCGCGGACGCCTGATGAGCAGGACATGCTGAAAAAACCTGTTCGAACAGGAAAAAAAGAACGTCATGCTATTCGGGCGTCCGCTGGTCGAAGCATCTCTACCGCTTCGTTGAACGACTTCTACAAAGCGGCAGAGATGCTTCGACCAGCGGACGCCAGATCAAGCAGGACCGGCTATTCGGATAGACTTTTAGTGCTGCACGCTGAGCTGGCGGCGCAGCACCTGGCTGCCCAGCCGCACCTGCACCTGGTAGAGGCCGGCGGGCAGCGCAGCCGTAGACAGCAGCACGTGCCCGGCGCTGGCCTCGGCCTGGCGTACGGGGCGGCCCTGTCCGGTGTAGAGCGTCACCTGAAAGGCGGGGCCGCCGCGCCGTGCGCTGCCGTCGGGCTCGGTTACCGTGATTTCGACCTGCTCGGAGGCCGGGTTGGGGTAGAGCTACAGGCGGGGTGTGCTATTATCGCAGGGGAAGCCGTCGATCTGGCTGACGACCGTGACGTAGGCCGGGGCGGGCGTGGTTTGGCCGCCCGCGCACAGGTCTTCGGCCGTGGCCTCTACCCGCAGCGTGCCCGCCTGGTCGGGCTGCACGGTGAGGGTAGCGTTGTCGTTGCGCACGATGAGGCTGTTGCGCAGCTGGTCGTTGAGGTACACGTTCCAGCTGTAGTTACCGCTGATGTTGCCGCCGCCGGCCGTGAAAACGACCTGCGACGAGGAGCACACCGGCACGTAGGGCCCCACGGCGGAAGTGTAGCCCCCGCCCACGTACACGGAGTAGCGGGTGGGGGCGCTGGGCTGAAACCCCGCCCGGGTAGCCGTGACAAAAACCGAGGTGAAGCCCGTGAAGCCCGGCTGCGCCTGTACCGTAGTCGTCGCCGTGCCTTGCACGTTCACCACGCGTAGGCCCGGGTCGGCGGTGGTCCAGGTGTAGGTGACGGGAAACAGGGGCTGGCCGCTGGCATCGCGGCGGGAGCATTCCTCCTGCACCTGGAGCTGGGCCGAGCCGCCGGGGCATAGGGCAGTGATGTTGGAAGACATAGCGGTGGCTTTGGTCACCATCGACAGCTCCTGGGCCAGAAAAGCCAGGCCCTCGCCATCGGGCTCTACGTGGTACGTGTTGGTGTGGTCTGGGCCGTAGTAGGCATCAAACGGCGTCTCGCCGGAGCAGCTCAAGTCGCGGCCCAGCATGCTGGCGTAGGGGTTGGGCAGGCTTAGCGTGTTCTGATAATTAGTCATACTTCGGTACTGAAAGCCTAGCGCACTCACTGTGGGGATGAAGCAATGTTCGGCTACTACGGTGCGGAACACAGCATCATATGACTCGCGGTACTCTACCCCACGATTTTTCAATAAATTGATTTACAGCAATTTATGGCTATTTTCAAGAAGAAAAAGGCCTCTACTGGCTGTTTGAAAGGGTTGCCGGCTACAAACGGGGCGGGCCGACCTTTGTGGTTCCGACACCTCAACGCCCTTCCCGCCCCGTGAAGCAACGCCTCATTGCCAAAATTACGACCGTTTTACAGCACGTGCCTCTGGTGGGCCACCTGTCGCGGCAAAAGTTCATCGCACAATTCGTTATTGGCCTGATAAAGAGCCGCAACGTGCAATTTTGTGAAGTGGCCCAGCACCTGAACGACGCCGTCAAGCCCGCCTCAAATGAAACCCGGATTCAAAACTTCTTCCGCGACGTGGAGCTCGACTACCTGGTGCTGGTTCATCTGATAGCGAGCTTGTTACCCGCCACGGGCAAGCTGCGCCTGTGCCTGGACCGCACCGAATGGGACTTCGGCCAGTGTCAGGTTAACATCCTGCTCGTGACCGTGGGCTGCGGCGCGTGGCATGTGCCGTTGTACTGGGAACTGCTCGACAACCGCAGTGGCAATTCCAACGCCGCCCAGCGTATTGCCGTGCTCGAAGTCTGCGTAGCGGTGCTGGGCCGCGAGCGGATTGGCCTGGTTCTGGGGGACCGCGAGTTTGTCGGCCATGCGTGGTTGAAGTGGCTTAAAGACAATGGATTGAATTTCGTTATGCGCCTGCCCAAACACCATCTGCTGACCGAACCGAGCGGCCGCCGACGCGCCATTGCCGACTTGGGCCTGGCCGTGGGGCAGGTACGCCGCTTTGCCCACGTGCAAGTCGATGGCGTCTGGGGGCAAGTCTGGGTCAAGGCCCTGGCTGAAGGGGAGTTTCTCTTTCTCTTTGGCACGGCCGGCCTGACTTCGCTGGGGCAGTTCTACGCCAAGCGCTGGACGATAGAGCAGTGCTTTCAGAATTTGAAAGGCCGGGGGTTTAACCTGGAAAACAGCCACTTGCGCTCGCACGACAAGCTGCGCAAACTCGTGGCACTGGTCAGCCTGGCCTATACTTTTTGCCTGAGCGTGGGCCAGGCGGCGGGCCGGCGCACGCCAGTGGCGCACAAAAACCACGGCTATCGGGCCACGAGCCTGAGCCGCCACGGCCTCAATATCGTGCGCCAACTCACCCGCCCCGCCACCGACGCCCGAACCAGGCTAGCCCAAATAATCGAAGCCTTATTGGACTGGCTTATCAGGCAAGTTGCTCGCTATCAAATACCTGTAAAAATCGTGGAGTAGAATAGAGACACTCTTATCTATGTAGTAAACTGCATAAGCCGAGTTTCGGTCACCGAGCATAATATTGGCTTGTTGGTTAAGCTGAAAGGTGCCGGTTTTCCGAACGTCGGGCAGAAATATGTTCAGGCCGGTCCGGTCGCTGGCCTTGCTGAAGGTGAGTTCAAGGGGGCGGCCGGTCTTGGTGCGTCGCCACTGGGCCAGGAAGCCCCCACCGCCACCAATGAAAGGACTATCATCGGGCAGCCAGGCGTGGCCGTCGAGCAGGAAGGCACCGGCCCCGCTGCCGGTATGGGAGGCGTCGGGCAGCTTTTCCAGCTCGGTTTTTTCTTTTTTACAGGCGCTGGCCGTGAGCAGCAGCAGCAGCAGGAGATAGAAGGGGAGTTTCATAGCCGTAGTGGTGAAGGGGAAAGCAAGCTACACAGCGCAGGAAGCAACAACCGTCTTTACGGACCAACCCGCGTTGGGCGGTACCAACACCAGTGTTGAAGGCGTGCAGGCCCGCTAGGCCCGCTAGGAGCATGACCCGGTCGTAGAGCATGCCGGAGGGCACCTGGGCTTTGTCGAGGGCAGCCAGCAGGCTGTCGAGGCCGAAGCGGTAGCTGCCGGGCAGCGGGGCGGGGGCAGTAGCCACTGGTTGCTGGGCGGCCAGGGCCTGCATTTTCTGCCCTTGGCCCAGGTGGGCGCTGCAGAGCAAGGCGACAAGAAGTAAATATTTGTACATAGGGTATAGAGAAGGTAGAAATGGCGGTAGCTTACTTCAGGCGCACATCAAAGCGCCCCTGGGTGATGGTGACGGTTTGGCCAGATGCAGTGGAAATTCCAGCGGCAGAGAAGCGAAATGTTCCAGCAGCTATTTTTTGTATTGTATCAATGCGAGTAATAACCACTTCGCCCGTCTGTAAATCATCGGTAAAGTATTGTCCGCTTGCATCTTTGTAGTAACCATTGCTTCCTGATTGAACCGCTTTTAAAAGGTAATTGCCAGGTGTAAAAGCATTTCTTAATACTATAGACTTGTTCCTGAATAAAGCGAAACACAAAAAGGCTGTCATGCTGAGCTTGTCGGAGCATCTCTACCGCAGTGGTACTTAGCATTGCGGTAGAGATGCTTCGACAAGCTCAGCATGACAGCCGAATGTTAGCATCGGTTCCTAATTCAGGAACAAGTCTTATATCCACTCCTCCATCACCTCTGGCAGATATATATAAGGAACCTTGATAGACATAACCCTCCAGCGGGGCGCGGCGGGTAATGGAAGTGGCCTGTGCGGGTTTGGGCACAAAGGCTTTGCCGTCGACGAGGCAGCCGAAGGTATGTTGGCCCTCCTGCGTGGCTTTGGGCAGGGCATCGGCTTCTTCTTTTTTGCAGGCAACCACGCTGAGCAAAGTCAGGGTGGTGAGGAATAGCGGTAGAGAGAGTTTCATAGGAAGAGGCATAGGCCCGGCAGCGAATAGCGGGTAACAGGAGATATAGCAGTAACTGGCAGCAAGAATAGCGGAATAGCGGCGCAACCCGGCCGAAGCGGCGAAAAGAATCAGCAGCTATCAGACTTTATAAACGCCGGATCATAAGAAAGAAAAATCCTTTTCAAGTCAATCAGCCGAAATCAGGAGCGCTGCTTAGGGGACTTTCCGGGCCCGACCCGCCCGCCGTGGTCGTCCGGCCCCGCTTGTGGGGCATGCCTGTTACCCCGTAAGCAAGAGTAATGCGCAAGCGGTGGACATAGCACATTGCCTGGGGTGCGGTGCTGGCCGGCGCAGCAGCGGGCGCTATGTAGTTGGCTCGGTCCGCGCCGCGCAAGTCGTTCCACCGCCTGTCGTTCCAGCCGGCGTTGTGCCCGGTTCGCGCTACCCAGAGCGAGTTTAGGAAGTATCCTGCCCTGATTAACTAAAAAGGCCAATTCAGTACTGAATCGGCCTTTTCCAGGTATTTATCGTGCCTTTGCTATTGGCTTGTCTTCTTCTTCCTGGCCCAAATCCCGGGGCGCGTAGCCATAGGGGTTATTCGGGTCTTTGCCGGCCCGCAGCAGTACCCAGATACCGGCCAGAATCAGCGGAATGCTCAGGATCTGACCCATGTTCAGCGGGAGTCCATTCTCAAACGCTACTTGGTTTTCCTTCAGAAATTCGCCCAAAAACCGCTGGGTAAACAGGAAAACCACGAACAAGCCGAAGAGTAAACCACGGGGCGTCCGCTCCTTGGTGCGGTTCCACATGGCGTAGAGAACAAGCAGCAGCACGATGCAGAACAGCGCCTCGTACATCTGGGTCGGGTGGCGCAACTCGTTGGGAATGTTGGTCGCCTCGTGGTGAATCTCGTTGTAGCGCACAAATTTGAAGGCCCACGGCACGTCCGTTACTTTCCCGATAATTTCGGAGTTGAACAGGTTGCCGGTCCGGATCAGCGCGCCGCCCAGCGCCACTACAATCACAATCCGGTCGAGCACCCAGAGGTAGTCGAACTTGTTGTTGCGGGCAAAAAACCAGCAGGCCAGCAGAATACCGATGGTAGCACCGTGACTGGCCAGCCCACCTTCCCATATTTTGAGAATATCCAACGGGTGCGCCAGGTAATAGTCGGGGTCGTAGAACAGGCAGTGCCCCAGACGCGCGCCCACAATGGTGCCGACGAGCATATAAATGGTGATGACATCGACCCAGCGCGGCGATACCTTCTCCGATTTGTAGATATGCGACAGGATGAACGTGCCAAACACGAAGCCCGACATGAACAGCAGCCCGTACCAGCGCAGCGTCAGCGGGCCGATTTGGGCAATGATGGGCGACACGTCCCAGGTGATAAAGGCAAGCATAGGTAACGCGGTTACAAAAAGATGGAAGGGACGTAAAGGTACTCAGACATTCGGCTTACGGCTTGGAAAACCGCCCTGGTGGTCAGGCAGGCCCCGGATCAGCAGCAACGCAGAACAACGGGGGCTGGTTAGCGGGTGGGTAAAGGTGCTTGCTGGCCGCCCAAATAGAGGTGGGGTCGGCCAGCAGGATCGGCTGAGCGCAGCACCGCCCCGTCTCCGCTAAGCAGCAGCAGTATACCAAGCATGGCAGCATAGCTGGGCCAGCGTAGCCAGGTGTACTGCGGTTGGCGCTCCGCTAGTGCCTTGCCAACGAGCCGGGCGCGTACCCGACTATAAAAAAACGGCCGGGGCTGGGCTTTTTGCTGGGCACGCCATTGGCGCAATACGTTTTCCCATTCTTCATCGGCAGTGGGACGAGTGGCTGAATCAGGCATGACGCAGGGAAGGTATAAGATGGTTGCGAAGGGTTCTGCGGGCGCGAAATAACAGAGATTCTACAGCTGGCACAGTAGTTTTGAGAACGGCTGCTATTTCCTCATAACTCAATTCCTGCTCATGGCGCAGGGTGAACGCCACTTGCTGCTGATCGGGCAACCGGGCAATATGCGCGAGTAAAAGCTCCAACTGCTGCTGCCCCTCCATTTGCGCCTGAGGGTGTGCATGATCGACCGGCTCGTGCAGCACATGGTTGTCGAAGCCCAGCAGGCTGGTGAAATAAGCAAAGCGCTTCTGGGACCGGGCCCGCTGCCGATGTTTCAGGGCCCGTGAGGTGGCCAACCGGTAGAGCCAGGTACTTAGCGCGGCATCCCCCCGAAACCGGCCAATTGTTTGGTGAACTTCAATAAAGACTTCCTGCGCCACATCTTCCGCCTCTTCCGGTGATTGTAACAGGGCCAATACCGTGCGGTAAATACGATTCTGGTACCGTTCTACCAGTGTGCGGAACGCAGCTTCGCTCCCCTGTCGCAATTGGACTACCAACTCAGCATCGGCGGAAGCAGCGATGCCTTGCGCAGGAGGCAGGGAGCCATGAACGATGGACAGCGGAAGTATATACACCAGTGAAACGAGGGCTGAAGGATAGAAACGATACTTGTTCAGTGCCCGGTCCTTGCCGCGAATACTGAGGTTACATCTACTTAGGCCGCGTTATCGTGTAAAACTTGCGCCCACCCTTCTAAATTCCTTATAATTCGCTGATTTATATGGCAGTACATTGCAAGAAACAAGCAACATCCTTACTACTGAAGCTCAGCCATAAGCTACCGGATATAACTACAGGCTATTGAGCTCCTGGGTGAAGCCGCCGCTCAGAATAGGGAAGCGCAGCCACGAGCGGGGGTCCACGTTGTAGTCGTCGAGGTGGAAAGCTGGCGCGTACCGCTCCCGCTTCCACTGATTGCGCGCCCAGAGCGAATAGAAGCGCTTGACGTAGGTTTTGAGCTGCTCGGCCTCGTAGGCTTTTTCTTCCTGCACCAGCGTGGCCAATACCTGAGCGGGGCTGAGACGGTTGTAAAACGCCAGCCGCTCGATGCGGTTGAGCAAAATGTAGGGCATCAAATCCCGCTCATCGGTCTGGTTGTCTTCCAAGGGGCGCAGCTCGGCCGTGGGCTGCAGAGCATTCACATGGCGCAGGCCAGGGTAGTGCAGCTCCGTTTCGGCCCAGCGCAGCCATTTTTTCACAAAATCCTTGTCGACGCCCGCGATAGGCGAAATGCTGCCCGCCGTGTCGCCGTCCATGGTGCAGTAGCCCACGGAAGCTTCCGAGCGGTTGGAAGTCGTCAGCAGCAGGCAATTTTGCACGTTGGCCAGCAGCCAGATAGCCGGAGCCCGCACCCGCGCCTGAATATTTTGCAGGGCCAGATCATCGGTTTGCCAAGTCAGCTCCCGGCCCAGGGCATGTTCGATCTTGCCCACGTAGCCGCTCACTTCCTCGTCGATGCCCCAGTTGTGAAACACCGCTCCCAGCGACTCCGCCAGCTCCTTAGCCGAGGTGTAAGTGGCATCAGACGAGTTGACCGTGCCCTGGTAGGCACAGGTGAGCAGATGGCCCGTAATTTCCCGCTGCTGCCGCTGTTGCTCCGCGTCGGAGTGGGCATACGAAGCATCTTGGGGGCCGGCGGCCTCTTGGTCCGTCTGCGCCCGTGCAGGGCCGGCAATGCGCAGAATATCCTCGGCCGTGAAGCAGCCTGCCCGGCGCATAAACTCAGCCGTACCAATTTCCAGGGTGCCAAGCCGCACCATCTCGGCCACGCCAATGGCGCACATGCACGAGTCAGCACCGCCGCTCAAACTCAGCACGAACCCCCGGCTGCGGGCCTTGCGCAGATAGTCGAACAGAGCCAGGCTCAGGGCTTGGTTCAGCTCCCGGTATTCGTCGGGCACGGGCAACGGCGTAATAGCTTCGGCCCGCGCCAACGGGGTTGCAAAGTCCACATCAACGCACTCCATATCCACTTCCTTGAAGCTCAGGAGCTGATTGCGGTGTAGCAGGTGGCCGTTGCGGGCTATCAGTATCTCACCGTCGTAAATCATGCGTCCCGCTTCGTTGCCGAGCAGGTTGGCGTAGAGGTAGGTGCAGTCGAAGTTGCGCGAAGCGTTTAGCACGAGGTTGTAGCGCACGTCGGTTTTGCTCATCGCAAAGTGGCTGGCCGACGGATTCACAATCAGGTCCACGCGGCCTTTCAGGCGGCAGGCGGGCCGCTCCGTATCCGGCCGCCACGCATCCTCACAGATTTCAAAGCCAAACCGCACGCCCCGGTGCTCAAACACTAGGTCGCCGATAGGCCACTGCTGCTCTCCCCACGCCACGGTGCCGGTTTGGCCGGCTTGCCAGCCCGTAAACCACCGCGGCTCGTAATGCACGCCATCATTGGCCAGAAACTGCTTCGCCGCGAAGCCCACTATTTCGCCGTCGCGCAGTACAGCCACCGTGTTGTAGGTTCGTCCCTCGAGCCGTACCGGCAGCCCCACGCACACCAGGATGCCGTTCGTCCAGGATCGGATGTGCTGCAGGTAGTCCAGGGCCGCCACCGACAGCCAGTCACTCAAAAACAAATCTTCGCAACCGTAGCCCGTCAGGCACAGCTCGGGCAGGCAGAGCAGCTCCACGCCGGCCGCCTTGGCCTGCTCAATAGCCTCGCGAATAGTCCGCAGGTTGTGTTGCCAATCGAAGGGAATCTGGTTAAGGGCAGCGCCGGCTATTCGCATCGTACAAAAGCTATTATTTCATCTAACAACTGTATTCCCCGGCCCTAGGTTACCATAACACCTCAGCGCGCCGCTGCTAAACCGCTACGGGAACCGTCGCCTAAGGATATTTTTCGCAGCGGTGCACAGAGAATCTGCGCAGGCTCAGACGCCCAGCGCCGTCAGCGCCCGCTCGGCGGCCAGCTGCTCGGCCTGCTTCTTCGATAACCCCATACCCGTAGCTACCGGCTCATCATCGAGCAATACCGTGGCCGAAAACTCCATGACACCGCCGGTCCGGGGCTGGCCGCTCATATCGTAGCGGATGGTTTTGCCCTGGCGCTGCGCCCACTCAATAAGCTTGCTCTTGAAGTTAGCCGTCGTCTCAATCAACGACTTCACATCCACGAAAGGCTTGATAAGCCGGGCCAGCACAAATTTGCGCGCCGCCTTGTAGCCCTGGTCCAGATACACGGCTCCTACCAACGCTTCCAGAGCGTTGCCGTTCACGGAGCGCGACCGGGCAGCCCGGCCCTGAGCGGGGTCGAGCTGCACGAGTTGGTCGAGTCCGATTTTCAGGGCCAGTACGTTCAGGCTTTCCCGGTTCACGATGCGGGAGCGAAGCTCCGTCAGGAAGCCTTCCTGCTCGTAGGGAAATTTGCGAAACAGATACTCAGCTACTACCGCCCCCAGCACGGCATCGCCCAGAAATTCGAGCCGCTCGTTGCTCTGGTGCCGGGCCGAGTCGCCTTGCTGGCGCACCACTGAGGAGTGGGTGAAGGCCAAATGATAAAGCCGCACGTTATCAGGCGTGCGGCCAATTACCGTGGCAATTGCTTGCCGAAAAGCACGATCCTGCCCCAGCAGCCGCCGGAAAAACCCGAAGAGCGGTAGTGGCTGCCCTGGAATAAGCATTAGTCGCGGAGCTTGCGGAAAACCACCGATGTGTTATGCCCCCCAAATCCGAAGGTGTTGCTCATCGCCACCGTTACGTCTCGTTTCTGAGCCTCATTGAACGTGAAGTTCAGACGCGCATCCAGCTCCGGGTCGTCGGTGAAGTGGTTAATGGTTGGCGGTACGATACCGTACTGAATGGCCAAAATACTGGCCAGCGCCTCGATGCCGCCCGCCCCACCAAGCAGGTGGCCGGTCATGCTCTTAGTAGAGCTGATGTTGAGCTTGTAGGCATAGTCACCGAAGACTTTTTGGATAGCCTTGATTTCGGCCCCATCACCGAGTGGCGTACTCGTGCCGTGGGTGTTGATGTAGTCTACCTCCTCGGGGCCGATACCGGCGTCGCGCAGGGCATTCTGCATTACCAGCACCACGCCCTCGCCCGTTGGGTCGGGAGCCGTGATGTGGTAGGCATCCGACGACAAGCCCCCACCGATGATTTCGGCGTAGATCTTCGCGCCGCGCGCTTTGGCATGCTCATACTCCTCCACCACCAGTGCACCACTACCCTCGCCCAGCACGAAACCGTCGCGGTCTTTGTCGTAGGGGCGGGAACCGGTTTGCGGGTCGTCGTTTCGCTCGCTCATGGCTTTGAGCGCATTAAAGCCCCCTACCCCAGCTTCCGTGATGGCCGCCTCCGAGCCGCCGGTTACGGCCACATCGGCCATTCCCAAACGGATGTAGTTGTAGGCGGCCACGATGGCATCCGAGGAAGAAGCGCACGCCGACGTCGTCACGAAGTTTGGCCCCCGAAACCCATTCTTGATAGAAATGTTGCCCGACGAGCTGTCGGCAATCATTTTCGGGATAAAAAATGGGTTGTAGCGCGGCGTGCCATCCCCTTTGGCGAAATTGAAGCACTCGTCCTGGAAGGTTTTTAAGCCCCCGATGCCCGAGCCCCAAATTACGCCAACACGGTCTTTGTTGACTCCTTCGAGCAGCCCCGCGTCGCGGATGGCCTCGTCGCTGGCGATTACGGCAAACTGCGTAAACAGGTCCATCTTCCGACCTTCCTTTCGGTCAAAATAGTCGTCAGGATTGTAGTTTTTTACTTCGCAGGCAAAGCGCGTTTTGAACTTGCTGGCGTCGAAGCGGGTGATGGGGGCCGCGCCGCTTACGCCACGCGAGAGCCCGTCCCAGAATTCGGCGACGTTTTTGCCCAGCGGGGTAATGGCACCAAGGCCGGTCACAACAACTCTCCGAAGAGACATAGGCGAAAGTGGAGACTGAATAGAAAGCAAAACGGCCGGCGGCGAGCCGGCCGGTAAGCACTAAAATGGGGGCGAAAGAAGCAAAGCCTTACTTAGCGTGCTCTTCCAGGTAGCTGATAGCCTGCCCAACCGTGGCAATGTTCTCGGCCTGATCGTCTGGGATAGACACGTTGAATTCCTTTTCGAACTCCATGATCAGCTCGACGGTGTCCAGCGAGTCAGCACCGAGGTCGTTCGTGAAGCTTGCTTCAGGAGTTACTTCGGACGCTTCAACACCAAGTTTATCGATGATAATGGCTTTTACTTTTTCTGCAATTTCAGACATTTCCGTGGGGGTTTAGGGAAAACTCGGCACAAATAACACTAACTTCCCTAACATTTTCAAACCAGGGGCCTGTAATCTTGGCAGTGTAAGATTCTGGCTGGGGTGCTTCCTTTCGCCCCCAAGAGGGTGTAATTTTGGGTTTCCCTGATTTTGGTACTGCCTTATGAAAACGCTCACACTGGACGTAGACTACGATTGTGACTTCGACTTGTTCGGTATTGTGTCGTCGAGCCGGGAGCATAAGTTGGCCTGGACGCTCAACAGTACCCTGCGCCTGCGGCTGGTAAAGCAGCAGGATTTAATTTACGATTTGTTGGCTCAGGGGCGTTTAGTCATCAGTAATTACCTGCACACCACCGAAAACAGCACCCTGCGCCTGCTCCGCAACCGCTCGGTAGACCCTTCGCCGCTGAAGAAACCGTTCCTGGCCCCCGATATCAAGGAGTACGACTACCTGATTCAGGTGAGCAACGGCGCGGGGCCGCTGGCCCCGGAGGAATTGCTGGAGCAGCTTACCCAGTTGCCCGAGGTGCAGTATGCCTGCCAATTCGACCCGAATACGCTAAAATTCAAAGAAAATCTGCTCTTTTGAGCTCGCACAACCAGCGGCACCTTCTCTGAGCCGCCGCGCAGGACCTTGTTTCGTCTGTCCGACTCTGCCCAGAACAGCCGCTGTTCTGCGCTAGGTTCGGTTCACCGGAGTGAGGTCCTTCGCTTGCCCTCAGAGTTGCCGTTTACTCTAACCCTGACTTTTACCGCATGGAACCGCTTCCTCATTTCAATAAAACCAAAATCGTGGCCACCGTGGGCCCCGCGTCCAACACGTACGAAAAGCTGGGCATGCTCATCCGGGAAGGCGTCGATGTGTTCCGGCTCAACTTCTCGCACGGCACCCACGAAGACCACCTATCGGTGATTAATACCGTACGGCGCCTGAACAAGGATATGCGCACCCATGTGGGCTTGCTGCAGGACTTACAGGGGCCTAAGATTCGTCTGGGCGATGTGGAAGATGGCGGCGTCGAAATTAAGGCTGGCGACAAAATTAAGCTGGTGTGCGGTGAGAAGGAGATTACTACCGCCACGCGCCTGAGCACGATTTATATGGGCCTGGCCCGCGACGTGAAGGCCGGCGACATGATTCTGATCGACGACGGCAAAATTGAGCTGCGCGTGCTGGCCACCGACCGCGACAAAGAAGTGGATGTGGAGGTAATCTACGGCGGTCTGGTGAAGCCGCGCAAGGGTATCAACCTGCCCGATTCCGACGTATCGGCCCCATCGATGACGGAAAAAGATATTGAGGACCTGAAATTCGGGTTGGCAAATGACGTCGATTGGATTGCGCTATCTTTCGCACGCCGCGCCGAGGACATCCGCTTTATCAAGAGCCTGATTGCTGAAAGTGGCAAAACGGCCCGCGTCATCGCCAAGATCGAAACGCCCGAGGGCCTCAAAAATCTGGACGAAATCATTGCTCTTTCCGATGCGGTGATGGTTGCCCGTGGCGACCTAGGCGTGGAAGTGAAGATGGAGGAGGTGCCGATGGCCCAGAAGCTCATTGTGGAGAAGTGCAACAAGGCCGGCAAACCTGTTATCGTGGCTACCCAGATGATGGAAAGCATGATTACGGCCCCCCGCCCCACTCGGGCCGAAACCAGCGACGTCGCCAATGCGGTAGTCGATGGGGCCGATGCCCTGATGCTCTCCGCCGAAACGGCCGTGGGCGCGTATCCGGCCGAGGTTATCCGCTCGATGGTGGGCACCATCACCAGCGTGGAGAGCCGTATGAACAGCCTGTTTCACCACTGGTTCCCCATCGATCCTACCTCCCCTACGTTTATGGTCGACAGCGTACTGTCGGCAGCCTGTCACTTGGCTAAGAACACTGGTGCTAAGGCCATTACGGGCATGACCCATCACGGCTACACGGCTTTCCAGATTGCCAAATACCGTCCTAAAGCCAACATCTTCATCTTCACCGACAACCGCCCGATTCTCACGGCACTGAGCTTGATCTGGGGCGTACGCGGCTTCTACTACGACCGGATGCTGAGTACCGACGGTACGGTATCGGACATAAAATACGTGCTGACTACCACCGGTCACCTCAACAAAGGGGACATCTTTATCAACACGGCTTCCATGCCCATCAATGAGAAGGGCAAAACCAATATGGTTAAGGTGAGCGTAGCCTAAGCCACTTTACCTGAGAGTAAAAAAGCCCGTTCAGCTGCTACTGAACGGGCTTTTTTACTTTCGGCTAGGGCCTTGTCTCACGGCAGCTTCTGAACCCGCACGGTGCGGGCGGAGCCATCGGCGGCCCGTAGCTGCACGAGGTAAACGCCGGCTGGCTGGTTGTGCAGGGAAACCGGCACGGTGGTTTGCCCGGCAGACAGCGTCATGCTCCGTATCCGGCGGCCCAGCGCATCCTGCACCATCAGGCTGGTGCCCGGGCGGGCCGGGGCTTCCAGTTGCAGCTGCAGGCTCCCAGTGGTTGGATTGGGAAAAACCTGAAAGACTGCGGTAGCCTGGGCAGCGTGCGTCGGGAGCAGCGTGGCAAATTCGCTGCGGGTGCCGCAGGTGGTTACTGTATTGCCTAGGGTACGGCGGTAATACTGCAGAGCGGTGTCGCCGGTATAGATTGCGCCGAGTCCCAGTTCCGACGAGAAGCCTTGGCTCCAGGTCAGGGCATCGAGAGCCGGCCAGTACAGGCCGGGCGAGCTGGCATACGAATAAGGATACAGAACCTGGTAGCGAAGGATCCGGACACTGCCCAGGCAGCCGGCCTGCCCCGAGTACACCAGGCCGCCGCCCACGTACAGGGGCTGTATAACGTTGGGCGGCAGGCGGTACTCGTATTCGCCCGATAACAGGGCCGGACTGGTGCGGCCGTAGTACGATACCCGGCCAGATTGTCCGGTGCGCAAGGAAATAGCCAACCGGCCGTTCTGCACAGCACTCGTGCTGCTGCCCGCCGGACTGCCGCAACTTGGTACGCCAAACGACTGAGTTCTACTCTGCTCCTGATAGGTGTAGATGAGGCTGTCGGCGGTTTGCCGCCGGGTCTTGATGCGCCGGAATATATACGTGCGGGAGCAGGCCAAGCCTCCGTAGCTAAATGGTTCCTGCACGTAGCCCAGCTCGTCCTCGGGCTGCATATCGAAAACGGCCAGCGGGCTATAGGCCGACTGCAACAGGGGAGCCGGCTGCTGGGCCTGCACATACTCACTGGGCACGCCCGCGTAGGGTTTTATCATTTCCGTGGCCGATAGCAGCCCGTAGCGCCGGCTCATGCGCACCACCTGCCCATTGCTGAGGGTAATGACGGCAAGGCTGTCCGTAACGGCCGGGGAGCCGAAGCTCTGCAGGCTGCGGCTGGTCAGCGTGGCCGTTAGCGCGGGGCTCTGGCTGGCGGCCCAGCTACTGCCTACCGCCGCGCGGGGCCGCAGCAGCAACGCAGTAGCACCCTGGCTGACTCTAGCATCCGATTCCGCGAAGAGCTGATACTCAAAAGTACCTGGCCGCCATTGCAGCCGCGTGCCAAACAGGTTGTTGCGGCTCTTATAAAAGGTACCTCCCCCGGCACCCGATGCCCGGCGCATCACCCGGTTGAAGGCAAGGACCGAGTCGCCCGCAGTAGTGGCATAGGCCGAGTCGACGCGGAACGTGTAGATGTCACTGGTCACACTGGCGCCGCTTGGCTGGTAAGCGTAGATCAGGCCGGCCCGGAATGGCTTCCAGCTTTGGGCCTGGAGCGGCAACTGGGCAAGTGTGGCCCACAATGCCAGCAAACAGTACACGTTTTTCATTGATTGCTACGTAATATTAATAATACCAACAAAATATAGAATAATTCTGATTACCATTTGAGTGGCCAGAACAAACAGAAAATCCCCTGTGCTGACGCACAGAGGCTTTCTTTATTAAAGAGCAGAAAAGTCAGTGGGAGCCTAGGCAGCCAGCGACTTCACGAACTTGGCCAGCTTCGACTTGTTGTTGGCAGCCTTGTTCTTGTGGATAATGTTCTTCTTGGCCAGACGGTCCAGCATCGACGATACTTTCTTCAGCAACTCTTGTGCTGCGGTGGCATCGGTGGTGGCACGCAGCTTCTTAACAGCGGTGCGGGTCGATTTAGCCTGATAACGGTTCAACACGCGCTTCGCTTCGTTGGAACGGATACGCTTGAGGGCCGACTTATGATTTGCCATGGGTATGGTAAAATTGACGTTCTGCTCGAATTGGATTCAATTGGGTTGGCAAAGGTAAGCCTTTGATTGGAAATAACAAATATCAACCTTCAATTTGCTTCTGCCCGTGAATTGTCTGGTACCAAGGTCCGGCCCAACCAAGCTGGCAAAACGCATCACTCCAACTGGAAGCGCTTTTAGGAATTGCAAAAACCATCGTTTCCAGCATGCTTGCTCACACGTCTGGCTGTTGAAGCATTATGCCTCCCGAGCCCACTCTAACGCGGCCAAGAGTTATAACCTCAGTAACCCTGCGTATGCCGTGGATAGCGCAAATTATGCTATTTGCGAAACCTGCTTCCGCACTCCTCATGAAATACCTTACCCGCACTATCTGGCTGCTTTCTCTGGTGAGCCTTTTCACGGATCTGGCCAGTGAAATGCTCTATCCCGTGATGCCGCTCTACCTGAAGAGCATCGGCTTCTCCATCGTCCTGATCGGGTTGCTGGAAGGCGTGGCAGAAGCTATTGCGGGGCTGAGCAAAGGTTATTTTGGCCAGTGGTCTGATAGTCTGGGCCGCCGCCTGCCCTTTGTGCAATGGGGCTACGGGCTGAGCGCCTTGTCGAAGCCGATGCTGGCCGTGCTGGCCGCGCCGTGGTGGGTATTCCTGGCCCGCGCCCTCGATCGGCTGGGCAAGGGCCTGCGCACCGGAGCCCGCGACGCCCTGCTCTCCGACGAAACTACGCCCGATACGAAAGGACGCGTGTTCGGCTTTCACCGCTCCCTCGATACGCTGGGTGCGGTGCTGGGTCCGGCCGTAGCGC
Organism: Hymenobacter elongatus; assembly: GCF_004745955.1. Classification (GTDB taxonomy): domain Bacteria; phylum Bacteroidota; class Bacteroidia; order Cytophagales; family Hymenobacteraceae; genus Hymenobacter; species Hymenobacter elongatus. The sequence continues at coordinate 99,796 of NZ_SRLD01000010.1, read as the reverse complement.
TGGTGTGGCTGGCAGCCCGGCCCGGCGACTACCGCCTACTCTTTCTGCTGGCATTTCTACCCGGTTTGGCGGCTATTGGCACCACGCTACTCGTGCGCGAGCGGCCACGCCAACCCGCCCCGCAGCCTATTCGTCCGTTCTGGGCCTCGTTCAGCTACTGGCGGCGCGCCCCGGCTGCTTATCGGCGAGTGGTGGGTGGCTTGGTGGCTTTCGCGCTTTTCAATAGTTCCGACGCCTTTTTGCTGCTGCTGGCCCGTCAGCGGGGCCTGTCTGATGCTACGGTTATCGGCTTGTATATCTTTTACAACCTGGTATATGCGTTGGCCGCTTTTCCCGCCGGCTATTTATCCGACCGGCTGGGGCCGCGCCGCATGCTGGTAGCTGGGCTGCTCACCTTTGGCGCAGTATATGCCGGCGTTGCCCAGGCCCACGAACTCTGGGCTTTTGGGCTGCTCTTTGGCCTGTATGGTCTGTATGCTGCCGCTACGGAAGGAGTCAGCAAGGCGTGGGTGAGCAACCTGTGCGCCCGCCCCGATACCGGCGCGGCGCTGGGCACGCTGGCGGGACTCAGCAGCCTGGCAGCTTTGGTTGCCAGCGTGGTAGCCGGCTTGCTTTGGCAGTGGGGCGGACCGGCTCTCACATTCTCGGTGACGGCAGCAGTAGCGGTAGTAGTGGCAGGCTACCTGGCCCTGGCTAAATCCTCATCCCCTGTTATTTCTTGATTATCAATTTTTTAACCCAGCCACCCAAATTCATATTGAATTAGTAGGCATGCCGAATTTGTTTTAAATTCACTTACCGCTCTTTCTGACCACACCGTATGCCACTCGTCGCCCACTCCCGCTACCAGCCGCCCTTTTATATGTTCAATGGGCATATCCAAACTATCGTGCCCAGCTTGTGGCGCTCGGTGCCCGACGTGAGCTACCAGCGCGAGCGGGTAGAAACTTCGGACGGCGACTTCCTGGACCTCGATTGGTCGCGGCAGCCCACGGCAACTGACACGCTGGCCATTGTGTCGCACGGGCTCGAAGGCGACGCGGGCCGGCCCTACATGCGCGGCATGGTGCGGGCCCTCAAACGCGCTGGCTTCGATGCCCTGGCCTGGAACTACCGCAGCTGTAGCGGCGAAATGAACCGCCTGGTGCGCTCCTACCACCTCGGCGACACCGACGACCTCGATTTTGTGGTGCGCCACGCCTTGGCTACCGGCCGCTACCGGCGCATTTTTCTGACGGGCTTCAGCGCTGGCGGCAACGTTACGCTGAAATATTTGGGCGAGAATCCGGGCCGGGTACCCAGGGAAGTTACCCGGGCAGCGGTATTTTCGGTGCCCACCGATCTGAAGTCCAGCTCTTATCAGATTTCCAAGCCGGAGAACCGGATTTATATGGCGCGCTTTCTAAAGTCGCTGCGGGCTAAGATGCGCCAGAAGGCGGAGCTGCTGCCGGGCCAGATTGACGTGGCAAACCTGGAGCTACTGCTGAATTTCCCTCAGTTCGACGACCGGTTTACGGCTCCTATGCACGGTTTCAAATCGGCCGACGACTACTACGAGCAGTCCAGCTCGGGGCGCTACCTGGCCACCATTGCCATTCCAACGCTGCTGGTAAATGCGGAGAATGACCCATTTCTGGCTCCCTCCTGCTTCCCGCGCGCTATTGCGGCAGCCTCGGAATTTGTCTTTCTGGAAACTCCGCCCGAAGGTGGCCACGTGGGCTTCGCGGAAGGCACCCCGGATGGTGAATACTACTCGGAAAGCCGGGCCGTCGAGTTTCTGATGGCCAAAACTCCGGCTTAGCGGCCTTCGTTGGGCACGAAAACGACTTTTTTAGTTTCGAAGAACTCTGCCTGGAAATAGTCGCTGAGGTTGAACACGTGCGCCACCAGGCCCGATTCTGCTATTTCTTCAGTCAGGTCGCCGCCTTTTAGGTAATAGAGGCCGGTGGTAGCATTGCCCTGGGGCTTGTAGCGGTGGGCAATCCAGGGGTGAAAAGTGGCGAGGCGCGCCACGGCCCGGCTGACTACGTAGTCGTATTTGGCGCGCACCTGCTCGGCGCGGGTTTGCTCGGCCGTAAGGTTGTGCAGCCCCAGCGTATGGGCCATTTCCTGCACTGCTTTAATCTTCTTGCCGATGCTGTCGACGAGGTGAAACTTGACCTCGGGAAACAGAATTGCCAACGGCAAGCCCGGCAGGCCACCGCCCGTACCCACATCCAGCACCGAAGACCCGGCCGCAAACTGCACGACTTTGGCAATACCCAGGGAATGCAGAATATGGCGCTCCGTGAGGTTGTCCATATCGGTGCGGGCTACCAAGTTGAGGCGCTCATTCCAGCCGCGAAACTCCGTATCGAGCTGGGCGAAGTGCCGTTTTTGTTGGTCGGTGAGGTCGGGAAAATAGTGGGCCAGAGTATCCATTGGGGCAAAGATAGTGATGTGCGGGGCTGACGGGCGTAAGTGGACCGTCATTCCGAGCTTGCCGAGGAATCTCGCGTGCTTACGTTGCAATGCTACTTGAGTACCATTGTACGCGAGATGCCTCCCTGCGGTCGACATGACGTTCGTTTCGGAAAATCTAAAGCCACAAAAAAGCCCCGACTTGCGGCGGGGCTTTTGGGCTAGATGATATGCTTTTTGTTTTTCACCATGTCATAAAGCAACTCACGGGCACGGTGCAGCTGGGCTTTCACAGTGCCGAGCGGAGCTTTCAGCTCGGTGGCAATTTCCTCGTAGCTCAGCTCGTCAAAGTAGCGCAGCGTGACGAGGCGCTGGTATTTATCGGGCAGCCGGGATACCACGTGCTGCATGATTTCAATCTTCTGGTTTTTGATGGCCGTCTCCTGTGGATTTAGGTTCTGGTCGCGGAAGTCGATGGTGATTTCGTCGCCGTTATCAATCTTGATGGCCGAGTCGATGGACATCGTCTTGATTTTATTCTTGCGAATAAAGTCGATGCAGTTGTTGGTAGCAATGCGGAACAGCCACGTGCTAAAGGCGTACTCCGGGTTGAACTTGTGCAGGTTGCGGAACGCCTTGGCAAAGGCCTCGATGGTCAGGTCCTCGGCATCGTCGGGGTTGCGCACCATCTTAAGCACCACGTGATACACGGGCTTTTTGTAGATGTGCATCAGCTCGGCGTAGGCCTTCTCATCGGCCTGCTCCACGGCGGCGCGGATGAGCTTGAAGTCGTGCTTGGCTTTGGCAGAAAACTGCTTTTGAATTTCCTGATTGTTTACTTCCATCGGAGGTTACGGTAGAGGAACAGCGAAATTCCCAGAGCTAGATAGTAAAAAAAATAAACAGCGTCGAGTACAGGCAGTAATACTACGGGCAGCCGGTCATCGAGCCGTTGGCCGAGCTTGGCATATGCAGCACAAACTACCGAAGTACGAATACCCCACAAGACGGTCAAAGGTACCCATTCGGGGCGGGAAAACAGCAGCAGCAAGGTCGTGAAATAAAAAAGCAGATTAGTGCCAATAAAGTTTCCTATTCGAATTCGGTCGGCCAACCGGTAGCTTCTCCCCGCCGACAAATGCCGCCGTTTCTGGTGCCACCACGCCCGCCAGGTAGCAGCAGCCTCACTCAAAGTATGTGCGGCCGGCTCGGCTTCCACGACCACACGCTGCTGGTGGCGCACAGCGTCCTGCACGAAAAGGTCGTCGTCGCCGCCGAGGCTGCGAATGTGGGAAGCAAAGCCTTTGGTAGCGCGAAAACACTGCTGGGTATAGGCCAGGTTGCGGCCCACACCCATGTATGGTTTGCCCCGCCACGCGAAGGACAGATACTGCGCTCCGGTAATCAGGGTTTCAAAACGGACGAGTTTATTTAAAAATCCGGGCTCGGCGGCGTAGGCTGAATACCCCAGAACCAAGTCGGCGGGCCGGGCGAAACCGCGCTGCAGGAGCCGAACCCATTGAGTAGTAGCCGGAATACAATCGGCGTCGGTAAACAACAGGCGGGCGTGGCGGGCAACTTTTATTCCCAGGCTCAGGGCATATTTCTTTGGCGAGAGGCCGGCGGGCGTGTGGTCGACGGAGACGAGCCGGATGTTGGGGTAGTATTGGGTGAGCTGCTGGACGTATACGTACGTGTCGTCGTCGGATCGGTCGTCAATCAGAACAATCTCGAAGCCGGCCGGGTAGTCTTGCTCCAGCAGCAAGGGCAGCAGGCGGCGCAGGTTCGCCAGCTCGTTGTGGGCGCACACCAGCACCGACACGGGCTCGGCATCGATCTGCGGATCGGTGGAAGGCGGCGCGACGGGGCGCAGGGCGAAGGGCAAAAAGTAGTAGGCCGCGTAGCCCAGCTGCACCAGCACGGAGGCCAATAGCAGCCAGAGGGCCGGGGAAAGATGGATGGACAAAGCGCGGGGTATGAATCGGAAGGCAAAAGTAGGCATTCGGGATGGGGCGAGTACCTTTGCAGCTCCTTCCGACTTTCCCGCCGAGCCGGGCTGGGGCACAACGCGGCGTTTCGTCCGAGACGCCGCGTTCCCCCTTCCGGACTTCCGCAGGAAACTGATTTCTTCGCATGACCTTCGATTTAGTAGCCCACGACCCGCACACCAAAGCCCGCGCCGGAGTGGTGCACACGGCGCACGGTACCATTCAAACGCCCATTTTCATGCCCGTGGGCACGGCCGGCACCGTGAAAGCCGTGCAGCAGCGTGACCTGAAGGACGACGTTAAGGCCCAGATTATTCTTGGCAACACGTACCACCTCTACCTGCGGCCCGGCCTCGACGTGCTGCGCAACGCCGGCGGGCTGCACAAGTTCAACGGCTGGGACCGGCCCATTCTGACCGACTCCGGCGGCTACCAGGTGTATTCGCTCAGCGGCACGCGCAAAATCAAGGAGGAAGGCGTGAAGTTCCGCTCCCACATCGATGGGTCGCAGCACTTGTTTTCGCCCGAGGGCGTCATGGACATTCAGCGCACTATCGGGGCCGATATTATTATGGCTTTCGACGAGTGTACGCCCTGGCCCTGTGAATACGACTACGCTAGCCGCTCGCTCGATATGACGCACCGCTGGCTAATGCGCTGCATTCAGCGCTTCGACAGCACCGAAGGCCACTACGGCTACGACCAAACGCTATTTCCCATCGTGCAGGGCAGCACGTTCAAAGACCTGCGCGTAAAGTCGGCCGAGTTTGTGGCCGAGCAGCAGCGCGCGGGCAACGCCATTGGGGGCCTGAGCGTGGGCGAGCCGGCCGAGCTGATGTACGAAATGACCGAGCTGGTGTGCGACATTCTGCCCAAAGACAAGCCGCGCTACCTGATGGGTGTGGGCACCCCGGCCAACATCCTGGAAAACATAGCCTTGGGCGTTGATATGTTTGACTGCGTGATGCCGACCCGCAACGCCCGCAACGGCATGCTGTTCACCACGCAGGGCATTATCAACATCACCAATAAAAAGTGGCAACTGGATCTGGAGCCGCTGGATCAGGAATTAGGCGGCTACGTCAGCACGTTTTACTCCCGCTCCTACGTTCGACACTTATTTCAGAGCCAGGAAATGCTGGGGCCGCAGATTGCGTCGGTTCACAATCTGACGTTCTATTTGTGGCTGGTGCAGCAGGCCCGCGAGCAAATCGTGGCCGGCACCTTCCGCGACTGGAAGGAGAAAATGGTGAAGCAGGTAATGACACGACTGTAAATAGCGTAGTCATTGCGAGCAGAGCGAAGCAATCCGTCCTCTGCGAAGCACGACACTCTCTTTCACCAGAAAGCGTTTTTGGCGTTCAGGAAAGGGCTTTTCACTTAAGGATGCTCAGCACATTTCAGAGGACGGATTGCTTCGGCTACGCCTCGCAATGACACTTACTCAATGAAGCTGCTCGACAAATACATTCTGCTGAAATTCCTCACTTCGTTTTTCTTCGTGGTCATCGTGCTGGTGAGCGTTATTTGCGTAATTGACTTCACGGAGAAAAACGACGACTTCATTCAGCACAACCTGTCGGCGGGCAAGATTATTTCGGAGTATTACGTCAATTTGTTTCCGTACTACGCCAATTTACTGTCCCCGATTACGGTGTTTATTTCCGTCGTTTTCGTGACGGCCCGGTTGGCGGCCCGCACCGAAATCGTGGCCATTATGGCCAGTGGCGTGAGCTTTCAACGCCTGTTGGTGCCGTATCTGATGGGCGCTGTGATTATCGGCATTATTACGTTCGGGCTCATTGGCTGGGGCATTCCGGTAGCCAATAAAACGCGGGTAGCATTCGAGAAAAAGTACATCAAAAACCCCTACCGCTACGACGCCCGCAACATCCATATCAAGATTGGGCCCCGGGCCTACGTGTATATGGAGAGCTACGACAACGTGAACAACGTGGGCTACCGCTTCGCGCTCGAAACCATTGATGGCACCACGCTGAAGCGCCGCATGACGGCCGAAGCTATTACCTGGGACTCGACGCGCCGGGCCTGGAAACTCAGCCCCCAATTGGTACGCACCTTCAACGGGCAGCAGGAAAAGCTGCTCACGCTACCCGCCCGCGACACTACGCTGAACCTGTTTCCCAAGGACTTTTCCAGCACCTGGCGCTTATCGGAAACCCTGACGTTGCCCGAGCTGAACGCCTTTATTCAGCAGAAGATTGACCGGGGTGCCGACGACACGCAAGTGTATCTGAGCGAGAAATATGAGCGCTACGCATATCCGTTCGCCATTCTTATTCTGACCACCATTGGCGTGATTCTCAGTGCCCGCAAGTCGCGGGCCGGCGTGGGCGGCCAGATTGCGTTGGGCTTTGTGCTGGCCTTCGTGTTCCTGATCTTCGTGATTCTGAGCCGCAACCTGGCCCAGGTCGGAGATATGTCGCCGATGCTGGCGGCCTGGGTGCCTAGTATGGTTTTCACCTTCATTGGCATCGTATTGTACCGCTTCGTACCGCAATAAAGCAGCCGGGTGAAGCGCTACTACAGGGCGTTGTTCCGCTGGTGCAGTGGCACGCGGCCTGGGCCGTCGCTTGCCCTATCACCGTTTCATCAGGTTGCCACTTTCTATGCTCAAAGACTACCTTCGTCTGCACTTTATTGTCCTGCTGTGGGGCTTCACGGCTATTTTGGGCAAGCTAATTTCGGTGCCGCCGGTGGAGCTGGTATTCTGGCGCACGCTATTGGCCACGGCCGGTCTGGGGCTGCTGCTGGCGCTGCGCAAGCAGGCCTGGCGCGTGCCGCTGGCCGATGCGGCACGGCTCATGGGCGTGGGCGCGCTGGTGGCGGTCCACTGGATTACGTTTTTTCTGGCCGCCCGCCTGTCGTCGGTGAGCGTGTGTCTGGCGGGTCTGGCCACACTGGCTCTCTGGACGTCGTTGCTGGAGCCCCTGCTTTTGTGGCGGCGAGTGCGGGCCTATGAAGTCGGGCTGGGCTTGCTGACCATGGTCGGGCTTTATCTGGTGTCGCAGGCCGAGCTCGACCAGCTGCTGGGGCTGGGGGTAGCTATTGTGTCGGCGGGGCTTTCGGCCCTCTTTAGCGTACTCAATGTGAAGCTCGTCAAGCAGCACTCGCCGCTACGGCTTACGTTTTACGAAATGGCCGGAGCCTGCCTTTCCATCGTGCTTTTCTTTCCGGTTTATGCGCGCTACTATACGGCGGGCGTGGGCTTACAGCTGGCTCTACAACCCCTCGACTGGCTGTGGCTGCTGCTGCTGGCCGGCGTGTGTACGGTGTACGCCTTCTCCTCCTCGGTAGAGCTCATGAAGCGGCTATCGGCCTTCGTCATCAATCTGACGGTAAATCTGGAGCCCGTGTACGGCATTATTCTGGCCGTCCTGATTTTTGGGGCCACCGAGAAAATGTCGACTGGCTTCTACTTAGGCACGCTGGTTATCCTGTTCAGCGTGCTCATTCACCCAGTCCTCGACCAGTGGAACCAGCGGCGGGCCCGCCGCTTACAGCAGCCCGTCCCAGACGAGGTAATCATGACCAACCCCTAGCGCAGGCGGCGCGGCCAGGCCCGGAAACAACCCATACACCGCCGAGCCCGAGCCCGACAAGCTGGCGTAGGTAGCGCCAGCCGCATACAGGGCCTGCTTGATTTCGGCCAGCACGGGATAGTGCGGCGTCAACGCGTCTTCGAAGTCGTTGGTCACGGTGGTGTGCCAGGTAGCCATAGGCTGCGCTACGCTCAGCCGCAACTCGTGGCGCGGGGTGCGGAGCGCTACGCGGGCGTAAGCTTCGGCGGTGCTAATGTGCAGGTTAGGATACACAACTTTGCAGGCCACGCCGGTCAGGTCCAGCGCCAGCGGCTCGAACACGTCGCCTTTCTCGTAGGCAAAAACGGGTTTATTCTCGATAAAGAACGCGCAGTCGCTACCCAGCCGGCGGGCGTACTGCTGCAGTTGCGGGTCTCTCAGGCCAAGACTGAACAGCTCGTTCAGCGCCCGCAGGGCAAACGCCGCATCGGCCGAGCCGCCGCCGAGTCCGGCACCAATAGGCACCACTTTATGCAAGTGCATGTGCACCGGCGGCAAGTCAAAATCTGTTTTCAGCAGCTCGTAAGCCCGCCAGCACAGGTTGGTAGCCGCCGCGCCCGGAATCGGAATTCCGGTGAGGGTCAGCGCATTTTCGGCGGCGGGTAGTACCTCCAGCGCATCGCACCACGGCAGCGGCACAAATACCGATTCGAGGTTGCGAAATCCATCGGGCCGCTGCGCCGTGACGTAAAGCCCCAGGTTTAGTTTGGCATTCGGAAAAACGAGCATATTCTTAACAGATGCGTAAAGCGGGGAAATGATGAGTCCCGACTAGCCGGCCGTTTCGACTCCCGGAAGCGGAAGTTAAACGAGCCAGCGGCGGCGCACGGCGCAAGCTACAGTCTGCGCCACACAAAAAGCATATTTTTGCCTGTTGCCTGCGGCTGCTTGTGCGGGCTTTCTCATATGTCAGTCTCTTTTTTACCCTGCTGGTATAGCGCCTGGGGCAAGCGCTGGCTTGACCTGGGCCTCGCGCTGCCCGTCGCGCTGCTGACGCTACCGCTGCTACTGGGCGCGGCCCTGCTGTTAGCGGCTCAAAATCAGGGGCCGGTGCTTTTCCGGCAGCAGCGCCCCGGTCTGCGTGGCTCGCTATTTACGCTCTACAAATTGCAAACCATGACCGATACCCGCAACGTCCACGGTCAGCTACTCCCCGATGCGGCCCGCCTCACCCGCCTGGGCCGCTGGCTACGCGCTACTTCCATCGACGAGCTGCCCCAACTCTGGAATGTGCTACGCGGCGAGTTGAGCCTGGTGGGGCCACGGCCGCTGCTACCGCAGTATTTGCCCCTCTACTCTCCTACCCAGGCCCGGCGGCACGAGGCCCGGCCCGGCATTACGGGCTGGGCGCAGGTGCAAGGTCGCAATGCTATTTCCTGGGAGCAAAAGTTCGAGTACGACGTATGGTACGTCGACCATCTGTCGCTCCGGCTAGACGTGCGCGTCCTGCTGCTTACCATCCGGCGCGTGCTGGGGGCCAAAGACATTACGGCTCCCGGTCAGGCTACCACCGAAGCATTTACCGGCTCGGCTCCCTCTTCTCCTCCTGTTGCATGACGCATTCTACCTTACCCTCAGCGACACTGCCCACGGCCTTGCCGAAGCTGGTTATTTTCGGGGCTGGTGGCCTGGGCCGGGAAGTGCTGGTTTTGATTTGCCAGATCAACGAAGCCTGCCCCACCTGGGAGCTGGCCGGCTTTTACGATGACCAGGCCCCCGCTACTGCCGCTATTCACGGCGTGCCCTACCTGGGCGGGGCACTCGCGCTGAATGCCGTAGCAGAGCCTCTGGAAGTGGTAGTGGCCGTGGGCAGCGGTCGCAGCCGGGCTGCCATCGTAGGGCAGCTTACCTCGCCCTTGCTGCGCTTTGCCACTTTGCTACACCCAGCCGTATCCCGCCAGCCCTACCAGCATCTGCGCATTGGCGAGGGCAGCATTATCGGGCAGGGCTGCATTCTCACTACCGATATTCAACTGGGCCGCCACGTGTTGCTCAATTTGGGCTGCACCATCGGCCACGATGCTGTGCTGGAAGATTTCTGCTCCCTGATGCCCCATGCCAACGTCGGGGGCGAAGCCCACCTAGAAACCGGTGTGTACTTAGGAACCAATGCTACCGTTATCAATCAGGTGCGCATCGGGGCCCGCACCATTGTGGGGGCCGGGGCCGTGGCCGTCCGCGACCTTCCCGCCGACTGCACTGCCGTTGGAGTTCCCGCCACCATTATCAAGCTGCATGCATAGCCAGGATTACGACCGAATTTTTCTTTCTCCCCCCCACCTTGGCCGCCATGAGCTCAACTATGTGCACAAAGCCATTGAAGACAACTGGGTAGCGCCGGCTGGTCCCAACCTCGCGGGGTTCGAGCAGGATATTTGCCAGTACACGGGCGCGGGTCATTGCGTGGCCCTCTCATCGGGCACGGCCGCAATTCACCTGGGCTTGATTCTGCTGGGAGTGGGTCCCGGCGACGAAGTGCTTTGTCCTTCCTTCACGTTTGTGGCCACAGCCAACCCGATTGTTTACCAAGGGGCCACGCCCGTCTTCGTCGATAGCGAGGCCACTACCTGGAATATGTGCCCCGCCCGGCTGCGCGAGGCCATTGAGGACCGCCTACTCCTTGGCAAAAGGCCCAAAGCTCTTATTCTGGTGCACCTTTACGGCATGCCGTCCCAATTGGAGCCGCTCCTGGCCATTGCCGAATCGTATGGCATTCCGGTGCTGGAGGACGCAGCCGAGGCGCTCGGCTCGCGCTATAACAACCGCCGGCTGGGTACTTTTGGGGCCGTAGGAGTCTTTTCCTTCAACGGCAATAAGATAATTACTACCAGCGGCGGGGGCGCCTTGGTCACCCACCACGCCGACTGGGCCGAAAAAGCCCGGTTTCTGGCCACGCAAGCCAAAGACCCCGCGCCCTATTACCAGCACTCCGAAACCGGCTATAACTACCGGCTCAGCAATATTCTGGCGGGCATCGGGCGGGGCCAGATGGGGCTTATCGAGAGCCGCGTGAAGGCTCGGCGCGAGATATATGCCTGGTACCAGAAGAACCTCAAGGACTTGCCTGCCCTGCAATTTGGGCCAACTGAGCCAGCCTTAGGAGTGTCTAACCGCTGGCTGACGACTCTCACCCTGGACTCAACGCACACAGCCCTCACACCCGAGCAAGTCCGGCTGCACCTCGAAACGCACAATATCGAGTCGCGCCCACTCTGGAAGCCCCTGCATCAGCAGCCACTGTTTGCCCAGGCCCCCATGTACGGTGGCGAAGTCAGCACCGACCTGTTTGTGCGAGGCCTCTGCCTGCCTTCCGGCTCTGCCCTCACCGACGCTGACTTGCGCCGCGTAGCAGGAGCTCTCCGGGAGATGTTCCCAGCCTAAACGGCCCGCATATTTGGCACAAGACCGGTGCAGGTGGTATATAAAGCTCCGACCTGAGTACAAGCCGTACAAAACACAGACGCATGAGTACAAAGCAAGACCGGGCAGTACATAGTTTGCCGCCTATGCCAAGGCTTGCTCAAGATCAGCCAGCAGCTCATCTAGCGGCTCGATACCGACCGAAAGGCGCACCAAGCCCACCGTAATTCCCAATGCTTGCTGTTGCTCCGGCGTCAGCGAACGGTGTGAGGTACCTAGCGGGTAAGACAAAGATGAATCGACGCCGGCCAGGGAAGGAGCAAACGGAAACCGCTGGCTACGTTGCATAAAGTCGTTTACCACCGTCGTCTCATCGGCCAGCAGAAACGACATCATCCCACCAAATTGTCCCTGGCCTTGGGCCGCCGCCAAGGCGTGCTGCGGATGGTCGGCCAGCCCGGGGTAGTTCACCTGCCGCACTCGGGGATGCCGCGCCAGAAACCCGGCAACAGCCAACGCATTGTGGCTATGCTCGCGCATCCGGATGCGTAACGTTTTGAGGCCGCGTACTGCCAGCCAGCTTTCCATCGGGCTTAGCGTGAGCCCATAGAACACGCCAATCTGCCTGAGGCGCGCGGCCACTTCCGGGGCGGCGGCTACTACCGCACCGGCCGTCACGTCGCTGTGGCCGGCAATATACTTGGTGACACTGTGCAGCGTAATATCGGCTCCCAGCTCCAGCGGCCGGGTCAGAACAGGGGTAGCAAACGTATTATCTACCACCAGTTTCAGCCCTTGCAGGTGGCATTCTTCCGCCAACCGGCGTAAGTCAGCTACCCGCAATAAGGGGTTGCTGATGGTTTCGGCCAATAGCAGCCGCGTAGTCGGCCGCACCAAGGCAGCTAAATCGTACAATTGCTCAAACGGCACATAGCTTACTGCAATGCCCATTCGGCTTAGCTCAGCATTGAGTAAGGCCGACGAGCCGCCGTAAATATCAGCCGCGCACAGCACATGGTCGCCGGCCTGGCAGTAAGCCAGAATAGCCGCGAAGATGGCCGCCATACCCGAACCCGTAGCTACGGCTCCTGCCCCACCTTCCAGCTTATTCACCGCCGCTGCCAGCTCATCCGAGTTCGGGTTACCATTACGCGAATACAAATAGCGGCTTCCCGGCTCCCCAAAATACTGCTCAAGCTCATTCAGATCATCGAATTTGAAAACTGAAGTCTGGTAAATCGGGGTGATTTTTGGTTTGATGTCCATCGGAAATTTCACGCAGTATGGGGCGGGAGCAAACTATAGCAAGGCGCAGCACTAGCCGACAGGCCGTGGCACCTTATCACACTTTCATCGCCGTTTAGAAAGCAAAAAGCCTTTCCTTAGTAAAGGAAAGGCTTTTTTGAAAGTCAGCAGCAAAGGCAACCGCTTAGGCTACCGCGCCTTCGGCCAGTACAATCACATTGTTGCGGAGTACTTCTACCACGCCACCTTCGATGCGGAAGGACTCGCGGCCGGCAGCACCCACGACGGTAATATCACCCGATTTCAGCGCGCTGATTAGCGGTGCGTGGTTATTGAGAACCTCAAACAGCCCATCGGTACCCGGAAACTGCGCCGACACTACGTCGCCAGCAAATACTTTCCGGTCCGGCGTGATGATTTCTAAATGCATCTTCTTGGATATTGATTGTGTATGACTACTTGCGGCAAGCTAAACGCTTAACGCCTCGCTTGCCGCAAGTAGTCATTCAATTACTTCGCTTCCGAAATCAGACGCTCACCTTTCACCACGGCATCCTCAATGGTACCCACCAAGTTGAAGGCAGCCTCGGGGAGGTGGTCGTACGTACCATCGATAATAGCGTTGAAGCCTTTGATGGTATCCTTGATGTCAACCAGCACGCCGGCGAGGCCCGTGAACTGCTCGGCTACGAAGAAGGGCTGCGACAGGAAGCGCTGTACCCGACGGGCGCGCGTTACGGTCAGCTTGTCTTCTTCGCTCAGCTCGTCCATCCCCAGGATGGCGATGATGTCCTGCAGTTCTTTGTAGCGCTGCAGAATCTCTTTCACGCGCTGGGCCGTGTTGTAGTGCTCGTCGCCGAGAACTTCAATCGACAGAATGCGCGAAGTAGAGTCCAGTGGGTCAACGGCGGGATAAATGCCTAGCTCAGCAATTTTGCGGCTCAGTACCGTGGTGGCATCCAAGTGAGCAAAGGTGTTGGCCGGAGCAGGGTCAGTCAAGTCATCGGCAGGTACATATACGGCCTGTACCGACGTGATGGAACCACGCTTGGTAGAGGTAATCCGCTCCTGCATGGCGCCCATTTCGGTAGCCAGCGTAGGCTGGTAACCTACAGCCGACGGCATCCGGCCCAACAGAGCCGATACTTCCGAGCCGGCCTGCGTGAAGCGAAAAATGTTGTCGATGAAGAACAGAATGTCGCGGCCGGCACCAGTGCCGTCGCCGTCGCGGAAGTTCTCGGCAATCGTCAGACCCGACAGGGCTACGCGGGCGCGGGCTCCGGGGGGCTCGTTCATCTGGCCAAACACCAGCGTTGCCTGCGACTTGAGCAGCTCGTTCTGGTCCACCTTGGTGAGGTCCCAGCCACCGGCTTCCATCGAGTGTTTGAACTCGTCGCCGTACTTAATGATGTCCGACTCTATGAATTCGCGCAGCAAGTCATTGCCTTCGCGGGTACGCTCGCCCACGCCAGCAAATACCGACAGACCAGCGTATGCTTTGGCGATATTGTTCACCAGCTCCATGATGAGTACGGTTTTGCCTACCCCGGCACCACCGAACAAACCAATTTTGCCACCCTTTACATACGGAGCGAGCAAGTCAATTACTTTGATACCCGTAAACAGGATTTCCGACGACGTGGCCAGGTCCTCGAAGGGTGGCGGCTGCCGGTGAATCGGTAGCGGACCGTCGCTCTTGGGCTGCGGAATGCCGTCGATGGCGTAGCCAATTACGTTGAACAAACGTCCTTTCACGCCTTCGCCGGTAGGCATCGACATGGGAGCCCCCAAATTGCGCACTATCGCGCCACGGGTCAGACCTTCGGTCGAGTCCATGGCGATGGTACGCACACGGTCTTCACCGAGGTGTTGCTGGCACTCCAGGACGACTACCTGGCCGTTGTCTTTCGTGACTTCGAGTGCGTCGAGGATATTGGGGAGCGTAGAGCCTTCACCCGCGAAGCTCACGTCCACAACGGGACCGATTACCTGGGTGATTTTACCGTTATTCGCCATTGCGAGTCTTTATAGTAGATGGGTGCAACGTTTTCAGGGTGCAAAACTACGGCTTAATCCCGGCTTTGCCAAAGACCCGCCGGAGGAAAGTTCGGGCCTTTTTTTCACTGCCAATCCCACCTGATTATCAGCTCATAAGCCTAAAAAACGGCTATTTCATCCTACAGACCCAGGCATTGGCCTAAAAAATATTTGCCGGAAAATTTGCCTTGAATCTTTACCGTAGTACATTTGCACACCCAAACGGCATACCGACACCAGTCGCCGCTTGGATATTGTCCGATGGTGTAACCGGCAACACGCTTGATTTTGATTCAAGAGAGTCCAGGTTCGAGCCCTGGTCGGACAACCGACTAACTACCGCGAAAGGCGCTGATTCTTCCCCCCGGAAGAGCCAGCGCCTTTCGCTTTTTTATTCTCCTCCGTCTTCTTTCGCCTTCTTCCCCTCCCCCATGGCTCAGCTGGTTAAAATCTTTGCAGGAAACGCGTCTCCTGAACTCGGTAAGCAGATTGCCGAAGCCTACGGCACCCAACTCGGAGACTTGAGCATTCAGCGCTTCGCTGACATGGAGCTCGGTCCCAGCTTCAATGAGAGCGTGCGGGGCTGCGCCGTATTTCTGATTCAGAGCACCAACCCACCAGCCGAAAACCTGATGGAGCTCATGCTGATGGTGGATGCCGCCAAGCGTGCCTCTGCCGCCTCAGTAACGGTGGTAATGCCCTACTACGGCTACGCCCGCCAGGACCGCAAAGACAAGCCCCGCGTGAGCATCGGGGCCAAAGTGGTGGCCGACATCATTCAGAGCGTGGGTACCGACCGCCTGATGACCTGCGACCTGCACGCGGGTCAGATTCAGGGTTTCTTTGACATTCCCGTCGATCATCTGGATGGGGCGACCGTGCTGGCTCCCTACATTCAGTCGCTGAACCTCGACGACCTCATTTTCGCTTCGCCCGACGTGGGCGGCGTGGTACGGACCCGGGGCTTTGCCAAGAAGTTCGGGGCCGAAATCGTAGTCTGCGACAAGATGCGCCTGCGGGCCAACGAAATTGCCTCCATGCAGGTCATCGGCGACGTGACGGGCATGAACGTGGTGCTGGTAGACGACATTGTGGACACGGCCGGCACCATCTGCAAAGCTGCCGAGCTACTGATGGAGCGCGGAGCCAAATCGGTACGGGCCGTGATTACGCACGCCGTGCTGAGCGGCCCGGCCCACGAGCGAATCCGCAATTCGGCCTTGCAGGAATTAATTGTGACGGATACAATTGCTTTGCGCGAGGAGAACCCTAAAATCAAGGTTATTTCGCTGGCGCACCTATTTGCCAGCGCCATTCGCAACGTGGTAACCCACGAGTCCATTAGCTCGCTGTTTGTGTGACATGCCCGGATATAAGCCTTTGGCCTTATAATACTGCTTTATAAGGCCAAAGGCTTATATTTGGACATGCTACATGCCATATTAACCGGAGATATAATCGATTCCAGCAGTCTGGATGCCACGAGCCGCTCAGCATCTATTAAAGGTTGGCTGCAACAAGCATTATCCGAATATCCTTTTGAGCTTAGCCGCGGTGACACTTTTCAACTCAGAACGCCGCCGGAAGATGCTTTGCGCGTTGGCATTGACATTCGAGCCGTGCTACGAGGACAACGTATTGGGAAAAGATACCAGCCCGATGCTAGAATTAGCATCGGTATCGGTACCATTGAGTTTGATGATATAACTATTGCTACATCTACAGGCAGTGCTTTTGAACATTCAGGCCGAGGATTAGAAATCTTAAAGGGGCAGATTGGGCAAATTCAGCTTTCCTCTGACTATACAGCTGTGAATTCAGCCTGCAATGCCTGTTTTGCATTATTGGAATGGATTGTTCAGCATTGGTCTGTATCGCAGGCCAGAGCAGTTCATTACGCGCTCAATAACCATACACAACGGAGCATAGCAGAACACGAAAAGGTGTCTCAACCCGCTATTCAACAGCGTTTAAAAGCAGCTGGATGGCCAGCCATAGAGGAATTACTACTGTACTATAGCTTAGCCGTACAACAACTACCATAATGATATCTCTCATACCGTACGCTTGTGCCATAGCAGCGTATTTCTTAGTTACGCTGCCTATTGGCCTACTCATTGGTCGTATGACCAAAGGGTGGCGCAAGAAACTTGACAAGGATGCTGCCTTAAAATGGGCCGGAACATGGATAGGGTACTTGGAGCGCATTATTATTCTCACATTCGTACTGCACGATCAATACGAGGCAATTGGGCTACTCATTGCCGCTAAATCATTACTCCGATTTCGTGACACCGATGATGCGCGACCACAAACAGAGTATGTATTGATTGGTACTTTAGCCAGCGTAGCAGGAGCATTGATTGTGGGGGAATTATTCAAATTATTGGTGGCAGCTATGAAATAGCGGCCTACTATGCCTATCTTTGCGGCCCGTTTTGGGCTGGTTGTCAGCTTGGCCGGAAAACCACATTTACTTTTTCTTCAAAACACAAGCTTATGAAAAGCCTCGAGATTGTAGGGTTTAAAAGAGCGAATCTCGGTAAGAAGGATGCGAAAGCACTGCGTCTTGACTCGTATGTTCCGTGCGTCTTGTACGGTGGCGACGAGCAGGTGCACTTCTCGGCTCCGGCCATCCTCTTCCGCGAATTGCTATACACGCCCGAAGCCCACATCGTAGATGTGAACGTAGAAGGCACCATGTACCGCGCTATCGTGCAGGACGCACAGTTCCACCCCGTGAACGAAATGCTGCTGCACGTCGATTTCCTGTTGCTGCAGGAAGGCAAGGAAGTGAAGATGGACATTCCCGTAAAATACATCGGCGTGTCGCCGGGGGTATTAGCCGGTGGTAAGCTGGTGAGCAAGCTGCGCAAGGTGAAGGTGAAGGCACTGCCCGAAAACCTACCCGATTTCGTAGAAGTGAACATCTCGGACCTCGAGTTGGGCAAGTCGATCAAAGTTGGTAAAGTAGAGCCCAACAACTACATCATCCTGACCAACGCGGCGGCCCCAATTGCTACGGTAGCTATTCCACGTGCCCTGAAAGGCACGCTGAACGCCGACAAGTAACATTTCTCCGCCTCGGCGGTACGCATCGGAAATCCTGTCCTGCTTCGGCGGGGCAGGATTTCTTGTGTTAAAACCTCGTATTTCGCGTTATGAAGTTTCTCGTCATGGCCTTAGGCAACATAGGCCCCGAATACGCCGACACCCGTCACAACATTGGCTTCATGGTAGCCGATTACCTGGCGGCCAAGCATGATGCGCGCTTTGAGCTGAAGCGCCATGCTTTCGTGGCCGAAATCAAGCACAAAGGCAAAACGCTGGTGCTCGTGAAGCCCACTACCTATATGAACCTAAGTGGCAAAGCCGCCGCGCACTACCTGACCAGCGAAAAGATTGAGAAAGAGCAGATGGTCGTCGTAACCGACGATCTGGCCCTACCCTACGGCAGGCTCCGGCTCAAGGGCAAAGGCTCGGCGGGCGGCCACAACGGATTGAAGCACATTCAGGAAACGTTGGCTACGGACGAATACGCGCGCCTGCGCTTTGGCGTAGACGCCAACTTTCCGAAAGGCCGGCAGGTCGATTATGTGCTGAACCCGTTTTCGGCCGACGAAAAGATTGATTTGCAGGCGCGGATTGAAAAAGCCGCCGACGCCGTGTTGGCGTTTGCGACAATTGGACTGGAGCGCGCCATGAATGTGGTCAACGTGAAGGAGTAAACCCCTGTCATTGCTAGGAGGCACGATGCAGCAATCTATTCTCTGAAATGTGGTGAGCCTTTCAAATCAAAAAGCCCCAACGACTACCATAGACGTTGGGGCTTTTTGATTTAGAACATGGCAAGTATTAGCAGCAAAACAACAATGAGAGTGATGACTGCTCCTGCGTTGTAGTCCATATCCTCTGCTATGAGCGTTTTATATGGAATTTTTCCTCGGTGAAGAAGCCAGCGGATTCTAGCCCCTGGATACGAAAACAAAAAAGTCAGCACAAGATTAATACCTGTTTCCACCGAGTTATTCGCAATGACGATTATTTCCTTACGCTACGTGGCTGCCGGGCAGCACCGCCTGGCCGGGCTGCATAAGGTGTAGTGAGCCATCGGCATTTTCGGCCAGCAGCAGCATGCCCTGCGACTGAATGCCTTTGATTTCACGCGGTGCCAGGTTTAGCAGCACCAATACCTGCTGTCCAATCAGCGCTTCAGGAATAAAATGCTCGGCGATACCGCTGACAATGGTGCGCTGGTCGAGGCCGGTATCGACGGTAAGCTTGAGCAGCTTTTTGGTTTTGGCTACTTTTTCAGCGGCTATCACAGTACCGACGCGCAGGTCCATGCGGCCGAAATCGTCGAAGCTGATGTCTTCTTTGGTGGGCGCGACGGTTGCATTGGCCAATTCATTGGCTTTCTTCGTGTCCAGCAATTTCTGCACCTGTGCTTCTACCGTAGCATCTTCTATTTTATCGAAGAGCAGCGCAGCCGCACCAATCTGCTGGCCGGTCGACAGCGCATCGGGACGGCCAGCAGTTTGCCAGCTGCCTTTTTCGAGGTGCAGCATGTCGCCCAATTTGGCGGCAGAAACGGGCAGAAAAGGCTCCATCAGGGTCACCAGACCGGCGGCCAGCTGCAGGGCCACGTGCAGCACCGTGCCTGTTCGGGCCTCGTCGGTTTTGATTAGTTTCCAAGGCTCGGTTTCGGCCAGATACTTATTGCCGGCGCGGGTCAGATTCATCAGCTCATGTAGCGCGTCGCGGAAACGGTACGCGTCAATTAGCTCGCCGATGCGCTGCGGAAACTCGGCTAGTTGGATCAGAACTTCTTGGTCGATAGGCTGCAACTCGCCGTTAATAGCCGGCACTTTTCCGTCGAAGAATTTGTGCGTCAGAACCACGGCCCGGTTCACGAAATTACCCAGATTGGCGACCAGCTCATTGTTGTTGCGCGCCTGAAAATCCTTCCAAGTAAAGTCGTTGTCCTTATTCTCCGGGGCGTTGGCACACAATACGTAACGCAGCACGTCGGCTTTGCCAGGGAAATCCTGCAAATATTCGTGCAGCCACACCGCCCAGTTGCGCGAAGTAGATATTTTGTCGCCTTCGAGATTCAAAAATTCGTTGGCGGGTACATTATCGGGCAAAATATAGTCGCCATGCGCTTTGAGCATGGCGGGAAATATGATGCAATGAAATACGATATTATCCTTCCCGATAAAGTGCACCAGCTTGGTACCACTATCTTTCCAATACGTTTCCCAGGTATCGGGCAGCAAGTCTTTGGTGGCAGAAATATAGCCAATGGGCGCGTCGAACCACACGTACAGCACTTTTCCTTCGGCACCGGCTACCGGCACAGGCACACCCCAATCCAAGTCGCGGGTGACGGCGCGGGGCTGCAGGCCCTGGTCAATCCAGGATTTGCACTGGCCATACACATTGGCTTTCCAATCTGCTTTGTGGCCTTCCACAATCCACTCACGCAGCCAGGGCTCGTACTGATCGAGGGGCAAATACCAGTGCTTGGTTTCGCGCAACACGGGCTGATTGCCACTGAGCATGCTACGCGGCGAAATTAACTCCGTCGGGCTCAACGACGAGCCGCATTTTTCGCACTGGTCGCCATACGCATTGTCGTTGCCACAGTTTGGGCAAGTGCCTACGATGTAGCGGTCAGCCAGAAATTGCTCGGCTTTTTCGTCGTAGTACTGCTGCGAAGTCTGCTCAATAAATTTCCCTTCCTCGTGCAGTTTTTTGAAAAAGCCGCTGGCTACTTCACTGTGCGTTTGGGAAGAGGTGCGCGAGTAAATATCGAAGGAGACGCCAAAGTCGGCGAAGGAGTTGCGGATGATGGCGTGATATTTATCAACTATCTGCTGCGGGGTGACCCCTTCCTTCTGCGCCCGAATGGTAATGGGTACTCCATGTTCGTCGGAACCGCAAATAAACTTAACATCGCGCCCGGCGGCCCGCAGATAACGCACATAGATATCGGCGGGCAAATAAACGCCCGCTAAATGACCGATGTGCACGGGACCATTAGCGTAGGGCAGAGCGGCAGTTACGGTATATCTTTGAGGATCAGGCTGCATGGCAAAAGAAAAGTCAGAAAACAGATGAAGGCAAAAGCGTTTTTCAAGCAGAGAAATTCGCCTATTTATGCACAAAGAAACAAGGAATTAAAAGTATTATCGGGCCAAGAAAACCTTAACTCAGCATGGCAGGTAAATACTTCTATATTTGACCACAACAGCGCCGCAAAACGACGGCTTTTCTGTTACCTCCTTTCACTTACCCCGCCGCCCCATGAAAAAGTCCGCCCAGGATTCGTCCGAAAAGTCTGAGAAAAAGTCTGAGAAGAAGACGAAGAAAGATCCCGCACAAAAAGCGCAGCGCAAAGCCGACAAAGCCGCTTTGAGTGCCTCCTCAACTCTTACCGACGCGCGAGCTGAAAAGAAGGCCACGCAGAAAAAATCGTTGAAGTCAGCAGCAAAGCAGTTGCAGAAGGAATTGGACCTGCGCATGAAAGAAGTGGTGCAGCGCATCCGCAAAGAAACGAAAGCCAAGCTAAAGGAAGTGGTAAAAGATGCGACCAAGCGTCTGGACGTCGACACCGAGCGCATGTTTGAGCAGGCACTACATACCATAGTCCGCCACTACGATGGAGCCGCTTCGGTTGCCGCTTCTGATAGCATATCGACCACTACCAGCGAGGGAGCCAAGGCCGCCACGACGACGGCCAGCCCGCGGGTGCGGAACTCCAAAAGCGTGACTTTCAACAAGGACGGCAGCCCCCGCAAGCCCCGCACGACTGCCTCGGAAGCAGCTCCGGCAGCACCCGCTGCGGCGGCGAACCGCAAACCAGCACCGGCTGCCACTACCGCCAGCCGGGTCCGGAAGCCAACTCCCCGCCCCGCCGCCGCCGCCGCTACGGACGCGCCCGACAACGCCGCTAGCTAATACCGTTCAACTGTATTGATTGAGCTTTTGTACGAACGGGTCTGCTCTTCTTCCGGAAGGGCAGGCCCGTTTAGCTAAGGCAGGCGGCGGGTAGTATCCAAAGGTGTGGTATTCAGGCGGCGTAGTCGGGTTTCGGTAGGAGTGTTATTCGGGTCGTTGGTATTGATATTCTCAATGCGCTTGCGGGCATTGCTCCCACTAGCCTGTTCCCGCACTTCTACCCGGCCGGGCGTGGCATCGGGCACCGAGCCGCCGTAGCCCCCGTTACTATTGTAAGCTGCCTGGCGGTCGGCATCAGTGCGGATGGCACCGGGCAGTGGAGCCCGGTCTACTTCGGCGCTGCTTTCCTGGCTGGCGGTGCAGGAAGCCAGCCAAATGCCGCCTGCAAACAGCGCTACTCGCCCAAGGGTGACTATAGAAGGGTACGACATGACGAAAAAGTTAAGACAGCCCGGTAGCGGGCTGTCTTTCGTTCAACGGGCAGTAGTGGCAGGAAGTTAGCTTGCCTGAGCAACTGGCACCGCCGAACTCATAGTCTGCCGGATACCGTCCCAGAGCGCCGCGCGGGCCTGCATACAACGGGCAGCCACCTCGCGGCATTCCTCCCACTGCTGAGCATCATCGCCGCACAGCTCCCGCACCATTTGCTCGGCTAGGGGCGTGTGCACCTCTTCGTCGAGCTGAATGTGACGGTTGAGATAGTAAAGAAATGTTTCGAGCTGGCCCGGAAAGCGCTGGCCCAAATCAGCTACTAGATGGCGGAACATGTCCGGAATTACGTCTTCGCGACCGAAAGTGAAAGCCGCCGCCACGGCGTAAGCTTTGCCGGTGTTGATAACATTGAACGTGCTTAATACGAACTGTTGCACGGCATACGGCACATTGGCCTGCAGCAGGGCCATTTCCACCGATTCACCGACTGACAGCGCATCCAAGAGCTTGCGGATGGGCTGCGTGTCAGCGCCGCACTCTTCCATAGCCCGCAGGTACAACTCGAAATGGCTGGCGGGCTGGCCATACTGATCTACGTCGGTTTCCTCCTCCAGCACAATTTCGTTGATGAGGCGGCGGGTGGCCGGGTTGCCGCGCGGCACCCACGGCACTGTTACGCAGGTCAGGTCGCGCTGCAGGCACTTGAGCAGCGACATGAAGTCCCAGACGGCAAATACGTGGCATTGCATAAACTGGCGCAAATCTTCCAGGGACTGAATGCTCTGGTACACGTTGTGGGCTACTAGCTTGGCGCGGGCCGGGGCCAGCTGCTGCTGCAAAGTGCGGATCGGATCGACGGAAGTCATAGGCAGGTAGGGTATGTAAAACCGGTGAATGAAGCGACGTGACGCTGCGTAAGGTTGGCGCTTCAACATAACAGCCCGCCGACGGAATCGGCGGGCTGTTATGTTGAAGCGCCAACTACCAGGCGCATTATTTTTTCTTTTCGAAAACCATGGCGTCCGAGTCCATGCAATAGCGCTGGCCGGTGGGCTTGGGGCCATCGTTGAAGACGTGGCCCAGATGGCCACCGCACTGCGCGCACACGATTTCGTCGCGACTCATGCCATGCGTATCGTCGGCGGTTACTTTCAGACTGGCTTCGGTAGCCGGGGCCCAGAAGCTCGGCCAGCCCGTGCCCGACTCAAACTTTGTTGCGGATGAAAACAGCAGGTTGTGGTCGGCGGCACAGTAGTAGTTACCGACTTCGTGGTTATCGAAATACTTGTTGTTGAATGGCTGCTCGGTGCCTTGTTCCCGCAGAATAAAGTACTGAGCGGGCGTGAGCTGGGCTTTCCACTGGGCGTCGGTTTTGCGTACCGGATACTCGTCGGGCTTGTGAGTCACGGTTTTAGGCTTGGGGTATTCCGTGGCCGACGCCGTGGGCTGCGTGGGAGCCTGTGGCTTTTCGGCCGCCAGGCTCTGGCGTTTCTGGGAGCAGGCAGAGCCCAGCGTGAGCGAGGATAAAAGCAGAATTAGGAAGGAAGTGCGCATGAGGGAAAATTAAGAACAAATAGGGCCACGATACTACGATGAGCAGTGCCGCTGCTTGCAGCAACATACGCGGTGGGCCTTCGGTTCGGATTAGGTAAGGGCGTGCCTTTCAGCCAGAATCAGCTAACATTTTGGTAACCCGGCCATTTACGATTAGAAATGCCTACCTTTGCACCCGCAAAACCATCTGTATGCAGAACATTCGGAACATCGCAATTATTGCGCACGTTGACCACGGCAAGACTACGCTCGTGGACAAAATCATTCATGCCTCGAAGCTTTTCGACGAGCACCAGCACTTCGACGACCTGATCCTGGACAACAACGATCTGGAGCGCGAGCGGGGCATTACCATCGTTTCCAAGAACGTATCGGTTCGCTATAAGGACGTTAAAATCAACATCATCGACACACCTGGTCACGCCGACTTCGGCGGCGAGGTGGAACGGGTGCTGAAGATGGCCGACGGCGTATTGCTACTCGTCGATGCCTTCGAAGGCGCCATGCCCCAGACGCGCTTCGTGTTGGGCAAAGCCATTGACCTGGGCCTGAAGCCTATCGTGGTGGTAAACAAGGTGGACAAGGAAAACTGCCGGCCCGACGAGGTGTACGAGCAGGTTTTTGACCTCATGTTCAACCTCGGCGCGTCGGAAGATCAGCTCGACTTCGTGACACTGTACGGCTCCAGCAAGCAAGGCTGGATGAGCACCGACTGGAAAGAAAAAACCGACAACATCATTCCGCTGCTCGACGCGGTGGTGGCTTCTATTCCGCCCGCTCCTACCCTCGACGGCACGCCCCAGATGCAGGTTACTTCGCTCGACTACTCGTCGTTCGTGGGCCGTATCGCCATTGGCCGCGTGCACCGCGGCACGCTGAAGGAAGGTGCCAACATGAGCCTGGTGAAGCGGGACGGCACCATCAAGAAAGTAAAGATTAAAGAACTGCAGGTATTTGAAGGTCTGGGCCGCAACAAGGTGACGGAGGTTAGCTCGGGCGAAATCTGCGCCGTAACCGGCATCGAAGGCTTCGACATCGGCGACACCATTGCTGACGCAGAGAATCCGGAAGGATTGGCCGTTATCAGCATCGACGAGCCGACGATGAACATGCTGTTCACCATCAACAACTCGCCGTTCTTCGGCAAGGAAGGCAAGTTCGTGACTTCGCGTCACCTGCGTGACCGTCTGTTTAAGGAAACGGAGAAAAACCTGGCCTTGCGCGTGAAGGAAACCGATAAGGAAGACACGTTCCTCGTGTATGGCCGCGGTATTCTTCACCTGTCGGTACTCATCGAGACCATGCGTCGCGAAGGCTTCGAACTGCAGGTAGGCCAGCCCCAGGTACTGTTCCGCGAAGATGACAACGGCCACCGTCTGGAGCCGATTGAGCACCTCGTGGTGGACGTACCGGAGGAAACTGCCGGTAAGGTTATCGAGCTGGTGACGATGCGCAAAGGCGAGCTGACCATCATGGAGCCGAAAGGCGACTTGCAGCACCTGGAGTTCAACATTCCGGCCCGGGGCCTGATCGGCTTGCGGAACAATGTGCTGACGGCCACCGCTGGTGAGGCTATCATGAACCACCGCTTCTCGGCCTACGAGGCTTACAAAGGCGTAATTCCCGGTCGTATTTCCGGCTCGCTGATTTCGATGGATACCGGTGCCGGCACCGCCTACACCATCGACAAGATGCAGGACCGCGGTGAGTTCTTCGTTGATCCGGGTGAGGAAGTATACGCTGGCCAGGTTATCGGTGAGCATACCCGCCCCAACGACTTGACCATCAACATCCAGAAAGGCAAGAAGCTGACGAACATGCGTGCCTCGGGTACCGACGACAACGCCAAGATTGTTCCGAAGCGTCAGTTCTCGCTGGAAGAAGCCATGGAATACATCCAGAAGGATGAATACCTGGAAGTAACGCCGAAGTCGGTGCGGATGCGTAAGATCCTGCTCGACGAAAACGAGCGTCTGCGCTCGGCCAAGAAGATTGACTAGATTGTAGTCAGCTAAGTTGAAAAGGGGTGCGGCCGATGGTCGCGCCCCTTTTTTGTGCTCTCCAACATTCGGGCGGGCGTATTCGCCAGGTTTCCTGTTGTAGGAGCACCGGCTGCTTCCAGCAACTATTCTACCCTCCACTTCGCGTCATTCCAAGTCTGTGCCCGCTATGTCCTCTGCTCCCGCTTTCCGCAAATTTCACTTGATGCGGCAGCGCTGGAGCCAGCTGCTCTTCGCCCACTGGCCCATAGATCCGGCGTTGCTACGGCCCTATCTGCCGGCGCGGCTGGAGCTGGATTTGTTTGAAGGGCAAGCGTGGCTGGGCGTGGTGCCGTTTACGATGAGCCACATCCGGCCGCTGGGCCTGCCCGCCGTGCCAGGCCTAAATCGCCTGCACGAGTTGAACGTGCGAACCTACGCGCGGCTGGATGGCGTGCCGGGCGTGTGGTTTCTCTCGCTCGATGCCACGCAGCCGCTGGGCGTATGGGCCGCCCGCACGCTCTTTCACCTTCCCTATCTGCACGCCCGCATCAGCCTGACCCAAACCGGCGACACGCTCCGCGCTACAGCCGAGCGCACGCACCGCGGCGCGGCTCCTGCCACGTTTGTCGCCTCCTGGACGCCGGGCGACGTGCTGCCGCCCGCCCAGCCAGGCTCATTGCAGCATTTCCTGACGGAACGCTACATCTTGTACACAGCCGGAGCCAATCTGCAGCAAGCTGTGCGTGGCACTGCGTTGTGGCGGGGACGGCTGTTTCACGCCCCTTGGGCGCTACGACAGGCGATGCTCACCGAATGGGACTCGACGCTGGTTGAAAGCCACGGCTTACCGACCCCCACCGGCCCACCCCTGCTCTATGCCGCTGACGCGCTGGACGTGTGGGTGCAGGAGCTGCGGCGAATATAGCGGCGCGGACACTGCATAAACTCGACTCGGAAATTCAGCCCTATTACTTGTACTTTTAGATCGTAGACTTGTTCCTGAATAAAGCGAAACACAAAAAGGCCGTCATGCTGAGCTTGTCGAAGCATCTCTACCGCAGTGGTACTTAGCATTGCGGTAGAGATGCTTCGACAAGCTCAGCATGACAGCCGAATGTTAGCATCGGTTCCTAATTCAGGAACAAGTCTCGTAGGTAATTTCTCGGTAGCCTGCGAGCAGAACTACGATAGTCCACATTCGGCCTAAGAAAATGCGTATGCGCACTCTATTACCCATTTGGCGCTGTTTGGCAGCTACTGCTAGTCTGTTTTGGGTGCAGGCTGGGCAAGCTCAGCACATCGTGGCCAATCAGACGACCGGCGCTGTTTACACAGATCTTTCTCCCGACAAAGTGCTTACGGCATAACGG
Source organism: Hymenobacter elongatus (assembly GCF_004745955.1). GTDB lineage: Bacteria > Bacteroidota > Bacteroidia > Cytophagales > Hymenobacteraceae > Hymenobacter > Hymenobacter elongatus. Next base: position 72,863 of record NZ_SRLD01000010.1, on the reverse strand, counting down.
GCGGGGCCTACTACGGTGCTGAACTCGTTGGATCTTGATGATGGCCGCCTTGATTTACAGTTGAATGCTTATGTGAGCATGGCGTCGTTTCCGAGCGATGCCGAAGCCCGTGTGCAACCTCTGCACGATGACGTGGCCATTTATACCAGCTCCCGGACGCCAATGATTGCCCGCTTCGGCGTTGGGGATACCATTCAGCAACGCATTGCTCAGCCTGCTGCTCCGGCTACCTCGCCGCTATGGGCCAGCACTATATATCCTTACGAAAATTCCTGGCTGGTTCGGAGAGGGGTGTGCAAAGCTTTGGGGCCTGGCTTGATGGTCAGGATGGTTACCTGGGCGTGCGGTTGCGCACCAATGACGTATGGCGCTATGGCTGGGTTCGAGTGCAGGTAGCCAGTGTCGCCACCGATCAGCTAACCATTATCGTCAAGGACTGCGCCTTGCCCAACACTGTGCTGGGGAAGCAGTCGGCCCGCGCTACTGGCTGGCAGATTTATCCTGTGCCGGCCACCGACCAGGTGTTGGTACTGGCCCCGGCAACGGCTGGCCCGGGCCATATCACCATCAGTGATGCCTGTGGGCGGCGGCACGTAGCGGCTGTACTGGCCGGTCCTCGTCAATCCCTTGACCTATCCGGGTTAGCAGCCGGAGTGTATGTGTTGAGGACAGCAACGCCGACTGGGAGCTTCACGCAACGCATTACCAAGCAGTAGCTACCGCCGCACTTCAAACTCCCGGTAGCCCTGCACCGCGCCCGTCGTTACGTGCAGACTTGCTACCCGGGCGGCCGGCGGCCCGGTGCGGCACCACGTTTCCAACTCATCAAGAGCAGTGGCAGCCCCCTCGGCTTCGATGGTAACCGTGCCATCGGCATTGTTGCGAGCATAGCCGGTCAGGCCTAGTCGCTGGGCCTCAATGTGGGCACTCTGGCGAAAAAACACGCCCTGCACCCGGCCCTGAACGTGAAATGTGCGATGTTGCGGCATGGCAGTAATACAAGAAGTGATGCAAGACTTCCGAGGCATCGTACGGTCAGCCGGTCGCGCCGCTGTTGCGGCAGCCACTTTTCTCTGCTATACTACCCTGCTCAAGCAGCACTAGCTCACCTAACTGCACCCGTCATTCTTCCCAGTCAAATAGCCGGCAACTATGACTCCTTCCACCCCCGAAGTGCTGTATTGGCTTATGATACTACTCCCTATAGTGGCTACAGCAGTGGCGCTGCGGGCAGGCGGATGGCTACGACGGCTGTATGTGGGCGCGGCGCGGCTACTGCTGGGGGCTCTGATGCTAGGTGGCGGACTTTACAAACTCTCTGACAACCACATTTACGGTCTGATGGGGCCGCCCATGGACCATGCGTTTCTGGCCAAGCATGATCTGGAAATCTTTGGGCAGTTTGTAGGAGTAGCTCAACTGCTTATTGGCTTGCTGCTGCTTACAGGGCGTTTTGCGCTGGCCGGAGCATTGATGCTCGTACCTATGTGGCTGGGAATCATCATGCTCGTGTGGTCGCAGCACTGGGTCGGTACGCCTTACCTTACGACGGGCTTTCTTGTTCTCACCCTCGGCCTGCTCCTGCACGATTACCAGCGGCTAAAATATATTATTTACCCACCGGCAAACCCGGAAATCATTCGGGCGCAGCCCCTGCAAACAGGGCCGCTGGGGGCCGAAGTCAGCTGGTGGCTGGGGGCCGCCACTGTGGTGGGCGGGAGTCTGCTCTACCCCATTTCGCTGCGAGTGATGGAGGGCACCATGCTGGCCGGCCTAGTGTTGTTGCTGGGTGCGACCGGGTGGCTCTGGCGATGCAAGCAGGCCGCCCGCCCGCCTGGCTCGGTTACCGCCGCGTAGACTATTGCCGCTAGCTGCGCTGCCGCACCGCCTCGAAGGTGAGCACGGCAGTGGCAATGCTGACGTTGAGCGAGTCGATGTAGCCGCGCATCGGGATGATGATGGTGTCGGAGCAGGCCTGGCGCAGCTCGGGTGTGAGGCCATCGGCTTCGGTGCCCATCACGAAAGCGGTGGGGCCACGAAAATCGTAATCGGTGTAGGGGCGGGCTTCGGGCGTGAGGGCAGCGGCGTAGGTGCGGATGCCGTGGGCAGCGCACCAGGCCAGCACTTCGTCGCGGGAGCTGGCCACGGTGGGCACCGTGAATATGCAGCCGATGCTGGACCGAATGGCGTTGGGATTATATAAGTCGGTGCGCGGGTCGCAGACGATGACGGCATCAACCTTAGCAGCATCGGCGGTGCGTAGCACCGCGCCCAGGTTGCCGGGCTTCTCAACAGCCTCCAGAATCAGGAGCAATGGGTTGGCGGGTAGCTTTAGGGTATCGAGCCGGCGCTGGGGCGGGCGGGCCAGGGCCAGAATACCGTCGGAGCCTTCGCGGTAGGCTACCCGCTCAAAGACCGCCTTCGACACTTCGAACCACTCTACCTGCGGCCCCAGCGTGGCCAGCAGCTCCTGCTGCCGGGCGTCGCCGGCCAACTCGGAGCAAATAAACAGGCTCCGGATATCGATGCCCGCCTGGTGGGCAATAGTTAGCTCGCGGTGGCCCTCAATGATGGTGAGTTGCTGCTCGCGGCGCTCAGAGGCTTTTTGCTGCAGACGCAGCAGGTTTTTGATGCGAGGATTCTGCGGACTGGTAATTGGGTCGGCGGCGGGCATAGGCACAAGTAAGCAAAGACGAGCACGAAGGTAAGCAGGACACGGCGGTGCACCCGGTTCTGCTAGGGCATGTGCGGCGAAGCCCGTAGGTTTGTGCTCTATGCGTCTAAATCTCAATACGAAAATACGGCTGGGCTTTGCCGTGGCCGCCGGCGTGCTGCTGCTCACGGCCATAGCCTCCTTTCTGAGCATTCGGCAGCTGGCCGAGCAAACCCGGCAAGTGGAGCATACTTACCGCGTGGTCCAGGAAGCCGAGCAGATGACGTCCAGGGTCCGGGATGCGGAGTCACGCGTGCGGGGCTTCCTGCTGACGGCCGACACGTCCTATTTACAGACGTATAGTACATCGCAGCGCGAAGTGGAGGCAAGCTTCGACCGGCTGGACCGCATGATGGCCGACAACCCCAGGCAGCTGCTGCGCCTGGACTCGATGCGGACGTTGGTACAGCAGAAGTTTCGCAACATGCAGATTCTCATTACCCCCCAGCGGGCCTTGACCATTTCTTCCGTCAATACTATTCTGGACACGGGCCGGCTCACGATGCGGGCCATTTATGCGCAGTTTGAACGCATCAAAGCCAATGAGCTCCAGCTGCTGGCCGAGCGCAACCGGTTGCAAAACGTGTTCGAAACCATTACGCCCATTACCATCATCGCTTCGGCCACGCTGGCGATTCTGATTACGCTGTGGCTATTTCAAAAAATATCGAGTGAAATAGCCGCTAATGAGCGCTTGCAGCAGCAGCTGGCGGCGAACACCCAAGCCACGTCCCAGCGTATTCAGATCATCGAAAACCTAGCCATGCAGGTCGTGCAGGGCGATTATAAGGTCAAGATTAAGGATAAGGAAAAAGATGGTCTGGGCAATCTGGCCACGTCGCTCAACCACATGACCCAAACGCTGGACGACACGTTTGGCGCCCTGCAGAACCGCAACAAAGAGCTGGACCAGTTCGCCTACGTAGCCTCGCACGACCTGAAAGCGCCCTTGCGGGGCGTGACTACCATCGTGAAGTGGATTGAGGATGAGCTGGCCACGGAGCTTTCGGAGCAAATGCGGCAATACCTGAGCATGATGAAAGGCCGCCTGACCCGCCTCGAAGACCTTATCAATGGCCTGCTGGCATATGCCCGGGTGGGGCGCACGGAACAGAAACAGGAAGAGGTGCAGGTGCGCCAGCTGGTGGAGGAAGTAAGTGAAATGGTAGTGCCGCCCGAGTTTCAGGTGGTGTTTCCCACCTCCCTGCCCGTGCTGCTCACCGACCGGCTGAGCCTGCAGCAGGTATTCACCAACCTGCTCAGCAACGCCGTCAAATACCACCATCGGGGGCAGGGCACTATCACGGTGAGCTGCGCGGAAGCCAAAAAGGAGTACGAATTCACGGTGGCCGACGACGGGCCCGGCATTGCCCGCGAGTACCACGAAAAGATCTTTCTGCTGTTCCAGACCCTGCGTGACCGAAACACGGCCGAAAGCACGGGCATTGGCCTCAGCATCGTGAAGAAGATCCTGGACGAACAGAAGGGCAGCATCCGGGTGGCGTCGGAGCCGGGCCAGGGCACGGCATTTATTTTCACCTGGCCCAAGGTTTCCGTTACCGAAAGAGCAATCTAGGCGCTAGCTTGCAGTGCTTGCGGCGGCCCCGGGTGCTCCCATTGCTTTTGTATTTCTGATTTCCCCCGCGTATGCGTTCTGTTTTATTGGTAGAAGATGACTTTTTTGACACGATGACCGTGCAGAAAGCCTTCGAAAAATTTAGTATTCAGCACAAGCTCTACACCGCCTTCAACGGCCTGGAAGCCCTGGACTTGCTGCTGGGCCAAAACGGGGCGGAGCCTATCCGGCCCCTACCGGAGGTTATTCTGCTGGATTTGAACATGCCCAAGATGAACGGGCACGAATTTCTGCTGGAACTGCGCAGTCACGCCGAGCTCAGCGAAATTCCGGTATTCATCACCACCACCTCCGCCATGGACATCGACCGGCTGCGCACCCAGAATATGGGCATCAGCGGCTATATCCTGAAGCCCGTGGATTTTGAAAGCGGCAATGATATGGTCGACAGTATCAGCTTGCTAGAGCAGCTGCTGAAATAAGATTCGGTAGCTAGCAACCCGGCACAAGGCCGCTGTCGGAGTTCCAACGCCTCCGGGCAGCGGCTTTTTGTGCAGACACGATCTGCAAGCCGGCGGCTGCAACCTGCAGGCCCTACAACCGCCTCTTCGGGAATGAAAGCCGGATCATTACTGAGCGGTTGGCCCAGTCTAGCCGCCCAACATGCGGCAGAGGAAGGCCGCCGGTTTATACCCAAATTACGTGCTCTTCGCTGCTGACCGAAGGGATTTTACTTCTGCTCATGACTTTTCGCTTCCGTTTTTTGCTGCTTTTCTTCAGCGTGGCCAGCCCCGCGCTGGTACGGGCCCAGGATGCGCCCCGCCAACTGAACACGCTGCCCACGATGGCCGACTCCGCCCGGCGCCAGTCGCAGCCAGCGCCACAGACCCAACGGCAGCCGGCACCGCCGCCGCCAGTGGTTGAAACGACCAAGTTTGCGGTGGGGCTCAAAAACGGCACCGTGTACAAGGCATATGACGTGAGCGTGAAGCAGCCGCTGTTTGGCCGCTCATATCTGTTGCTCAACGACCAGCGGCGCATAGATATGGGCGAAGTGGGCTTTTACGAAGATGAAACCGGGCACTACGTCCGGACGGTGCTGCCGCGCTCCAAGCGCGAAACCACGCTCCGCCGCGACCGGGCCGGGCGCTTGAGTCTGTATTCGGCAATTACCACCCAATACACGGGCGGCGGCTACAGCCCCTACGGCTATGGTGGACGCTACGGCGGGTTTGGCGCCCCCATGTACCGCACCGTCAAGACGGAATATTTCAGCAAGGACAACGGCCCGGTACAGGACCTGAATGTGCGTAACCTGAGCATCGCCACGGCCGACAATGCGGGCAGCAGCGCCCTGCTGATGGAGGGCCGCAAGTACCAGACCTACACCACCTTGAGCTACGTAGCCGCCGCCGGCGTGTTGGCAGCCGGCCTGTTTGCCACGTTCGGCACGCAGCAGTCGGATCGGGCTATTTCACCTCTTGTGTATGCTGGTATTCCGTTGGCTATTCTGCCCATTGTGCTGGGCAGCAAGCAGCAGCAGAACATCAAGCAGGCTATTTCGCTCTACAACCGGGGCGCAGAGTAGCTCCGGGGGCGGCAACCCAGCGGGCCAGCGGGCGTAAGGCCAGAAGTGGAAAACTCTGTCTCTGTCTGCTCCGATTTTGACGCCTGTCAAGCCCGGGTGCTACATGCGCACGAGTTGTTGTGCGCCGAATACGGCGCGCCGTTTCGCTTTTTCAGCACCAAAGATGCCCTCAGCGAGCTAATCAGCGCCCTGCTTTCGCACCGCACCCGAAACCAGGATTCGCACCGCGCCTACCAGCAGCTGCGAGCCGCGTTTCCGACTTGGGAAGCCGTGCGCGACGCTCCGACGCCCGCGGTAGAGCAGGCCATCAGCGCCTGTACCTGGCCCGAGCAGAAAGCGCCCCGCTTGCAGGCCGTGCTACGGGAAATCAGCACCCGGTGCGGCGGCCCCTGCGACCTGTCGTTTTTGGCCGATATGTCGGTGGCGGAGGCGCGGACCTGGCTGGAGTCGATTTCGGGTGTGGGGCCCAAAACCAGCGCCGCAACGTTGCTCTTCAGCTCGCTCCGCATTCCGGCCATGCCCGTCGACAGCCACCATCACCGGGTGGCGCAGCGGTTGGGGTTGATTTCGGCCAAAACCGGCCCCGAAGCGGCCCATGCCAAGCTGGAAGCCCTGCTCCCACCCGATTGGGACGCTCAACAGGTGTACGACCACCACGAGGCATTCATGTTTCACGGCCAGAAATGCTGCTACTTCCACACGCCCGCCTGCGGCCGCTGCGTGCTACTAGCGCAGTGTCCGTTTGGGCAAGCGCGCCTGGGCCGCCAGCCACCTGCGGCCGCGCCTTCTTCGGCACCGACGGCGTAGTGGAACGCCCTAGCGACTCAGTGCTACGCGTTCTGCGTCTCGGAATCAGGTTGTGCAAAGAAGCGTACTTATGTCTCATCTTCGGACGATTTGCCTGACATCTCACCACACAACGGTGGGACGCACCCATGCGCTTCTACGCCTTTCTTAACAGTTCATGCCCGTTACGCTGCACGTAAAAGCCAAACCTAACAGCCGGCAGAATCTGCTGGTCGTGGCTCTAGATGGCAGCATACTGGTTCGGCTTAAAGCACCGGCGCAGGATGGCAAGGCCAATGCCTGCCTGCTGGCCTATCTGGCGGAAGTATTCGGCGTCAGCAAAGCCAGCGTTGAGCTGCTCACCGGCCATACGGCCCCGTTCAAAAAAGTGCTGCTAACTACCCTGGATGAGGCCGCGTTACAGAACACGCTGGCGCGGTATCGGGGTAGTGTCTGAGGCGGAAAAACAAGCAGCGGCCAGCGCGGCGGCACCAATCACCCCAGCCGTAGGGGCAGACAACCCAGCGCGCCATGTGCGTATAAGGAGCCTCGTACCCCGCTTCCCTATTCGCGAAGTCGGCTCATTTTCTCCTTCACATGAATTTTCCGACCTGGGCCTTAGCGGGCTTCTGGGGCCTGGTCTCAGGCTCCGCGTTGTTGTTAGGCGCGGCCATTGGCTACTATGCGCACGTGCCGCAGCGGCTGATAGCGGCAGTTATGGCTTTCGGCAGCGGCGTGCTGATTTCAACGCTTTCATTGGAGCTGATGGAAGAAGCCTATAAGAAGGGTGGTCTGGACTCGACGGCACTAGGCTTCGTGGGTGGCGCGGCGGTATATACGCTGGCCAACTGGTTGCTGGCCCGCCAAGGAGCCAAGCACCGCAAGCGCTCCGGCGACCACCAGCGGCAGGAGCGCCAGAAAGTGCAGGCCGGGCAGCCAGCCGACACCGACCCCGGCGACGACAACAGCATGGCCCTGGCCATCGGCGCCCTGCTCGACGGCATTCCCGAAAGCATTGTTATCGGACTGAGTCTGCTGGCGGGCGGGGCCGTGAGCGTGGTGGCCGTGGTCGCCATATTCCTGTCTAACCTGCCCGAAGGACTTTCCAGTGCCGCCGGTATGCGCAAAGCGGGTCGGCCGGCCCGCTACGTGTTTCTGCTGTGGGGAGGCATTACCCTTATTTCCGGGCTTTCTTCTTTGGCCGGCTACACCATCTTCAGCCAGTTTTCGCAGGAGGTAGTAGCAGCCACCACGGCAGTAGCCGCCGGGGCCGTACTGGCCATGATTGCCGACACGATGATTCCGGAGGCCTTCGAATCAGCGCACAACTTTACGGGCCTGATAACAGTGCTGGGCTTTCTGACGGCCTTTTTTCTGAGCAAAATGGAGTAAGCCGGGCCAGGAATCAGATGCGGTCTGCTGGGGTACTGGCACAAAGAAAGGCCGCCGGCTTCAACCCCGACGGCCACCCCTTCTTATAGCCTTATACGTCTGTACACCACCTCATCCCACACTGCTTCCCGGAGGCAGCGCAGGCTAGGCCGCCGTACTCAGATCCGCGCTCCTACCTGCTCTTTGCGGTAGGTTTGCTCAAATTCTTCATCAATATGGTAGGTTGATTCTTCGTGCTGGCTCAGGTCCAGCCCCAAGTCTTCCTGAGCTGGCTTTACGCGTAGGCCAAACAAAAGGTCGGTTATTTTCAGCAAGATCCAGGCACCGCTGAACGTGAAGACGATAACGATAGCCAGGCCCAGCACGTGGTAGCCGAAGGTAGTGGCCGAACCGTGAATGAGGCCGACTTTATCGGCGAATACGCCCGTGAGCAGCATACCAACGATGCCGCCCAGCCCGTGGCAGGGAAAAACATCGAGCGTATCGTCGAGGGAAGTACGATTGTTTTGCCAATGCACGGCGGCCTGGCTCACAAGAGCCGCCACCACGCCGATGAGCACGCTTTGGCCGTAGGTGACGTAGCCGGCGGCCGGCGTAATGGCCACCAGCCCCACCACGGCCCCAATGCAGGCTCCCAGCGCCGTGGGCTTGCCACCGCGCGCCACCTCAATAAGCAGCCAGGCAACCAGCGCCGCCGCCGAAGCCATGTTGGTATTGACAAAAGACAGCGCCGCCAGCTCATTGGCACCCAGCGCCGAGCCGGCATTGAAGCCAAACCAGCCGAACCACAGCAAGCCCGTACCCAGAATTACATAAGGCACGTTAGGCGTCAGGAAAGATGTTTTGCGGCCGTGCACGGAGCGCGGCCCCAGCACCAGGGCAGCAGCCAGCGAGGCAATACCGGCCGAAATATGCACCACGGTGCCCCCCGCAAAGTCGAGGACTCCCCAGCGCCGCAAAAAGCCGTCGGGGTGCCACGTCCAATGGGCCAGAGGGCAATAGATGAAAAGGCAGAACAGCACCATAAAAGCCAGATAGGCTTTGAAGCGCACCCGCTCGGCGAAAGAGCCGGTGATGAGGGCCGGGGTGATGATGGCAAACTTGAGCTGAAAGGCAAAAAAGAGCACAAACGGAATGCCCGGCGACAACAGCGGATGCGGAGCCGTACCTACGTCGCGCAGCAAAATAAACGTCAGCGGGTTGCCGATCAGTCCGTGCCAGCTCTCGCCGTAGGCCAGCGAAAAGCCCACAAAGTACCACACCAACGAAATAACGCCCAGCGCTACAAAGCTTTGTAGCATCGTGGAAATAACGTTTTTGGGCCGCACCATGCCCCCGTAGAAGAACGATAGGCCCGGCGTCATAATCAGCACGAAGGCAGTGGCGGTCAGCATCCAGGCGACGTCGGCGGGGTTAAGACTGCCAGCAGTGGCCGCCGGGTGAGGCAACTCTACGAAAGCCGCTAGGAGGCTCAGCATGAGCAGAGCCACTAAGACCAGGAAACCATAGTTTGGGCGACGAGCAATGAAATGACGCATAATATCTAATTTATCGTGGACACCTGTCGTTTCGAAGGTCAAGATACAATAATCAGTGCACACATTACCTGACACACCCTTTCATTTTAGGTCATTTTTATATAAAACTACCTTTTTATTGTGAAACAAGCTAAAATCAACACCCATTATTCTCACTCATAAAAACTCGAAGTACGTAACTATAGTAGCTTCGGTAGGCAATGGGATTAAAAGAGCATTCATATTCCAGCACATACTATTCCAGCACGATGCCACAGGCAATGCGCAACACCTGCATGGAAGTTCCTCGCAAAACTGCGTGGAATTATAACTGGATAATTGCCCCGAACACGCCGTTCACGACCTCGGCCATCCGGACGAAATCCAGGGTGTCGATGGTATCGGTGGACTGATGATAATGAGGATTACGCAGGAAGGACGTATCGTTAATCATCACGGCCTGGTAGCCGTAGCGCCAGTAATTGCGGTGGTCGGAAAGGCCCGACAGGCCAACGGCACTAGGCAGACTAATACTTTGCACGTCGATGCTGGCGTGGTCCTGCATCAGCGCCCTGACGCGTTCGATCAGCGCCTCCTGGCCTTGCTTGCCTACTACCATGATAAAATCACCCGTGTTGGGGTAGAGTTGCGCCAGCCGCTCGTCGGGGAAGCGTTGGGAGTTGGGGGCGTCGCTGAAATAGCCAATCATTTCGTAGCAGAGCATTGCACGCACTACCGCATTCTGGTCGTGCAGGGATTTGGCGTGCACGGCACTACCCATGTCTTCGGTGCCAAAAAAGGGCGGCTCTTCCAGGGAATAGGCTACCAGATCGATACGGTGAGCCAACTGCGGCTGGGCCTGTAGCAAACGGGCCGTTTCGAGCAGACCCGCTACGGCGCTGGCATTGTCGTCGGCGCCGGGCTGCTCGCCGCATACATCGTAATGAGCCCCGAGGATGAGTCGCTCCCCCTTCTCAGGTCCGAAGGAAGCAATGACGTTGCGGTAGGGCTGCCCGTCCACCCGGAAAGGCTGTTCTTCAACACGACACGCCAGCTTACCGAATTCGGCTTTGATGTAGTCGGCCGCTTTATCTAGGGAGGCCAAGTGGCGGTAGGTGCGAGCCGGGCGAATGGCCGTCAGGAATTCCACATCGGCGTACAGGCGGCTTTGGTCGGCTTTCATCATATCTATCCTCCGTTAAGCTGAAAATCCCAGGCAGCTAGTTGCCCGGGAAAACCCATACTTACGCCAACCAGCACGGTTGCGGCTACTAAGCAGACCGTAGGACAGCGTACTTGCACAAACACGATAAAGCCAGCCTAAGCAGCTGGTTTTATCGTGTTTGTGCGGGAGGCACACCACTTCCCAGCACATACCCCTACTTGAGCGGGCAGCATTCCTACTAATACTGTCCTTCTACGTTTTCCAGGTATTTCTGAGCCGAGCCTGTATTGAGCAGCAGAATCTGCTCGTCGGCACGCAGCCAGCCGGTGTGCAGCAGGTGGCGAGCCGCCATCCAGACGGCCGCTCCTTCCGGTGCCACGAACAAGCCTTCGAGCCGGCCCAATTCGCGCATTCCTTCCACCATTTGCTCATCGGTGATGCTGACGGCCGTGCCCCGCGACTCGCGCAGCACTTCCAGCATCAGGGGCTCGCCCAAGGGGCGCGGCACGGCCAGTCCGTTGGCAATGGTGGGCTTGCCGACGTAGTGGTGGGCATTGGCCTGCCGGCCCGTATAGGTTTCGATAAGCGGGCAGCAGTTGGAGGCCTGCACCGCTACCATGCGCGGCAGCTTCGTCTCGGCAGCTAGCCAGCCCAGGACTTTCATTTCCTGAAAGGCCTTCCAGATGCCAATAAGGCCGGTGCCGCCCCCAGCGGGGTACAGAATCACGTCGGGCAGCTTCCAGTTGAGCTGCTCCGCAATTTCGTAGCCCATGGTTTTTTTACCCTCAATGCGGTACGGCTCCTTCAGCGTCGACACGTCGAGCAGCTCGCCGTTGGCGTTGGTTTGGCGCACCCAGGCGGCGCAGTCGTTTATCAGCCCATCGATGAGCTGCACCTCGGCCCCGTACCAGTAGCATTCTTCCTTGAAGGCCTTGGGCGTATGGCGCGGCATGGCCACCACGGCCTGCATGCCCGCCTTGGCGCAGTAGGCGGCCATGGCTACGCCCGCGTTGCCGGCCGTGGGCACGATGCAGCCCCGTACGCCCAGCTCTTTGGCTTTCGAAATGGCCATGCTCAGTCCCCGGGCCTTGAAGGAGCCCGTCGGGTTCTGGCCCTCGTCTTTGAGCACTAGCGAGCGTAAGTTGTAGCGGCTGGCCAGCGTGCCGAGCGTGAGCAGCGGCGTGAAGCCTTCGCCCAGGCTCACGCGGTTTTCTTCGTGAAGCAGCGGCAGCACTTCGCGGTAGCGCCACATGCTGCCCTCGGCTTGGCAGATGCTGGCCTTGCTCAGCGGCTCGTGCAGATCGTAGACGGCCAGCAGCGGCATCTGGCAGCACGCCGAAACACGCTGGAGCGCGAAGGCCGAATACGACTGGCCGCAGGCGGAGCATTCCAGGGCGTGAATTCGGCTGGCAAGAGCAATGCTGGTTTCCATGGACAGAGCGGCTGTAGTGCGTGATTTTACAACGGCAAATAGGCGCTCTGGTATGCGAAAACAAAATAGGAAAATGGAATAGTCTATTCCATTTTAGAATAATGACGCTTCATAAACTGCACAAAATCTTTGTACGGCAAGTTGTTCTCGGTGCCTTTGCGCTGAATGAAATGGAACTGCCGCCGCATGGCCAGGCCCTGAATGGGCACCTCCAGCAGCTCCCCCGATTCCAGTTCTTTCACCACGGCCTGTCGGGGCAGAAACGCCAGGCAGGTGTCGACACGCACGAAGTTTTTCAGGGCTTCGGTGCCGCCCAGGCGTACTTTTACTGGCAGGTCGGCCAGCTTCATCTGGTGGTGCGCCAGGGCATTTTCGAGTACGGCCAGCGTGCCCGAACCTATTTCGCGCACGGCCAGCGGAATCTCGTACAGGCTTTGAACCGTGAGAGCCTGGGTGTTCCGCGGATTTTTGGCCGAACACACCGCAATAACGTCATCGGTCAGGAACGGGGTGTAGGTCACGGTGCTGACTTTGTTGAGACCTTCGATGATGCCCAGGTCAATTTCGTGGTCCAGCAACGCTTTGAGAATATTTTCGCTATTGCGGTTTTTGAGCGTGAGCTGGATGTTGCTGTGCTTGTTGAGGTAGGCCGATAGCACCGGCGGCAGCACGTAGAGCGAAATCGTAGTGCTGGCCCCAATCATCATCCGGAAGCGAGGCGAGTAGTCGGCGCTGAGCTGGGTAAACTCCTGGTGCAGCTCGTGCTGCAGCTGCTTGGCCAGCAGCAGTTTCTGGTAGAGCACCAAGCCGGCGGGCGTGAGCTTCACGGTATTACCCAGGCGCTCGAACAACCCGATTTTGTATTCCTCTTCCAGCGCTTTCACGTGCTTGCTCACGGCCGACTGGCTCACGCACAAGGTATGGCTGGCCTTAGTGAAGCTGAGCTGCCGGGCCACTTCCAGAAATATTTCGTGCTTGTAGGAGAGCATATACACACCCAAGGAAAAGGCCGCAAAAACTTACGACGCCCAACGTATGCGGCAACATACGCAGGTAGCCGCCGAAAGCTGCCTGGGCTTCTTGCGCGCCACACCTGGGTACAGGACGGCCCACCAGTCAAAACTAACTTTTAGCCCGTGAACCAGGGCTTGGCTTATCAGCTATGGTCACAGAAAAAGCTACTTCCGTGAGGAGCCGCTTTTTCTGTGGTTCCTATTTGAACAGTAGGTCTACTCGATAGCCAAGCGTCGGGTGGCCGTGCCGTCGGTCGTTTGGGCCCGTACCAGATAGACGCCTGCTGCCAGACCTACCAAATCGAGCGTGGCCGCTGGACCCGAAACCAGTTTTTCACGCACACTACGACCAGTCATATCCAGCACCCGCAGGTGGGCACCGCCAGCGGGCAGCCGTACATAGGCTTGGGTACTGGCCGGGTTGGGAGCCAGCGCAAAAGCAGCCTCCAGTTGTTGTACTCCGGCACTGGTGGGCGTAAAGCTGCGATTTTCCAGCACCACGATACGGTCATCCGTGGCGCTGGGGTTGCCGTAACCGTCGCGGTTACTGGTACCTATGTATACTTTTCCCTGCGGCGAAACACAAATAGCCCGCAACCGGCCCAGCTCCGAATTAACCAGATAGGCGCTGGAGGGCATAGCTATATCACCGGCGGCATTCAGGGGCAACTGCAGCAGTTGGCGATTTTTCATCACTGCCAGCAATAAGGAGCCACGCCACGCCGGAATAGCGGGATGATCGTAGTAAGCCAGCGCTCCGGGCGCAATAGTGGGCGTCCAGGCCATGATGGGCTCGCGCACATTGTTAGCGGCACAAAATGCTTGCTCATTCGCCAGGTCACAGTAGCCATGCACGTCGGGCCAGCCGTAGTTCGCGCCCGCTTCGATACGGTTAATCTCATCGTCGTTATTGGGGCCATGCTCGGAGCTATAAATGCGGCCGTTCGGCAACTGAACCAGCCCTTGCGAGTTACGATGCCCTTTGGTATACACGTAGCTTCCCGCAATAGGATTGTTGGCCGGCACTGTACCGTCCAAATTCAGGCGCAAAGTTTTGCCATTTAAAAAGGCGGTGTTCTGTACTTCCGGCAGCAAATGAGCATCTCCGGTAGTGACGAGCAACGTACGATCGGGCAGGATAATAAGCCGGGAACCAATGTGGCCGCTAAGCCCGGGAATATCACTCAGCAGCACCAATGGCGCGCTAAGCACGCCACCCGCGTACGTGTAGCGCACTATCTTTTCCTTAATAGTGCCTTGGCTAAAATAAGTGTAAACGACGTATGCGTACGGGTTGGCCGCGAAGTCTGGGTGAAGCACCATTCCGAGTAAACCGGCCTCGCCATTAGCCGCTACATCTGGCACCGTAATGAGGGGAAGCACCTGTCCCGAAACCGGATTTACGCGGCTAATGCGCCCATAGCGCTCCGTTATCCACAGGAAATTATCGGGCCCCCAGACCATATCCCAAATGACGTTCAGCCTGGGAGTGACCTCGGAAACGGTAACCGTGGCGCTACCCACCGGAAACGTGGCTACAACAGGGGCTTGCGCTTGACTATTGGTCCACGAACCAATGGTGAGAGCAAGTAGAAGGCCGGAAATACGAAGCGTTTGCATGCCGATATGAGTGGAATAAAAAGAGGACTTGGTTGCTATTGAGCCAGTGACCGTTCTAAGGTAACAGAAATAAGGGCTCATATAGTGTTGAGAGGCGTGCTGCTTGCCCCGAGTCAGTGCAATAAGCCCTGTAAGAATCCGAGCAACCCACTCCTGGAAAGCCAGAACCTAAGCGACGCTCTCTACCTGCCTCTTCACTACCTTGGTTGTCGATCTTGAGATTCGTATATTTAGCTATCAACCCATTCTGCCATGCAGTTCCACGACTTGCGCTATATCCTGGCCTACCTAGTACCGGCTTGTGCGGCGGCGGGGTTGGCGCTACGGGGTCCCTGGGCCTGGCTGACGCCCGCCTTCGTGTTCGGGCTGGTGCCGCTGCTAGAGCTTTGGTCGGCGGCGCACCGGGCCGGGCCGGGCGCGCCTGCCACAGCAGGCCGGGCGCACCACCTGTTTTTTGATACACTGCTCTATGGCAACGTGCCGTTGCACCTGAGTTTGGTAGGCGGACTTATGTGGGTGACGACGCACACGGCCCTGACCCACTGGGAGACAGCGGGGCTGGTCTTCAGCCTGGGCATCTGCTGTGGGGCGCTGGGCATCAATGTGGCGCACGAGCTGGGCCACCGGCCGCGCCGCTACGAACAGCTGCTGGCCCAAACGCTGCTGCTGAGTACGCTGTATCTGCACTTTTTCATCGAGCACAACCGCGGCCATCACCGCCACGTGGCCACGCCCCACGATCCGGCCACCGCTCGTTTGCACGAGCCTTTCTGGCATTTTTTACCCCGCGCCGTGTGGGGCGAATACCGCTCGGCCTGGCAGCTGGAGCATGAGCGCCTCCGGCGGCAGCAGCGCCCGGCCGTGTCGTGGGCCAATCAGATGCTGCAGTTTCAGCTAGCGCAGGGCGCGCTGGTGCTGGCAGTAGGGCTGGTGGCTGGGCCCACTGCGCTACTGGCCTGGCTGGGTGCGGCGGCCATTGGCGTGCTGCTGTTTCAGCTGGTGAACTACGTGGAACATTACGGCCTGCTGCGCCAGCGCAACGCCACAACTGGCGTGTATGAGCGGGTGCAGCCGCAGCATTCCTGGAACTCCGAGCACGCCCTGGGCCGCATTCTGCTCTATGAGCTGACCCGCCATTCCGACCATCATTACCTGGCCTCCCGCCCCTACCACACCCTGCGGTACCAGCCCGCCAGTCCGCAGATGCCCACGGGCTACCCTGGCATGATGCTGCTGGCAACGCTGCCGCCGCTCTGGTTTCGCACCATGAACCCGCGCCTGCCACTGGCCGGATATTCGGAACCGAAAGCGGCAGAGAGTGGAAGCGCGGTGCAGCCGTAAGTAGTTTCTCCAACTACTGCGACAGCAGCCCGAATTCCTGCCGCAGAATCTGTTCCGTTACGGCTCGGCGGCCCTGCACGAACTTCGCCGTGACAGGGCCAGCGTGCTTGGGCTCGACATTCAGGGCGAAGAAATATATTTTTCGGCCTTGCTCTACCCAGCCTACAAACCAGCCATTATCATGGCCCTGCTGCATGGTCCAGCCAGTTTTGCCGCGCATTACCCAGCCGGGCCCACGGCTCAGCACCAGCAGCGTTTTGGTCAGCTCCTGGCTGCGCCGCGACACCGGCAGCTGTTCGCGCTGCAGACGACGCAGAAAGTTTATTTGCTCGAACTGAGTGATACGCGACTGTCCGACCAGCCAAAACGAATCGATGGTGGTGGGTGTGACGACCATGCGGCCAAACCGCAGCTTTGGCAGCCAGTGCTGATAGCGCCCGGCCCCGATGCGGCGGGCCAGCTGCTGGTAGCACGGCACGCACGACACGCGCAGCGCGCGGGCCAGCGTCATATCCTGGTTCCACTGGGCAAAGCTGCGCACCCTACCATCCCAACGAAATACCTCGGCGGTGTCGCGCACGGCAGCCGTTTCCAGACCGATGAGCGTATTGGGGATCTTGAAAGTGGAAGCCGGCAAAAAGCCTTGGCGGCAGCGCGGCAGGTCGTAAGCGGTGTATTGGTTGGCGCTTACGTCGAGCAGCAGGAAGGAACCGCGCAGCTCGTGGGCCTCGAAGTAAGGCTGAAAGTTGCGCTGCAGAATGCGCTGCGCGGTGGCAACCGGGCCGCCGAGAACGAGCAATACGGGCAGCAATAGCTGACTAAGAGGGCGGTAACAAACCATAGCAGGGCAGCATGGAAGGAGGAAAAGCACCAATATGGTGACCAAAATTCCACAAAACCCCGTAGAATCCCGTACCTTTCGCCCCCGGCAAGAACTTTAACGGCTTGTCAGGAGTACAGACAAGACATAAAAAAGCAGCTTTCCCCATGCAAACCAACAATTCACAGGACACCAACAACGAAGCCGCTGCTTCGGCCCCGACCGCAACTGCCCTGGAGGCCCTGCATTTCCGCGTAAAGCAGGCGCAGGAGCGCCGCCGTCAGAAGCGTAAGCGCATTCACGCGTAGTCTGCTCCCGACTTTGCCCTGAAAGCCCTGATTGCTCCCGAAGCAGTCAGGGCTTTTTTTGTTGAGTGTCGTAGACGGAGCCAGCGGCGGCCGGACACACTTTGCTCGATGTATAAACACGTATTCCTTTTCTTCCCACTTCTGGCAGCGGCCTGCACCGGCCCCACTGATACGACCCGGCTCGTACTGCTGCGCGTAGCCAACGACAGCCAGGAAAAGCAGGTACCGATACAAGTGCTCTGCGACGGCAAAAGCGTGCTGGATACCGTGGTGGCCAAGTACAAAACAGCCGATGACCGCCTCGTGCGCCACCTCGTGCTTCCGGTGGGGCGGCACCGTATCCAGGCGGTTTGCCGGCCGCTGCACGCCCGCCTGGATACCATCATCAGTACCAGCGGCCACAACGTACTGGGCCTTACGTTCCGCTACGACTCCATCGAGGCCACACCCCAGAAAACATATTTTGCCGATGGCTCCGAGGGCGAAATTGTTTTTCCCTCCCTCTATATTCCCCCAGGCTTCGTGCTCTACCAATTTCAAAGCAAAGAGCCGCTACAGCCGCCGACAAATCCTGCGCGCAACCGACCAGGTGAAGCTGCTGGCCGGGAAGCACCCTGATTTTTCGCGGGCGGCGAAGCCGATACCAGCCCGATGTTCCTGCGTTACTTTAGCCCATGACAAGTTACTTTAGCTCATGACAAATGTCTCCGCGTGCCTGCTGCTTGCCACGATAAGTGGGCTCACCAGCTGCCAGCCCACCCCAGCCACCGACCGCCCTGTGCCACCGGCCGTCACCACTTCGGCTATGGCTGCCCCAACCGAAGCGGCCGCCCGCGACGCGGTGCACCGGTACGTGCAGGCACAGCCCAACGCCGCGCTTTTCGTGCCCGACTCGGCCCAGGTCCTACGTGTGGATACGCACTGGCAGGTGCTCGTGCCCCGCACCGACTGGGCCGACCGAATGCCGAACAAGGCTGCTTTCGAAGTCGATAGACAAACCGGAGTAGTTCGGGCTCTGCCGGTAAAATAAGAAGCCGTAGGAAGTCCGGGGCCAATCGGCCCGATAGTACCCGCCGACCGTTACATTTCGCTCTTCTCCGCTCTTTTCCTTTTCTCCCGACAATGGCAATTCTCAGCCCCGGCTTCCGGTCTTTTGCGAGCAGTATTTTAGCGGGCCTACTGGTCAGCGGCACGTCACCCCGTCCCGCCGAAACCTACGATTTGGTTATCACGCACCTCAACGTCGTCGACGTGCAATCGGGCCGCATCCGTCCCGACCACACACTGGCTATTTCGGGGGGCATTATTCGGCGCATCGAGCCCGGCAGCACGCGCATTTACGCCGCCAAAAAAACGCTGGATGGCAAGGCCCGATATGTAATTCCCGGCCTCTGGGATATGCACATGCACTTTCGCGGCGGCGACAGCCTGACGCAAGCCGCTAAAAATACGTTGCCGCTTTTTCTGGCGCACGGCGTAACCACCGTGCGGGATGCCGGCGGCGACTTGACGGCCGCTATTTTCAGCTGGCGGCAGCAAATAAAAGCCGGTACGTTGCCCGGCCCGCGCATCTTCACCTCGGGGCCAAAAATAGATGGCCCGCAGGCGTACTGGCCCGGCTCGCTGGAGGTAGAAACGCCCGTTCAGATTACCAAAGCCCTGGATTCGCTGCAAAAGCTGCGCGTGGACTACATTAAAATTTACGATAGCAAGATTTCGCGCGAAGCGTATTTGCAGGTGGTAGCGGAAGCGCAAAAACGAGGGCTCAAAACGACGAGCCACATGCCCTTCACCGTGAAGCTAAGCGAGGCCATAGCGCAGGGCCTGGATGCTACCGAGCATCTGTACTACGTTTTCAAAGGCTGTTCCAGCAAAGAGGACAGCCTCACGGCGCTGGTGACCCAAAGCCTACGCACGCCCAAGCCGCTGGGCTTGTTTGCGGTGCTCCCGGCGCTGTATGACACCTATGACGTGGCTACGGCTAACCGTCTTTTCAAGCTAATGGCGGCTAAAAAAACGGCCGTCGTTCCGACCTTATTTATTCAGAAAACGCTGGCCGAAGTAGCCACTGCCGACCACACTCGCGACTCGTTGCTGGCATTTATTTCGCCCAAAATACAGGCCACCTACGCCCGGCGCGTAAGCAGCGCCCGGCAGCAGTCGGCCACCGCCGTGGCCTTCGGCCAGAAGCTCAACGCCCGCTTTATGACCATGGTGCCGCAGCTGCAGGCGGCCGGGGTGCTGGTGCTGGCGGGCTCCGATAGTGGCCCGTTTAACTCCTATGTGTATCCGGGCGCGTCGTTGCAGGGTGAGCTGCAGATGCTGGTAGCCGCCGGCCTGACGCCGCTGCAAGCCTTGCGGGCCGCTACCATTAATGGAGCAACGTTTATGGGCGTAGAAAAAACCAGCGGCACCCTTGCGGTGGGCAAGGATGCCGACTTGGTTATTTTGCGGCAGAACCCGCTGGAAAATATCGCCAACATCAAGAAAATAGACGCTGTCGTCACGCGCGGCACCCTGTACTCCGCCGCCGATCTGGACCGCCTGGTACAGGCAGTCAGAAATAAATAAGCCGGCTACACTTCTCCCCGAATCCTGCGGCACGACCTAAAATACAATCGGTCTACAAACACAAAAGTGTGGTTGAACAAAAGTGTGGTTGACATTCTGCCAGCGTGTGTGAATAGTCAGAAAAGTATCCTCATGCTGAGCGCAGCCGAAACCTTGATTACCCATCCTCCACTCCTTGTATTGCTGGTATGCCCATCCGTGAAATACTGCAGCTTGGCAACCCGGTGCTCCGGCAAATAGCCACGCCCGTTGCTGATCCGACGTCGGCCGAAACCGCCCGCATCATCACCGATCTGGCCGATACCGTGGCCCACTGGCGGGCCACCACGGGCTACGGCCGTGCCATTGCGGCTCCCCAAATCGGCGAGCTACAGCGCATCGTGCTGCTGCGCCTGCCCGGCCACGATATCTGGCCGCTTATCAACCCGTCCATTATTGACCGCAGCCCCGAGAAGCTGGTGGTGTGGGATGCGTGCCTGTCGTTTCTCGCCATTTTTATGCAGGTAGAGCGCCACGCCTGGATTACGGTCCGCTACCAGGACCCGGCCGGCCACTGGCACGAAACCCGGGCCGGCCACGAAGACGACCTGGCGGAGCTGCTGCAGCACGAAATCGACCACCTCGACGGCGTGCTATCTGTTGACCGGGTAGTGGACGTGAAGTCGATTTGTACCCGGGAGGAATTTGAGCGCCGGTTTCGGGCCGATAGTCCGTACGGGCGGTAGCGCCGGCAGTTATATATAATATGATAAAGTCAATTTATTTAGTGGAACAGTCAGCTAACCCTTATGCCATCATTGCAACTTACCGACTCGGCTCTCATTCATACACAAACAAATAACACGCCTTTAGTTTAAATTAAAAAACGCGAAAATATAAATATCGCAATACAAAATATTCACAAAAAGCCTGTAAAATTTGATTTAAAGACAAATTATATCCTCTCTGAACGACCATTAAATACAGTGGAATCAATGGAACAATCTTTTGATAAGTAGAACAAAATTACATTTTCCCCATTATCTACTTCAACTCGATTGTTCCTAAATTTATATCTAAAATTATCTGTATTTGGATCTAAATCTTGGGTGAACAAGATTAAATCCGACTCGAAACCTTCGGGTTCTCCATCGTGTTGCTTAATCTTTTCAATATGACGCATTTTATACTCCAGAGACGCATTCATTCTCTCAAGAAAATACTTGGAAAAAAATCCTGATTTTTGCAAAAAATTTAGATAATTACTTTTTTTCAATCTATCAACTATATAAAATCTATTTGCACTTTCTCCTGTACTATCGCTTTGAAACACGATACTATTAGCAAAATAATTTACTGTATCCTGTACACCTAAATACCACTTATAGAAAGATTGAATATTTGTTAGACATGGCGTTGCGACATCACGGCTTACATCTTGATTTCCAGCCCCTTTATTCGAATACTCCGATTGACCCTTTGCAATTGATGTATCCTTTATAACACTCTTTGACTCAATTTCAACGGCGTTATTGCTTTGCCTATCAATAGACTCACAGCCTGTTACCAAGCTGACTAAGCATGCTATTAGTGCTACAGTGGCTTTCATGTTTAGGTACATTCTACTTAAATCTAAGTTGTGAAAGGGTGTATGTCTTTCCAGTAGCAGCTGATGAGCCAGTCATCATACCAGTTTTTGGATTCATATACAACATATTCGAAGGTGCAGTTCCTCTAGCTCTGTCTAATGTTCCAACATCAGAGAATCTAATTCCGATACGAGTATTCCCACTAACTGCAAGAACAAAATGATCCGTAGTTCCTTCGTTGTAACCAGCATTATAGGTGTGATGAACTCCTATCATAACTGGGGTACCATTGGCTAAATACTCGTCCAGCTTTTTCAGGCCTTTTGCAGCACCAGGTACAAGCACTAATCTACTGTTTGCCTCCTTTGTGATGTACACCCTACTTGCAGGCACATAACTGACCATCTTTTTAACTGTATTACAGCAGTTTGTCCAATGAGGCTTCTGTTCTCTGTACTGAGTCTTCCAGGGTATACTAGGTACTGCTAAAGCATTTACAAAGTTGGTAGGACTTGGTGCCCGCGCCCCTACTACTGCAACTTCACCAAGCGAGTGGCTCCACGAACCGTTGAAATATATATAAGCTTGCTTTGTTCCAGGGTCTATGTAGGTTTGCTCGTTCTTGGGATTGGCAGGAAACGTTGGGTCTGAGAAACCGCCGTCGGGGTCAATCATATTCACGGGGTCATTACCCATTCCTACATAAGGCGAATGAAATTGCCCCATTGGGTCCATACTCAGCCAGCGGCCAATACGGGCATCATACATCCGTAGCTCAAAATTATCGTAGCCGGTTTCCTCATCAAAGCGGGTATTCTGGCCTTGGTAGCCGCGGCCGTACCCACGCATATATTGCCTGGTCCAGCTCAAGCCCTCATTGCGTTGTCCGTAAGGATAAAAATGGTTCTCGGCTACCAGAGTACCCACCTGGTGTTCGATGCGCATATCATCGAAGTAAACGGGCTGAGCATCAAAATTCTGCAGCCACACTTCCAGTTCAGCGGGCTCTTCAGTATCTATGGTCACGCTGAGGTTCAATGGCTGCCACTGTCCCTCGGCTGCGGGGGCCACGCGCGCCGTGCCTTCCCGAACAATACTACGGTCGCGCACCAGACGAAGTGTGTAGCGCAGGACAGCGTTAGGAGGAAGAGTCGTAGGTGTCATTGGATCGACTTTCGCGGCGGCACCATAGGTTTTAGGCTGGCGGCCTGTGAGCGGAATTGCCACCCCAACCGATACTTGACTCAACAGGCGCTGCCATGCGGGCAAGGCTCGGGTACTGCCAGATTCAGCTAACCGTGGCTGCGGCTGTACGAGCAAGGCGGCGCTAGCCAAACCAATGGCCCGGACGTTTGGCACACTTGCTCGCCCATTGATAACGCCCCACATGGATGGATAGCCCGCCCACACTTCCAGCAGCACCCGGTCGCCGGGAGCTACGGCCAGTTTCTTGCCCGGACCTATCTGAGCCGACAAGCGCATGGAGTAACCGGTACCATCGGGAGTATCACCGCGAGCATACAAGTTGCTACGTACCTGGTCGTAGGTCGTGGCATTGGGCGTTGGGAAGTCTTTCTTCTCTTGGTCAGCCTGGCCGTTTTCCATCGTCAAGGTATACGGAACGGTGCGCGGGGCCTGAAATACCACGCGGGTATTCCCCAATTGGTCGTTCAATTCGTAGAGTTCCGCTCGCACCTCTTCATTGCGGGGCTGCCGCACTACTCCCACACGGGTAGCGCCATACACAGGCTGCTCGGCTAAGCGCAGGATGTTGGTCCCAGGCTCCACATAGTACGAGGCAATTTCATTACCATCGACGTCGCGAACGTATTCTGTGGTCTCGGCCACTTGTTGCGCATTGTACACCGTTTGACGGATGCGCTGACCAAATTCATCATAGTCATAATGAGCAATTAGATCGGTAGTGGCCTTGGCAGCGGTCCGGTATACATCCGTTACTTTACCCGTCACATCATAGTTAAAGTATTTGGGCTTACCGGGCTCCACCTGACTGGTCATTTGCCCTAAAGCATCATAAGTATACTCAAGGACTGGTAAGCCAGGACTCTGGGGATTATAAACTCGCGAGAGTTTGTTGGTATTACCGATATACTCGTACTTGATATTCATCAAATTAGCCCCCACCCGGTCGGTGCGGCGTAAATCGCCGAGATTTCCGTTGGGGTCGTACGTAAGCCCTCCTTCTTGGTAGCGGCCCGCAGCATCAGGAATGAAGCTGGTATTCCCGCCTGCACCCGGAGTAAGCTGTCCGTAATCGGCCTGAATAAGCTGGCCACGTTCATCATAGCGATACCCGTATCCGCTCATGGCCGTTGGGCGGCTGGAAGTGCGCCATACCTGTGCCCGTGCGGTACCGTCGAATCGATCTGGATGATTGCCACTAGAAGTGAAGCTGCCCTGAGTACGGCGGGCGGAGTAGTAATCGCCAGCGTAATATTCGAGTTCCTGACTAAACAGGTCAGGGAGCATCCCGGAAGTGGTAGGTCCATCGGTGGCTGGGTCGCTACCTGGCTGTAAGCCATTGATGGATTTGAGCCACCCTTGAGCAGTATACAGGTAGTCTACCCCTTGTAACCCACCAATAACCGCACGCTTCAGGGGAC
The DNA here is from genome assembly GCF_004745955.1 of Hymenobacter elongatus. GTDB lineage: Bacteria > Bacteroidota > Bacteroidia > Cytophagales > Hymenobacteraceae > Hymenobacter > Hymenobacter elongatus. Next base: position 48,829 of record NZ_SRLD01000010.1, on the reverse strand, counting down.
CATGCAGATAATAAGAATACGAAGCCTGAAGCTTACGAGGCTCGGTTTGATTAGTCGGGTCGGCGGTATTAGTGCGCACTTCACTAAGTCGCTGATCCGGATCATAACTGTAATAATGGGTGAAGCGGTTGGCCGCAATATTCTTCTGGTAGCAAACCGATAATACGTTATCATTCAAGTCGTAATCATAGTCGAGAGTATGGGCAGCCTGATTAAACTGTTGCCGCACCACCCATTTCGTGCGCCCCTGCTCATCATAGCTGAACCAAGTCTGGGATACTGGTGCAGCATTGATTCCCTGAGCAGCAAATGTGCTGTATTTGCGCGTATTCGATACTCGTCCGGCTAGGAATTCCTGGGTATAAGTTCCGCTTAGACCAGGTAGAGATAGCGGCAGGTCATAACTGGTCAGGACTACATCTTGACGGGGATGTTCGAGTGCGAAGCCGCCCCGAGGATCTACACTTTCCAACACAGTCGATGATTCGGCAATAGTAGCAAAATAGGCGCTACTAATTGGGCGGCACTCACCCGCCTCCACCGGCCGACCAGCGTCGTCGTAATTGGTATAAGAAAAGTAACCAAGCGGCTGTTGCTTCGCGTTCTGAGAAAAACGCAAAGTACCATCGACGCGATAGTAGTATTTCGTGCGGCCTGCGTCTGTTTCATTCATTGCACGCAATTGGCCGCGCACGTCGTATTCGTAGCTAGTGAAAAAGGGTAGTCGGCTTTGATACAACTCCTTTGCATCTGATTCGGATAAGGCCCGATCATACACTCGGCAGTCATCCAGCAACCCCTCACTGGGCTGTCCGCCCGGGCCAGTGCCAAAAGTGAAGTACCGCCACGTTTGTGGAGCGGTCATCCCCTGCTTTACAGCTAGCAACTGCCCATCTTTATACAAGCGGCCTTCGCCAGCATTGTAAGTGAAGGTAAACTGCTGCCAGACGTTAAGTGCAACGGTGTTGGCACCCAGCACAATTCGACTTCCTAAATCGGTTCCTACATAGGCCTCACCGTTCCAGTCTGTGTGAAACATAAAGCCGCCCCACCCACAGTCTGCGGCAACCATCTGGTTGTATGGAAAGCGTTGGTAGGGTTTGGTCCACCAAGACACGGTGAAGGCCGATGGCTGCCAGGCAACCGGGACGTACAGATAGCTCGAGCCAGTCAGTTCCAGAGCACCATTGTTGCTGCCTTCGCTAGGTTTCCAACTCCACGTACTACCGTTTAAAGTTGCGTGTTTTCCGTTACCCGAGGCGTCGGCCGCAATGTTCCCAGATGCCTCGTCAAACGGCAGCCACGCAACGAGCCCTGCCGTAAGACTAGGTGAAGTAGGCCCGGCAACCGTTGATGTACCAATTCTCAGCAGCTTCTTGACCCCATTAGGAGCCAAACTGCCTAGGAGTTGACCTTTTTGATTATAGAAACTGTAGGATATATCCTGGTAGTCGTTGGTATAGCTCAGACTTACAGCACCCTGAATAATGCGAACCTGATAAAAGCCTGCTGGAATAGCAGATCCATTTTTGAATGTTGTCGTAACATCAGCTCCCGTGATAGTATTTGTGACGATATAATCGGAGCTGGTAATCAGAGGGGTAATAGATGTCTTACCGGTTTCAAACGTATAGAAATTAAAATAAGCATAAGCCTCCCTTTTGGTAGGTAGCAGTTCGTACATAGAATTCCAGCTTATTGGCTCTCTAGTCGTTGCATTAAGGATACGACCGGTCGTTATTCGAAAAGGCTCGTTGCAATAGATTCGACAGGAACCAGCGCGGGCACTTAACGTTGCGTTAAAGTCGCGGGCATGGCCGGCAAACAGGCGAACGTAGTTTTCATCATAAACCACAATATCAGCACTGGCCTCAATTAGTGGATTTTCATAAATCTCATTCGTAGTTTTTACGAAGCAATAAGGCCAGCCTACTTCTGCGGTATTAGTTACACTCAGCCAATCATTGGACCGGCCGGGCCGGGCGACCATGAGTGCGTGGCCTTCCTTATCTTGAAAAGTAACTACTTTCTGGCCGTTAGAATTGATACTTACCTGCTGGATAGTGGCGGCGCTTAAGCTGGCAGGCTGTTCGCCTGCCACTGAGGCGGGGAAGTATCGGCTCCGCAGCTGAGCATAATTCGTGAGTTCCGCCCGCACGGAGAAGCTGCCCTGCACGTTTTCCCTGCCCTGCCCCATCCGGAACACCTCACCTACCCCAGATGACCGGACTACGCCCGTACTACCGTCGGCGGCTTCCTCCATGCGCGAGTAGGGATATGCTGTGACGGCAGTGTTGGGCTCTAGAGTATTATTAGTGCTGTAATACCACCCTAGAGTGCCCGGGGTGTTCCCCCCCACGGCAACAGGTCCATTGAGAGTGCTGCCCGAATCAAAATGATTGTGATTGTAAGGAAGTGACGCAGTAAAGAAAGGACTAACAAATCGAGGCTTGTAAGTAAAATCGACATCCGTGATAGGAGCCGCCAGCGTAGTACCAACCGCTTGATCATAAGCACTGAACAACGGCTGGGTGGCTAGAATCTTCCCCTGCGAGATATTTCTGGTTTGCGATTGAAGCAACCTGCCTGATAGGTCAAAATAGGAACGGGAGTTGCTGACTACACGGGCTCCCTCATCGTAGCTTTTGTTTTCTATCCAGCTAAGATTACTAGGTCCTACTTCTACTCGAATAGCGCATGGCTGGGAGTAAACAGGAGTTTGCTGACACGCAAAGAAATAAGACTTAGCCCTGAATAAAGTAGTTGTTGTCAGATTACTAAAGTTTATTTCTTCTCCGGTGTCAGTCATATCCTCCCACGTGATACCACTGTTTGTAGAACGTTGCCAGTTGATGATAATTCCTCGACTATCGGCGAGCGTTACCGTTCCTTCATTGGCCCCGAACAGAACATCACGTGAGCCAAGTGCCACGCCACCGGCGGAAGCTACATCTGTTACTTGAATCGTAATCGTTTGCTCAGCAAGCGGCACGCCACCACAAGCAATAGGCTGCGCTTTGTACGTGGTCGTGCTGGTTATACCAGAAAAATAGCCGAAGAAGTCGGGACCAAACGACGATGTTCCCTCAGCTTGCCAAGCCGTTCCATCCCATCGAAACCAGTTGACCTGCTGAACACCTGAAGACCCAGAATAGCCAAGCATAAATGCCTCGTTGGGGCAGATTTCGTTTTGCAGGAAGAAATTGTAATACGAGAGGTAAATACCGCCAGCCGTGGGGGGAATAGTGGTAAAATTGGTGAGAGAAGTGGTTCCGCAATATACTGAGTAGGAGTAGCCATATTCAGGATCATACTCTTCGCCTTCTATACTCACATCTATCTGACGTACTGGGGCAGCGCAATCCCAAGTGACAGTAATTGTTCCGTAATTATCGTTTGTACTAATAACCCCACCCGCTACCGACCAGCTATAGCTGGGAGAATTACAGCTATAGCCTGTATAGGAATAGCTATAGCTTTGACCTGGTACGATATTAGTTTCGCCAGAAATATCTTGAGCACTTGCCGAGTAGGCAAATCCCAGGATAAGTAGCAATAACAAACGCGCATAGATGTTCCTCATAAATTTAAAAGTTATTACCCGTTAAGGAACAATTACTTTACTAACCAATTCGCGCTGCTTGCCTTCCGCATCTGTTACCCTGACTCGCATCCAATAAGTGCCAGCGGCGCTATACGTATAGGGAAAAGCAACACTACTCACAGTAGTATAAGCAGTGCCGCTTCCGGGATTGTACTGAATGACACGGTTGCTACTCAAGGCAGCGGGAAGAGATAAAGAAACTTGCACCGTTCGGGAATTGGATGGTGGCGAAACGGCAAGCGTTATGCCATCCAAAGCCGGGCGGCTTAGCCCATACTGGTAGGCAACCTCATTGACCAGTTTTGGCTGATATTTGAAGGTCTCCCGGTAAGTCTTAGTTAAGCGCCCAGCAGCATCATACTCGTAGCGCGTGTAGAGATTATTATTATCGAGCAAGTGCGTGACTTTCCCTGTATGCTTATCGTAAACATATGCCGTAGTTTGAGCATCAATGGGCTGAAAACGAAAGTCATCCAAGTACACATTAGTCGTCGGACTGCTGTTGTAGCATCCTACGCGTAATGTCTGGTGGCCTGCTCCAATTGGAGGAATTGTCAGTTCCAGCAAGTACCAACCATTCGCTTGTTTTTGGGTATTACCGCTGACAATACTTCGCTCGACACCATCAACCCAGTAATATAGTTGAGCTTCAGGTCTGTTGCTCCACACGCTTGCCCTGTACGCCTTGGCAGTTTGCACGGAAGCGATAGGCACATCATAGGACATACCATGTTTTTGAGGCTTCAAAAGCAAGCTTTTAATTCCGGTATGTACAATGGTAGTTGTCTGACTGGCATCAGTTTCTATTGCGGCATCACTAGTAGCCCAATCGGGCCACACAGCTTTTATTCCACCATTTATCGTTTCGGAGACAGATCCAACATCTTCCAGTCCGGTGTAAGCCAGTTCATTATAAGAAGCTGGAGCACCTGATAGTAAGACGCGGCTTCGGTCATATCCCTTTTTGGTGGCGGCGTATTTCCCGTTTATGTCAGTAGCCTCCAGAGCAGCGGAAAAGACGTCATACAAAGTTACTTGTGAAGTTTTTTTCCAAGGAGCTACTGCTCCCCCTGTAAAGAAATCGGTGTAGGCACCTGCACCAGTCAGAGGAGTGAGACCATCAATGGTGGAGTTGATGGGCAGCCACGAATATGTTGCCTGTGGCCGCCAGACACTCGTTTGTACGTCACGGTATTCAGGATTGAATACCGCAGTACCAAGTACAGGCACGGAAGTACTCCAAGTTTGAGCAGTAGCTGAAAGCAATCCTTGTTTATTGCCTTGAGCATCTACTTTGAATTGAGCGGAACCAGCGCTTTGCGTCAACATATTGCGGTTGCCGTTAGCACCCATTTTGGGCCCGAGGGTCGGGTACTTACGATAAGCAGGCGTACTCTCACTCAGCATACGGTTGCCGTAGCTGTCCGTAGTGAGCATACTCGTAACCTCGCCCGATAAGAAGTCAAACTGTCTATTTTCAGTTGTTACGCTAGTATTCGTTTTGTAATCAGTAGTAGTAGTGCCCGTCAGAATTACTGGATACGTCTTTCTACTACTCATAATTACTTTACGGTCGTACTGAAATTCGTTTCCCGGAATTTGAGTTTTGCGAGAATCCGCGAAGGTCTCCTGCACCATGCCGATATAACCATATTGGCCCAACTTAGCCGTGTAGCCAGAACTATTCAGCGTAACATTGGCCCCTATACCAGCATTGGTAAATTCATCATGCAGGTAATGGTTAACTGTTTCACTCAGTTTCACCAAATTTTTCCCCGACGCAGATGTCCTGCCCGATTCATCGGTAGAATAATAAGAAGTACGCCGTTTTAAGCGTCCCACGCGTGTGGTAAAGTCGTGGATAGCAACTTCCCGAGTCATTACTCGATAAGGCTTGCTACTTGTTGGTGCAGCTCCTGATGTATAAGTAACAGGCAACAGGCTAACCATATTGGGTTTAATTACCTCAAACTGATAGACTGTTGTTTGCGGCAATATCTTCTCAGTCTCATTAGCTCGCTTGATTTCATCACGTACCGTAACGTACTCATACATTACACCAGGAGCTGGTAAGATACGAGTCAATGATAGAAGAGTCGGAAGGGTGCTGTAGTAGTTTATCTTGTATGCTTTGGCAGTTGTCGAAGCAGCAGCTCTGGCAGATGACATTTCATTAGAATTCATTCCACCATGAGTCGATGCTGATATGTAACCAGCAAAATCAGCTTCATTAACAGGCAGGTAAGAACCCGGTTCATAACTTGTCACACCCGAAGGCAACTCATTATTTTCGTAGTTATAACGAGTTGTTTTATCTAAACCGAATGTACTTACAGAAATATTTTGCACTCTTAACCCACCTCCATAATTATTATTATTACTCTCCGAAAGCTTCACATGACCGAGGTACAATTGTTGCCTAGGAATATTAGTTGCTGGCTGCCATAACTGCCCAGTATCATCCCTAACATATATAATATTGGAGCCTAGACTGGAATTTAAATCCTCTATCTGAGTTATAGTAACTGGAACGTCATATACTCCTCTAAAATTACGCGAAGGATCATTGGGGGTGAACAAGCCAGAAATCATTACCCGTTGCCCAACTTTAAAAACAGAGGAAGCAGGTACGACCAAGCGATTACCAAGGGCAATTCTTCCAGTGCTAGAAGCTGGAGTATGGTTACCCGTTGAAGCGGCTTGCCCATAGCCGAAACCAGCTATCATGTTAGGGCGTTTTAGCAACTTCGCTTGGTATTTATCTCCTTCATATTTGACCTTAAGAATAGCTCCCAACGGAGTTTGAATACTACGCAATGACCACACGTCCGTACTCTTGGCCGAGACTTCACTTGTTGCTCTGCCCATGGTCTCATCAAAGCCAGACAAACTGGTCAAGTCTGTATTAAAATCACTTTTGAACATGCCCCACATGTCATAATTATCCTTGGAATAGGGAGGGTTCTTTGTAAGTGAAGCAGTGTAAGTCCCTGAGGGAGGGCTATAGCCAATATATCTGGCTAAATAATGAATACCCCCCTCACTCTTCACCAAAGCGCAGCAAACGCGGCGTCCGTTAGCAATAAACTCGAGTAGGTCGCCCTCACGAAAAGGATTTTCATCTCCTAGCATGACATATCCCTTAGAGTTTATGACCTCACCAACTGTAATGCTGGTACTAGATTTTTCCTCTTGGGACAACTCGTAGCCAAACTTGGTAGGTGGCATCGCACCATTACCACCTAATCCAAATGTCTGTATTTGGTTTAGAGTAAGCTTGCCAAACAATGGTGGTGTGTTAGAAACAGAGGTAGAAGGACTCGATAAATCAGAGGAGGTATAAAAAGTCCCTGTTTCATCCCAGCTATTCACAGTACCCGGGCTTAACGAGTAATTATATGAGAATACAGTACTATTTATTGATTTTACTGTAATAGATGAAAGAGAGGCTACGTCAGCAACATCTAAGATATTCTCCCCTAAAAACCGTCTTCCACTCGTACTAAAACTCACCCCATTAGAGGAATAAGCAACGTTATTAATATTGTAGGTAGTAGCCTGATTTTCAACATTAGCTGGCACATCTTCATTTTTGAGCGTAATTACTTTGTCTAACTTTAGTTGAATCGCAGGGTAAGCACACCTCCAATAAGGGTCTCTACAACCTCCTCCCCCAGTGGGGGTACACCCTATTGCGGGAGTCACAGCGAAAGGCCTCGAACCTCCGTTGCCATCAGCAGCACCTTTACCATCCGCTCGAAATGATTTCACGAACAAAGCGGTGTGAGTTCGAGTTGCAACAGAATTAAGATAGTATAGCTCTTTCATGCCTTTTGAATAGCTTTCAAATGAGGCATCTGCGTCACGATGGTATCCTTCAGATGGGTTTCGCCATTTGTAGTCAGTACTCCATTTGCCGTAATTGAATACCGCCCAATAACCCCAGTCGCCCTGCCCTGCTAAGCCGTCGTTATTGATATCCACATAGTCAGGCCCGGTTACTGCGGTTAAATACCACGTATAAGCATACTTCTGAGGTTTGGAGAGTCTGTTGTAGGTCAAATTGCTTCCACTACTTCCAACTTTCTGCATATAGAACAGCTCGTTGAATGAATATACAGGTAAGGCATAATGGTAGGTAACACCACTGGCATTAGTGACCGAAAATCCGCCTATTTGGCTGTTGTTGTCCCGTGCAAAACCTTTGGCTGACTGATCAATAAATCCTGTTACTTTTGCTATTCCGCTCTTTATTTGTTGGTTAGTGTAATATTCTATTGATTTTGAGCCCGCAATACGATCATTGGAAGCATCATACCCAAGCGTATTGTTCTCACCGTGCTGGGCCTGGTTGTCAAAATTATATCTTACATCGTCATAGTTCTGCCCACCATAAGAATAAGGGCCACTGGTCAGCGTACCAGTACTAGTTTGCCGGTATTGATTAGAAAAATCATTTTCGAAGCGAAAAAACGCAGGCTTGTTATCCCATGGCAATGGATAATCGATAATATGATGGCGACTACTCACGTTAGGCACCACTTTATTTTGGCTGTATAATGCTGCCTGATAGACATAGGGTCTCATAGAGCCAGCTATTCCCTGACCAGAAACCATATAATTATCATAATCTGCGAAACTACCACCCAACAACCAGTTGGGGTCGGGATGCTCGTATATGTTCGCGTTTTCGGGATCCGACAACCGATAAGTATCGAATGCCTTATTATCAAAAGTGTAACTCGAAGTTGATGAATTCCAAACGTTAGGCGTAAACTGCTTGGGAAAGTATATACTCCCACTGGCGAGTACATCCACTGTTTCGTCTGACCAATAGCGCACATCACTTTGCCGCAAATTCACTGACCCGCCAGGGAAGGGAATAGATACCCCAAAGCTTGAAACCTCTGTTTGAATTATTCCCGCTCTACCACTCTCCACCATTGCTGACCCGCCTCCAACTGATAACGACGGAGTTGATGACCCGGAATTCATAGAAACCCCGAGGATACTCGCACTCATTTTGCTTGCTTTATCGCTGTATCCTAAACCAGCGTTTACACCAAAGCCACCTGACGTACTTGCACTTACTCCCAAACTGGCTGATACATTACCGGCTACAGCAACCGAGACGCCCACTCCCACTCCAGCACCTGAATTACCGTATCCATCTGTATATACACTGGCACTAGCGCCTATCGATGCGGGCCCCATTTCGAATGAACTACCAATACCTATATTAGTTCCTACTCCAAAGCCGCGGTACGTGTCTTGCGAGAAAGACAAGCCAAACGATACGCTAGCGGGGGTGCCGGGAATACCGACTGTGACCCCAACAGAAGTAGTGCTGGTTTGCCCTCCCGACCAATAGTCACGGCGCGTCTGAGTTATATTCTCATGGTCGTCGGCAAACCCATTAACATTACGATTGATAGCACCTGGATTCAGCGACCAGCCAAGTCCTACCCATGATGCCTCCTCGTTGGGCTGGATACCCGCGTGATAAGACAGAGCGAGAGGATAGCCCCCCTCAGGCCCAGGCACTTCCAGTAAGGGAATGTTGTAGGTAAAGTCGCCAGAGGCCAAATCAACCATGTCGGTGGTATCGACCGGCTCAAAGCTGGTTGCTTCGGGAACCGTGGGGCCAGAGGTCAAGGCATAGCTTGCTGCTGGAGCGACTAGCTGGGTGACTACTTCCAATAGTAAGAAGGAAGCAATGGCTTTTATAATTCTGGGCCGGTAGAGGAATTTCATATTCTACTAATATGTCGCGCAAAAAATAACACTACTTAGGAGTACCTGCCATTGTAGCCGTTGGCTTGAGCGGCGGGATATCTACAATGTCCTGGTGTTCGAAAGGAAAGGACAGATTTCCCATTTGGAGGCCAAACTCTTCCAAGTGAAAGACAACCGACGGGTGCTTTTCTCCCGCTGATGCTGGAAAAGCGACTAAGATGCGGGTGCTCGCGCCCATACCGTAAGTGCGTTCCAAAATCGAATTGCTGGGCACTAGCGTGTCACCGTCTGCGGTGGTCAGCCTCATATATTCCTGAGGCCTAAAAGCCAACGTTTGCAGCAAGGAGCTGTAGGCTGAAAAACCGCGCGCTGGATCAAGCACTTCCGCGCCTTTTCTGCTGATTGACAATAAATAGTATTGCGACTGGTGCCTATCCAACAGCTTGTCTTCTCTGTGATAAGGCGCGACCAGGGCGGCGGGGCGATAGGTCACTTCAACCGTTAGCTCGCCGGCTTCCTGCTTTCGAGTAAGGCCATTTGCGGGATTCGCCAGGTAGTGGTCCAGTTCGCTCGTGGTCAGCTCGTTCGTGCAGCCAGCGAGCTGTAGCAGCAGTCCAACCAGTAGCGTGAATGAATGCTTCATTACTTGCCTTTGGCCTGTATATACTCTTTATTTAACTCGGCTACTACTTCATCCGTCAGGTCGAGAGCAGGCCGAGCATAGGCGATAGTACCGGCTTGAGACGCCAGCAATATCAGATCATAGTCATGGTCTTTTCCGTAGCGGGTCAGAAAAGCGTTGACAGCTGCTAATATCTTCTCGTTGGACTTAGCCTCCTCACGCTGTGCGTTCTGCTGTATGGCTCGCTGGTACTCGACAAACTGTTTTTGCTTGGATGCTAACAACTGGCGCGACAGTACTTTCTCCTGTTCCGACATGCCAGCGGCCTTGCGCTCATACTCCTTAATGGCTTGCTGAACGCCGGCAGAAAGCGTGTCTACGTTGTTTTGCCAGCCCTGAAATTTCGCCTGGTAAACTTTGCGTCCATCAATCATGGCCTGGTAGCTATTCAGCATTTTAGCAGAATCCACATAGGCTATAACTGGTGGCTGCCGATAGAGCAGATAGCCTACAGCAACAGAAAGAACAAACAACACAATAGTAACTAGTGCTTTCAAACCTTTGAATCCTTAGCGTTAGATATAAATATGCTTGTTCAAACCGCAAAGAAAGAACATATTCTGCGGCATTGAATGCACAATAATAAGCAATGTAAATTTACCGATATAACTTAATTTCAGTGTGATTATGACCCATACTCTTTCGACCAACTATACGCTCATTGGATGCTAAGTGAATATAGCATTGATTATCAGCAACTTCCAATACTAGTACTCTCAGCCGCTGCACTTGCCCATAAGGTTAAGGCTGTTACCCGATACAGTCACCGCCTAAATAGAATTCGTATTGTAGATAGCCAACCGGCTCTCGTAATCGGTACCACGCGTTTCTGAATATCCTCACACTCACGAGACTGAACCCTAATATCGAGCTCCTATCAGATTCTGAATAACCAGCAATGATAGAGCAAATAAAATTTAAGACACTGATTATATTTACCTTATCACATTTTTAGCAAGCAGTTATGGGGCACCTCCGGCCTAGCTACTACCACGAATTTGCACCTGTTACCTCACCATAACAATTGGTTGACGCGGCACTAGTAGTGCTTGTTTCTAGCCTGGTTTAACGCTCCCTATATAGATACTTCCCTACATTTAGAGCATGGCAACAGGAGGAGTAGATGTACGCAAGGCTTGGCAACTCTTACGCTATACTTTCCTGGGCTCGTTACTTCTGCTGTATCAGAACATTCAGGCAGCAGACACCACTGACTCCGATGGCAGTGTCCGGCTGGTAGATCGGCAGGGGCGCGTCTGGGAAGCCGCCGCGCCGGGCCTGCTGCTGACGGACGGGCCGCGCCGCACCCGCTTCACGACCCGCAACGGCCTGAGCAACGACACCGTGACGGCGCTGGCCCAGGACGACGCCGGTCAGATTTGGGTGGGCACCCGCGAAGGCCTGCTGCGGTACGACGGCGCGGCTTTTCGGGAAATGACCTACACTCAGGGGCTGCCCAGCAAGCGGATTCACCACCTCTACCAGGCTCCGCAAGGCCCGTTGTGGGTAGCCACGGCAGAAGGGGTGCTGCGCTACACCAACCGCCGTTTTGGGGCCGTGGCCGCGTTGCAGGGCCGCGACGTGCGCTTTGTGGGCGAGGCGGCGCGCCAGTGGGTATTTATTACGAGCCAGGGCATCGTGCGCCTACCGAAAGAGCAGCCCGTGAGCTGGGCCTGGCTCGGCTGGCTGAGTGGCGGGCTCGTAGCGGCGGGCGCGGGTGCCTGGGGCGTGCGCAACATGCGGCGCGGGCAGCGGGTGCAAACGCAGCTGGCCCAGGTGGAACAACGGGCGCTACTGGCCCAGATGAACCCTCACTTCATCTTCAACTCTTTGCAGTCTATTCAGAAGTACATTCTGCACAACCAGGCGGAGGCCGCCCAGCACTACCTCACCCGGTTTGGTGCCCTCATGCGCCTGATCCTGGAACAGTCGCGACAGCCGCTGCTCACCGTGCGCGACGAAGTGCGGATGCTACGCGGCTATCTGGAGCTGGAGGCCTTGCGCTTCGAGGGCCAGTTTACCTACGACGTGGTAGTGGAAGACGAGACCCTGCTGGCCGAGGAAATTCCGGCTATGCTGCTGCACCCGTTCGTGGAAAATGCCGTTTGGCACGGCTTGTCGCACCACACGGGCCAGGGCCATATTGAGGTGCGCTTTGCCCGCGACGGTGCTTACCTGACAGCCGTGGTGCAGGACAACGGCATCGGCCGCCGCCGGGCCGCCGGGCAGCGCGGCACCCACGCCGGCTACCCATCCCGGGGCTCGGCCATCGTGGAGGAGCGCGTGGCGCTGCTGAACCGGCAGGCGCGCCGCCCCCTCACGATTCAGATTCTGGACCTGACCAGCGCAGACACGCCACCGGAAGGCACCCGCGTCGTGGTCCGGATTCCGGCCCTGCATTCCTGAGAAGCTGACAGGAAAGTCGGCAGAAACCCAGTTGCACGTGCTATTTTATCTTCGCTGCGCCGCCGTTTATTCCCTACCATTGCGGCAGAAGCACTTCGCAGGCTCAGAATGACAACACGAGCAACCTTCTCCCTATCCGCTTAGCCCCAGGCCGTACCCGTGATTCGCACCATACTTATCGATGATGAAACCAACAGCCGGGAGGCGCTGCGGGCCCTGCTGGGGCATTATTGCCCCGATGTAACGGTGGTGGGCCAGGCCACGTCGGCTGAGCAGGGCGTGCTGCTGCTGCGCGAGCAAACGCCCGATCTGCTGTTTCTGGACGTGGAAATGCCCCTGGGTTCGGGGTTTGACTTGCTCGACGCGCTGGGCAATGTACCCTTCGACATCATCTTCACCACGGCCCACGACCGCTACGCCCTGCGGGCCATTAAGTTCTGCGCCCTCGACTACCTGCTCAAGCCCGTGGGCGTAGCCGAGCTGCGCGAAGCCGTGGCCAAAGCTCAGCGCCAGAAAGCACCCGTGGCGGCTCAGCTGACCACGTTTTACGACAACCTGCGGGAGCGCAACGGGCCGGCCGGCAAAGTAGTGCTGCCCACCATGCAGGGCTTCGAGGTGGTGGAAGTAGCCCGCGTGGTGCGCTGCCAGGCCGACGACAACTACACCCTGTTCGTGCTCGAAGGCAAGGAGAAAATACTGGTCAGCCGCACGCTGAAGGAATACGAGGAGCTGTTCAGCGACTACGGCTTCATCCGCATTCACCAGTCCCACCTCATCAATGCGGCCCACGTGAAGCGCTACATCAAAGGCAGCGGCGGCTACGTGCAGCTCACCGACGACTCTATTATCGAAGTGTCGCGCCGCAAAAAGGACGAGCTGATGAAACGGTTTGGGGCGTGACTTTCGGCACATTCGGCCACTGCCGCCCGAAGCCAAATGCCGGACCGCCAGTTGTCTTGCCATGAAGCTCTAAGTCAAGCTTACCGGATACTCGCCGGGGCTGACCACTTACTCATTGTGCCTTTCAGGAGCGGGAGAATAGGTGGACGTTTGTTCCAGTAAAGCGCCATTGGCTGCTATGTTTCACAGTAGCCTTTACAACCCTTACCGGTAAAAATGAAGAACATGACGATGAAAAAAAAGGCCCTGAGATTTACAAAATGGACGTTCTTTGCATTTATTACAATTTTCATATTTAAAGGGTGTATTCCGACAAAGTTGGCTATGCCGGCTATTCAGCCCCGTGCAACCACTCGCTATTGGGAACTACCGACGGGTTCAAAAATTGCCTACACACACCTTGCAGGCCAAGGTGTTAAAAAACCGTACCCCATTATCTATTTGCACGGTGGTCCGGGAGGATACGTGTATACTAAAAACATTGAAACGCTGGGGGCACTTTCGGCCTTCGGGTACGATGTGTATTTGTATGACCAAGTAGGATGCGGCCTTTCGGAAAGACTGGACAAAGTGAAGGAATACACCGCCGTCCGGCATCAACAGGACCTGGAAGAAATTATCAAGGTGTTGGGGGTCGAAAAGGTGATTCTGGTTGGACAATCCTGGGGTGGTGCATTGGCAGTATTGTATGCCGCTGACAACCCCTCCAAAGTAGATAAAATAGTTTTCACGTGTCCGGGCTCGATTAAGCCAGTGAATGAAGCCTTGGAAAAAGTGAAAGCACCCGACAGTCTGGGTTTAAAAGAGCCTTATAGCCCTAATGCCAAGGTGCTGCCCATCGTTCTTAATCCACGGTATGTTTCCATCGGCATGTGGGCAAGGTTTTTTGGGGTAAAACTTGCTTCGGATAAAGAAGCCGATGGCTACTTAACCAAGATGGCCTTTGTGTTTACGAAAGGTCTTGTTTGCGATAGCACCCGTGCCTTGAAAGAAGAAGGGGGTGCAGGCGGTTATTGCAATTTAAATACGAGCGTCAGCTACGGTGATTTAAAAGACCCAAGAATCAAGTTGAAAGACAATAAAATTCCCGTTTTGGTCATGAAAGGCCAGTGCGATTACATTTCCTGGGGCTACACGAAAGAATATCTGGATTTGTTCAGCAACAGTAAGCTGACGTTAATACCTAATTCAGGCCATCAGATTTTTGCGGAGCAGCCGGAGTTATATGCAGCGGAGATTAGACGCTTTTTAGCCCATTAGCCTCTGCTAAGCTGTGACTTATCAGGCCCCGGCCGAGCGGCGGCGGCGGCTTGAAAGACAGCTTCTGTGAGAGCACTGCCCTTGACCCGTTGAAGGAGAAGTGCGAGCTCAACGAGGCCGCCATCGGCCCGAGTTGTCTTGCGGGAAAGTGTTTCGGACAGTAGTCGGGCAGCAGTCCAAACAGTGCAGTTGGAGCCGTCGTGCCGTCAGCTCGCTCTAGCCGCTAATCAGGAAGCTCGCACGACTATTCCCCATCCTCAGAACCACGCCAAGACGACTTGGCCTTGCCCGGGGCCGAGGTCAGCCTAAGCCAAGCCGACCGAATTCTAGCTGGCGGCTACCACTTACTCATTCTGCCTTTCATTGCCGCGCGGCCTGATGGATGTTTGTCCTACCAAACCGCGTGGCAGCTGCCACGACACCACCCCTTCACCCCCGACCCGCATGGAACTGACCATCAAAAATCTGTCGAAAACTTACCCCAACGGGGTGAAGGCGCTCGACAACGTGAGCCTCACCATTCCGCAGGGCATGTTCGGCCTGCTCGGACCCAACGGCGCCGGCAAAAGCTCGCTGATGCGCACCATTGCCACCCTGCAGGCCCCCGACAGCGGCAGCATCCACCTCGATGCCATTGACGCGCTGGAGGATAAGATGGCCCTGCGCCGGGTGCTGGGCTACCTGCCCCAGGAGTTTGGGGTGTACCCGCGCGTGTCGGCCGAGGATTTGCTCGACCACATGGCGGTGGTGAAAGGCATCGTGCACCGCGGCGAGCGGCGCGACACGGTGAAGGCCCTGCTGGAGCAAACCAACCTCTACGAGGTGCGCAAGCGCAGCATCAGCACGTTTTCGGGCGGCATGAAGCAGCGCTTCGGCATTGCCCAGGCCCTCATCGGCCAGCCCCTGCTCATCATCGTGGATGAGCCCACCGCCGGCCTCGACCCCGGCGAGCGCAACCGCTTCTACAACCTGCTGAGCGAAATCGGCGAGAACATCATCGTCATTCTGAGCACGCACATCGTCGACGACGTGCGCGAGCTGTGCCGCAACATGGCCATCATCAACCAGGGCCGGGTGCTGTTTGCCGGGCAGCCCCAGGCCGCCATGCACGAGCTGAAGGGCCGCATCTGGGAGCGCACCATCGAGAAAGCCGAGCTGGCCGAATACCAGCAGGAATACGCCGTGATATCGACCAAGCTGCTGGCCGGGCAGCCGCTGCTGCACGTGGTGGGCGACGACCTGGAGCCCGCCGGCTTCCAGGCCGTGGAGCCCAGCCTCGAAGACGTGTTTTTCTCCACCATCCAGGGGAAAGCCGCGCAGCCTCAATCTACCCTCGTTCACGCCTAAGCCCGCCCGCTCATGTTCACTGCCTTCCTCCGCTTCGAGCTGGCCACCTGGCGCAAGCAGCCGCTCACCTACATCTTCTTCGCCGTCACCTTCGGGCTGACGTTTCTGGCCATGCTCTGGCCCAACCTGCAGATAGGCCAGGACCTGCGCAACCTGCACGTCAACGCCCCATTTGCCATCCTGAACCGGGCCGGGGCCATGACCATGCTGTGCCTGCTCTTTATCACGGCCATCATGGCCAGCACCGCCACCCGCGACTCCGGCTCGGGCTACGCGCAGGTGCTGTACGCCGCGCCGCTCGAAAAAGCCGGCTACCTCTGGGGGCGCTTCGCCGGCGGCCTGCTGGTGGCCGTGCTCGCGCTGCTGGGCGTGCTGCTGGCCATTGCCCTGGGCGCGGTGCTCAACGAGCCGGCCCGGGTGGGCGCGTTTCAACTGGCGCCGTATGTGCAGGCCCTGGGCTTCTTTATCGTGCCCAACGTCGTCCTGGCCGGGGCCATCATCTACTGCCTCACGGTGCTCACGCGCAACACGGTGTACGCCTTTATCGCGGCGCTGGGGCTCATGGTGGGCTTCCTGCTGGTGGGCCTGCTGACTTCCAACCTGGAAGCGCCGGCCTCCGTGCTGCTGCTCGACCCCTTTGGCCTGCGCACCCTCAACGCCCTGACCAAGTACTGGACGGTAGCCGAGAAAAACACCGAGGTGCTGGCCTTCGCCGGGCCGCTGCTGACCAACCGCCTGGTGTGGCTGGGCATTGCCGGCGCTCTGATGGGCCTCACGCACGGCGTCTTTTCGTTCACGACCTCGACCGGCAAAGCCAAAAAGCGCCGGCTGGCGGACGCCCCGACGGCAGCCCGGCCTTCGGCTCCCACCCCCCAGCCCCGGACGCAGCCCCGGCACGACCGCGGCGCGGCGCTGGTGCAGCTGGCCCAGCAGGCCCGCCTGGATTTGCTCGGCATTCTGAAGAGCGTGCCGTTCTGGATTCTGCTCGGGCTGGGGGTCATCAACCTACTCAGCATCGCGGCCACGGCCTCGGAGCGGGAAGGCGGCCATTTCTACCCGGTCACCTACACCATGCTCGACCTGATTAATGGCACCTACGGGCTGTTTGTGATAGCCGTGCTGGTGTACTACGGCGGGGTGCTGGTGTGGAAAGAGCAGGACGCCCGCCTCGACGGCATCCTGGATGCGTCGCCGCGTCCTTCCTGGGTGCCCTACACGGCCAAGATGCTGACCCTGGTGGCCGTTGCCGCCTTGCTCACGAGCGTGGGCGTGCTGGTGTGCGTGGCGGCCCAGGCGCTGCAGGGCTACACCAACTTTGAGTGGAGCCTGTACGGCAAGGCCGTGTTTGGCATTGAGTTCACCCGCTACGTGATGGTGGCCGTGGGCACGGTGTTTCTGCACGTGCTGCTGCGCAACAAGTTCCTGGCCTATGGCCTGACGGTGGCCATCATCCTGTTCCAAAGCATCAGCGGGGCGGCCCTGGACTGGAACAACAACCTGCTGCGCTTCGCCGACACCCCCGCTTTCACCTACTCCGACATGAACGGCTTCGGGCCTTTCGCGGAAAGCATCGTGTGGTTTAAGCTGTACTGGGCTGCCTTTACGATGTTGCTGGCGGCTCTCACGGCCGGGCTCTGGGTGCGGGGCCGGGCCGTGGGTGGGGCTTTCAGCGCAGTGCAATTGCGCCAGTCGTTCACCCCGGCGCTGCGGGCGGTGGCCGCCACCGGCCTGCTAACCTGGCTAGGCCTGGGCGGCTGGATTCACTACAATACCAACGTGCGCAACGACTACGCCACGGCGGCCGGCGAGCAACAGGTACAGGCCGACTACGAAAAGCAGTACAAGCGCTTCGAGCGGGCCCCCCAGCCCCGCGTGACGGCTGTGAGCCTGCAAGTGGACCTCACCCCCGAAGCCCGCGCCGCAAAGGTGCAAGGCCGGCTGACGCTCACCAACAAAACCAGCCGCCCGCTCGACACGCTGCGCCTGTCCTACGGCAGCTACCTCGAAGACTTCCAGTTCAGCATCCCCGGCGCCCGGCCCGTGCTCAACGATGAGCGCCTGCGCTTCCGCAGCTTCGCCCTGCAGCCCGCCCTGGCCCCCGGCGACTCGCTGGTGCTGAGCTACTCGGCCCACTACCGCGCCCGGGGCTTCGAAAACAAGGTGTCCCGGCCCCTGATTAACGGCAACGGCACCTTCCTCAACAACTTCGACCTGGCGCCTACCATCGGCTACACCCGGATACTGGAACTGGAAAACGCCACCGACCGCGCCAGGTTTGGCCTGGCCGAGCGGCCCCGCTTGGCCCCGCAGAGCGACTCGGCGGCCTACGCGAATACCTACATTTCGACCGACGCCGACCGGCTGCGCTTCGAGGCCACGGTGAGCACCAGCCCCGACCAGATTGCCGTGGCCCCCGGCACTATGCTGAAAGAATGGCAGCAGAACGGTCGCCGCTACTTCCACTACCGCCTGGCCGCGCCGGTTCTTAACTTCTATTCCATCACCTCGGCCAGGTATCAGGTGCGCCGCGAAAAGCTAAATGGCGTCGACCTGGAAATCTACTACCACCCCGCCCACCCCTACAACCTCGACCGCATGATGCGCTCCATGCGCGCGTCGCTGGCTTACTACGGCCAGCAGTTCGGGGCCTACCCCCAGCAGCAGGCCCGCATCATCGAGTTTCCGCGCTACCAGAAAGTAGCCCAGGCCTTTCCGGGCACCATGCCGTATTCCGAAGGCCTCGGCTTCATCGCCCAGACCAGCCCCGACGATAAGGACGTAGACCGCACCTACCGGGTGGTAGCTCACGAAATGGCCCACCAATGGTGGGGCCACCAGGTAACCGGCGCGGCCGTACAGGGAGCCACGTTTATGTCAGAATCTGTCTCGGAATACCTCTCGACCCTGATGCTGGAACGACTCTACGGCCCGGCGCGGGTGCTGATGCTGCGGCGCTACGCCCTCGACTACTACCTGCGCGGCCGGGCCAGTGAGAAGGTGCGCGAGCTGCCCCTGCTCTACAACGAAGACCAGCCGCACATTCACTACGCCAAAGGCTCCCTGGCCCTGTACTCGCTGCGCGGCTACCTGGGCGAAACCCGCCTGCACGGTGCGCTGGCCCAATTTATGCGCGACTACGAAGGCCGCCCGGCCCCCTACCCCACCTCCGACGACCTTTACGGCTACCTGCTGCGGGCCACGCCCGATTCGCTGCACTACTTCGTGGCCGACCAACTCAAGCGCATCACGCTCTATGATAATCAGGTGCGGGAAGTGGCCTACAAGCGCCTGCCCGATGGTGGCTACAAGGTATTTCTGCAGGTGGAAGCCCACAAGCGCTACGCCGATGCCACGGGCAAGGAAACGGAAGCGCCGCTGCACGACTACATTGATGTGGCACTCTACGGAGCCCGCAACAAGGTGCTGCACCGGCAGCGCGTGCGCCTCGATAGCCACCAGAAAACCTTGCAGCTCCTCGTGTCGGCAGCGCCCACCAAGGCCACTATCGACCCCGATCTGCTGCTGATAGACCGGCGGCCGGAGGACAACACCAAGGAAGCGGTAGTCATCGGCCGCGCTGGCAGCCCGGCTACGGCCTTGCTTGCAGAGTAGAATAAGCAGTAGAAACCGTACCCCACATAGCTGCTTGCGCGTCAGGCGGCATCCCGGTCGGGATGCCGCCTGACGCGCAAGCAGCTATGTGGGGTACGTCTCTGCGTTTCCGGCAACAACATAAGCGCGGTACTAATAAGGGGAAGCCTGCCGTAGCGGCGCATCATTTCGCGTCTCGTCGGTGAACGGTTTGCTTGTGAGCAGCCGCACACTGCTGCAGCTCTACAGCATTCGGCAGCTCAAGTAAACTTAATTAAACCAGCTTCCAGAAACACCCAAAACTGCGGCCACCACTGCTACAGGCACGTTTATTTCTTTCCTGCCGCTGCTGTTCCAGTCACCTTAGCGCCAACGCCGTATACCTATGTGCCGGTCCTGCTTGGACAGCCTTCCGGCCCGCACCCCGCCCCCGGGTGCCCCTCCACCGCCTCAGCGCGGCCGTCGGTCCTTACCCGCCCGCAGTCTTCGCCGCTGCTTTCCTGGCCCCCGCTTTCCCTTTGCGCCTGTTGCGCACCCTATGGAGTTCTCCTCCACTGCCCCCACCAACGGGGCCCGCCTGCCCTTGCCCCTTGCCAACGACCTGCTGCAAAGTGTACTCGATGTTTCGCTCACGGCCCTGCAGCTGTGGCGGCCGATCTACGAACCGGACGGTACGCTGACCGACTTTGCCTTCGACTACCTCAACCCGGCCGGCCAACGCATGCTGACGCTGCCCGCAGAGCCGGGTGGCACGCTGCTCACGCACTTCCCGCACACGGTAGAAACTGGCATTTTCGCTTTCTACTGCCGCGTGTTCGAAACGGGCGAGGCCGGCCGCTACGATGTCAACTACCAACACGACGGGCTCGACAACTACTACCACATCGCGGCCCAGCGCAGTGGAGCGCTGCTGGTTGTGAGCTTCACCGACACCGCCGACCACGGGCGGAGCGCCGTGGAGCAGGACCTGCGCGAAAGCCAGGCCCATGAACAGGCCGCCCTGACGGAGGCCCTGCGCCAGCGCCAGCGTCTGCTTTCCGTTTTCGACGAGGCTCCCGGCATGATTGCCCGCCTTGCCGGCCCCGACCACATTATCGAAATGGCCAACGATGCTTTCCGGCAGACGTTTGGCTTCCGCGAGATGGTGGGTCGCCCGTACCGCGAAGCCGCGCCGGAGCTGGCCGGCCAACCGTTTTTCGATTGGCTGGACGAGGTATACCGCACCGGTAAGACGCACTACGGCAATGAAGTGCCAGCACTGCTGGACCGCACCAACTCGGGCCGACTAGATCCGGGCTACTTCAACTTCATCTACCAAGCCACCCGCGACGCCGCGGGGGCCGTGGCCGGCGTGCTCATTTTTGCCTACAACGTAACCGAGCAAGTGCTGGCCCGCCAGCAGTTGCTGCAGCTCAACCAGGGGCTGGAAATTCGGGTGCGGGAACATACCCAGGCTGCGCTGGCGGCCCAGACCGAGGCCTTGTCGACGGCCCGGCACCAGGTGCAGGAGCGCGAAGCGTTCTACCAGGTGTTTGAGCAGACCTCGGCCCTGATAGCCCTCCTGCGCGAGCCCAGCCACCGCATTGAGTACTACAACCCTGCTTACCAGCGGCTGTTTCCTGGCCGCGAGCTGCGCAACCGAACCATTGCTGAAGTCGCACCCGAGGCGGCGGCGCAGGGCTTAGTAGCGCTGCTCGACGGAGTTTTTCAGAAGGGTGAAACGCATTTTGGCAATGAATTACCCTTCGTGGTGGAGCAGCCCGATGGCCAACCGGCCAAGACTTCTTACTTCAACTTTACCTACCAGGCCTACCAGGAAGACGGCCAGACCGCCGGCATTTCGGTGTTTGCCTACGACGTAACCGACCAGGTGCTGGCTCGTCAGCAGCGCGCCGCCCAACAGCTGGAGCTGGAGCAGCTCTTTATGCAGGCCCCCGCTCCCATCGCTATTCTCGCTGGCCCCGAGTATGTGTTCCGACTAGTAAACCCGGCATACCAGCACATATTTCCGGGTCGGGAGCTGCTGGACAAACCCCTGCTCACGGCCCTGCCCGAGCTGACCGACACGCCTATTCCCGCCTTACTGGGGCAGGTGTACCAGACGGGAGTGCCGTATGTAGCCCAGGAAATGCCCTTGATGATGGCCCGGCAGGACGGGGGCGCGCTGGAAGAAATCTACTGTACCTTCTCCTATCAGGCTCACCGCGACGAGTACGGAGCCGTGGACGGCGTGCGCGTGTTTGCCCATGACGTGACCGAACAGGTGCGGGCCCGGCAGGCAGTAGCTGCTAGCGAGCAGCAGGCCCTGGACCTGGCCCGGGAGCTGACCGCCGCCAACGAGCAGCTCAGCCGCACCAATGCCGACCTCGACAATTTTATCTACACCGCTTCCCACGATTTGCGCACGCCTATTGCCAATATCGAGGGCTTGGTGTATGCCTTGCTCGAACTGCTGCCCGCCACGGCGCAGCAGGCCACCGAGGTGCAGCCGTTGCTGCATATGATGCAAAGCGCCGTGGAGCGCTTCAAGCTCACCCTGGCCCAGCTCACCGACGTTATCCGGCTGCAAGCGTCCCACTCCCAGCCGCCCGAAACAGTGGATATGGCAACCCTCGTCGAAGACGTGTGCGCCGATCTGGCTCCGCTGCTAACCGCTGCCAGCCCGCAGCTGGTGGTGGATGTGGCCCGCTGCCCTACGCTGTCGTTCGCGCCCCGCAACCTGCGCAGCATCGTGTACAACCTGCTTAGTAACGCCGTGAAGTATCGCGACCCGAGCCGGCCGGTGGTGGTAGAGCTGCGCTGCCACTGTACTGAGACTAGCACCTTCCTCGAAGTGCAGGATAATGGCTTGGGGCTGGATGAAGCCCAGCAGGCCCGGCTGTTCGGCTTGTTTCAGCGCCTGCACAGCCACGTAGAGGGCACGGGCGTGGGGCTCTACACGATAAAAAAGATCGTAGAAAACGCCGGGGGCACCATTTCGGTGCGTAGTCAACCCGGTGTTGGCACTACCTTTGTCGTCGCGCTGCCCGCCTGATGTCATCTGCGAGTATAGTGGCGCGGCCTTCTGTGCAGAACCTTTCTACTTATGATCAAGCTCTCTAGTGTGTTGCTGGTCGACGACGACCCTACTACCAATCACCTCAACGAGCGGCTTCTCAAGAACTTGGGCGTGGCCGACCAGTACCTGACGGCCACTAACGGCGCCGAGGCGCTGGCTACGCTCGACCAACTCACTGCCAGCGCCGACCCGGCCAGCCCCATCCTGGTGCTGCTCGACGTGAAAATGCCCGTGCTCGACGGCATGGGATTTCTGGAGGCCTACAAGCGCCTGCCGCCGGCCCAGCGCCAGGCAGTAGTCATCGTGATGCACACCGCTTCTATGGAATCCCACGACCTGGACCGGATGGAGGAGTTGCCCATCGCCGGCTTGGTGAGCAAGCCGCTGACCAAAGAGAAGGTCGATACTATCCTGAAGCTGCACTATCAGCGCCAGTTTCCAGCCAGCTAGCTTAGGCGAAACAGGGGCAAAAAAACGGCTCTAAGCCCGTACCGCGAAGCGTTGCCTCGCGACCCGTCGCACGATGATGTCGACTGGCCAGTGATATTCTGAAACCGCACACACCAGTGCATGCAGCTGTGTAGAGACGAGATCTTTCGCGTGGGGTCATACCGGCTCAGGCATAAACTGCGCGGCTTCACTCGTACTAGCGGCGCGCATACCGGGGCGCTCAGGGTCGCAGTGCTACACAGCAGACCTGTTCCTGAATTAAAAGCGGTTGATGAAATGTGGTCATCCTGCTCAGTATAGAGCCGTTTGTTATTTCCCCCGCTTATGTGGCGCGCCAGTCGACTCCATGGGTAGAAAACCCTCGTCTCGCAGCACTTGACGCAGGCCGGACAGCGTTGGAAATTCCTGCCGCAGCTCCAGGGCTAGCCGCAAAACGGGCTCCGTGAGGCGCGGGGCCGTGCCACGGACCGACACCAGCCAGCGGCCGATACGGTCGTAGAGAAAAGCCCCGCGCTTAGCACCGGCGTGGCCGCCGAGGTAGGCACGAACGCGGGTTTCCAGCGCCAGCATCAACGCCGTAGGGTCCACTTCGGCCAACCGCATCATGGCAATTTCGGCGTGGTAGGGCGGGCTGATGTGAATCCACTCCAGCCCCAGCACGAACTCGGTCAGGGCTACCGGGCTGGCCTCCCGGGCGAGCAGTTCGGCGGCAAAGGCCACACTGCCGCGTCCGTCCTGCGCCGCCGCCACGGCGGTTTCAACTAAAGCCGTGATTTCGGCCGGCATCAGCAGCGGGCGCAGCTGTCCGAAGTCGTCGAGGCTGTGGTTGGCCTGAGTACGGTGGCGCAGGGCGTCGCGGTACAGATCGGGAGCCTGGGCGGCGGTGAAAGTGTTGAGGACATACCCGCCGAAATGATCGGGCCAGATGGCCAAGGCCTTGGCGGCGGTACGTAGTAGGGCGGGGCGGTCGGCCTGGCAGGTGTAATAGTTGAGCAGCTGCTGGGCCACGGCGGCATCCTGGGGCAGTAGCGTTTCGGCTGTTTGCACCCAGTCGGCGTCGTTGGCCAGGGTGCGGGCCAGCTGGAGGCGCAAGCGGGCCTGGGTGTCGGCGCTGAGCGGGACTTTTTCCAGGTGGGCCAGCAGTAGCGGCGCGGCGGCTGGGTCGGCGGCCAGCGCCAGCAACAATGGCAGCCAGCTCGCCTCGAAGTCGGGCCAGCGGGTTGGTGGGTCGATCAGGTAAGTATCCAACCAGTGCAAGCCCGCTTCCAATTCGGCGGGCGGTACCACGGCGGACAGCAGCACGGCGGGCCAGCCGGCGGGGTGCAGCTGCTCGTGCCACTGCGCCAGCACCTCGGTGCCGTAGTCACCAAACAGGCCGTAGTCGTCGCTGCCTGGCTCGTCTACCTGGTAGATGGCCGCACAGGCCGTGGCCCAGTAGCGCAGGGCCGCCGTAAGCTGGCCGCCACGGGCCAGCCCCAACAGCTCGCTCACGAAGCCGGCCAGGGCTTCGCGCACTACTTCGGCACTGGCTTCTTCCAGCGCCTCGCCCTCGTCGTAGCCGCCATTACCACCACTGCTTTCCCACAGTTCCTCGTCGAACTCCAGGGTACTGAGCGTATCGGTTAGCCGCTCGGCCAGCGTGTCGAGAATGACTAGTGGATCGGGACCGGACGCGGGCACGGGCTGGCCGACGAAGCCCAGAAACTGCCGCGCCAAATCGTCGCTTTTAGCCAGGGCCTGTTCCAGGAAGCGCAGCTTGTCGGCGGTGGGGTGGCTGGCCCAGGCCGCCGCCACAGCAGCTCCCAACCGCTTGGGGACAGCGGGGTGCTCCCTGCTTTCCTGACTCGTCAGGTTGGAACCATAAGCTTCGAGCACGGCCAGACCCAAAGCCACCGCGTGCTTGCAGATGCCGTCGAAATCATACGGGCAGTTGCACTCGAACTTAGGGCCGGTGGGAGCCAACAGCAGTTCGGTGCGGTAAGTACGCGTGCCCTTCACCTGAGCCTGGAAGGTATTGGCCTCGCGACGCAGCTTGCGCACGGCTCCGGCATCGTAGTACGCCTGGCCACGCTGAAAGCTGTTGTCGTTGGCGAGGTGGCGCAGGCTCTGGCGGGTAAACATGGGACGAAGATGGGGGAATGATGGCTTGCTTGTTCAGTGGTCCGTGGCAATAAGTGCTAAAGCACAGCCGAACAACTGCGGAAGAGCTTTTATATCATTCCGCGCCGTAGACGTTGTCCGATCCGGCGTTCTTTCTCCGGCCGGGCACCATTCATAAGCCAGTCAATACTTTCATCTGATGGTCGCTCAGGATTAGCCCACATAATGGAACGAATCTGCTTGATGGTCGCGGCGGCATTGCAGAAATGATAGTAAGCTGTCTCATCCATCGATAACACTGGCAATGAGCATGTAAGGCGGGCGGGTTTGGGCAAGAGTAGAAGCTGGTGTGCGTTTGGTAGCCATAGAAGCAAAGTAAGAGACTAATTGCTGAAAAGCGTTGGTAAGGCTGGATTCGCTCTGCTATAAGCCTGCCTCCATTCTACCAACAATCCCCTTTTCTCTATACCTTCCCCCGTCCTTCCACTCCCCTCCTATCCCCTTATGCTGCCCTCCCGAATGCTCCACCTGCCGCTGCTGGTGCTGCTGACTCTGCTGTACGCCTGCTCCAAGCCTGATGACACTGCCTCAACCACGGAAGGCGAGGAAATCAGCCCCTACCAGAACATCAGCTTTACCTTCGATGAGCCCGTGGGCGAAGGCCGCGTGAGCCGCTGGGATACGGTGCAGTACGTGCAGTTCGAACCCGCCGTGCGCGGTAAGTTCAAGTGGACCAACGACCGGGAGCTGACGTTTTCGCCCGCCGAGCCGTTTCGGCCCGCCACGGCATTTCAGGCCCAGTGGCGGCCGGTAGCGTTGGCGGCGCTGAAGCTGAAGAAGGAGCCCGCGCTGAGCCGGACGAAGTTTCACACCCCGGCCCTGCAGATGCACGAGCCCCAGCTGTTCTGGAGCCAGAGCCGGCGCGTGGCGGGGTCGGCCGAAATGCGCGCCAACCTGCTGTTCAACTACGCCGTGCAGCCCGCCGACCTGCAGCCCCTGCTGCGCGTAACCCAGGACGGCAAGCCCGTGGCGTTTGAGGTAGTATCGGCCGAAGCCGACAGCATCGTGGGCGTGGCCCTGACCCAGGACGTGCGCCCTGGCTCCCCCGTGACGCTGGAAGTAGCGCCCGGCCTGCGCGCCCTGGGTTCTGACCAGGCAACGAAGCGGCCCCTGACGGCGCAGGTAGCCGTGCCCGACCAGCAGACGCTGCTGGTGCGCGAGGTGGTAGCTTCCATCGTGGAGGGCGACCCAGTCATTACGGTGCTCACCAACCAGCCCGTATCGGCCACCGAAATTCCGGCGCTGCTCACCGTGTCGCCGGCGGTGGAGTATGCGGTGGAAGCGCTGGAAAGCGGCTTCGTGCTCAAGGGCGGCTTCGACGTAGACAAAACCTACCAGCTCAGCTTGCGCAGCGGTATGCGCGGCTTGCTGGGCGGGCAGCTGGCCGAACCATTTACCCAAACCGCCTCCTTCGTGGATGAGCGGCCCAGCCTGAGCTTCGCCAACGGCGACAAGGCCCTGTACCTCGATGCGCTGGGTTCGCGCAATTTGGGCGTACGCATCGCCGAGGTCGAAAAGGTGCAGGTCACCATTGCCAAGGTCTACGCCAACAACATCCAGCAGCTGCTGCGCGGCGGCAAGCAGTACGGCTACGATTACGACGAGGAAGGCGGGGGCGAAAGTGAAGGCGGCGAGTACGAAGACAAATCCTACAACTACTACGACGTCGAAACGCTGGGCAGCGTGCTGACCGAGCGCACCTACTCCGTGGCCGGTTTGCCCAAACAAAACGGGCTGCGGCTGCTGAACCTGAGTCTGAAAGACCTGGAGTTTACCGGGCCGATGAAGGGGCTTTACATCGTGAAGGTGCAGGATACCGAGCGGCAGTGGCTGCAGGTGAGCAAGCTGGTTTCGGTGTCCGACATTGGGCTGATTGTGAAGCAGGGCCAGGCCGGCCGCACGCTGGTCTTTGCCAACTCCATTCGGAATGCTACGCCCCTCGGCGGCGTGAGCGTGCGGTTTGTGAGCACCAACAACCAGGTGATTAGCTCGGGTACCACCAACAGCGCGGGCGTGGCCGTGTTCGACAGCACGGCCGCCACCAGCCGCTTCCGCCTGAGCATGGTTACGGCCCAGCGCGGGTCCGACTTCACCTTTCTGAACCTGCCCACCAGCCGGGTGGAAACCTCCCGCTTCGACGTGGGCGGGCTGCAAAGCAACGCGGCCCGCTACCAGGCCTTCCTCTACGGCGACCGGGACCTGTACCGCCCCGGCGACACCATCCGCACCAACACCGTCGTCCGCACCGAAAGCTGGCAGGCCCCGCCGGCCGGGCTGCCGGTGAAAATCCGCCTGCTGCTGCCCACCGGCAGGGAATACGCCAGCCTGCGCAAGCAGCTTTCCGCCGACGGCGCGTTTGAGTCGCGCTTTGTTCTGCCGCCCGCCGTGATGACCGGCCTCTACACGCTGGAAGTGCTGACCGGCAACGACGTGCTGCTGACTTCGCGCAAAATCTCGGTCGAGGAATTCATTCCCGACCGCCTCAAGGTGACGGTGCAAGCCGCGCCCGCCGTGGTGCGCCCCGGCCAGTCGGTGACGGCCCGCATCACGGCGCTGAACCTGTTTGGCCCGCCCGCCGCCGACCGCAGGTTCGAGGTGGAATTCTCGCTGAAGGCTAAATCCTTCAACCCCAAAAGCTACCCCGGCTACGAGTTTAACATCAGCACCGGGGAGCGGAAGCGCACGAACTTCGGCGAAGAAGAAAACACCTCGATTTCGGACCGCTTCGAGAAAACCACCCGCGAAGGCACCACCGACGCCTCCGGCCAGGGCACGGCGGCTTACGAAGTACCCGCCTACGCCGACCTCGGTACCCTGGAAGGCGCGGCCTTCGCCACGGTGTTCGACGAAAGCGGCCGGCCCGTAAACCGCCTGGCTACCTTCGAGGTGCAGACCCAGCCGGTGCTGTTCGGGATTCAGCGCCTGCCCGAGCTGGTGAGCACGCGCCAGCCGCTGCCGCTGCGCTTCGTGGCCCTCACGCCCAAAGGTCAGCCGACCGCCGCCGCCGCTCAAATCAGGGTGGTGCGGCTGCTGTGGGAAACCGTTATTGAGCGCCAGGGTGGGCGCTACGGGTACAACTCCCAGAAGCGCGAGCAGGCCATTCTGACCCAAAACCGCACCATCGGCACCGAAACCAGCCTCGACTTCACGCCCGCTTCCTCCGGCGAGTACGAGGTGCGCGTGTCCCGGCCGGGTGCCGCTACCTACGTGGCCAGCCGCTTCTACGCCTACGGCTACGGCGACACCCAGAGCAACTCCTTCGAGGTCAACAACGAGGGCGAAGTCACCATTGAAGCTGACAAGGCCAAGTACCAGCCCGGTGAAACGGCCAAACTCCTGCTCAAAACGCCCTTCCCCGGCCGCGTGCTCGTGACGGTGGAGCGGGACCGGGTTATCGACCATTTCTACGTGACCACCGACCAGAAGTCGGCGCGGGTGAGCATCCCAATCCGGGGCAACCACGTGCCCAACATCTACGTGACGGCCACCGCCATCCGCGAAATCACCGACAACCGCCTGCCGCTCACCGTGGCCCGGGGCTTCGTACCGCTCACGGTGGAAAAGCCCGGCACCCGCCTGCCCATTACCATTAAGGCCCCTGCCCAGAGCCGCTCCCAGACCTGGCAGACCATCGAAGCCAGCACCGCGCCGGGCGCTTCGGTCACCTTTGCGGTGGTCGATGAGGGCATCTTGCAGCTGAAGGATACCCGGACGCCCGACCCCTACGGCTACTTCTACCAGAAGCGCGCCCTGGAAGTGCAGGCCTACGACGTGTACCCCTTTCTGCTGCCCGAGCTGGGCACCAGCTCCTCCGGCGGCGACGGCGCCGACCTCTCCCGCCGCACCACGCCCGTGCCTTCGCGCCGGGTGCAGCTGCTGGCCAAATGGAGCGGCGTGCTCCGCGCCGACGCCAGCGGCAAGGTGCGCTACAAAGTCCGTATTCCGCAGTTCAGCGGAGCCGTGCGCATCATGGCCGTGGCTTACAAGGATGATGCTTTCGGCAGCGCCGGGCAAACCATGCGCGTCGCCGACCCGGTGGTTATCAGCACCAGCCTGCCCCGCTTCCTCAGCCCCGGCGACACGATTGACGTGCCCGTGACGCTGACGAATACGACGGGTAAAACGACTTCCGGCACTGCTACAATTAAGGTAAACGGGCCACTGCGTTTAGTTGGAGCGGCTACTCAAAGCATTTCGCTGCGGCCCAACGCCGAGCAGCGCACCCTATTCAAAGTACTGGCACCGTCGGGTATTGGCAACGGCACTGTGGTAGCTTCTGTGCAGGCAGCAGGAGAGGTGTTCACTGAAACCATCGAAATACCCGTTCGCCCCGCTTCCCCACTGCAAAAGGTCACCGGCTCGGGCGTCGTGCAGGGCGGCAGTGCCCAGCAGCTGAACCTGAAAACCGACTTCCTGCCGGCCACCCTGCGCAGCCAGCTGGTGGTGAGCCGCTCGCCGATGACGGAGTTTGCCAAGGATTTGCGCTACCTGCTCCAGTATCCCTACGGCTGCCTGGAGCAAACCGTGTCGGCCGCTTTCCCCCAGCTTTACTACGGCGACCTGACGGCCACGCTGGGTCAGCAATCCGGCAAGCAAGCCAAGGGCACGCGCTTCAACCCCAACTACAACGTGCAGGAAGCCATCCGCAAAATCGAGGCCCAGCAGCTCTACAACGGCAGCCTGAGCTACTGGCCCGGCGGCGACTACGACAACTGGTGGTCTACGGCCTACGCCGCCCACTTCCTGCTCGAAGCCCAGCGCGCCGGCTTCGAGGTGAACAAGAGTACGCTCGACAAGACGCTCCAATACCTGCAGGCCTGCACCCGCAAGCACGAAACGGAGGAGTATGACTACTTCGACGTAAGCAACATCGCCCGCCGCAAGGTCATTGCCAAAAAGGAAATTGCCTACTCGGTGTACGTGCTGGCCTTGTCCGGCCGCCAGGATGCCGTGGCCCTGAACTACTACAAAGCCAACCGCCAGCTGCTGGCCCAGGATTCGCGCTTCCTGCTGGCCGCCGCCCAGGCTATCGGCGGCAACCAGCGCGGCTTCCGCGACCTGCTGCCCACCACCTTCACCGACCGTGCCGCCCGCCGCGCCCTCGACGGCAGCTTCTACTCGCCCCTGCGCGACGACGCCCTGATCCTGAACGCCCTGCTCGAAGCCGACCCCGCCAACGCCATGGTGCCCCGGCTCACCCGCCAGCTTAGCCGGCAGGTGAAGCAGGCCGGCTGGCTCAGCACCCAGGAACGGGCGTTTGCCCTGCTGGCCCTGGGCAAAGTAGCCCGCCGGAATGCCGCCAGCACCGTCACGGCGGCTATTCTGGCCGACGCGAAGGAAATCGGCCGGTTCTCCGGCAAGGACCTCACGGTAAACAACGTGGCCAACCGCCGGCTGGCCCTGCGCACCACCGGCCGCGGCAGCCTCTACTACTTCTGGGAAACCGAGGGCGTATCACCCACCAACACCGTGCGCGAGGAAGATGCCTACCTGAAAGTGCGCCGGCAGTTTCTGGACCGCAGCGGCAACCCCGTGGGCTCCGCCACCTTCCGCCAAAACGACCTGGTCATCGTCCGCATCACCATCCAGAGCGCCGATGCGGCCGGGGAAGTGAAGAACGTGGCTATTACGGACCTGCTGCCCGCCGGCCTGGAAATCGAGAACCCGCGCATCGGCGCCGTGCGCGACATCACCTGGGCCCAGGATGCAGCCCAGCCCGACTACCTGGACCTGCGCGACGACCGGATTAACCTGTTCACCACCGTTACCACCGCGCCCAAGTCGTTCTACTACGTGGCCCGGGCCGTGTCGAAGGGTACGTTCCGGCTGGGTCCGGTGAGTGCCGATGCTATGTACAACGCGGAGTACCACTCCTACAATGGAGCGGGCGTGGTGCGGGTGCGGTAGCTGACGCCCCCCGTGGCTACACGCCCTCAAACACCTCCGCCCATTCCAGCAGCAGGCCGGGCAGGGTGGCGACGGGAATAGGGCCGGGCTGGTAGAACTCGCCCTGGAGCTCATACTGGCCGGCCTCGCTCAGCGTGTATACCACCACGTTTTTCAGGCCGGGGTCTACCATCCAGTATTCGCGCACGCCGTTTTCCTCGTAGAGCTCGAACTTGGTTTTGCTGTCGTGAACGGTATTGCCGGGGCTCAGGATTTCGATAATCCAGTCGGGCGCGCCCACGCAGCCAAACTCGTCGAGCTTCGCCGGGTCGCAGATGACGCAGAGGTCGGGCTGCACGACGGTGGTAATCTGCGCGTCGCCGTTGGCAGTGGCGCGGGTCAGGCGCACGTCGAAGGGTGCGGCAAAGCCCTGGCAGTTGGTTCCCCGCAGGGCTATTCCGATCAGTGTATTAAGACGGAAGGAAATAGTCTGGTGCCGCACCCATGGCGCGGGGCTCGTGCGGCGCACCCGGCCCCTGATGATTTCGACCACCTCCTCCAGCCGCCACGTCAGGTAATCGGCGTAGGTGTAGGTTTTGGTGAGGTCGAGCTGGGAAAAGTCGGTGATGGGCGTCATGGCGGCAGACAGGAGTTGACGAACGAATATACAACGCAAATCTACCGGCGCGGGCGGCCGGACGCTTATCTTGCACCCTATGAAACGGCAGACGACCATACGACTTCTGGTGAGCCTGCTGCTCGTGCTACTCGGGCTACTGGGCCTGAACCACCTGTTTCCGCTGCCGCCTGCCCCGCAGTATTCGCCCATCGTGCTGGCCGCCGATGGCGCGGTGCTGCACGCCTTTCTGAACCCGACCCAGAAGTGGCGCATGAAAACCGAGCTGCGCGACATTACACCGGCTCTGCGCAGCACCATCATTACGAAGGAAGACCGGTATTTCTACTATCATTTCGGTGTCAATCCGCTGGCTATTCTCACGGCGGCGGGGCGCAACCTGTTTGGCACGGGCCGCACCACCGGAGCCAGCACCATTACCATGCAGGTGGCGCGGCTGCTGGAGCCCAAGGAGCGCACCACCGCCAACAAGCTGCTGGAAATGCTGCGCGCCGTGCAGCTGGAGGCCCACTACAGCAAGGATGAGATTCTGCAGCTTTACCTGAACCTGGTGCCCTACGGGGGCAATATCGAAGGCGTAAAATCGGCGGCGCTGCTGTATTTTCAGCAGCCGCCCGACTACCTCTCCCTGGCTCAGACCGTGACGCTGGCTATTATTCCCAACCGCCCCCGGGGACTGGTGCTGGGAAAGAATAACGCCACTATTTTGCGGGAGCGCAACCGCTGGCTACGACGGTTTGGCGCGGAAAAGGTATTCCCCAAACAGGATATCGACAACGCCCTGCTGGAGCCGCTGGAGGTGCAGCGCCACGCCGCCCCGGCTCTGGCTCCGCACCTGGCGCGGCGGCTGGTGCGGCAGTTTCCGGGCCAGGCCATCACCACCTCCACGCTGCGGCGCGACAAACAGGCCAAGGCCGAAGACCTGACCCGCAACTACGTGCGCCGCCTGCACGCGCTGGGCATTACCAACGCCGCCGTGCTGGTGATCCACAACCGTAGCCGCGCGGTGGAAGCGTACGTGGGCTCCGCCGATTTCGAGGATGTGCTCAGCAAAGGCCAGAACGACGGCGTGCAGGCTATTCGCTCGCCCGGCAGCACGCTCAAGCCGTTTTTATACGCCCTGGCCCTGGACAAAGGCCTCGTGACGCCCAAACTGCTGCTGCCCGACGTACCCACGAATTTTGGCGGCTACCAGCCCGAGAATTTCGACAAGCGCTGCCACGGCGAGGTGCCGCTGGACCGGGCCCTGGCGTACTCGCTCAATATTCCGGCCGTGCGGGTATTATCGGATCTGGGCGTGCCCACTTTTACCGCTAAGCTGCGGGCGGCCGGTTTCCGGACTGTGGCCCGCACCGCACCGCACCTGGGCCTGAGTACTATTCTGGGTGGCTGCGGCGCTACGCTGGAGGAGCTCACGAACCTGTATGTGACGCTGGCCAACGGGGGACACTACGCGCCGCTTCGCTTCTCAAGCAACAAGCAGGAAGTAAGAACCAAGATTGAGCAGAAACGCCCCAGCAGGCAACCGCAGCCGGCCGAACCACTTCCTGCTGCTACACCCTCCCTCCTTACTTCTTCGGTAGTCTCTCCCGCCTCCGCCTTTCTCATCACCGATATTCTGGCCCAGCTCACCCGCCCCGACTTGCCCGTGGGCTACGAAACCAGCATTCGGCTTCCCAAAATTGCCTGGAAAACCGGCACCAGCTACGGCCGCCGCGATGCCTGGAGCATCGGCTACAATAAAGAGTACACTATCGGGGTGTGGGTCGGCAACTTTAGCGGGCAGGGCAGCCCGGCCCTCACCGGCTCCGACGTGGCCACGCCGCTGCTGTTCGATCTGTTCAACGCCCTGGCCTACAACTCGCCCAACAACTGGTTTCACCCCCCGGCCACGCTGGACTTCCGGCTGGTATGCGCCGAAACCGGCCTGCCGCCGGGCGAGAATTGCCCCCATCAGCTCATCGACTATTTTCTGCCGGGCGTGTCGGCCAGCCGGCGCTGCCAGCACCAGAAAGAGGTGTTGGTTTCGGCCGATGAGCAGTACCTGTTTTGCCGGGCCTGCGCCCCGGCGGCCGGTTTTCGGCGGGCACTCTATCCGAATCTGCTACCGGAAGTCGCGGCTTTTAAGCATGCGCAGGGCATTCCGTACCGCCGCCTGCCGCCCCATAACCCCGCCTGCCAGCTCGTGCGCGGTGGGGCAGAAAAAGCGCCCGGCATCACCTCCCCGCTGGCCAATACCGAATATGTGCTGAACCGGGGCGAACAGCAGCAGCTGTTGCTCAGCTGCACCACCGACAACGAGGTGCGGCAGGTATCGTGGTACGTGAACGACCAGTTTTTGCGAACTGCCGCCGCCACTGAGCGGGTATTCTTCCGCCCGCCCCCCGGCAACCTAAAAATATCCTGCGCCGACGACCACGGCCGCAACACCGATATTCGGATTAGTGTGAGCGAATTGTAAGGCAACCGCGAAGACTGCATGGTACTTACCGCCGCCGCTGTGACTCAACCCATTGTCCGACAACACGTTAAACACTTGTTCCTTAGAAGCTGTTTTGAGTTAATTTTTTCAGGTATCAGGAATGATGTAGAGACGCATAGCTGCGTCTCATCATTGAACAAAACCTGGCCTTGAGGCGCAAGCGGCGAGACGCAATTATGCGTCTCTACATCACAATGCCAGCTTTTTGCTAACTCAAACAGCTTCTTAGCGTTTGCGGAAGCAGAGCACTACCTTCCGCAACTACATGATCGACTGGCCACTGTCATTCGGACATGCTACCGAGCCGACGACGGCATCCCGATTCGGACGACTGACGGCCCCACGGCTGCGCCCGACCGTAGCTGGCCGAGAGTGGGCTGATGGGCAAAGCCGTTGGGCGTTCTACTTTATACCTGCAAGCCAGCCGCGCGGGCGGGCAACTCAACAAACGCTACCGGGAAATGTTGGACGAAGAAAGCACCCTGCCAGCCCGGCCGCCGAGCGGCGCGGCACCTTCGTGGTGCGCCGCTCGGCGGCCGGGCTGGCTACCACGCATGGCTTGAACTTTCATGCCTGGCACACGTTCTGCCGCTTCCGCCCTTTCGCCCGCCACCTTTCCTGCTATGACAACGCCTCTTCCCGCTGAAGACGATTTGCCGCCGCTGGGCCCTGTCCCGGCCACCGCAGAAGCGGGCAATAACCTGTTTCCCATCTTTCTGAAGCTGGAAAAGTTTCGGGTGCTGGTGGTGGGCGGCGGCCCGTTGGGCCTGGAGAAGCTGACCGCTATACTGGGCAACAGCCCCGCCACGGCCGTTACGGTAGTGAGCAAGTCATTTTTGCCCGGCATTCTGGTGCTGGCCCAGGACTTTCCGGACCTCCAGCTGCGCCAGCACGCCTACACCCACACCGATCTGGTGGGACACGACATCGTATTCGTAACCACCGATAACCCCGTGCTCAACCGCGGCATCAAGGCCCACGCCACCGAGCTGGGCCTGCTCTGCAACGTAGCTGACATGGCCGAGGAGTGCGACTTCTACCTGGGCTCCATCGTGCGGAAAGGCGACCTGAAAATTGCTATTTCCACCAACGGCAAGTCGGCCACGGTGGCCCAGCGCCTGCGCTCGGTGCTGACCGACGCCCTGCCCAATGAGCTGCAGGAAGTACTCCAGCACATGACCATCATTCGGGGCAGGCTGGCCGGCGACTTTGCCAACAAAGTGAAGTCGCTGAATGCCGTGACAGCCGAGCTGGCC
This sequence comes from Hymenobacter elongatus, assembly GCF_004745955.1. Classification (GTDB taxonomy): domain Bacteria; phylum Bacteroidota; class Bacteroidia; order Cytophagales; family Hymenobacteraceae; genus Hymenobacter; species Hymenobacter elongatus. The sequence goes on along the minus strand of NZ_SRLD01000010.1, from coordinate 13,374 downwards.
GGTGGGCCGGCCTACGAGTCGCCGGCGGCGGCCCGGTGGCGCAAGCTGGCTACGGCTTCGCTGCTGGCCTTTGCGGCCATGCTGGTGTTCAATATCCTCTCCTACTATTTCACCTGGCAGCAGGCCTGGGACGTGGCTACCAACGCCCGCATGTTCTACATTTTTGTAGCCATCGGCTTCGGGGCCCAGCTCATCGACGGGCTCCTGGGTATGGGCTACGGCGTCGTGACGGCCATTAGCCTGATGAGCATGAACATTGCGCCGGCGGCCGTGAGTGCCAGCATTCACACCGCCGAGATGTTTGCCAGCGGCGCATCGGGCTACCATCACTACCGCTTCGGCAACGTGAACAAGAAGCTGTTCAAAGTGCTGCTGATTCCGGGCGTGCTGGGTGCCATCACGGGGGCGTATCTGCTTTCCCGCTTCGGCGAGCAGTACGCCGCCTACGTGAAGCCGCTGCTGGCCGTGTATCTGCTGCTGCTGGGCACGCGCATTCTCACCAAAGCCTTCAGTAAGCCCGGGCCGCGCCGCAAGCACAAAAAGCTGGGGCTGCTGGCGGCGGCTGGCGGCTTCCTCGATTCGTTTGGCGGCGGGGGCTGGGGGCCGCTGGTAACCAGCACCCTCATTGCCGGGGGCCGCACGCCGCAGTATGTCATCGGCTCGGTGAGCGTCACGGAGTTTTTTGTCACGTTTGCCAGCGCCGTTACGTTTTTCGCTACCATTGGCATCACGCACTGGCAGATTATTCTGGGCTTGGTGGTCGGCGGCGTGGCCGCCGCGCCGCTTGCGGCCCGCTTGGCGGGCCGCATTCCCACGCGCTGGATGTTCGTGGGCGTGGGCCTGATGGTAATCGTGTGGAGCCTGTGGGCGTTGCGTAAGCTCTTTATGTAGCAGGGGCATTTGGCAGTACCCTGCCTGATCTGGCGTTAAAGAAGCGTGCCTTCCGGCTTTTTTAACGCCAGATCAAGCCGCCTGTTTTCTTCGCGGCGGATGCCGAGTACCGGCCCGCCGCCCCTCGAAGGCGCGGCCAGAGGCACAATCTTTCTTTTATTCTTCGGTTTACCAGGCTTGCGGCTGACTTCGCTTGCCGGAGCAGCCCCGATGGTAGCATGGCAAAACGTGCCTGCCCCTGCCAGCTGAACGCCGCTATTCCGGCGGTGCTTTCACACTACCGCTCCTGCCCTCCGCTCCTGGTAGCTGTTCTCCCAACCAGCTACCGCTACCCGCCCCTACTCCTGCTACCGGCGGTAGTCCTCTACCTGTTGCGGCAGCTTCCCCTCGTGGGGAGCTGTGTTGCTTACTTGCTATGAAAAAAATACCTCAAGCTATCTGGCCGCTATTGGGCCTGTTGCTACTCACGCCGCTGCTGGCACTGGCCCAGCCCACGGCCCCGCCACCGGCCAGCCCTTACTCGCTGGAGCAGTGCCTGCAGTTTGCCCTGCAAAACCAGCCGCTGATTCGCCAGGCCCGCATCGATGAGGAAACCAACGAGGCCAACATCCGCATCGGGCTGGCCGGCTGGCTGCCCCAGCTGGCGCTCAACGCCACCGGCCAGCACTTTTTTCAGCTGCCCTACACCGTGTTTCCCAATGCCGAGGGCGTGAGCGTGCCCCGGCAGATAGGCCTGAACAACACCTCCACCATCGGGCTGGCGGGCACCCAGGCTATCTACAACAACGACGTGCTGCTGGCCTTGCGCAGCTCCCGGCCCTCGCGGCAGCTCTACCAGCAAAACAGCACCACCGTACGCATCGATGTGGTGAGCAGCGTGAGCAAGGCCTTTTACGACGTGCTGCTCTCCCAGCGCCAGCTCGACGTGCTCAGCGAGGACATCGTGCGGCTGCAGCGCAGCCTCAAAGACGCCAAGGCCCGCTACGACGCCGGTATCGTGGACAAAATTGACTACAAGCAGGCTGAGATTTCGCTCAACAACTCCATCGTGGCCCGCAAGCAGGCCGTGGAGGCCATCAAGGCCAAGTCGGCCTCCCTCAAGGAGCTCATGGGCCGGGCCGGGCAGCAGCCCCTGGCCTTGCAGTACGACACGCTGCAGCTCATGCGCGACGCGGCCGTGGACACCACCGTGGTGCTGGAAGCGGCCAACCGCATCGAAATTCAGCAGCTGCAAACCCAGAAAGCCCTGCAGGAAGCCCAGATCAGCTACTACCGCTGGGGCTTTCTGCCGTCCCTGTCGGCCTTCGGCAACTACAACGCGGCGTTTCAGAACAACCGCTTCGGCGACCTGTACAGCCAGCGCTTCCCCAGCTCCTTCGCCCGTCTGCAGCTGAGTCTGCCCATCTTCCAAGGCACGCGCCGCCTGCAGAACCTGCGCCGCGTCCGCCTCGGCGACCAGCGCCTCGACCAGTCGATACTGGCGGCCCGCAACAGCATCAACACTGAGTTTGAGCAGGCTCTGGCGGCGTACAAGGGCTACTACGCCGACTACCTGATCGGGCAGCGCAACCTGGCGCTGTCGAAGGAAGTGTACTCGGTGGTGGACCTGCAATACCGGGAAGGCATCAAAACCTACCTCGACGTCATCGTGGCCCAGACGACGCTGCGCACCGCCCAGCTCAACTATTACAGCGCCCTGTTTCAGGTGCTCAGCAGCAAAGTCGATCTGCTGCGCGCCCAAGGCAGCCTGCCGGTCAACTATTAAATAACCCGGAACGCCATGCTGAGCATGTGGCGCATCAAGCCAGGGACCGAAGCATCTCGCGTGCTGACGTCTGATTACTAAACCAACGACGCCACGCGAGATGCTTCGACAAGCTCAGCATGACGTTCTGATCTATTGCAAGATTTCCCTGCTCCCGCTTTCCCGATAATATGAACAAGCTTCTTCTGACCCTGGCCTGCGCGGCCAGCCTACTTGCCCAAACCAGCTGCGGCAGCAAGGAAGCCGATAAGCCCGCCGGGCCGCCGCCGGCCACGCCCGTGACGCTGGTAGCCGCCCGCACCACCGAGGCCGTGTACTACGACGAGTACCCGGCCACCGTGGTAGCCATCAACAGCGTGGAGCTGCGCAGCCAGAGTACGGGCTTCGTGACGGCCATTTCATTCAAGGAAGGCGAGCTGGTGCCGAAGGGCAAAACGCTCTACGAAATTGACCGCCGCAAATACCAGGCAGCCTACCAGCAGGCTCTGGCTGGCCTGCGCACGGCCCAGGCCCTGGCCCAGAATGCCCGGGTAAACCTGGACCGCTACCAGCGCCTGCTCCGGCAGGACGCCATTGCCCGCCAGATTGTCGACAATGCCGGCACCGCCTACGCCACCGCCCAGGCCCAGATTGCCGAGGCCCAGGCCGGCGTCGCCTCCGCCCGCACCGACCTCGACTTTGCCCTGATCAAGGCGCCGTTTGCCGGCCGTATCGGCATTTCGCAGGTGCGGCTGGGCTCCCAGGTGAGTGCCGGGGCCACGCTGCTGAACACCATCAGCGGCGAAAACCCGATGGGCGTAGACTTTGTGGTGACCGAGGGCGACCTGGCCCGCTTCGTGGACCTGCAGCAGCGCGGCCTGCCGAGCGACTCCACCTTCCGCCTCGACCTGCCCGACGGCAGCACCTACGACCAGCCGGGCCGGATTCTGGCCATCGACCGGGGCGTGAATCAGCAGACCGGCACGGTGCGGGTGCGGGTGCAGTTCGACAACCCCGACCGCCGGCTGAAGGATGGCCTGAGCGGCGTGCTGCGCGTGCTCAACCGGCAGTCGGGCCGCCGGCTGGTGGTGCCCTACAAAGCCATTGTGGAGCAGATGGGCGAGAACTTCGTGTTCGTGGCCGGCGACAGCAGCAAGGCCCGCCAGCGCAAGGTGCAGCTCGGCCCCCGCCTGCGCGACCAGATCGTGATAATGGACGGCATCAAGGCCGGCGACCAGGTGGTGGCCGAAGGCGTGCAGCGCCTGCGCGACGGCAGCCCGATTCAGGCCGGCCCACCGGCCGCCGCTGGAATGCCGGGCACAGCGACAGCTAAGTAAGCGGCCAGCCCGGTGGCTGTACTCACAGATTATTTTTTCTGTGAGTACAATAGAGGCTGTATTCACAGAAAAAATAATCTGCGAGTACAATGAAAGTCTGGCCCTTATTCACAGGCCAGCAGCTTGTTTTCCAGGAACAGCCTGATCTACTGTCAGCCATTAGCTATCCACAATGATTGCAGAAACCTTTATCCGGCGTCCCGTTACGGCCATCGTCATCTCGCTGGTGATAGTGCTGGTGGGCGGGCTGGCCATCCTGAATCTGCCCGTGGGCCAGTACCCGGAAATCACCCCGCCGACGGTGTCGGTGAGCGGCACCTACACCGGGGCCGACGCCCAGACCGTGGAGCAGACCGTGGCCACGCCGGTGGAAGTGCAGGTGAACGGCACGCCGGGCATGACCTACCTGCAAAGCAACAGCACCAGCAACGGGCAGATGAGCATGACGGTGAACTTCGAAGTCGGCACTGACATCAACATCGCGGCCCTCGACGTGCAGAACCGCGTGGGCATTGCCCAGCCCACGCTGCCGCAGGAAGTGCAGCGCCTGGGCCTGATCGTGCGCAAGCGCAACCCCAGCATTCTGATGCTGGTGGCGCTGTACGCGCCCAAGGGCAGCCACAACACCACCTTCCTCGACAACTACGCCAACGTGTTCATTAAGGACGCGCTGCTGCGCACCAAGGGCGTGGGCGACATTGTGAGCCGCGCCGACGACTTTTCGATGCGCATCTGGCTCAAGCCCGACAAGCTGGCCCAGCTCGGCGTGACGGCCCAGGAAATCACGGCCGCCATTCAGGAGCAGAACGCCCAGATTGCGGCCGGCTCCATCGGCGCGCCGCCGGCCCAGACGGGTCAGACGTTTGAGTACATCGTGTTTGTGAAGGGCCGCCTGACCAACACCGAGGAGTTCGGCAACATCATCATCAAGGCCCGGCCCGCCGACGGCTCGGTGGTCTACCTCAAAGATGTGGCCCGCGTGGAGCTGGGTAAGTTCAACTACGCCAACAACTCGTTTGTGGACGGCAAGCGCGCCGCCTACCTGCTCGTGTACCAGGCGCCCGGTGCCAACGCCCTCGACACCTACGAGAACGTGAACCAGACCATGGAGCAGCTTAAAAAGCAGTTTCCGGCCGACCTGGACTACGTGGTGCCGTTTGAGTCGGCGACGGTGGTGAAGGTGTCGATTGAGGAAGTGCTGCACACGCTGCTCGAAGCCCTGGGGCTGGTGATTCTCGTGGTGTTCCTGTTTCTGCAAAGCTGGCGCTCCACGCTGATTCCGGTGCTGGCCATTCCGGTGTCCATCATCGGCACGTTCATCTTTTTCATTCCGCTGGGCTTCACCATCAACACGCTCACCATGTTCGGCTTCGTGCTGGCCATCGGCATCGTGGTCGACGACGCCATTGTGGTGGTGGAGGCCGTGGAGCACAACATGAACGAGCGGAGCCTGAGCCCGCTGGACGCCACGCTGGCGGCCATGCGCGAAATCTCGGCCCCGGTCATTGCCATTGCCCTGATTCTGGCGGCCGTGTTTGTGCCCGTGGGGTTCATTCCCGGCATCACGGGGCGGCTTTACCAGCAGTTTGCCATTACCATTGCCATTTCGGTGGTCATTTCGGCTTTCGTGGCCCTGTCGCTTACCCCGGCCCTGTGCGTGCTGCTGCTCAAGCCCCACAAGCGCGACGAGAATTCGACGGGCCTCGACAAGTTCTTCTTCCGCTTCAACACCTGGTTTGACAAGGTGACGGGCAAATACGGCAGCGGCGTGCAGCGGAGCATCAAAAACTCCCGGCTGGTAGTCATCCTGCTGCTCTGCATCGTGGTGGGCACCGGGCTGCTGTTCCGCAGCAAGCCCTCGGGCTTTATCCCCACCGAGGACGAGGGCCGGCTGTTTGTGACTTTCACCCTGCCCGAGGCTGCCTCCACGGCCCGCACCGTGAGCACGCTGCAAGAAGTGATGAAGGAGCTGAGCCAGATCAAGGGCATCAAGCACTATGCCGGCCTGGGCGGCCTGAACGTAGTCAACTTCTCCTCCAAGTCGAACAGCGGCACCGTGTTCTGCCAGCTTGAGCCCTGGGCCGACCGCAAGGACAAGGCGCAGCAGCTGCAGGCCCTGATTGCCACCGTGCAGCAGCGCCTGAGCCGCCTGCGGGAAGCCAACATCGTGGTCATCTCGCCGCCCGCCATTCCGGGCCTGGGCAACAGCGGCGGCTTCTCCTTCATCTTCCAGGAGCGCGAGGCCGGCGGCGACATCCGCACCTTCGACGCCAACCTGCAGAAGTTCGTGGCCGCGCTGGGCAAGCGCCCGGAGATTGTGCGGCCCTTCTCGTTCTTTACCGCCAACACGCCCGGCTACCAGCTCACCATCGACCGGGAGAAGGCCAAGAAGCTCGGCGTCTCGGTGTCCGACATCGGCACGGCCCTGCGCACCTACCTGGGCTCGGCCTACGTGAACGACTTCACCGTGTACGGCCGCAACTTCCGCGTCGTGACCCAGGCCGACAGCATGTACCGCGGCGACATCAGCAACCTGGGCCAGTACTACGTGCGCAACAGCCAGGGCGGCATGGTACCGCTGAGCACGCTCACCAGCTATAAGCGCACCGAAAGCGCCCCGCTCATCTCGCACTACAACCTGTTCCGCTCGGCCGAAATCAACGGCAACGCGGCCCCCGGCTACTCTTCCGGCGACGCGCTGAAGGCCCTGGAGGAAACCGCCGCCGCATCGTTGCCCCAGGGCTACGGCTACGAGTTTTCGGGGCTGAGCCGGGAAGAGCAGCTGGCCGGCGGGCAGACGGTCTACATCTTCGCCCTGTCGCTGGTGTTTGTGTTTCTGCTGCTGGCGGCCCTCTACGAAAGCTGGTCGGTGCCCTTCTCGGTGCTGCTGGCCGTGCCCCTGGGCGCCTTCGGGGCTATTCTGGCCCTCACGTTTCTGCCCAAGCTCACCAACAACGTTTACGCCCAGATCGGCCTGATTACGCTGATCGGCCTGTCGGCCAAAAACGCCATCCTGATCATCGAATTTGCCAAGGAGCGGGTGGATAAGGGCATGCCGCTGGTCGACGCCACGCTGGAAGCCGTGCGCCTGCGCCTGCGGCCCATCGTGATGACGTCCCTGGCCTTTATCCTGGGCGTGCTGCCGCTGGTGTTTGCCTCCGGGGCCGGCGCCCAGAGCCGGCAGACCATCGGCTGGACCGTGCTCGGCGGCATGCTGTCGGCTACGCTGCTGGCCATCTTTATCGTGCCGGTGCTCTACGTGCTGATTACCCGCTTCGCCTACGGCCGGGAAAAGCTGGCTGAGCTGGAAGCCGGCTACAAGCCCGACGAGGAGCACGGCGGCCCCGCGCCCGAGCAGGCAAAGCCTGGCCCCGACGACTCTAATCTGCTGCCGGCTCACTAAGGTGACCGTAACGCGACGTTCCACTTCGCGGGCCGTGGCGGAGGCTGTTTCTATAAAACGACCATCGTTCAGGGACTCGCAAAGTAGTACTTCGTGTTGCCCCCAGCCGCAAGCCTTACCAATACGGGCTGGGCTTTGTGTATTATTGAGCCGATCTGTTCTTGCTCCCGCACTTCTACTGGGCTTCGCATATGAAAAAGCTCCTCTTCACTGTTCTGGTGTTCATTCTCTCTACTCATTTGTTAGCCGCCCAGGGCATAGTGTCGCTTTATTCCGGCACTATTCCCAACTCCATAGCCAGCAGCGTACAGGAAATCAGCATCACGCTGGCTAGTGGCGTGCAGGTGTCGGATGTGGTGCAGCCGACGCTCCAGGTTTTTCGGCCCGCCAAAGACAAGGCCAACGGCACGGCCGTCATCATCTGCCCCGGCGGCGGCTACGTGCGGCTCTCGATGGATAATGAAGGCACCGCGGTAGCTAAGCGCCTGAATGAAATGGGCATCACCGCCTTTGTGCTCAAGTACCGCCTGCCCAACGACCAGAGCCAGCCCGACAAAGCCACCACTCCGCTCCTGGACGCCCAGCAGGCTCTGCGCCTGGTGCGCCAAAAGGCTGCCGAGTACGGCGTGAACCCCGCCCGCATCGGCCTGCTGGGCTTTTCGGCGGGCGGCCATTTGGCAGCCACAGTCGGCACCCACTTCGCCAAGCCCGCCGGCGAAAACCAGGACAACACCTCCGTGCGCCCCGACTTTCTGGTACTGCTCTATCCCGTCATCAGCTTCACCGATAGCCTGGCCCACGCCGGCTCGCGCAAAAGCCTGCTCGGCGACGCGCCCACGCCCGACCAGATTCGTCTCTATTCCAACGAGCAGCAGGTCACGGCTCAAACTCCGCCCACGTTCCTGATGCACGCCGCCGACGACAAAACGGTGAAGGTGCAGAACAGCCTGCGTTTCTACGAGGCTTGCCTGCGCAACGGCGTGCCCGTTGAAATGCACCTATATCCGAAAGGCGGCCACGGCTTCGGCCTGAACAACAAGACCACGAAGGACGCCTGGATCGACCGGTTCCAGAACTGGCTTGACGCCAACGGCTGGCTAAACCGGTAAGCGCCTCTGGGCTTAACAAGCCGCTAAAACTTTCTGTCTGGGCGTATGCTTACGCTACCAACAGCCCACTTTTCTGCCGTGCCGGCTGTGGCGGCTCACCCCAACCTTGCAGCTCGGGCCGCCGTACTGGCACGGTGCTTGCAAAACACTTGTTCATAACTGAAGTAGTGTTTTCTGAACCCTTAAAGTAAAAATCATGAAAAAGGTCAGTTTAGTTCTCGCCCTGGTAATGATGCTCACCGCCGCGTTCAGCAACATGGCTCAGGCTCAGGAGAGAAAAAAATGGAGCCCCCAGGCTAAAGGTGCCGTCATTGGCGGCTTGGGTGGTGGTGCCGCCGGTGCTATTATTCATAAGCGCAACCGCGCCGTGGGTGGCGTAGTAGGTGGTGTTGCTGGTGCTGGTATCGGCTACGCTATTGGCAAGCGCACCGACAACAAGCGGAAGGAAGCTGCTCGGGTAGCCGCTATTGAGCGGGCCAACGCCAACCGCGCCGCCGAAGCCCGCGCCGACCGTGCCGCTCTGGCTCGCCGCGTAGATGCCGCCGAGCGCAAAGCCTCCCTGGCTGCCCAAACCCAGAAACAGCAGCAGCAGTACCCCATGATGGCCAATGGCTTTGCCGCCAACACGCCCATGATGCTGACTAGTGCCAACGGCCCCGTAGCCGCCGGCTACCTGCCCAACGAAACTTACGGCGTTCGGAACAGCGCTTACTCGACGTCGGAAGTTCGTCGGAAAAGCTGGTAAGTCCGGATTTCCCTTATTTTCGCCGACTCCAGCCCCGTGCCGGAGTCGGCGAAATTCTTTTACATCGTTCACCAAACTCTGGTTTTATGAAGTCCTTCCTCTGGATTTTGCCCCTCGCGGCCGCCCTTACCACTTCCTGCACCAAAACGGCCGACCCGGCCACTCCGGCGGTAACGGCGCAAACCCTCAACCAGCAGTTCATCAGCGCCTGGAACAGCAAAAACTCCATTCAGCTCGATACGCTTTTCGCCGACGACGTGCATTTCCTACAAGGCGAAACTCACTTCCAGGGCAAGTCGGAAGTATCGAACCGGTGGGTGCGCGAAACGATGGGGACCATCTCCAATCTGCGCCTCAACGTAGCCAGCTCTGCCACCGACGCCCAAACGGCCTACGAAGGCGGCACCTACGTCGTCGATGTTATTCCGACCACTGCCGGCACCCCGATGGGCGTGGGCGAAGGCAACTTCATCCTGCTGTGGAAGAAGAACCCGAAAGGTGCCTGGAAACTTAGCTACGCCCAGCTCGAAGGCTTACCGGTACGGGTGCGCTAAGAAGTTACCGCAAAGCCCGCAGAACGTAAAGTCCGCGCTACTACACACAAAAGAGCCCCAACAAATGCTGTTGGGGCTCTTTTGTGTGTGTGAGACTATACGTCTTAGGCCTCCATCGGCCGGGTCAAATATTCTTCCCCGTCATACACGATTGCCATATTCTGCTCTTCCTCCTGGGTAAAAAGCCGGGAGCGAATCAGGAAGCGGACGCCCATCGGAATTTCCAACGAAAAGCTGGCCCCACGACCTTTGGTAACGTCGACGGTGAGCTGGGTGTGTTTCCAGTATTCAAACTGGGAGGCACTCATGAAGAAGTCGCAGCCGTAGATCTGGCCCAGCCACACGTCGTTGCCGCCCACCCGAAACTCGCCCTTGGTAAAGCACATCGGCGACGACCCGTCGCAGCAGCCCCCACTCTGGTGAAACATAAGCGGGCCGTGCTCATCGCGCAGCAAGTCGATGGTGGCTTCGGCGGCGGGAGTTACGAGGACGCGGGGAGTTGGGGGCTGGGACATGGGAAGGGAAGTTTGAAAAACAGGAGAACGTCATGCTGAGCTGGCCGAAGCATCTCTCCCGCACTAGTATTTGATTACCATTGCACGCGAGATGCTTCGACTTCGCTCAGCATGACGTTCTGTTTACTACGCTTTGCCTGAAGGTACCGGCTTAAAAGAAGCCCAGTTTCTGCTGGCTGTAGTTGATAAGCATGTTCTTGGTCTGGCGGTAGTGGGCGAGCATCATCTTATGGTTTTCGCGGCCGAAACCGGAGGCCTTGTAGCCGCCGAAGGGAGCCCCGGCGGGGTAGTCGTGGTAGCAGTTCACCCACACGCGGCCGGCCTGAATGGCGCGGGGCATCTTGTACAGCTCGTGGGCGTCGCGGCTCCAGAGGCCGGCCCCGAGGCCGTAGAGCGTGTCGTTGGCCAGCTCGATGGCGTGGTCGTTATCGGTAAACGTCGTCACGGACAGCACCGGGCCGAAGATTTCCTCCTGGAAAATCCGCATTTTATTGTGGCCCCGGAAGATGGTGGGCTTGATGTAGTAGCCCTCCGTCAGCTCCTCGTGGTCGTGGGAGTGCGCTTCGCCGCCCACCAGCACCTCGGCCCCTTCGGCTTTGCCGATTTCGAGGTAGCTCAGGATTTTCTCGTACTGGTCGTTGCTGGCCTGGGCTCCCATCATGGTTTCGGGGTCCAGCGGGTGGCCGAGCTTAATGGCCTTCACCCGCTCGATCAGGCGGGGCATAAACTCGTCGTAAATGTCCTCGTGGATGAGCAGGCGCGAGGGACAGGTGCAGATTTCACCCTGGTTGAGGGCAAACATAGCCGCGCCTTCGAGGCACTTGTCGAGGAAATCGTCGTCGTGGTCCATCACCGACTTGCAGAAGATGTTCGGCGACTTGCCACCCAGCTCCATCGTCACGGGAATGATGTTTTCGGCGGCGTATTGCAGAATAAGGCGTCCGGTAGTGGTTTCGCCGGTGAAGGCCACCTTCTGCACCCGCTTATTGCTGGCCAGCGGCTTGCCGGCTTCCAGCCCGAAGCCGTTTACCACGTTGATAACCCCGGCGGGCAGCACGTCCTGAATCAGCTCCATGAGCACCATGATGCTGGCCGGGGTTTGCTCGGCGGGCTTCACCACCACGCAGCAGCCGGCCGCCAGGGCCGGGGCAATTTTCCAGGTGGCCATCAGCAGCGGGAAGTTCCAGGGAATAATCTGGCCTACCACGCCCAGCGGCTCCTGAATCACGAGCGACAGAGTATCCTGGTTCAGCTCCGTCGCCGAGCCTTCTTCGGCCCGAATTACGCCCGCGAAATAGCGGAAGTGGTCGATGGCCAGGGGCAGGTCGGCGGCCATCGTTTCGCGAATAGCCTTGCCGTTTTCCACCGTTTCGACGGCGGCCAGATGGGCCAGATTGGCCTCCATGATGTCGGCAATCTTGAGCAGCACGTTGCTGCGGGTCATGGGCGAGGCTTTACCCCAGGTCTTGAAGGCTTCGTGCGCGGCATCGAGGGCCAGCTCGATATCTTCTTTGGTGCTACGGGCTACTTTACAAAAAGCCTTGCCGTCGATGGGTGAGGGATTATCGAAGTACTGGCCTTTCACTGGCGCTACCCATTTGCCCCCGATGAAATTGTCGTAATGAGACTTAAATTGAGGACGGGCAATGAGAGTGGACGCTTTTTCTAACGTTTCCATGCAGGGGTGGTTTAGAAGTGAGTACTTACTTACAAGATAGTTGTAGTTCCTGCCAGAAAATATGTAGTATTCTCTCAACAAGCTCGGGAATAGTCGCAAGTTTCCTCACCGTGTCTTTAGCCTCCCTGTCATAGCCATGAACCACAGACTGCTGCCGGCCCTGCATGCCCCGGACGACCTGACGACGCTGGTCGAAAACCGCACCGTGTATTCGCTCGATGCCTTTGAGCTCAACATCTTCGAAACCCACCAAACGGCCCAGCAGGTGCCGCTCAGCATGGGCAACCTGGTGCTGACTACCATGCTGCGCGGCAAAAAGGTGATGCACCTAACCGGCCAACCGGCTTTCGACTACCTGCCCGGCGAGTCGGTGATTGTGGGCGAGCAGCAGGTGATGGTCATCGACTTCCCCGAGGCCACGCTCAACAACCCCACCCAGTGCCTGGCCGTGGCCATTCCGTCCGATACTATCCGGCGCACTATTGACTTGCTGAACGAGCAGTTTCCGCTGGCCGAAGAGCACGCGCCCTGGCACCTGGCCACCAGCCACAATGCCCACCTCACCAACACGCCCGAGCTAAACGGCACGCTGGAGCGCCTGATTCATCTGTCGCAGGAAACCCACGCCGCCAAGGATGTGCTGGCCGGCTTCACGCTGCAGGAGCTGCTGATTCGGCTGATGCAGACCAACGCCCGCCAGACTATTTTTCAGAACTACGCCCAGCACCTCACCTCCCACCGCTTCGCGCACGTGGTGCAGTACATCAAGCGCCACTTCACCGAGCAGATAACGGTGGAAAAGCTAAGCGAGCTGGCCTGCATGAGCAAGGCCACCTTTTTCCGCCTGTTCAAGCGCGAGTTTGGCCTGACGCCGGTGGAATATATTATTCAGGAGCGCATGGCCGAGGCCAAGCGCCTGCTGCGCAACCCGGTGACGACCGTGGCCGACGTGTGCTTCCGGGCCGGGTTCAACAACACGGCTTACTTCCAGAGCATTTTCAAGAAGCACGAGGGCATCACACCAGGCTTGTATAAAAAGCAGTGCGGTTTGGGATGAGTACGCCCCTTGTTGCAGCCTTTGTTCCCGGAACGGTTACTTTCACGCAGGCTATTCCCTCTCCCTATCCCTGCGTTTCGTGAAGAAAATCTTAACCCTGAGCGTCAGCTTATTAACAGCTACAGCCAGCTTTGCCCAAGCTCCCCGCCTAACGGCCACCACCGAACCCCAGCTCCCCTACCGCGCCACCGACACCAAAGTCAACGCGCTGGTGCACACCAAGCTGGACGTGCGCTTCGACTACGCCAAGCGCTACCTCTACGGCAAAGCCTGGCTCACGCTCAAGCCCTATGCCTACGCCACCGACTCGTTGCGCCTCGACGCCAAGGGCATGGATATTA
>NZ_SRLD01000109.1 GCF_004745955.1 Hymenobacter elongatus | reverse complement strand
GTGTTGGAGCGCAACGTGGGTCCCGTGCCGGCCGACCGACGTAAAAAAAAAGATGACGACGCGTTTTGGCCCAATTCAAATAGCCAACAGTCAGGCCTTTAGTCATCATCTGAACGGGTTTGGCATCAGCCCCTACCTGCAGGAGAAACTGGTTTTTTTAGGGCAGTTCGAGGTCTATCAACAGGCCTCCGCATTAGCCGAAACGCTGCTGGGCCTGTCCGTGGGGGCCAGCCAGATTGACCGCCTGACGCACTTTTACGGCGGGGCCATCGCCGACGAGCTCGACCAGGCGGCCACCCCCGAAGCGCCCGAGACGGCCCCCGTGGGGGTCGTCTACGCGCAGGCCGACGGGGCGATGCTGCTAACCGACGAGGGCTACAAAGAGGCCAAACTGGGCCGCATTTTTGCGGCCTCGGCCTTGCGAACCAGCGTCGTGGAGGAGCGGGGCGGACACATTGCCTCGTCGGTTTTTGTGGGCCATCTGGGGAATGCGGCAGCGTTTGGGGTCAAATTAGCGAAGCAACTCGACCCCTATAAAGACCGGGGGCGCGACCTGGTCTTTATCAGCGACGGGGCACTTTGGCTGCGTCAGCTGATGGAAAAAACGTGCCCGCAGGCGACGCTGATTTTGGACATCTACCACGCCATGGAACACATCGGCTCCGCTGGAAAGGCTTTTTTGGGGACCGGTGCAGCGGCTTCGGGTTGGTTCGACGAACAACGCAAATTACTATTAGATAGTAAATTAGATGAAGTATTGACGAATCTAAATCGACTGCCAATCGCCCCGGCCTTACGCGATTCCGTGTGCGCGTACCTCCGGTCAAACCGCGACCGGATGGATTATAAAACGTACCGCGAACGCGGGTTGTTGATTGGCTCGGGAGCCATCGAATCCGCCCACCGAACGGTGATGCAACGGCGTCTGAAGCGCGCGGGCCAACGCTGGAGCACCAACGGCGCACAGCGGGTCTTGACCTTGCGCGTCTGCGCGATGAGTAACCGATGGCAGCTGGTACGCCAACACATTGAACCCTTCAACACGGCCAGGGCGGCGTAGCGACAATTTGGGTTGCACCC
>NZ_SRLD01000108.1 GCF_004745955.1 Hymenobacter elongatus | reverse complement strand
CGGGCCGCCGCCCGGTGCGGGCCGTACGCCGCGCTCAGGCCCTGCTGGCGCTAGCCACGGGTATCGGCCAGCAGGCGGCCGGTAAGGCTGTGGGCCTGAGCCGGCAGGCCGTCAGTCAGCTGCGCCGCCGCTATGCGCAAGCCGGCTGGCAGCTCGCACTGGCGGAGGCCCCGCGCAGCGGCACGCCACCGCGCTTCGACGGGGCGCAGCGGGCGGCCGTGACCGCGCTGGCCCGCACGCCCGCCCCCACCGGGCACGGGCGCTGGACCCTACGCCTGCTGGCCGACCACGCTGTGGAACTGGGGCTGGTGGACACCATCTCGCACGAGACGGTGAGCCAAGTGCTCAAAAAAACGAGCTGCAGCCCCACCGCCAGCAGCACTGGTGCCTGGGGGCGATGAACGCGGCATTCGTGGCGCGGATGGAAGACGTGCTGGCCGTGTATGCGCGGCCCCACGACCCGCGTTTTCCAGTCGTCTGCTTTGACGAGCGGCCCTGCGTGCTGCACGCCCAGCCGGTCGAGCCGCTGCCCGCGGTGCCCGCCCAGCCCGCCGTCGGCGAGCAACCGGCCAAAGCCGGGCGGCCCCGACGGGAAAGCAGCACCTACGTGCGCCAGGGCACGGCCTGTTTGCTGGCCGCCTTCGAGCCGGGCACGGGCCAGCGCCTAGTCGAGGTCTCGGCCCGGCGCACCGGGGCCGACTACTGCCGCTTTATGCAGCAACTGGCCGCCCACTACCCGCAGGCTGAGAAAATCGTCTTGGTGCAGGACAACCTCAACACCCACACCGATGCCGTGTTTTACCAGCACCTGCCCGCCGCCCAGGCCCGCGCCCTGGCGGCGCGCTTCGAGGTGCATTACACGCCCAAAAATGCCTCCTGGCTCACTATGGTCGAACTCGAACTCTCGGCCATCGCCCGCCAGTGCCTGCACCAGCGCATCCCCACCCAAGAGGAACTCACCGCCCACGTCGCCGCTTGCGTGGCTGAGCGGAATACGGCGCAGGCCACAGTAAAATGGCAATTCACCCTGGAAAAAGCCCGCGTCAAACTCGACCGCCACTATCAAAAGATTAGGACAGCTAACTTGCCTGACTAAGCACTA
>NZ_SRLD01000107.1 GCF_004745955.1 Hymenobacter elongatus | reverse complement strand
TGTAGGCTTCCCCTCGAAGTAGGCCAGTGAAAAGTAGAGGAAAGGGGTATATTTTCTCACCCTTTCCCTACTGCCCCATGAAAAAGAGCCGCTTTAGTGAAGCGCAAATCATCGGCATCCTGCGCCAGCAAGGCCAGGGCCAAACCGTGGCTCACATTTGCCGCGAGCACGGTATCAGCGAGCCCACGTTTTACCAGTGGAAGAGCAAGTACGGCGGCCTGGAGGTCACCGAATTACAGCGTCTCAAGCACCTGGAAGAGGAAAACCGCCGGCTCAAACAACTGGTGGCCGATCTGAGCCTGGAAAACCAAGTGGTCAAGGAGGTGCTGCGAAAAAAGTAGTGGCCCCGGCCGAGCGGCGGGCCGTGGCCCAGCACGCCGTGGCGCGGGGGCTGAGCCGGCGCCGGGCCTGTGCCCTGGTGGGCCTGGCCCGCGAGAGCTACGCCACGCCGCCCGACCGGGGCGAGCAAAATAGCCGTTCGGCGAGCGAGGCGGTGGTGGTGGCCGCGTTGCTGGCCGTG
Source organism: Hymenobacter elongatus (assembly GCF_004745955.1). Lineage (GTDB taxonomy): Bacteria > Bacteroidota > Bacteroidia > Cytophagales > Hymenobacteraceae > Hymenobacter > Hymenobacter elongatus. Next base: position 596 of record NZ_SRLD01000107.1, on the reverse strand, counting down.
GTCAAGCGCCATGCTGGGTGGGGCTTTTGGAAGTACTACTACCGGCTGCGCAAAGATGGCCTGGTGGTGAATCACAAGCGGCTGTGGCGCCTGTACCAGGCCCACCACCTGCAGCTGCACCGGCGGGGCAAGAAGCGCCGCTTGCCCGAACGCATCAAGCAGCCGCTGACCGTGCCCGAGCAAGCCAATCAGTGCTGGTCGATGGACTTCATGAGCGACGCCCTGACCGACGGGCGGCGCTTCCGCACGCTGAACGTGGTCGAGGACTGGAACCGCGAAGTGCTCGGCATCGAGGTGGATTTCTCCCTGCCCGCCACCCGGGTGGTGCGCCAGCTCACGCAACTGGTCGAGCGCCACGGCCCGCCACAGCGGCTGCGCGTCGACAACGGCCCGGAGCTCATCAGCCACGTGTTGCAGGACTGGTGCGGCCAGCAAGGCATCGTGCTGCACTGGATTCAACCGGCCATCCCCACCCAAAATGCCTACGTGGAACGCTTCAACGGCTCGTTTCGTCGCGAGCTGCTCAACGGCTACCTCTTTGCTACCTTGCAGCAGGTGCGTGAGCACTGCCGCTTGTGGCAGTACGACTACAACCA
>NZ_SRLD01000106.1 GCF_004745955.1 Hymenobacter elongatus | reverse complement strand
GTGTAGGCTTCCCCTCGAAGTAGGCCAGTGAGAAGTAGAGGAAAGGGGTATATTTTCTCACCCTTTCCCTACTGCCCCATGAAAAGGAGCCGCTTTAGTGAAGCGCAAATCATTGGCATCCTGCGCCAGCAAGGCCAGGGCCAAATCTTGGCTCAAATTTGCCGTGAGCACGGTATCAGCGAGCCAACATTTTACCAGTGGAAAAGCAAATATGGCGGCTTGGAGGTCACCGAATTACAGCGCCTCAAGCACCTGGAAGAGGAGAACCGCCGGCTCAAGCAACTGGTGGCCGATCTGAGCCTGGAAAATCAAGTGGTCAAGGAGGTACTGCGAAAAAAGTAGTGGCCCCGGCCGAGCGGCGGGCCGTGGCCCAGCAAGCCGTAGCCCGTGGGCTGAGTCAGCGTCGGGCCTGCGCCCTGGTGGGCCTGGCCCGGGCCAGCTACGTCACGCCGCCCGGCCGGGGCGAGCAGTACACCGGCTCGGCGAGCGAGGCGGTGGTGGTAGCCGCGCTGCTGGCGGTGGTCAAGCGCCATGCCGGGTGGGGCTTTTGGAAATACCACCACCGGCTGCGCAAAGACGGGCTGTTGGTGAATCATAAGCGGCTGTGGCGCCTGTACCAGGCCCACCACCTGCAGCTGAACCGGCGGCGCAAGAAGCGCCGCTTGCCCGAACGCATCAAGCAGCCGCTGACGGTGCCCGAGCAACCCAATCAGTGCTGGTCGATGGACTTCATGAGCGACGCCCTGACCGACGGGCGGCGCTTCCGCACCCTGAACGTGGTCGAGGACTGGAACCGCGAAGTGCTCGGCATCGAGGTGGATTTCTCCTTGCCCGCCGCCCGCGTCGTGCGCCTGCTCGCACAACTGGTCGAGCGCCACGGCCCGCCCGCCCGGCTGCGCGTCGACAACGGCCCGGAACTCATCAGCCACGTGTTGCAGCACTGGTGTGGCCAGCAAGGCATCGTGCTGCACTGGATTCAACCGGCCAGCCCCACCCAAAATGCCTACGTGGAACGCTTCAACGGCTCGTTTCGTCGCGAGCTGCTCAACGGCTACCTCTTTGCTACCTTGCAGCAGGTGCGCGAGCACTGCCGCTTGTGGCAGTACGACTACAACCATCTACGGCCCCATCAGG
>NZ_SRLD01000105.1 GCF_004745955.1 Hymenobacter elongatus | reverse complement strand
CAGATTAACCGCACTATGAGGCAGGTGGGGTAAATTCGGGTTTTCCCTCGTTTCGCCGATGTCCTTACAGACGCATTTAGCCCAGATTCCCGAGTTTCGTCGCCAAAACAAAAACTTTCGCCATTTTCTGGTTGATATTTTGGCCATCAGTGTGTTAGCTACCTTGTGTGGGGCCGATGATTTCGAAGAAATCACGCTTTTTGGTCAGCAAAAAGAGGCCCTTCTGCGCCGCTATCTGCCCCTGCCCTACGGCCCACCCGCCGTCGATACGTACCGGCGCGTTTTTGAAAAGCTGGACGTGGCACAGTTCAATGCCTGCTTCATGGCTTGGATGCAGGAAATCTTACCGCCCGAGCAGGCGGACCAAATTTGTATTGATGGCAAAACGTTGCGCGGCTCCGGCCCCAAACCCTTACACGTCGTTTCCGCCGTAGCCAGCGCCAATGGCCTGAGCCTGGGGCAGGTAGCGGGCGTCGGCAAAGGCCAGGAACTCGGGGCCGTCCCCGAGCTGCTGGCCTTGCTCGACCTGCGCGGGGCCGTGGTGAGCCTGGATGCGTTGAGTTGTCAGCCCGCCATTGCCGAACAGATAATCGAGCAGGGCGGCGATTATTGGCTCGGCCTCAAAGCCAATCAGCCTGGCTTGCTGGCCGAGGTCGAGCGTCACACCGACGCCTTGCCCGAGGCAGCCGCTTTTACCCGCTGGGCCTACGCGGCCGACCGCACCCCGCTGCGCTACCAGGTCTGGACCCAAGCGGATTTGCGCTGGGTCGACGAAGACGGGCGTTGGCCGGGCCTGGCGACGCTGGTGCGGGTGCAGACAATGAGCCCTATAGATGGAAAAGAACCGGTTAGCAGCAATCGATACTACCTTAGCAGCCGGGCGCACCTCACGCCCGAACAGGCCGATGGCTTCGTGCGTGGACACTGGGCCATCGAAAACGCGCTGCATTGGCACCTCGACGTCACCTTTGGCGAGGACGACCACCGCTTGCGCCAACACCACGCGGCCCAGAATCTCGCCTTGGTGCGCAAAATGGCCCTTAACCTGCTCAAACAGGACCCGACCAAGCGCAGTATCAAGAATAAACGCAAGCGCCTGGCCTGGGATGAACCCTTTTTAGAACGCCTGCTGGCCGCTCTCTGCGCCCCGGCTACATAGTGCGGTTAAT
>NZ_SRLD01000104.1 GCF_004745955.1 Hymenobacter elongatus | reverse complement strand
AGCAGGCTGGTTGTCTGACAATTTTAATGTTCACCCTGAAATGGCCATGACCCGCAGCCGCAGATGCTGAAAACCAGGCATGCCAAAGGCGCATCGACGAATACTTCGGACTAGATTATTGAGTACCTCGGTCACAGCATTGGACACGTTGTCGAGCACGTAGTTGGCAATCGGTTCTTTGTGGCGTTGCAGGGTTTGGATAAAGGAATCGAAGTGGGTGACTTTTTGCACCTGAATACGGGCTATCCACTTGTCTAATAACTTAATGGCGGAATCTACCGCTTGTGGCCGGTCTAAAATATGGTGAAACTCTTCGCGCAGAAAATAGGCGGTTTTCACCTCGGCGTTCACCGCAAAGGCGGCCTGCAAGGTGTCGAGCTCCGCATCTGTCAGGCGGTGGTACTGCTTGAAAATAAGCCATTTGAGCTGTTTGTAGCCCGCTTCGTCCGGGGCCTCTTTGCGCAAGTGTCGCCGGAAGGCATCCAGGCCCTGATTGAGCAATTTCACCACGTGAAACCGGTCCAGCACGAGCGTGGCCTGCGGGAAACAGGTGGCCACCACGGCCAGATACGGCTGCCACAGGTCGCAGCTAACGGCGGTTATCTGCTGGCAAAAAGCTAAACCAAGCGCTTGGAAATAAGCAACCAAGGTTTCTTTCTTGCGGTCCGGCAAAATATCGACCAGCGTGCCCGTATCCAGGTTGGTGAGCAGGCAGATAAAGTGCTTTTTGCCTTTGCGGTGGCTTTGCTCGTCAATGCCCAGGCGCCGCAGCCCGGCGTAGCGCTGGGGCAGTTGCTGGGCCTGTTGACAGTGGTGTAAGACCAGGCGCTCCACCGTTTTGGCGTGCATGCCGACGATGGCCCCCACTTCGCTGTAGGCTTGTTTGCGGCACCAGGCAAACACGTACCGGGCTTGCCGGTGGGTATAGCTTTTGTTGGCATCGGCAAACGGCAGACGCTCGGTCGGGCAACTGCCACAGGTCGGGCAGCGAAACTGCCGCACGCTCACCACTAGGTAAACCGCTCGCTCCGAAATGTTTAAATCCCGTAACCGGCGCGTGCTACGGTCATTAACCACCGTGCACTCCACCCCGCAAGTAGGACAGTGCGTCCGCGTGTCGGTCAAGGTACAGGCAATTTCTATCGTCGTTTTCGTGGCCGTGACGCCCGTCAG
>NZ_SRLD01000103.1 GCF_004745955.1 Hymenobacter elongatus | reverse complement strand
GGGTGTAATTCAAATCTTCGCTTGGCTGCTTTTGAGTAGTTGGGTGACGAGGTCGAACTTTCGGCTTTTGTAGGCTACGCGTAGCCGTAGCAGATGGTCGCAACCGTGGTTGGCCCAGCGCTGGCCGGAGCGTTTCATGCGTACTTGCAGCACACTGCGGTGCGCGGCCTCAATCGGGCCGCTGCCGATGAGCAGGCCGTCGGCCTGATAGGAGCCATAGCGCATGCGGTAGTGATTGGCCCGCAGGTAGCTCCCCAGGCACTGCCGGTCCGCCGCGGGTAGCTGCCGCAGCCCGGCCACGTGGGCTTCGACCCGTTCGCTCTCGTCGCAAAGCAGGTGCTGCTGTTGCCGGGCTAGCCAAGTGTCGCCTTGCGGCAGTTGGCGGGCCACGGCGGCCAGTTTCTCGACCACGTGGTAGTAGTCGAGGATGAGGGTAGCGTCGGGGTAACTCGTAGAGAGCCACTGACCAATCCAGGCAGCCCCGTCCGTGATAAAGACCTTTCGCACCGGGCTGTCGGGCGGCAACAGGCGCTCAAAGTGAGGCGTGAAGCCCGTATAGCAGCCCCGATGGGCCACGTACTCCGACGCTTGCGGCCCCGCAGATGTATCAGCGGACAGGTCAGCGGGCAGGTCCGCGGCGAACACGCGGCCGAGTTTGGTTTCCTGCCAGCCGTGGTCGGTAAAAAGCATACTGCCGTCCACCATCCCATAAACCAGGCCCGGGGCCTGCGCTTGCTGCCCGGCCAGCGCGGGGGAGGGCGTACTCAGGTGCTGCTCGTCGAGCCCATCGGCGATACGCTGGCACTGCCGGTACACCTGGCTCTGGTTGACGCGCAGGCCCAGCACCTGCTCGACCAACTCGGGCACCTGGCCAAAAACGGTCAACGTGCTGAGCAAGGCCAGCTTCTCTTGCAGGTAGGGGCTGGTGCGGCTGCCGAGCACGGGCCGGCTGAAAGCGTGGCTAACGGCTACTTCAATCTTGCCGTAGCGGCTGCGGATGCCGTTTTTTTTCGCTTGTCGGCCGGCACCGGCCCGACCGTCTGCTCCAGCACCTGCCGGCCCAATCCGGTCCAGACCTGGTCAAATTCTTTCTCAAACGTGTAGAAGTCGGCGTGCCGCTCTAAGGCGCAGAGCGCCTCGAAACGCGTTTCAGCCAGGGCTAGGTAGTCCGCTTTGGTCATCATCACAAGGGGGGCAATGGTCTCCTTCAAAGATATC
>NZ_SRLD01000102.1 GCF_004745955.1 Hymenobacter elongatus | reverse complement strand
GCGGGTTAAAGCCTCAATAGTCTGGCGGTCAGTCGACGACAGGACAAATGGTGTGAGTGGTCTTCCCATCCAAAAGCAACGTCCAATCTGCCTTTTTGTTCAAAAAACTCTCCTGACTAAGCACTAGGTTGTACGGACAATTATCTTTGCGTTCGTGAGCAATCTGGATGAAATCAGTGACCGTGCGTGGGCTGCCTTGGCCCCGCATTTGTCGGGCAAAGCGGGCGATGTAGGCCGAACAGGAGCCGATAACCGACTCTTTCTCAACGCTGTATTCTGGGTAGCGCGCCACGGGTGCGCCTGGCGTGCGCTGCCGCCCCGCTTTGGCACGCATGACACGCTGCGCAAGCGCCGCCGGCGCTGGGCCCAAAAAGGGATTTGGCAACGCTTGTTTGAGGCCGTGCAGGAACCCGACCTCGACTGGGTGATGCTTGATTCGACCGTGGTCCGGGCCCACGCGCAGGCGGCGGGCAGCCGAAAAAAAGCCGCGTCGGCGACGAGGCCCTTGGCCGCAGTCGCGGCGGGCTGACGACCAAAATCCACGCCCTCGTCGACGCGCTGGGCAACCCGCTGCGCGTGGTGCTCGGCCCGGGCCAGCAAGCCGACTGCCAGCGCGTGGCCGAGCTGCTGTCAGTGGCCAAGACGGCAGGCAATGTATTGGCCGACAAAGCCTACGATACGGATGCGGTGCTGGCCAGCGTGGCCGCCATCGGGGCACAAGCCGTGATTCCACGTAAAAAGAACCGCTTGGTCCAACGCGTCATTGACCGTAACCTGTACCGTGACCGGAACAAAGTGGAGCGCTTTTTCAGTCGCCTCAAGCAGTTTCGTCGCTTGGCCACGCGTTACGAAAAAACGGCCAGCAGCTTCCTGGGAATGGTCCACTTCGTCTCTGCCCTCTTATGGCTTCACTAATTGTCCGTACAACCTATGGCGGTTTCGTGAACAGTGCGTCCTAAGATGCCGTCTTCTCGTATAGCGGAAGATGACTCCCTACTCGCTCGATTTACGCACCCGCGTGGCGTCGGCTTGCCAAGAGCCCGGCGCTTGCAAAGCGGAAGTGGCCCGGCGTTTTAGCGTGAGCCTGACATTTATGTCTCGTCCGGCTATAGCTATACAGGTGGAGGGAGTAATCCGGCCTGCGCTTTACAGGCCGGGTTGGTAATCCGGATTGGACTTTACAGGCAGACAAGATAGGCAGCGGTTTTTCTTCCGCCGCT
>NZ_SRLD01000101.1 GCF_004745955.1 Hymenobacter elongatus | reverse complement strand
TGACCTCCTCCCAATTGCTGGACCGGCCTGAAGTAGAGAATCAGGCGGTTTGAAGCTCGACAGTACTGGCGGCTGCCATGACCTGATCGGGCGTTAAATTCTGCAGCGAGCTGTGGGGTCGGAAACCATTGTACTCCTGCCGCCACTGCTCGATTTTCTCCTGTGCATCCGTCAGCGACAAGAACCAGTGTACGTTCAGACACTCATCCCGGAAGCTGCCGTTGAACGACTCAATGTACGGGTTATCAGTGGGTTTTCCCGGGCGCGAGAAGTCCAGCGTGACCTGCTGCTCATACGCCCATTTGTCTAGCGCTTTGCTGATAAACTCGCTGCCGTTGTCGACCTGAATGCGCTCCGGCACGACGCCCAGCGTTTGGTGCAGACGGCTCATCACGGCCACTACATCGTCTCCTTTCAGCGACTGCCCCACGTGAATGGCCAGGCACTGACGACTAAAATTGTCGACTATTGTTAAGGCCCGGATTTTCCGGCCGTCGAAGAGCTGATCGGCCACGAAATCCATGCTCCAGCTCTGGTGCGGCCGCTGCAGTTCGACCCGCTCCAGGCGGTGCGCCGCGGCCCGGCTACGCTTGGGACGTTTGCTGCGTAAATGCAGCCCTTCCAGGCAGTAGAGGCGATGAATGCGCTTGTGATTGTCGGGCCAGCCCTCCCGGCGTAGCAGTGTAAACAGGCGCTGACAGCCGTAGCGCACCCGGATCTGGGCCAGTTCCCGCAACCGGCGGCGCAACACCGTGTCATCCCGCCCGTGCGGCCGGTAGTACCAGCTCGAGCGCTGCAGCAACACGACCTGGCAGGCCCGGCGGGTCGAGATGCGGTAGGCGTCGATCAGGTGGTGAGCCGCGTGGCGACGCTGCACGGGCTTCAGAACTTTTTTTTGAGCACGTCCTGCAGCATTTGCTTGTCCAGGCTCAGGTCGGCCACCAACTGTTTGAGGTGCAGATTCTCCTCTTCCAGCTGCTTCAACCGGCGCAGCTCCGGCACGCCTAGCCCACCGTATTTCTTCTTCCAGTTGTAGTAGGTGGCCTCGCTGATGCCCATCTTCCGGCAGACCTCCGCGACGGCTACGCCCGTGTCGGCCTGGCGCAGGGCAAACACGATCTGGGCCTCGGTAAACTTCGTCTTTTTCATGGCGCATGTCTCTTGGTTTAAGATACAACAAGGGCCTGATTTCTCTACTTTAGCGTGGACCAGTTTCTTGGGAGGAGGTCA
>NZ_SRLD01000100.1 GCF_004745955.1 Hymenobacter elongatus | reverse complement strand
CTCTACTTTGGCAGGTTGTGCGGTAGGGAGCAAGGGCATAAATTCAGGGAATGGACTTGCCGATTACTGAAAAAAAGTGGAGGCCTACGTGGCCAGTTACGCCACCTGCTTTCGCCCGCGCCTACACGGACAACGGGCGCATTGTCAGCAGTACATCAAGGGGTTATTTCACGCCTGCCGCAGCACCCTGGAGCGCATGAACGAGCGCCTGCCCGATTCGAATTACGATGCGCTGCACCATTTTATCAGCGAATCGAGCTGGGATGGGCAGGCTGTGATGGACGAGGTAGCCCGCCGGGTGCAGGCCACGCTGGGCGAGGTGACGGGCGAACAAGGCCTGCTGCTGGATGAATGCGGCTGGGAGAAGGCGGGCAGCAAGGGGCAGCAAGAGCGTGGGGGTGGGCCGCCAGTACATCGGGCAAGTGGGTAAAATCAGTAATGGGCAGGTGGGCGTGGTTGCCGTGTTGAGTCGAGGCAACTCGGCGGGCCTAGTGGGCGGGCAACTCTACCTGCCCCAGGCCTGGAGTAGTGATGCGGCCCGTTGCGCCCAGGCGCGGGTGCCCGTGGCGGCGCGGTCCTACCGCAGCAAGCCCGAGGTGGCGGCGGCGCTCGTCGACCACCTGCTGGGTCAGGGCCTGGTGCGGGCCGATTGGGTGGGGGGGCGACGCGGCCTACGGTAACTCGCCGGCCCTGCGCCAGGCCTTGCAGCAGCGCGGGCAGGCCTATGTGCTCGACGTGGGGCCGGGACTGCAGGTGTACCTGGCCGACCCGACCCCGGCGGTGGCCCCCGCCTGGTCGGGTCGAGGCCGCCCGCCCCGCCGGGTGCAGCCTCTGGGCACGGCCTAGGCCCTGCCCCAGGTGGCAGCCCAGCTGCCTGCTGCTGCCTGGCAGCGCGTAGCTTACCGGCCAGGGCAAAAAGGGCCGCTGGTGCGCGAGGCCGTGCTGCTGCCGGTCTGGCGCTGGGAGAACGGGGAGCAGGTGGCACAGGCGTTGCACTTACTCGTTTCCCGCGAACTGGACGGCAGGCAGGTCAAGTACAGCCTCTGCTACAGCCCGCCAGGGGGCGCGGCGCTGAACGTGGCGCAGGCCCTGTACCGGCAGATGCAGCGCTACTGGATTGAACGCGTATTTCAGGAAGCCAAGCAGCAACTGGGCCTGCACCAGAACCAAACGCGCTCCTGGCCTGCCTGGCAGCACCACGTGGCCCTGACGACGATGGCCCTGCACTTGCTGCTCGACACGCAG